>CAVVXR010000007.1:0-20527 GCA_963752215.1 uncultured Acidobacteriaceae bacterium | reverse complement strand
GCGCGCCATCTGGACTGGGGCTTCGTTTCCTACCCGCCGATGACGCCGTTCCTCGAGCGGACATCGTCTTGGCCTCTTCGGTCTCTCGACTCGTGGCTTGCGGCTCTTCTCAGTCCTTGCACAGGCACGGCCATCGTGGTCACTGGCCTGATGGCGAAGGAACTCGGCGGCGGCCGCCTTGCGCAGTTCACGGCGGCTCTCGCTGTTGCGCTGTCGCCGCTGC
Organism: uncultured Acidobacteriaceae bacterium; assembly: GCA_963752215.1. Taxonomy (GTDB): domain Bacteria; phylum Acidobacteriota; class Terriglobia; order Terriglobales; family Acidobacteriaceae; genus Telmatobacter. The sequence continues at coordinate 20,304 of CAVVXR010000007.1, read as the reverse complement.
CGCTCTTTGAAGGCACCGAATTTCAATACACCACATTCGATTATCTGTGGTGGGTGCTGATCGCGTACTTCACCATCCGCCTGCTCAAAACAGAAAATCCGCGCTGGTGGCTGGCTATTGGTGCGGCGGTGGGCTGGGACTGCTCACCAAATACTCGATTGTGTTCTACATTGCCGGAATCCTTGCCGGCGTCGCTCTCTGCGCGCGCGCGCCGCTATCTCTCGGAGCGGCTGGTTCTGGGCCGGCATCGCGCTGGCGCTCTCATCTTTCTGCCCAACTTCCTCTGGCAGGTGCGTCACGAATTCATCTCCTACCGATTTTCTGCAGCACATCCACGCACGCGATGTGGGTCGAAGGCCGCGCCAATGGATTTCCTCGCCGACCAGGGCACTGATCTGCATCAACCTTTCGCGGCGCCGCTGGCATCGCCGGCCTGATCGTCTTTCTTCCGCAACAGCCGCTACCGCATGCTGGCCTGGATGTATGTCGTTCCAGTGGCGATGTTCTTTTTCGGCAAAGGCCGCGGGTATTATCTGGCCGCTGCGTATCCGATGCTGCTGGCCATGGGCGCAGCCGCAGGCGAGCGCTGGATGCGCAAACTGTTCCTAAGGTCGGGGCGCGCTGGCCGCTGGATCGCCGTCGCTCCTTTTTCCCGGGCTGGCGGTTTGCGGAGCTTACATCTTCGCCGGTTGTGATTCCGTTCCAGTCGAGCGGGCCGCTGCGGGATTTTGCACTTAAGCACGAACGGCGACCTGCGCGAGGAATTCGGCTGGGACGAGCTGGTCAAAACCGTCGCCGGCATTCGCGATTCCCTGCCCCCGGAACAGCAGACACATCTGGGCATCACGGTAGGCAACTACGGCGAGTATGGCGCGATCGAGATTCTTGGGTCCGACCTATCATCTGCCGCGCCCTACTGGCACCACTAATTCGGAATGGCTGCGCGGATATCCAACGCCGCCGCCCACCACGATCATCGCGCTCGGAATTTCACAGCAAGAAGCCGAATCAATTTTTACCGGCTGCCGGCTCGCCGGCACAACGGCAATACGGAGGGAATCAGAAACGAAGAGAGCCGCGACCACCCGGATATCTTCGTCTGCGGGCCGCCGCGCAAGCCCTGGGATGAGCTTTGGAAGGAGCATCGCGATTTCGGCTGATCGCCCGTTGAGACGACCCGATCTGGTCCGAAGCGCCGACCACAATCGGGCATCTCAACTGCGGCGCGGCGCTGAGTCAATACAGCAGCACTGCCACTCGATAAGCCGTAAACGAGTTCTCCGCCAGTTGTGGCGAGCAACTTCCGACGGCGGCACGATGATATCGTCCTGATGAAATACGATCCTCCAGCGCGCCGGGCAGGCGATCAAGCTCCGATCCCTGCCAGAGCATGAGAAAGCCCGGTTTTCTGCCGGCGCCGGCCAGCTTTTCCTGCACACAAGAGGCACGAGCATCCTTCGAATCATCGGACAGACCCACACCCTTTTTCAGCAGCAACTGCGCGATGGAAGCCTCAACCTGAGCGGGCGTTAACTCCGGAACGGATCGCTCGTAGTCGGCCACGGCGTAGAGCGCACCACGGCTAGCGACGACGGCCACGCCGACACGGTCGACATCTGGACTCAGCAGGTTGGCGCGATGATCGGGCGAGTGCATCCAAGCGGCATGAATCGATTCCGCCGATAACCCAACTGCGACATTCTCTTCGATTAGACTGAAGTGCGCGCCCGCCTGTCCTGCGCGCCCCTCCACATCGGCTTCACCGCTGTAGCGATGAGCAATCGGGCCTTCTGCAGCCATCTGCAGGCAGTGCTGGCGCGCTGCGGCCCCAAGCGCCGGGTCCCATCGTAGTGGCCCGACCCCAGCCTCGGCGCGAGCCAGATTCGCCAACATCACAATTTGCCGGGCTTCCGGCTGAATTTGCGCGTCCCTGATGTCGCCCAACGACTCTTGCGCCATGCTCACGATTGGAGCCAGCGCCAGACACACAAGGAGGCTTTTTTTCAGCATACTCATAATTGGGCTCATGACTGAATAAACCAATTCTAGTGCCGCAGTCGCGGTATGCTTGCTTTGCTGAGGGCTTTTAAAATTACCAAAGTGGTACTTAATTCCCGAACCCGCATTCGTCGCCAGCCTCTTGCCGTTTTGGGAGTGTTTCTGCTCGCCTGCTTCATCCTGGCTGGACTCGGCTCTCCCTGGATCGCGCCGGAAAATCCGGCCGCCATCGATCTGCTCCACCGGCTCGAAGGGCCGTCTGCCTCGCACTGGGCCGGAACCGACGAGCTGGGTCGCGATACGCTGTCGCGGCTGCTGTGGGGAGCGCGGCTTTCGCTTGCCGTCTCCGTTACCGTGGTCTCGGTGTCGCTGGCCCTCGGGCTGGCGGTTGGAGGACTTGCGGGTTACCTCGGGGGATGGGTCGATACGGTCTCTCAACCACCTTTGCCATGAATACATTTCTCGCGCTACCCGGCATTCTGCTGGCCATTGCCTTCGCCGCCTTCCTGGGCGCCGGCTTCTACAATCTGGTTCTGGCCCTTGCTATTGGCGGTTGGGCCGGTTATGCGCGGCTGGTGCGCGCACAGGTGATGGCCGTGCGCGATCGCGAATATGTCGATGCAGCCCGCGCTCTAGGCGCTGGCGGCCTGCGCATATTTTTCCGCCATCTCTTGCCCAATATCGCCCAGCCGATCCTGGTGCAAGCCACTATCGGCATGGCTGGAGTGATCCTGGCCGAGGCCACGCTCTCGTTTCCTCGGGCTGGGCATTCCAGCACCCGCGCCGAGTTGGGGCTCGATGCTCAACGACGCCCGCTCACACCTCTTCGATTCGCCGCATCTTGTGCTCTTTCCTGCCGCGGCCGTCGCCGGCGCTGTGCTGGGCTTCAATTTCATTGGCGATGCGCTCCGCGACCAGCTCGACCCCCGCACCCGCCTGGAACTGGGACTGTAAATGAGAATCGGCGTCATCTAGCGACACCCACGGCCTGCTGCGCCCGGAGGTCGCGCCCGGCGCTGGACGGAGTCGACCGCATTCTTCATCTGGGCGACGCAGGCAAGATTTCTATTTTGAAAGAACTGGAAAAGATCGCACCGGTCACGGCAATCCGCGGAAATATAGATCGCGAAGGCCCGTGCGGCAAATTGCCGGAGACAGAGGTCGTGTTGGCCGAGGGCCGTTACATCTATATGCTGCACGACCTGAACACGCTGCATCTTGACCCAGCCGCCGGCAGGTTCGCCGCCGTGCTTTCCGGCCATACGCATGTGCCTAAATTCTTCAAGCATAAGGGCGTCCTCTACTTCAATCCCGGCTCATGCGGGCCAAGACGATTCAACTTGCCGATCACAGTTGGCCTGCTGACAATTAGCCAGGAAGGCGAGCTAGAGGCCGGGATTGTGCCTCTCACTACGGCATAATCGGCTGCGAATTTTCTCATAGCTCTTGATCGACCGCAAAAGACTCGAATTGCACATGGCTGGAACGGGGGGAGCAAAATGCTGGTGGAGTGACAATGCAGCTCAAGGGGAATTTGATGGACCTATTGCGCTGCTACCGGTAACCTAAGGTTACTTCCGGTTCGACGGGAATTCAGATACGTGAGTTCGAATACGATTTCGTCCGCAGCAGCGAAAATTCAATGGTGAAATACGATGCCGACAACCCCAGCTCAGATGAATGAAGGTTCAGACTTCAACATTGAGCGCCTGGAGGGTAAGACCCCAGGAACGGTGATCTTCCGTTTTCGAGGTTCTTTCACGGCACGCGACGTGTATGGAACGTTGACACCGGAGGCCGTGCGCAATCTGTTCGAGTGCGAATTGACACAGAACGACGCCCCGCCGATAACCAGGAACATTTTCGACCTCGCCGGAGTTACTTATATGGATTCCACGGGCATGGGAATGCTTGTAAGCCAGTATGTCCGATGCCGTGACAAAGGCGTACGAATGATTGCCGCCGGCGTAAGCCCGCGAGTCCTTCAACTGTTCAAGATAACCAAATTGGACACGATCATTCCCCTTGCCGCCACCGTTGAGGATGCGGAGCAGCAATGAATTATCTTCATGCTGCAACTGCACAAACACGAATCCGGAACCTTGCCATACTACCGGGAACCGGCCACTTCGTTCGGGGATAGACCTTAGCGGCGCGTTCGTACAGATCCGGTGATACTCCCAAATTTCGCAAGACCCGAAGCGGGCCAGGAGTCGCGCATTTCCAGGCGTCAAGCAAGGTACATCACTCGCGGTGCGAACCGCTGAGGCTGGGCGGTTTGCTCGCCTTGCAGGGATTTCTAGGTTAGCTCGCGGTCGTGTTTGTCGCGGCGGAAGGTAGATCCGCCGCGAGGATGGTTTGCTGCAAGGCTATTTCCCGGCCGCCTGAATATCCTTGTAATCCTGGGTGGTCAACTGAAGGCGAACGGCGTATTGGGCCGCGTAGGAGTCGCCGTTCGGTACGGTCTCAGCGACCGTGAAGGTACGCACCGGGACATAGAGGTTGTTGCCGCCAATTGGCATTGGAGCGTAGTCGACGCGGACGTTCTCGAAGTGGACAAAGTCCGAAGGCTTGAACTCGGCCTCGACGATGGTGCGGAGGATGATGCCAGTGTCAGGATCGACGAAGAGCTCGCCGTGGTAGCCGGACTTCGAGTTGAAGGGACTCCAGTTGGACACGTTGGAGAGGCTGCCTCTGCCACCCGGAGACGACAGGGGGTTGGCGCTGAGGCTGCCGCCGGGGGCAGGGGTGCCTCCACCTCCACCACCATTCCCATGGCCGCCGTAGAGCACGTTGCCGACGCTGGAAGTGTCGGGGAAGCAACAATAGTTGATGGCGTAGTGGGATTTTTTCTTATCGACTGCGAAGGCGAAGACAGCAGTTCGGTGGCCGTTGATGGTTTCCCAGCGGAGGAATTTGGGACTGCCGTTGGAAACAGCTTCGCTGGTCACAAGACCGAGCGGAAGCAATGGAAGCATGGAGTTGACGAGGCCGTTGCGTCCCCAGGCAATGGTGTCCTTGCCTTCCGGTTTTTCTATACCGTTGTCGATCTCAACCGTGTCAGTGTGGGTGTTCATGAGACGCACATACCGGTTGATCTGCTGCTGAAAGATAGGGTCGGTTTCGTTTTGGGTTTTGACGTTAGTGCCGGTATAAGACTGGATGGTCTCGACTCCGTTCTGAAAGCGGGCGGTAAGTCGGGTGGCGGTGAGTCGAGGCAATTGCGGGTAGGTCTTGTTGGCATAGTCCTGAGCTTTGGCAAGCAGGGCCTGCTGAGCCGCGGCGTCGGGAGGATCGGCTTTAGGCAGGTCGGTATCAGGCGGGGGGAGCATGGCGCTGCGCGCCTCAAGCACGTACATCTGCTCGGTGGAAAGCGGTCCATTGATGAGATTGACCATGCTGCTCATGGCGGCGGGAGTCAGTTCTTCAGTCAGCTCTATCTGTTTCAGCTCGTTGGCAACCTGGTCGTCCGCTTTCTGAGAGTGCTGCAGGCCCGTAAGCAAATCCTGCAATTGAGCTACAGTCAATTTTTTGGTATCGGCCGACCACAGAGTCGGGGCCACTACTACGAGTAAGAGAATCCATTTGAAGCGTTTCATATTGTCATCCTGGGTGAAGTTGCGAGCGCAGCGATTGTAGCACTGGCTACGGATTGTGGAACAGTCTCACCCCATCTGTGGCCCAGCTAAACCACTTCATCGCGGGCACATCAATGCATTCTGTACAGATAAGCAGGAATACGGCGAAACGCGAACAACGGGATTCGGCCTGCGAGCATCCTAGTGGTGAGGAGATTCTCATGACAAAGCTGCACAGCGTTTTAGTACTCGCGATCCTTTCCACAAGCCTGGTGGGCGGCGTCGCACTTGCCCAGGACCATCGAGACAACCATACGTACGTTGAGCATAAGGAATGGAAGAAAGGCGCGCCAATCAAACACGATGACTGGGATCGAGGCGATAAAGTCGACTACCACCAATATCATCTCAGCGCCCCGCCACGCGGATACGAATGGCGCATGGTCGATGGAAACTACGTTCTCGCGAATACCTCGAACTTTCAGATTCGCACCGTGGTTCGCATTCCGTAATTCGCCCTCTCGCATCGACCAGGGCCGCGGGATCAATCTGAACCGGCGGCCTTGGCAAGCACACGGTCAGGCAGATGCACAACTGTCCTGGCCTTCTGCGTCTGCTGACGCCCATAATTACTAGATTCGAATACCCCTTCCCATAAAAAGAGAAACCCCTTCTCGTCGAAAGTTCGAGATCATGCCACGAGCCAAGGCAGCAACCAGTCTCCTGGTGGACCGAAAAATGAACGGCCATCGCATCTCCGATCGGGCGGGGTGGCTGAGTTAAACTGGTGCCGCACGAGGGACCGTGTTTTTGAACACGCGAAAGGTGAACCAAGCAAAATGAAGAACATCATCCACTGCATATTGGCTGTTTCAGCATTCGTCAGCGCTGTCTCATTAGGCGCGCAGACTGCGGACGATATTGTCGGCAAGCATTTGGCAGCCATCGGCGGCAAAGACGCGATCAGCAAAGTGAAATCGTTGTATTTAGAGAACTCCCTCACCATGATGGGCAGCGAGAATCCAAGCACCACGACGATCGTCGATGGTGTCGGCTACAAGAGTGAGATAGACCTCAACGGCACGAAGATCGTTCAGTGCTATACCGACAAGGGGGGCTGGACCATTAACCCCATGGCAGGCGCGACCAGTGCCACGCCCATGCCGGACGATGTCTACAACTCGGGTAAAGCTCAAATCAACATTGGCGGCGCACTTTACGACTATGCCGCCAAGGGCAGCAAAGTCGAGTTACTTGGGAAAGATGGAACCGGCTACAAGATCAAGTTAACTTCAAAGGAGAATGTCGAAACCGTTTTTCTCATCGATTCGACTTCATATTTAATTACATCCGTGACCGCGAAAGGCAAGATGCAGGACCAGGATGTGCAGATCACCACCAAGTATTCCGATTATCGGAAAACGGACGTTGGCTACACGATTCCTTATGCCATCGATGTGGATTTTGGCGGACAATTCGAGCTGGCCATTGCGGTAAAGAAAGTGGAAGTAAACAAGACGATCGACCCCGCTGTATTTGCAATGCCGAAATAGCGCGTCACCAGGTACCGCGATTCGTCTTCAGTTCACGCTTATCGAACCACAAACTCTGATAGGTCCAGTCTGATCAGCCACGCGTGCCTGGCTTCGCCCGGCGGTAGCCCACATCCGCCGGCAGGCTTCCGAGCACATAATTGAACCCAATTGACAGTGGACAATCCTGCGCCAACAGATAGTTCACGAGCCTCGAATCGTTCCGCATGGCGGTATCGCCGCCGTCCTCTTTAGGCCTCTTTTACATATTGAGCGTTTTAATCATGCGTATTGCAACACCATTCCGGTGAAGTTGCAAAATTTACCAAGACTCCCTGAGGCACCGAAAAATGATCCCGAGAACAATCCTCCACAGAGGTCTCTTTACGTGCGCCCTCGTCTTGCTACTCGAGGGCACGATATCCGCACAGACTACGAGTGCGGATTCCCAACCGGCCGCGGCCACCATGTCCATGGGCACCTCGACCGACCTGTTTCTGATGCCGGGTTCGGACTTTGACCGGCCAGGGTTGGTTCCAAGAGCAAACCTCAACATAGGCATCGGACACACCTTCGGATTCTTAAAGAAAGACCCTATTGGCGATGAGTTGACGGTCGCATATACCTATGAAAACGCCGGCACGCATGGTTTCTTCCACACTGACTTCGGCTCGCATACTGAGGCATTGGGCGTGATGAAGAACTTCGGCCTGCCCAAGACTAAAGTCGTTACCGGATACACCTGGGTCCAGGCGGGACTGAGCAGCTTCACTGGATACGCTCATGTGGAAAACCGGTTTTACGACGGCGAGGCACTAGGAGCGGTAATTCACTTTAACGATCACAACTCCCTCTGGATCCAGGAAAGCTACAACAAGATTCCTACAGTTCCGTGGTACACCACGACCGGGATTGGGTATACGTGGAGTTGGTGAGGCTCAAAGCTGACGGCGTGGTAGCTGCGGGCAAGAGCCGGCGGTCGGCTCGCTTTAGCCGCGCATGCGCGGATTGACCCAGCGGTAAACCACGTCCGTCAGCAGGTTGACCAGAACATAGGTCAATCCGATGGACAGCAGGCATCCCTGCACCAGCGCGTAGTCGCGGTTGGAGATGGCGCTGACCGTCAGGCGGCCAAGGCCTGGCCAACTGAAGATGGTCTCAGTGACGATGGCGCCGGCCAGCAGCGCGCCGAATTGCAGGCCGACCACGGTGACGATAGGAACCAGCGCGTTGGGCAGCGCGTGGCGGCAGACGACGGCGGTTTCGCTCAGGCCTTTGGCGCGGGCGGTGCGGATGTAGTCCTGGCCCAGCTCTTCAAGCATGGCAGTGCGCACCATGCGGGTGAGGATGGCGGCCAGCGAAGCGCCCATGGCGATGGATGGCAGCACCAGATAGTGCCAGTCGATGCGAGTGCCCGCCGCCTGAGTTTGCGCCGGAGACCGGCAGCCAGCCGAGGCCGATGGAGAAAACCAGAATCAGCACCGGGCCAAGCGCCAGGCCAGGAACGGAGAGGCCGAAGAGGCTGACACGACCGAGAGCAGTTGATCGAGCCAGCGGCCGCGGCGCACGGCGGCCAGAATGCCGGCGGGCAGCGACAGTGCGAGGCCCAGTACCAACGCGGCGAGAGTGAGGGCCAGCGTGTAGGGATAGCGCGTGGCGATCAGATGGGCGACGAGTCGATGCAGGCGGATGGAGCCGCCCAGGTCGCCGTGCAGCACGCCGCCCAGTAGTGGAGATACTGCGCGCGAAGCGGCAGGTCCAGGCCGTATTGGTGGCGCAGCGCGGCGATGTCGGCTGGCGTTGCGCCCTCGCCCAGCATCTGCTGGATCGGGTCGCCTGGAACCAGGTGGATGAGCAGAAATACCAGCGAAACCACCAGCCAGACGACCGGGATGGTGAGAACGAGGCGAGTGAGAATCTGCTTCATGGCTTGAAATCAACGATAAATCAGTGGTAAGGAATCGGTCGTCAGTTTTCAGCAAAGTCGGCACCTGATATCGAACGCGTATACTACCCGCTATCCTGCGATGCGAGGCGAAATTAGTGGACACGATTGAGTTGATCGGTTCAACCATGGGGCTGGGGTTCCTGGCTGGCGTAAGGTTGTATGCCACGATACTCACCCTTGGCCTTGCCATACGCTTTGGATGGTTCCACCCAGCGCCAGAGGCCGCGCAGCTTCGCATTCTTGCCGAACCCATGGTGCTGATCGCGGCCGGCGTGGCCTGCGCTCTCGAGTTTTTCGCCGACAAAGTTGCGTGGGTTGACAGCATCTGGGACTCCTTCCATGCCTTCATCCGGCCCATCGGCGCCGTGGTGGTATCGGCGGCTGTTTTGGGCAGCTTCGATCCCGTTTTGAAAGTAACGTTGATCATTCTTTGCGGCGGTGTGGCGTTTGCCAGCCACAGTTCCAAGGCTGCGACACGGCTGCTGGTCAATCACAGTCCAGAGCCGTTTTCGAATGTTGCGATCAGCCTTGCCGAGGATGCTCTGGTTCCCTTTGGAGTCTGGCTTTCGCTGCGTCATCCGCAGATTGTGCTGGGGCTGGTGCTGGCATTTCTGGTTGTCTTCTTCTGGCTTGCCCCGAAGGTCTTCCGCGCTGTCCGTCTGCAGTTTGTCGCTTTCATCATCTGGCTCGGCGTGGGCGAGCACAGGCGCGCAGACGCGCATAACCCCGAGCTTATTGCGGGCTTGGAGCCGGACGCCGCTAGTGCAATCAAGGTTGTCGCGGATTGTGCCGCCCCAATCACGGCGGGGGATGCAGCAAAGGTTCAGCGGGTACTCCACCTTGAAGCCCCGGCTGCCGGCATTCGCGCAGCAGCGACGGACAACATCCGAGGACTGGGGAATTCAATTGGCTACCTCGTGATTGGAACGGACCATCTGGCCTTTGTGGCCAGGCGGGGGCTGCGGCAACGGGTTCATCGAATCAAGTTTGCCGACATCGAGCAGGCTGGGTGGAAGCGCGGCCTGCTGATGAACAGGCTGGTGTTGTGCACGGCGAGGGGCGAACAAGCATTTTATGTTTTCAAGGATGTGGAGATTCCGCCCATCCCACCCACCGCGGAGAGCGCGATGGATGGAGCACCCTCTTTGCATTAATCATGAATCGTCCCTAGCGATAAATCACGGGAATAAAGTGCTGCTCCTGGTAAGGCGGGCGCACGTACTCTCGCCTTCACGATCGGGGGCAGTTCGATCGGTTCCGGAGTCAGATCCTTGTACGGAATCTTCGAAAGAAGATGGCGAATCACGTTGAGGCGCGCGGCCTTCTTGTCCTCGGCATTGACCACGAACCAGGGCGCCTGCTTGTGGTCGGTGGCGTTGAACATGTCGTCCTTGGCGCGGGAGTAATCGGCCCAATGCTTGCGCGATTCGAGGTCCATGGGGCTGATCTTCCAGCGCTTGGTGGGGTTGGTCATGCGGTCCTGAAAGCGGCGCTCCTGCTCCGCGTCGCTCACGGAGAACCAGTACTTGATGAGGATGATGCCGGAGCGCACCAGCATGCGCTCAAACTCCGGGCAGGTCAGCATGAACTCCTGATACTGGGCATCGGTGCAAAAACCCATCACGCGCTCCACGCCGGCGCGGTTGTACCAACTGCGGTCGAAGAGCACCATCTCGCCGGCCGCCGGCAAATGCGGAACGTAGCGCTGAAAATACCATTGGGTCTTTTCCCGCTCAGTGGGCGTGCCCAGCGCGACGACCTTGCAGATGCGGGGATTGAGCGACTCGGTGATGCGCTTGATGGCGCCGCCTTTGCCGGCCGCGTCGCGGCCTTCAAACAGCACCACAACCTTCAGGTGCTCGTGGCGAATCCACTCATGCAGCTTGACCAGCTCGATCTGCAGGCGGCTGAGTTCCTTCTCGTAATCGCAGTCTTTGCCGATGCGCTGCGTGATGACTTCGCCTGGGTGAACCGGCTTCGGCGCATGGTCCTTGCCATTTACATGCGCGGCCACGACCCCGCTGCCGTTGGATTTGGCTTTGGCTTCTAGATCGACGCCGTTGGTTTTTTTCTTGTTTTTGTCCTTGTCTCCCATTTGTCTCCTCCAATTTCAGCGAAATGATTTTGCGCGGTTGCTTGTGAGAGCAAATTGCCCATATCGCGGAGCCCGAGCCCGCGATCAAGTCGATCTGTAGGGTTCTCATAATGCCGAAAGCACAAATTTCAGCATTCCCTTGGAAAATGTGGAGTTTTCGAGTCGATGCAGCACCGGCGGGTCTGCCGGCTGTCCGAACAGCATACATCATTTCCGATAAAGCACCCGTGAAGTTTGCTGAGGATTTGCGGAATTTGGCCGCCGCGTCCTTCCTGAAAATTCGCCTGCCGAGGTTGTGCGAGGGTCAGGGTCGCCTCGGCCTACGACATCTCGCACCTCAGTCCACGGTCGAATCCTGGCCTTTAACGGACTCGACGCGAACCCTGGCGATACGGCGGCCTTCCATTTCGACGACCGTCAGGCGGCGGCCTTCGTAGGTCACGGATTCGCCCGGTTGCGGAATGTGGCCGAGGCGCATGAGCAGAAAGCCGGCGAGAGTCTCCATGCCGCCATCGCGCGGCAGGCTCCATTGCATCTGCGTTTCCAGGTCGCGCAGATTCACGCCGCCGTCCATCAGCAGCGCGCCGCTGGCCGTGGTCAGCACCGGAACCGCGGGCGAGTCGAACTCATCTTCCAATTCCCCGGTCAGCTGTTCGATCGCGTCCTCGGCAGTGACCAGGCCGACGGTGGAACCGTATTCGTCGACCACGATGGCCATGTGACGGCGGCGCTGTTGGAAGTCGCGGATCAGGTCGAGGACCGACTTGGTTTCTGGAACCACAAGCACATCGCGCATGACCTGGCCGAGCCGCAGCTCGACGAACGGCGTTGCGCGCCGGTCGTGTTGCGGACGAAAGTACATGAGGCGGGCCAGATCTTTGGAATAGACCACGCCGACAATGTGCTCCGGGCCGCGGGTCTCGTCGTAGACGGGCACGCGGGAGTGCATGTGTTCGATGACCTTGGCGCTGGCTTCTTCAAGCAGCATGTTCGACGGCAGCGAAAAAATCTTCTGCCGCGGCGTCATGATCTCGCGAATGGAGACGTCGTCCAGCTCAAGAGTGCGATGGATGAGTGTCTCCTGAAATTTTGGCAGCAGGCCCATGCGCTGAGCAGCGGTGGCGATGAGCTTCAATTCCTCAGGAGAATGAACCGGCGGCACGCTCCGTCATCTGAATGTCAAAGCCGCGCAGAATCACGGCTGCCGAGCCCTTGAGAAAGCGAACTGCCGGCCGCGCAACGGCCATGAAAAGCAGCATGGGCGGAGCCACCGCGACCGCCAGCGCCTCAGCCCGGCGCAGGGCCAGCGACTTGGGCACCAGTTCGCCCAACCACCACATGGAAGTAGGTGATGATGGCAAAACCGAGCGTCACGGCAGCCAGGTGGGCGTAGAACAGCGCGTGCGGCTGGGTCAGCGGCAAGCAGGCTCAAGCCAGCCGAAAATGCACGGCGGCGGCCAGCGGCTCGCCGATCCAGCCAAGAGCCAGGGAGCAGAGAGTCACGCCAAGTTGAACGGCGGGCAAAAAGTCATCCAGATCCTGCTGCAACCGGCGGACGGCGCGTGCCCCGGGCACGCCGGCGGCAAGCATCTGCTCGATGCGGGTGTCGCGGATGGAAACCAGCGCGAACTCGGCAGCCACAAAGAAGGCGTTGGCCAGGATGAGCATGGCCACGGCGACAAATTGCAGCAGGGAAAGACCGTGCATCTCGCTGTGAGGATAGCACTTTGGCAAAGCGGTCTCTAGCTTCTGACCGCCGGCTTAAATCCAGCGCTTTATGGTTTTCGACTATCTAAGCCCCGAAAGCCGGGAACCAATCCATTACGCGCTGCGTATGAAGCTCAATCGGGTGACGGCAAAGGTTCAAGGCCGTCTCATAATTCAGGTCCGCATATTCAATCGATTTACGCTTGGGATGACCGTGTCTTTCTTTTTGTCATAGGAGGGTTTTGGTGGCTGCGTCGCGAAGAAGCAAGAAATTCTGGATTTGGCTGATTTCGGCCGGTCTCCTGGTGTTGATTTTGGCCGGGTTGGGGTTAGTGCACCTGGCCAAGGGCGCCACCATCGATCCGAACAAGCTGGCCAAGGTCGACACGCGGCGACGTTGCGCGCTCGGTTGTCGCTACCGGAAAGATCCAGCCAATTACTCAAGGTCGAAGTGAAGAGCAAGGCCTCAGGGATCGTGGAAAAGCTCTACGTGGACATCAACAATGTTGTCCACAAGGGCCAGCCGCTGGCCCAGCTCGACCAGCAGGAGATCGAGGCGCAGGTTGAAGCGCAGCGGGCGCAACTGGCTTCAGCCGAAGCCAACGTGGGCACCTTCGATGCCAATATCGAGCAGGACAAGGTGAACGCGGCCGCGCCCGACCTGCCCATGTACAAGGCCACGCTGGACCGCAACACGGAGATGCAAAAGGAAGGCATCGTGAGCCGGCAGGTGCTGGACGATGCCAACCGGGACTACCTCGCGGCGCTTACCCGGCGCGACAGCTCGAAGGCGCAGATTGGCGTGGACACAGCCAAGCTGAAGCAGGCGCGCGCGCAGGTGCAGCAGAGCGAGGCCAGCCTGAAGCAGCTTGAAGAGCAGCTGAGCTACACCACAATCGTGGCGCCAATGGACGGCGTAATCCTTTCGCGCGACGTGGAAATCGGCGACGCGGTGAGTTCGATTCTGGTGCTTGGCTCGACGGCCACGCTGGTTATGACCGAGGGCGATATTAACGAGGTCTACGTGCAGGGCAAAGTGGATGAGGCCGATATCGCTCACGTCTATTTGGGCCAACCAGCGCGCATCAAAGTGGAAAGCTTCCGCGACCGCACCTTCCTGGGCCATGTGACGAAGATTGCCCCGATGGGCGTGGAAAAGGACAACGTAACCACGTTCGAGGTGCGGGTCTCAATCAACAACCCCGGCGGCGAGTTAAAGGCCAACATGACCGCCAACGCGGAAATCATTCTGGACGAGCACAAGAACGTTCTCTGGGTACCGGAGAATGCCGTGATGTATGACAGCCAGAAGGGCGCATCGGTGGAGATCCCGGACAAGAAGCAAAAGGAAGGCAAGCGCAAGGTTCCGGTGACGGTGGGGCTATCGGACGGCTCGAAGACCGAGATTCTGAACGGCCTTAAGGAAGGTGACCAAGTGGTGTTGCAACAATAAGGCAGGGAACGGAGAAACCAGAGTGTCCGCCTGCGCACAGTGGTGTTCGGATTTGAACGCCGTGCCACGGGGACTTTGAGCCTCCCGAACCTGTTTGGGCTGAATTCACGGGGCTTTGTCCTGGCTTGGCTTTGGCAACTTGAATGCATCAAATAGCACTGGGACTTGCTTTCCGTTCCCTGTTGTCTAGTCCCTGTTACCTGCTTCTAAGAAAGGCACACAATGAAGCACCTTCTTGCAGCAACGGCTTTCCTGGCGCTGGCGGCGGTTCCCGCTTTGGCCACAGAGGCTACCTTTGAACGCAATCTCTCAGTCAACGGAAGAGTGGAGCTTTCGGCGGCGACGGGCTCTGGCAACATCCACATCACGCAGGGCTCGGGCAACCAGGTTCACATCTACGGCAAGGTCAAGTCGAATTGGGGCGCGAGCGATGACAAGGTTCGTGAAATCGCTTCTAATCCGCCCATTGAGCAGACCGGCAACATCATCCGCATCGGCGCGCGACACGAAAACTTGAGCCACATCAGCATCGACTACGAGATTTCTGTTCCCGCGGATGCGTATCTCGACGCGGCCTCCGGTTCAGGCAATGTTGTGGACGAAGGCGTTGGCGAGAACGCTAAATTAAGCACAGGGTCGGGGAATATTCGCGCGACCGGTCTGCATGGCGGCTTTAGCGTGGGCACAGGCTCAGGCGACATCTTCGCAGATCAGACGGGCCAGGGCGACGTAAAGGCCGAAACCGGGTCGGGCAACATCGAACTCAAGAATTTGCACGGTGGTCTGCACGCGGATACCGGCTCTGGCAACATCACAGTCACCGGAACACCGACCAGTTCCTGGCGTCTTCATACCGGCTCGGGCAACGTTGACTTCTGGGCCGACGAGACGCCTCTCACTCTCGATGCCGACACCGGGTCTGGCACTATTCATACCGATCACGAGATGCTTACGCAAGGATCAAACGATCGTCATCACGTTACCGGCAAATTGAATGGCGGCGGCCCAACCGTGCGCGTCGAAACCGGCTCCGGCAACATTCACGTTCACTAATTCGCGCCACCGCTTGAACTTGGCCGGCGCTTCAAGTTGCAATCTTCTTCAGGCGAGACCTGAATGCTCCTGGATTGGCCTCGCCTGCCTTTTTACTTCTTCAGTTCCCTCCCCCTACTTGAGAAAGTAAAACGGGTCAGGATACTTCACGGAAAACTCCGCCTCGGGCGCGCCCTTCAAATCGCTCCACTGATCCCCAACATTGAGAATAATCTTGTAACCCTGGGACTGGATCGCTGCTCGCGCGGCGGATTTAAGAGCCTGCGCGGTTGAATGCGCTTCCGCCGGCTGGCGCAAAATCAACTGCTGCCAATCCTGAATGCCCTGGTTGTGAAGATTCAGTTCCGTTACCGTCCGCTGCGACTCCGGCCTGCCGGTAATGAAAAATACCTTCACACCCAGACGTTGCGCTTCATTGAAAAGTCGCAATGTGCCCGGAATTGCGGGGGCCTTGGCAGCCTCAACCCATGCATCGAAAACGGCCTTGTCGTAGGCAAAATCGGCGTTCACCATTTCTTGATAATTGGACAATGTGGTCTCATCGA
Source organism: uncultured Acidobacteriaceae bacterium (assembly GCA_963752215.1). GTDB lineage: Bacteria > Acidobacteriota > Terriglobia > Terriglobales > Acidobacteriaceae > Telmatobacter. Next base: position 4,395 of record CAVVXR010000007.1, on the reverse strand, counting down.
TGTCCAATATCAGCGCCAGCTTTTCCTGCGCTTTGGGATGAGCGGCGCGCATACGCAGAAAGGCAATGGCTCTATCCGCCTGGCGATCCAGATCTTTGGCATAACAACCGCACTTGCAGGTGCATGCGTAATATTGTTTGAGCTCAGCCTTCAGGTCATCGAGATTGGGAATGCGCTCCGCGGGTGTATAGGCGCTCATCCTCGCAGCGGGTGGAGGAATGGCTTTTTGCGCCGCTCGCTGTTGGGCTGCATTTTGCGCCGTCAGGTCTGCCTGCGCAAAAGCCAGGCAGAGCATCGTTGCCAAAATTATGGATTGCTTCTTAAACATGAAATACCCTTTCTGAAGCATTCTAATACCGGAGCCAATCATTCCGATTCTGGCAATCATCGCTGCACCTCCAGTCAAATCGCTGCTATTACACTTGAATCATGGTTCGCGTAATTCGCCCCGTTCCCATTGAACGAATCAAGCTGCTCGTCTTCGATCTCGACGGCACGCTGATCGATTCCGCACAGGACTTATGCAACAGCGTTAACGCCACCCTGAGCCACTATGGCCGCGATCCGCTTGCGGACACAACGATTGCGGGCTTTATCGGCGATGGTGCGCTGATGCTGATGCGCCGGGGGTTTGCCGAGGCCAGCGGCGGCCCAGTTGACGAGGATTTTCTCGCCACAGCTTACGATTTTTTTCTCGATTACTATCGCGCTCACAAGCTTGACTTTACCTACGCCTACGCCGGTGTACTCGAGGCGCTTGCCGCTCTGCGCAAACTCAATGAGCCTCCAGCCGGAAGCATCAGAAGTATGGCCGTCCTGACCAACAAGCCGGTTCGCCCGGCACGCGACATCTGCGAAGCTCTCGGCCTCGCGCCTTATTTCCTCCGCATTTACGGCGGCAACAGCTTCAACACCAAGAAGCCCGATCCCACCGGCCTGCTGGCGCTGATGGAAGAGGCCGGAGCCAGGCCCGACGAGACGGTGATGATCGGCGATAGCCAAGTTGACGTGCTGACTGCGCGCAACGCTGGAGTGTGGTCAGTTGGCTGTACCTTCGGCCTTTCGCCGGAGACTTTGCTAATCGCCCAGCCCGATATCATCGTCGATTCTCCCGAAGAATGGACCGCAGCCCTTAGCCCCCTGAAGACGGCCTGACCGGTGCATCCCGATTCCGGCCCAGATCCGCGGGCGAGCCGGCTCTTGCGATCTGTGACGGAACTTTTTGCCAGGCCTCGGCGTATCATTCATGCGGGGAGACCCATGATGAAGCCGACGCTTGCAATTTGCCTGCTTGGCGCCGCTCTTGCGGCTGCCGCAACGCCAGCCTATGCGGACCGGGATGCGGTTCATTTCTTTTCCGACATCCACGTTGATCCTGACGCCACGGTCCATGACGCGGTTTGCTTCTTTTGCAGCGTCGAGAACGACGGCGAGGTGGAGGGAGACACGGTGGTCTTCTTCGGCAACATTCACATTGCAGGCAAAGCCGACCACGATGTGGTGAACTTTTTCGGCGAAGTTTCGGCCGATGACGACAGCCAGATCGGCAACGACCTGGTTAGCTTCTTCGGTGAAATCCGTCTCGGCCAAAGCGTCTCCGTGGGCAGAGACATGGTATCGATGTTCGGATTCATAACTGCGCCTGAATCGGTGAGCGTAGGCCATGATCGCGTGGCCATGCCATTCTTCATTCTCCTTGCCCCTCTTGTTTTGGTCGGCCTGATTGTGATCCTGGTGGTGCGGGAATTTCGCGCTTATCGGCGCAGGCAGTTTCTGAACGCTTACAACTTTCCGCCTCACCGGTAGAAAACAGGCAGCGCCGTCGTAGACGCTGTAGGCTAGGGGCATGGACGAACTCCACATGCCTGCCGGATTCAGCGGCCCAGAAATCGATGCCGTCAATCCTGATGCATTGATTCATCGCTCCGAGACTTCGCGCCCACTGCGGATCGTGATCCCCGGCGGCAGCGGACAGGTGGGCCAGATGCTGGCGCGCTACTTTCAGATTCAAGGCCATCATGTGACGGTGCTGACACGTGGTCCATACACTGCGTCCTGGCAAACCGTTCACTGGGACGGTGAGCACATTGGCCCGTGGGCCGAGACGCTTGAAGGCGCGGATGTCTGCATCAACCTCTCCGGGCGCAGCGTGAATTGCCGTATGAACGCAACCAACCGGCGGGCCATGTACGATTCGCGCATCGGCCCGACGCGGTTGCTCAATTCGGTAATTTCAAAGCTTTCGGAACCGCCGCGCGTGTGGTTCAACGCGTCGACGGCGACCATCTATCGGCATTCGATCGACGAGCCAATGGATGAAGCAACAGGCGAAATAGGCGGCAATGAGTTGATCGGAAAGCGACGGCGCGCGCCCGATACATGGAATTTCTCTGTTTACATTGCGAAGGAATGGGAGGCGGCATTCTTCGAAACAGAGACACCGCGCACGCGCAAGATTGCCCTGCGCAGCGCCATCACGTTCAGTCCCACGCCGGGCAACGCCTTCCAGGTCTTCTCGAATTTGGTCCGGCTGGGCCTTGGCGGCACACAGGGCAACGGACGCCAGTTCGTCTCATGGATTCACGAAGCTGACTTTGCGCGCGCGGTGGATTTTCTCATCACCCATGAAAAGATGGACGGACCGGTGAACATGGCCGCGCCCAATCCGATGCCTAACCGTGAGTTCATGCGGGCGCTGCGCGAAGCCTGGGACGTTCCCAACGGCTTTCCTGCGCCGGCGCCGCTGATCGAGATTGGCGCATTCTTCATGCGCACCGAGTCGGAGCTGGTGCTCAAGAGCCGGCGCGCAATTCCTGGGCGGTTACTTGACGCCGGCTTCCAGTTTGAGTTTCCCGAGTGGCCAGCAGCCGCGGACGACCTGGTGAGGCAGTGGAAGAGCAGGGACTAGGGAATAGGGATCAGGGAACAGAAAGCCGCTCACCGGGACAAACGCGGCTGCGAGGATCAGAATGGTTCGTTCGCCTCAGCCCATTCTTCCGGTCTTACTCCGAACTCATACTTCGCTTGATGAAATGTGTTGTCAAGAATTTCGTACCAGGTATCCGCGCATTGGCCATTTTCAAAGAGACGCAAGAGGTAGTAGCCAGGCTCGCCGGACGCTTGACTGATCTCGAGAGAAGCGAATGGAACAAACTCCCGGGTTCCTTGACTGTCGCTGAGAGTATGTCTCGTGCGACTTGGCTGTAAGTGTCGATCAGTCAGAATCACCCTCTTGATTGCAATCATCTTGCTCATCGCAGCGTTGAACTCCCTGTTCCCTGTTCCCTCCTGTTTCACTTCGGAGTGATCTCGGTCACCGGCAGGTCCCAATGGCCAAGCAATATTTCAAAACGCCTCTGCTCTTCTTTTTGATATGTCGCCTGATCCGGCCATAACTCTTTGATGAAACTTTCTTCATCCGGGTTAGTTGTCGTGGCAACGGTCGAGTTCTTGTAGCGGATGGTTACGCGATAATCCCAGCGGCCGTCTTCCGTTGTGTGATACGCGGGCGAATCGATTTTGACCGAGAGAATGCGGCCGGTAGCCTGAATCTTCTTAAGCAGCGGGTAATGATTCTTGAGGAACAATCGTAGAAACTCCTGCTGATGTCCCCATTGGAGCTTGTAATAATACTCGACGGTGTAAGGCTGATCTGCGGCGCTCTGCGGCGGAGAGCCCTGTGCCCGAAGCGGAACAGCGAGCGAAAACGCAAGCAGTGCAGCAAAAAAGGTCAGAACAATCCTGCGCATATTACCTCCATCAAGCGAATGAAAGCATTGTATCGCGCAGCCTCAATCCCGTTCCGGCACCACGAGGACTTACTTGGTTAAAACAAAATGCATGTTTGTTCCTGTTGTCCGGGGCCGGGGGCTACAATTTAGACGGAACGAATTCGATACATGAGAATTCGTGCCACGATTCCCCCGAGCCATGTCAACTCCGCCCAGACCGCCCGACGCTACTCCGTTCTCACCCTTGCTGTCGGTTGCCATAATTGGCCCCGACAACTTCAGCCGTGACACTGTGATTAGCGCGCTCTCAGGGTGCCTTGGAAGCCAGTCAGCTGACCTGATCGCAGACGCTGCCCATCTCGACGATGAGGCTATGGCGACGGTAATGAAGTGCAGCGTCGCCATCGTTGAGCTTGACCGCGATCCGGAATATTCTCTCGAACTGATCCAGACCATTTGCAATCACAGCCCGGCAGTCGTGATGGTCTATTCGTCTCAGGCCACGCCGGACCTGGTTGTCCGCAGCATGCGTGCCGGTGCACGCGAGTTTCTTCGCCTTCCGTTGGAACCGGGCACAATGGCCGACGCGCTGGCTCAGGTCACGGCGCGCCGCAAAGCTGCCCACGGTACACAGACGGTTGAGGGCGAGTTATTTGTCTTTCTC
>CAVVXR010000006.1:0-104932 GCA_963752215.1 uncultured Acidobacteriaceae bacterium | reverse complement strand
CTGTTGGCTCAATTGAGAATCGAAGTTACCGATAACCCGACTTCACGGGAGGTTCGAGGATTACTTCCGAGTTGGCGGTCACTCACCCGGAATCCACTTCCCAGATTCGATCTCGATCAATTCGTCTTCTGAATAGTCCGCTAAGAACTTTCCGTGCATTCGAAGACCCTTCTTGAGAGCAACTACGCTGAGCATGGAGCGAATATTTTCCGCGCCTTCGGCGTGAAATACCTCTTTCGCACCGAGTTTCGCCAGCTCATCAATGGCGCGAAAATATTCATTCGCCATCCATTGGGCACGTCAGGGTTCGTGCCTTCTTGCGCGCCAATTCAATAGTCGCGACAATTGCGTATGTGTTCCAGTCGATCACGCCCCGTTCTCGATAGATATTCACGAGAAACAGAACTGCCGCGAACGAAGCTTCGCCGCATCCCCCTTATGATGGAGTTCCCCCCAAAGCTCCCCCAGACCTCCGTGGCATCGCCGTCTGTTTCAAGTCGCTTGAGCAATGGACGCGGATCGAAGGGCACTCGGTATCCTGCGGTCATATTCGACCAACGGGAGTCGTCAAGGCTAATCATGGGAATGGAATATAACATCACTGGTGCGTTTACCGAAATGCGGACTTTACGGGCCCGGGAATTACGATTCGCCTTGACGACGAGGATGGTATGCTGCCACAAACGGAGCCAAACGTGAATATGCTAGCCAAGCCATCAAACCTGTGCAGCAGTGCGGCGTCCCCCATCTCCAAGCTGCTGAAGTCCTTCGGAATGATGGCGTGTGTCGTATCCTTTGTGGCGCCCGCATTCGGTCAGGGCAAGTGCAGGGATGGCTACGGCACGCCGATATGCCCACTCACCGCAGAAGTAGCAACGGCCCCGATCCACCCGGCATTTGCACCCACAGGCTGGACAACAGTGGCGTTGGACCACATTACCTTCCGGGCTGCGGACTATCGGAAGGAGGCTGCGTTTTACATTGCGTTGATGGGCTGGAGGCTCCGCAGCGATGACGGGCAGCAGGCCATCCTGGACATCGGCTCCTGGGGTTCGGTCATCTTCAAACAGGCACCCGGCCAGCAGACCGCCGTAGTGGATAACCTCTGCTTTGTCATCGAGCCATGGAATGCGGCCACAGTGCAGGCCGAACTCCGTAACCGCGGCCTATCTCCCGTCAGTGACAACGATGGCAGAGGGTTCGAGAGCTTCCACGTGAAGGACCCCGACGGCCTGGATATTCAGATCGCTAACGGGAACGGTCTCGCGAAAGACCGCCAGACTTCCCCATCTGCAAAAACGTCCACGAAACCTGTTGAGGCCTCGCCCTTTGAATCCACGGGATGGAAAACCGTCTGGCTGGATCATCTTTCCTACCAGGTGCCTAACTACAAGGCGACCGCATCCTTCTACTCCAATCTCCTGGGGTGGAAGGAGACATACGACGAAGGGAGTCAGCAAGAACTCCTCATCGGAGACATCGGAGATATGATCATCCGCGGAGGCAACGCCAACGACCCAAACTTCGGGAAAGGCACCGCTGCGCCACACAACGCGCGCATCGATCACATCTCGTTTGGAATCTCGCCATGGGACACGGACGGGGTGAAGGCGGAGTTGGAGAAGCGCGGCCTCAAGGCTCGTGTCGACACATCCACCAGCGACGATATTCACGTGGCTGCGTTCAAGAGTTATCACACCACCACGCCCAATGGTTACAACCTGCAGATGAGCGATCTAACGCACGATACCCGGTTGACTCTGGTGAAGGCGGTCAAACCGAAATCCCTGGTTGGTCGCTGAACCGTGGCCGACTCCTGGGATCACGGAATATATCCGATGCGATCGTCAGTGAGTCGTGACTGCGAGCGTCCGGCGTGGGTGCAGCTCTGCCGGGCAGCTGAGACATAGCCGTTCAAAGTGAACTGCGCGAAATACGGGGTTTTCGGAAACTACCTAGATCAGTAATGGTAAGTCGGCTTATCGTCAGCGATCATTCCTGATGAGAAGCGCGTTTCCCGGTACTTTGCCTGGAGTCTCGCAAATTCTGATTAGCCGGCTAGACACTGCATACACTGCCGCTCTTACCCTATGTATGCCATGCATACTCATAACGTTCGCCCATTGAATGTGTTTAAGGATTCACTATTCAATGCTCAGTTGCAGCGCTTTGTAGGCCATACGGGTGCCGGCGGCGCTGACATCGGTGAATGTTATGCTGCCGCCTCCACCATACGAGAGGGCGACGGCGAGAGCTGGTATTCCGGCTGGCACGGTCTCGCGGAACGGACAGAATCGCAGGCGGAAGCATCGCTGGCATTGGGGCACACGGCCAGCGCGCGTTCGGGATTGCTCAAGGCGTCCAACTACTACCATGCCGCGTATATGTTCATGATGCAGCCGGAGCCGGATTCGCGTCTGGTGGCGGCATACAGAGCGCAGCGACGCGCCTTCGAGAAGGTCACAGATCTCTTTCCCGAGTGGGGAAGGAGAATCGAAATTCCCTTCGAACAGCGGCATCTCCATGGCTATTTTTTCTCCTTCGCCATCTCCTGGGCCTCGGCCAGTTCTCATCGTTACGGGACGGCTACGATTCGACTGCCGAAGAGGCGTACTTCTTTTCCGGAGCCGCTGCATTGGCGCGTGGGTATCACGTTGTCACCTATGACGGCCCCGGGCAGGGAGCAGACGCTGATCGAGAATGGCCAGGTATTTCGGCCCGACTGGGAGACCGTGCTGTGTGCGGTGATGACGTGGGTACAGCAGCAGCCGAATGTGGATTCGGCCAGGATTGCGCAGCTTGGCATCAGCTTCGGCGGATATCTTGGGCCGCGAGCCGCATCCGGCGTGGAAGGACTCGCGGCAACCATCGCCGACCCAGGACAGCAGAGCCTGCTGGAGGAGTTCCGCACCCGGGTGCCGAAGTTCATCGCCCCCCACGTGCCGAACGGCAACAGGTTTCTGCTCAGGATTCTGGATTGGGTGATGAACCGGCGCATGAAACATCTGACCGAAGGGTGGGCACTGCGGCGAGGCCTTTGGGTTCACGGCGTCCAAACTCCGTTTCAATATCTGAAGCTGGCCGAACAGTACGTCACGGATGGGTCGAAGATTCGCTGTCCCATGCTGATTTGCTCGGCGGAGAACGATGACATCGGCCAGACGGCGGATGCACTGTACGCTGCCGTTCGTTCCCCAAAGTCACGGGTGCGTTTTACCGCGGCCGAAGGTGCTGCCGGGCATTGCGAAAGCCTGGGAAGGTCCACCTTCAATATGCGAGCATTCGACTGGCTAGATGAAATCCTTTTCGGAAGTGATAGCCGAGTGGCGTGAGGCGCGTTTACAGTTGGTAGTCAATTTAGACGAGGCTGCATAAGTTACGAACGGGGTGACACGAAGACGGCATGAACTCTTACACGTTTTGGGGACAGCCGTTTCGACGCCTGATCTGGATCATGCCCGCCGCCTTTACTCTCCACATCGTCGAGGAATACCGAGGTGGCTTTCCAGACTGGGTCACGAACGTAGTCGGCGGCTCCTTCAACAATCTTGCCTTTGCGTTCAATAACGCTGCCTTTCTTGCGATTATGGTGGGTCTCGCTGCTTGGGCGAGCAAGTCTGATTCGCGGCTGGCTGCTTTTCTTCTCATCGCATGGTCGAGCGGGAACATCTTCTGGGACGCATTGTTCCATGTGCTGACAACCGCGTGGTTCAATCGCTATTCTCCTGGTCTAATAACGTCCTCGGTACTTTATCTGCCGATCTCAGTCGTGATTGGTACGGCTACTCTGCAAAGTCGGGCTCTAAGCGCCAAGGCCTTTCTCGGTGCCCTGGTGTCGGGATTGGGTCTTCTTGTGTTCGTGATCTGGTACGGACTGTTCCATTTTGCGATCTGAAGACATTGCACAGCCGGAGTCCGATTACTACCCATAATGTATGGTCCGCCGCGTGACTGCAAGGGATAGCTTCGGGCGAGAAGACAAGTCTGCGCAAATGTATTCGGCCTTTGAGTGGAGATGAGTTCTCCTGGCCACGATGAGTTGCGCGCGTGTCTGTCCTTATAAGTCGGTCGGTCGTTGAAGACCATTATCGGTATCAGGTTGCAGACACGCCGTTGTGACTGTTCTTTCGTCCTTGCTGTTCCTGTGCAGACCTCGGTGGGTAAATTCAAGTCCGTCGTCGTGGTGCGGTAAAGTGGGAGCGCGTCAGCGCTTCCAAGCCGCAGGCGTCTTTTCCGCACTGTTTATGCGGCATCGTGTTCGCTGCTGGCCGGTAGTCTTGTCCGCTCGACAGCACAGCCCATGCGATGCGTGCGAGCTTGTTCGCCATGGCGACCACGACGACGTTCTTGGGAGCTCGGGCGTCGAGCGCATCGAGCCAGGCTCCGATCGGTGCTCGGTCGCGCTTGATCCGCAGCACGGCAGCTCGTGCACCGTGGATCAGGATCTTGCGCAGGTAGACGTTGCCGCGCTTACTGATGCCGAGCAGCTTCGCCTTGCCTCCGGTCGAGTACTGTCGTGGCACGATGCCCAGCCACGCTGCGAAGTCTCGGCCCTTGCGGAAAGCCGCGCCGTTGCCGATGGCCGCGACGATAGCAGTGGCGACGATCGGCCCGATGCCCGGAATCTTGCGGATGCGGCGTGCAGCCGGCGTCGCTCGGCAGAGATCCGTTCCAGCTTGTCGGTCAGCTCCTCGATCTGCTGTTCAACGATCTTCCACTCATCCCATAGCATGTCGATCAGGTTCCGCATCATCGGCGTCAGGTCGGCCTCCGCGTTCTCCAGGACATCCGCCATCGCAGCCTTCAGCTTCGCTGGCTTCTGCGCGAACACCATACCTCGCTCCAACAGAAAAGCCCGCATCTGGTTGATGACCGCTGTACGCCGGGAGACCAATCGATCTCGAACGCGATGGATCGCTTGCAGGTCCAGTTGGTCATCGGTCTTGATCGGTACAAAGCGCATGTTCTTGCGCTCGACCGCTTCGGCGATGGCCTCGGCGTCCACGAAGTCGTTCTTGTTGGACTTCACAAACGGCTTCACAAACTGGGCTGGGATCAGCCGCACATCGTGGCCCTGCTCTGCGCAGCGCGCTGCCAAGGAAGTGCGCTCCCGCGCACGCCTCAAGCCGATCAAGGAGTTCTGCATGTTCGCCGTGAATACCAGCAACTGCTTCTGTGTGAACTTCTTCCGAACGAGAACCTTGCCGGCAGCTCCCAGCGCGACAAGGTGAAAGGTTGTCTTGCCCAAATCGATGCCAACTGAATGAATCTGCATGTCGATGATCCTCCTTCTGAAGCTGCCACATCACATCCCTCTACCGCGGCTGAGGAATGCAAGCGGCGGACCATCTCATTAGTCGGCTTATCGAAAGCAATCCGCCCAGGTGTTCTCAACTTATGAGAACAGGCCGACGCACTCATCGAGGCTCAAACGACTCTTCGTGCAGCTCTGAAGCGAAGCTCTTCCGCGTTCAGCTCTCCGACCTCGAGGTCTCGAAAGTAAACTCGGTAGAACCCTGGTGTGGTTAGCTCAAGTGCGAGCTCTTCGAAGCGGAATACTTCGCTGATGAAGATTCTGGTCTTGTGCCAGCTGATGTCGCCACTGTTATTCACTTTTCGCAGAAGAAGCCCTTTGGGGTATGTGAACTCCGGCAATTTGCGCGGCAGTCGTACAGAGCTGGGGTGATAGAGACTTGCCGGAACTGCGTTCTTCAGGCCCTCATGTGGACGCTCGTTATTGAAGACGTAGCGAAAATTATCGAAGCGGTTCTGCTGTGCACGAAGGGATGACGCAGGCGGTTTCGTCGTGTCCTCCTTCAGCGTGCGATGCATGCGCTCGTGACGACCGTTCTGTTGCGGTCGGCCTGCTTGAATGCGCTCATGCACGATCCCGAGCTTCATCCAGCCGAGCGCGAGTTTCGAAAGTCCCATGAGCCCCGTACCCGCGAACGGCGCGCCGTTGTCAACACCGGCAAATATGTGGGTAAGTCGGCGCGGCTTGAGGACACGATCTCGAAGACCAATCTCGATGCCATCCCTGAAATCGTGCGGCAGATTCGCCTTCGCGATCTCGGCGGCATCATCGTCATCGACTTCATCGACATGGACGAACGCAAGAACCGCTTCAAGGTGATGGCTGCGCTCGAAGAAGCACTCAAGAACGATCGCGCACCGACGAAGGTTCTGCAGTTTAACGACTTCGGCCTCGTCGCCATCACGCGCAAGCGCGTCAAGCAGTCGCTCGAACGCACGCTCTCCGTTCCCTGCCCCACCTGCCAGGCCACCGGCATGGTCAAGAGCCCGGCCACAGTGTGCAACGAGATTTACATCGAGCTGCGCAAGATGAAGAAGCACTTTGAAAACGCCGACGTGCTGCTGCGCGTAAACCCTGAGACGGTAAAAGTTCTCAAAGCCAACAACGCAAGCTGGCTCACGGAATTCGAGGAGTTGGTAGGCAAGAACATCCTGGTCAAGAGCGATGCAACGCTGCACCCCGAACAGTTCGACATCCAGGGCTAAAACATCGGTCAGGGAACAGTGTGCAGCAAACACGAGAAGGCCGGAGCAATTGCTCCGGCCTTCGTTGTTGGTGCTGAACACACACGAATCACCACAGAGATTTTGATTTATCGAATGCCCTCGCAAGGAATGTTGGCAACAACTCAGCGGAACGCGAGTTCTATTTCTCCGCCCTGAATGTCTTTCCCAACTCACTATCTGCTAAACGAAAGTAATGTCGAAAGTTATAGACCAATGGGGACCACTTCGCAGGGTCGATGTAGTTTTCGCCAAGGATGAAATCGTTTGCGACATGCACTCGCAGTATCTCAACTTCGGCCGCAATCCCACCTCCCAGCTTGTTTAAACCTTCCCCATTTAATTTGTGTAACTTCTGAACGCGCGCTTCCAACTGAACCGGGCACTCGCTGGCTCGAGCCGGCCGCACTAACTCACTGGCCAGCTGTGTCAGACCAGAGGCTTCAAACTTATCCGGCTCAAAGCGAAATTGTCTTGCCTTAATTGCCGGCACCGGATTCTTGCCCGTAAGCGGCGCCAGTTTCTCAACCCTATCCCACAACTCCGGCGAGGGAATATTGACAATGCACTCGGGATGCCTCGCCAAATTCTCCGCCGTCTTCGTCTCATCCAGCACTCCCAGGACAAGCGTGTACCCCAGTGCCCAAAAAGAAGACATTGGAGCCAGGTTCGTCGTTCGGTCCTCATTCAGCGAGCTGATCAGCGCGACCGGCGTGCCAAAGTAGAGAATTTTAGGTTCTATGGTTCGAAATTCCATCGGTTTCACGGGCCTCTCCTGTCGATCGACAGCCAGTGTGAACCCCAATGCCTTTGCTTAAGCTATTGCGGCGCACGTTCAATTGGATGCGGATTGATTACAACCGCGGCAGCCTCTGCAATTCGCCTCATCGAATCACATGAATCGGAATGCCGACGTTTAGCTTTTTCCAAAGCTGCTCGGTTGTATAGACCGGAGCCTTAAGCGAGATCGCCAGCGCCAGGCAGGACCGATCTCCCAGCGACAGTCCATACTTCTCCGTTTTCGCGATCAGGCTTCCCGCGATCTTCGCTTGGTCCGCAGTGTAGGGCTCAGGGTCCGTCTCCAACAAGAGCGCATCCTTCCAGGCCCTATCGGGATCGTGACCCATATTTACAAGCTTGCTTTGCACTTCCGCCAGGTTGACGGTGCTGGCCACTGCTCCGGTCATGATCTCGTCCGTCATTTTGTCTGCACCTCGTTCCTGGAATAGGATCGCGAGGATAACGGACGCATCGATCACTGCGCTACTCATGCTTCGCGGCTTGGCGCCGCTCCGCGCTCAACTCCTCGGAAACCAGGGTTCCAGGCGGAGCGAGGTGGCGCACACTCCTTTGCGCCCGCCGAATGCGGATGCGCAAAGTCGAAATGCGCAGTTCGTCGTCTTCCACCCGAAAAACCACCTTGTCGCGCCCACGGCAATTCCCAACGCCTCGCGAATCTCCGAGGGAATAACGATCCTGCCTTTTTCACCAACTTGACCCCGAGCCTGAAGTTCCAAAGTCTCCATTTGTCCCACTCCTCCATGTTAGTGACACTGCTATAACAAAGTGGTACAAATTTTTGAAGTGGGACTTGGGTCACTGGTTTCACCGGACTGCTGACCGGCTTCCTGCTTCGCTACCTGCTGCTGGGGGGCGACATTTTGGCGCCGATTTCCTGGAATGCGGCCCAATTCTTTTCAACGAACGCTGCATTCTCCGGAGTGATCACGCCCGCTGGGTACGCCTTGATCATTCCCTGCATCTTCATCCCCACAAGACCCACATCGTTGATAATCGCTCCGGTGAGCACGATGAACTCCCTCGTAGCCAACCCATTGGTATGAATGATCGCTGTGACCTGGGGAAAGTTCGTATCGATGTACTGAGCCTGTTGCGTGATCGGCAGGTTGCCCGAAGTGGCAGCATCCATTTTTGCCTTCAAGGTGGCGTTGGCCGCAGTGAGCTGGTTGATGCTGTGCATGGCGTCGGCGGCTTTCTGCGCCTTATCCAGGGTCAGAGTGTAATGACGAACTTCAACGACATCCGGATTTTCATTGGCCGCAAAGCCTGCGAGGGGCGCGGCACTCGCCGTGGCAGCCAGAGTCAGCATCGCAACAACGGTGAACAAGGAAAGCGCATCACGCAATTTCATTCGTTCAGATCCCTCTTTTCCTGAAGTTTTGCCGGAGCCGGCTGCCAGATTCTATAGCGATCTTCCCGTTGCTGCCAAGCATCTTTTCCTTTCCCCGGCCAAAGTTTGAGCACGATTCGCTTATCTGTCGCTCTACAGGATCCCCAATAGGCGCAGCCGCAGCAGCCCGCCGGCCACAACCCCTATCGGCATGATGGCAACCATGGTGAGTGCATACCAGACCGGCTGCTTGCCGCGCGATTGCATGGCGCTGAGCGCGGACAGGGCGAGCACCACGAGCGCAAGCACGAGATCGTTGACCAGCGGATTTCCGGCTGCGATCCGCGCTGTCACGTAACCGCCCGCCGCGGCTGCCAGGAAGGAGTAACCAAGGTTGAAGAATGCGTAGCCCGGCTTTGGCTTGCCTTCTACTCCGGCCCATCCCGGCGTCAGGCGAGTTAGCAGCCCCGTTATCACGATCACCAGCAAGGCCACCGTTGCGTAGCCAGCTATCAGCGCCAGGAATGCATGCAGAATCACCACGGTCTTTTCTCCTCCGGCGGCTTGGTTCCAACTTCGCCCTTGGCTACCCTGTCGAGAAACGCGCGCGCCAACTTCCGTTCTCCGGGATTGAATTCGCCGTGAATTGTGCACAGGTCGAGGAACTCATCGCAAAGCGCATTCTGCTTTTCCTGCTGGGCGAAAATCGGCTGCAGCGCCAGAGCCAGATCGCGCAGCCGCGCAGCTTCGGGCCAGGACTGATCTTCATCTTCGCTGCCTAAATGTTCGTATGCGGAGAACAGGCCCCTACGGCCTCGCGCGCACTCTTCCAGGCAAGCCAGTAACTGATCGCGAAAGGCGCTCGCCAGCATCTCCAACTGATCGGGTTCCACTTCGTCTCGCGGGTCCATTACTTCGCTTGCATCGCCGCTTCAACATCCTCGGCGGTATGCGGCAATGCGGCGTCAAGGTCGATGAGCTTGCCGTCGGCGCCGACCAGGAAGTCGCACTCGATGCGCACGCCAAGCTTCTCCTCGGGAATGTAGACGCCTGGCTCAATGGTGAAGACCATGCCCGGCTTGAGTACCGCCGGATAGTCGGCCGGATCGTGAACGTCGATGCCCATCATGTGGCCCAGGCCATGCAACCAATACTGGCCAAGCGGCTGGCCGTGCAGGTCTTTGCCGTGGGTGTTGATGTAGCTATAGGCTGCGTTGTCAAGCGAATCGGGGTCGCGGCGGTCGCGGTCGTTAATTTTCGACTTGCCCACCACAAATGCATCGATCGCGGCCTGCTGCGCGCCAAGAACGATGTCATAAATCTCCCGCTGCCGGGGCGTGAAGTGGCCGTTTACCGGAACCGTCCTGGTAATGTCGGAGGCATACATCGAGTACTCGCAGGCGGCATCGACCAGCAGAATGTCGCCGTCGTCGAGTGTCCGCGTGTTTTCGGAGTAATGCAGAATCGTCGAGTTGATTCCTGAGCCCATGATGGGCGCATACGCAGGCCGTTCGCATCCATCCGCCATCCACGCAGCTGTCATTTTGCCGGCGATCGCGCGCTCAGTTGCACCGGCTCTTGCCGAAGTCATCATCACCCTCTGCGCTTCGATGGATGCGGCAGCGGCTTTCTTCAACAGCTCAATCTCTCCTGCGTCTTTCACCACACGCAACTGCTGAGTGAGCGTGGTGACATCGCGTGTCTGCGCAGGCGCGTCCTGGCCAAGCGTTGCGGCAGTAAAGCCCACCAGTGCCTTGGCCTGGACAGACTCAGGCTGAGTCCAGATATTCAGCCGCCGCTCGCTGTCGATCAGCCGGTTCAGCGCCGCCGGCAACTCTGTCATCGGCCGCACGGAATCCACACCCGTTGCCTCGATCACGTCCGGTGAAGCCGCGTCCAGCTTGGCTCCGGTGTACTTTTCCATGCGCAGATCGCGCGTCGGCAAAAACAGAATCTCCCTGTACGTTCTCGGCGTCTGAGCTTGCGGCGCATCGCCCACTATTAACAGCGCCGCACCCGGTTCATTCCAGCCAGTGAGGTAATAGAAGTCCTCATCCTGGCGGTAGGGCATGAAATCCAGCACCGGCTCTTCGGCGGCAAACAGTACAGCAACACCGCCGCGGAGTTTGACGCCCAGCGCAGCACGGCGCGCGCGGTAGACCGAGGAGGGTTGCTTTTCAAGGGAGTGAGCGAGCGGTGCAATCAGAGCCGGAATCGGTAAGGTCAGAGCGGCTGCGAGGAACAAGCGAGACAATTTACGCATGAATCCAGCCTCATGCCCAGCGTCGCGGCTGTCAAGTTGTCCTGTTTGCTACGCCACGCCCAGGGGAACGAGCGAGTTCATTTCCTCTTCGATCAGAAGACCAATGAACTCGTCGGCTGGAACCGGGTGCCCGTACAACCATCCTTGGGCAAGGATTGGGCCCTCTGCATGGGCAAAGTAGTCGGCCTGCTCTTCGGTTTCAATTCCTTCCACGATCACGCCAAGATGCAGTGCGCCGGCAATCGAAAGTATCTGGGGCAGAATTGATCCAATCACCGACCCGGTACCGATGGCCCTGGTGAATGACCTGTCAATTTTGATGGCGTCGATGGAAAGTTCGTTCAAATAAGAAAGACTTGAATAGCCGGTACCGAAGTCATCGATGTGGACACCGTAGCCTCTCTGGCGCAGAAGGCGGATCGTCTCCACGGCAGGCTGATACTTCGCGGTGCTGCTTTCGGTGATTTCGATTGCCAGCCTGCGCGCGGAGACCCCCGCCTGTTCGACTGCCTGATCGAGCATAAGCAAGAATTTGGAGTCGGCCAGATCGACGGCGGCCACGTTAATGCTCAACTGAAAATTGGGATAGTGACGCAGCGCCTCCGCAAATTCTCGCAAGGCATTCCGAACCACCAACTCCGTGATAGCGCTCACGAAGCCCCCGTCCTCGGCGATCTTGACGAAGACATCGGGACCAACCGCGAGGCCATCCTCGTCGGTCCAGCGCGACAGGGTTTCGGCTCCAACGATCCGCCGGTCTCTAAGGTCCACAATGGGTTGATACACGAGGCGCAACTTGTTTGCTGCGATGGCGCGGCGAAGCTGCTGTTCGATGCCGCGGCTGCGCCGGTAAAGGAGCGAAAGCAAAAACCCCAGCAGTGTTCCACCGACTCCGCCCAGATTGATGCACGCGGCGAGAGCGCGGTGACCGGTTCGCAAAGCATCCATGATGGAGATGTAATCAGTAACGCAGTTGAAGTACTTGCTGGAACAGCGGGTGGCGTAGAGAGTGTCTCCAACGCGAGCCTCGCCATCGGTGGTGAGAACCTGCCAACTCGGCTCATGCGAAACGCCCAACACACGGATGGGCTGACGGCTGGGATCGTCTTTTCCGGTGGAAGTGTAGTGAACAGGAGGAAACTCCCGTCGCAACTGCGCGTAAGGGTTGAATACCACAAACGAGTCACCAAGTTGCAGACTTACCACGGTCAGATTGCCCATTTTGAACGGGCTCAGTCCCTTGTAAACCTTCGTACCGTCTTGCTGTGAAAAGTCCGGCGCGGGCGCTTGAATTGGCTTATTCAGACGGCCGAGTGTTGCCGAACACTGAATTTTGCCGTTGTGCATACGGCCGGCATCTTTCAGGTTTTCCGAATTGTAGATCAAGGTGCGAAACCAGGCGACCTCGGCGTCTGAACAAAATGGGTACGGCGAGACATTCATCGTCGCAAGCAATCCACGCGACTCCGCGGAGGAGGCTTCGGCTTCCCTTATCGTTTGCGTTGCGTATCCTTTGAGGCTGCTTTCGGCCAGACGCAGAGCAACCGCGCAACCCACCAGATACCCGACCAGTGTTCCGCACGATCCTCCGAGGAGAGTGGCAGCCAGGGTTACGAGCACGCGTTGTCTGAAAGTGCGCATCATATCGTGGTAGATCGACAAGGAACGTTGGTCCCATGAATTCCGGACAAATTGGTCCCCTAACAGGCATACCTCGGATCGGCACACGTTTGCAATGACGCTTTATGTGTAGAGTTCTCAACGCAATACGGGAATCGCAATACGAAAATATGGCTGGAGATCTGGCTCGGGCTCAGAGAACGGCAGCAACGTCTCCTGATCCCATTCTTGCGCAGCATTAGCCCGCTTCAGCAAATCGGTGCGAGCCCCGATGAGTGAGGGGCCTGGCAAAGACAGATGCTGCGAATGAGATGGACGAGAGTCAGCCCAAGCCTGAGCATATCCGCTTTTTCAGCAGACATTGCCAATATGTCTTTTTGGAAGTCGCACTTTCACTCGCCTACCCCTCCATCCCGAAATCGCGCTCAAGAGATAGGCTGGACAAAAATGAGCTCTTTGTTCCGGCTGAAATTGCCCAGAACCCCCACCAGGAGAGAGAATCATATCGGACCGGGACAAAAGACCATCCGCCAGCAGGTTTAGAGCGAGTTGTCACAGTCCAAGCCGCGAAAGCCACCGGCAATTTGCGAAGGGGATTCAATTGAAAAGGATCGCTCTGTTGGGGATTGTTCTCGCGCTGACCGCGGTCGCTCTCGGCATGGGGCAGGCACCTGACGCTCAACGGCAGCAAGCGCTGGCTTTTGAGCAACAAGGTTTGAATCCCGAAGCTGAGGCGGCGTGGCGGGCGTTTCTGAAGGCCCACCCTTCGAGCCCGGAGCCTTACGCGCACTTGGGTTTGCTCGAAGCGCGGCAGCAACATTACAAGGAAGCGGTGACCCTCTATCGCAAGGCTCTTGCGATGGGACCTGACGTGCCTGGATTGCGCCTGAACCTGGGTTTGGCCCTTTTCAAGGATGGCGATCTTAAAGGGGCGCTTCATGAGTTCGGACCGTTGCTAAAGAGCAGGCCCGGCAACCAGCAACTGACAACACTGATGGGATTGGCCCACTATGGACTGGCTGAATACTCCGAGGCGATTCCTTATCTGAAGGATGCCGCGGCTCAGGACCCGAAGGATCTATCGCTGCGGTTGGCTCTGGTGCACAGTTGCCTGTGGGTAAAGCAATACAAATGTGTCATGGACGTCTATCGCGAGATTCTGACGCTCGACCCTGGATCGGCCGAAGCAGACATGGTTGCCGGCGAGGCCTTGGATGAAATGAAAGACAAGGAAGGCGCCGTCAAGATGTTTCGCGCTGCGGTCGAGGCCAATCCCAAAGAGCCCAACGTTCACTTCGGTCTTGGCTATCTGCTGTGGACGCAAAGAAAATACAAAGATGCGGCAAGCGAGCTTCAAGCCGAACTCGCAGACAATCCCGATCACACCCAGGCCAAGCTATATCTGGCCGATTGCGAGATCCAGCAGAACGAGTTTGAGGATGCGGAGCCGCTGCTGGAGAAAGTAGTTAAGCTCATCCCTTCCAGCGGCCTCGGCCACCTTGATCTGGGCATGGTGTATTCCGAAGCGGGCCGCAATGAGGACGCGCTGCAGGAGTTGAAGCTTGCCGCCAAAATCACGCCAAACGATGTGAACGTCCATTGGCGGCTGGCGCGGCTTTACCGGACGATGGGCAAGAAGGAAGAGGCGGTGGCGGAATTCGAAAAAGCGAACAGCATCACGAAGGCTGCCGACGACGTGAACTTCAAGAAGATCGCCAATGGCAAGGAGCACCCGCCTTCGTCAGAGCCTCCGCCTGCGGAGACCCCGCCCGATGCGCCCGCGGACAAATGAAGTGAGCTTTATAAATTTGTCTGCTGGTTGGGATGGCGTCGCAAATTCCAGCATGGGCTCATTCCCGCCTGGGGAAACAGAGATATTGAGCAGGCCACGTCTGCGGTGCCGGTGTAATCGAATTCATACTTGTTGCCTTTGAGTGGGACGGTCAGATAACTGTTGACGGTTACCGTTGACTGGGGCGAGCCGCGCAGCTTGAAAACGGCCCAATCTCCACCGTAGACGGCCACAAAGCCCGCCACCATCACCACCGCTATTCGTAGTAACCAACGCTTGATCAAGTGTCAGCCTTCCTTCGAAAGCGATTCCGGCGAAAGCTAACCTAGCCGATGCCGGATGTCGCCTATGGGGGTTTCAACCCGGAACTGCGCGCTACTCCTTTGCATCACCGATGAAGGCGCCGGATCAACTACCGATCGAGAGCAGCTCGGCACGCAATCGATCGGGAGCTGATCTGAGTGGGGACAATGCATATGAGGCTACGCGCCGCCAGATTCGACGACCTCAGGCTACGACCGATGTGGCGCGGGCTGAGACGCCGCCTAACTCTGAGGCCTTTGCTTCGGCGTAGGAGGCAGCGCCGAGCAGCGCCGCGCGGGGTTCAAGAATCACGCGCACCGGGGTGTTGACGAGCAACTGGCTCAGGCGGCCTTTGTCGGTAAAGGCTTTCATGAAAGTGCCGTCCTTTAACTTCTCGACGATGCGGGGCGCGATGCCGCCGCCAATGTAAAGGCCGCCCACAGAAAGCACCTTGAGGGCGAGGTTGCCGGCTTCTGCTCCGTAGGCGGAGACGAACATATCCAGCGCCTTCTCGCAGATTTCGCTTTTTGCCGCCAAAGCCAACTCTGTAATTACGGAGTTGGGATCGGGAACGGCGGCGATTCGTTCAGCCAGCCATGCCGGCTCATCCACGCCGCGCACCTCGCGAAGAAATTCGTAAATGTTGCTCAGGCCCATGCCGCTGATGACGCGCTCATAGCTCACTCGGCCGTTGTATTTCTGTTTGAGAAAACGGAGCAGGTCGATCTCATCTTCATTGCGCGGTGCATAGTCGGTATGGCCGCCCTCGGATGGGTACGGCGTGTGGTGGTGACCGTTCCAGACCAGAAAGCATTGACCGAGTCCGGTTCCCGCGGCGATCAGTGCGCGGTTACCCGATTGGCCGGGACCACCCTCGCTCAGAGTGAAAAGCTGCTTGTCTGAAAGCTCAGCAATACCGTAGCCATTGGCCTCAAGGTCGTTGATGAGAAACACGTGGTCGATCGAAAGGTCTGCGGCAAGCTCGCGGCTGTCCAGCGTCCAGGGCAGGTTGGTGAGACGCAGACGGCCATCGCGCACCGGGCCAGGAACGCCAAAACAAGCTGCGGTCACTTTGTCTGAGCCGAGAAACTCTTTTACGATGACTTCCAAGCCCGAATATTCCTTGGCTGGAAAAATCTTGTCCCGTACTACTTTGAGTTTTCCATCGATAAAGTCAAACAGCGCCAGGTCAACCTTGGTGCCGCCTACATCCCCTGCCAAAATCATCTTTCTCTCTCCAGAAACCCACAGCCCTCCCCATCTGTAGCAGGTAGAAGTGCAGCTGCAGCCTTATCCAATATAAGTGTAAGTATACCGCTAACTGGCCATATAAGCTGGCTTGGCAACCTTTCCGGATCGTGTGGTCCCATCAAAACTTCTTTTAGAACCGCGGCCTTGTCTTCTCCTGCAATGAGGAAAAAGACTGAGCTTGCATGGTCAATGACGGGCCAAGTCAGGGTGATGCGCCATGTATCTTTTTGCGGAACGTGGTTAGCGACGACGAGGCGGGTGGTCTCGCGAAGGGCCTCGGTGTGCGGAAACAGCGAGGCGGTATGGCCGTCATCTCCCATGCCCAGGGCGACGAGGTCGAAGCGCGGAGCTCTCAGCGCCTTCGAGGCGGAATGTGTTGCGCAACTCCGTTTCATAGCGGGCGGCAGCCAACTCCGGCTCCAGTTCGCCCTCCATGCGGTGAATCTGTTCCGGCCGCAGCGGCACATGATCGAGCAGGGCATCGCGGGTCATGCGATAGTTGCTGTCGGCGTTATCGGGAGGGACAGCGCGCTCGTCGACCCAATAGAGATCGAGATTGTCCCACGGCATGCGCGACCGCCAGGGTTGGTTGGGGTCGGCGAGCAACTGGAATGTGCTTTTCGGGGTGCTGCCGCCACTGATGGCGATGCTGGCACGTCCGCGGCCAGCCACAGCCTCGCCGGCCATCTCGACAAAATACTGCGCAGCGCGGCGAGCCAGCGCCTGGGGATCGGGCTCGACGTAGTACTTGATGTGCAGCTTTCTGGGCATTGAATTAAGCCTCTGATGCAAGATTACGCTCAAGGTAACATGGTTGGCGCTCGGATTAGCTCATCGGCTGTTTGCATTTGCGAATAAGTTCATGTGCGGGCGGGAATTTTATTGTTGAAGCGCGATGCCCTTCCCACCCGTTGCAATAAAAAGCGATGAGTGGGCACCGACACTGGGTCCACATAGAACCGATATTCCAGCAAATTGAAAACGCTTACCGGCCCAGATACACGCGATACTGCTGCTCGAGAATGCCGGAAGCACGGGCCAGGCCGAGCTTGGAGACGTTGTACTGGTAAAGGCTTTCGACCAGGTTCGTCTGCGCGGCGGCCAGCGTGGCCTGCGCAGTGACCAGCGGAAGATTGTCATCGACGCCTGCGCCGACGCGGTCAGTTTCATCGCTGAGAGCGCGGGTGGCCAGATCAACGTTGGAACGCGCCACTTCAACGAGCTTCGAAGAAGCTTCCACGTCGAGCAACGCCGAGCGCACCTGTTGATCGATATGGGTTCTCAGGTCGGCGAGTTGAGCATTAACGGCCCCCAATTGGGCCTGGGCAGCATCGCTATCGCCGCGCAAGCTCGCTTCGCGGAAAATGGGAATGCTGAGCGTTCCCTGGGCCAGGAAGTTGCCGTGGGTGCCCACACCGGATACATCGCTGACCCCGTAGTAGCCGTTGAAGCTGAGGCTGGGCAGGCGCTGTCCGCGATAGGCGGCGCGGATGCCCTTATAGACTTGCACCTGGTTCTGAAGGTTCTGGTAGTCCTGGCGGTTTTTGTAGGCCACCGCTCGGACTTCTTCAGGGGTCTCGATGGCAAGGTCGCTGTAAGGCGCAGGGTCAGTCAGCAAGATTGCCTGACCGGGATCGATGCCGATTTCGCGCTTGAGAAGGATCAGGTCCTTTTCGAGAGCGTTTTCCTGAGCGATGCGGATTTGCTGCTGGGTTTGAAGCTGAACACGTGCGCGCAGTTCATCGAGATTGGCTACGGTTCCGGCCAGGTGCGCCTGGTGAGCGTGATCGAGTTGGACCTGATCCTGCGACTCGAGCGTTTTGGCATTTTCGACTTCGCTCGCGGCGGCAATGGCATGAAGATACGCCGTGGCTACCTGCTGCACCACTTCTCCGCGGGCAGTCATTTTGGCAAAATGCGCCGCGTTTGTCGCCGAGCGCGCTGCTTTAAATCCCGCAAACACGGGTCCGGAGAGGAGCGTCTGCTTGTAGTGGATCTGAGCCTCGGTGAGGTCGTCGCGCGTGATCTCAGAGAAGCCGCTCACAGCGCTAAAATTCAGCAACTTGGCGAATTTTGCAGCCTCGCTCGGCCCGAAACCGAGCGCTGCGAGGTTGTGCTGGTAGACGCCGGTATCCGCGGTGAGGGTAATGGTGGGCAGGAATTGCTGGACCGCCTGGCTTTCCTGGCCATCGATCGACAGCTCTTGAGCCTCAGCTTCTCTCAGGCCCAGGTTGTTCTTGAGGCCCATGGAGATGGCCTCATCCAGAGAGAGTTTGAGGGCTTCATCGCTGGCTGGATGAGCGGTGACACTGCCGAAGAACGGATTGGCGGCAGAGGTTGGATTGGCGGTAGGACCGCTCGCCTGTGCGGCCGCAACGGCCCCCGCAGCAGCCAGGACCAGGATGGCCAAGAGGGCCGAGGCCGATGCAGGGTGAAAGACAGGATTTTGCGCTCGATTCACTAGCATCATTATTTCAGATGAGGTGTGCGGCTGAACGGATTCCAGGAAAGGTGGAAAGCCGGAGGAAAACACGGCGCAAGGCGTCGATGAAAGGCGGAGTTCATCTCGTCTCGGCGCTACACCATCGCCCGTTCCTTGACCATCAGGTAATTGTTCAGGACGGACGAGGTTAGCTGCTCCGGGTTCAGGTCCATTGTGAGGGCTCCTTGCTCGTGTAGCCGGGCGAGGAGCAGTTCGCGGCGGCTGGCCATCTCCTGTGCGGCGGCGGAACGGAACATCTGCTCAATGTTGGCGGGGCGGGCCTGGGCGATCAGCTCGACCTCTGGCTGGGCCATGGCCACGAACAAAAGCACGTGGCGACGAAGCAACTGCAGGGCGCCGTCGATGACTTCGGGGCGCATGGCGGTCTCAGCCAGGTCGGTGATCCACAAAATCAAAGACCGGCGCGGCTGCAGGCGGTTCAGAGTGGCAGTGGCACGGAGGTGGTCGGCCTCGCCAGCCTCGGCATGAACCTGGGCGAGCGACTCAATCAACTGGCGCAGGTGGGCTGCTCCACGGCCGGGCAGCAGGCGCTGCTGAATGCTGTGGCCGTAAGCAAGAAGGCCGACGCGGTCGCCGGAAAAGAGCGCGAGTTGTGCAAGCGCAACGGCGGTGGTGCAGGCGTGGTCGAGCTTGGAGTGAATGCGCGGACCCCTTGCTTCAACCGGCAGCGCGGATTTGCCGGGAGCCACGCCGAGCGCAACGCGGGACTGCATGAGGCGGCCGCAATCGAGGACGATCCAGACTGGCTGGCTGCGTTCGGTCTGGTACTGGCGGGTGACAAGATTTCCGCGGCGGGCTGTGGCCGTCCAGCAAATATCGCGCAGGTCGTCGCCTTCGCGGTACTCGCGCAGGCTTTCGAAGTCGCGGCCCAAACCTCGCTGCTGGGCGCGGCGCAGTTGCAGATCGATCTGACGGCTGCGCGCAAGGAAGATTTGCTGTTCTTCTCCGCTACGCAGTGCTGGGTAAACACGAACGGTCTGGATGAGCGGCGCCATCGCCCAACACTCGGTCAGGCCAAGCCCGGAGCGGTAGCGCACAAACAACCAGCCGGTCTCCCAATCGCCTCGCTCCTGGGGCTCAATTCTGTACCTGACTGAAACAGGCACGCGCGGAAATGCGGTGAGGTTGTGCGTGGCGGGTTGGGCAATCATCGCTGCCGGTAGATCGTCGAGCAGGCGGCACTCGACAATCGCCCGGCCATGGTTCTCGATGGTCAGCTCGATCTCAGTTTCGCTGTCGAGAGCCGGAGCGTTGGCCCAGGATCGGCCGGCGGTGATTTGCGCGGCACGTGGCAAGCGCAGGCCGTCTAGCACGGCGGCGAGAAGAATCAGGCCATCCCAGGCCAGCATGGCGTAGGCCAAACGCGCATTCCAGAAGCCGGGGATCAGCCAGATGAACCCCGCGATCAGCAAGCCGATGGCGCGAGGCGTAAGGCCAAAGCTCCAACGGCGGCGGCGCTGGCAGGCTGTGCTGACTGAGGCGGGATGGAGCGAAGGCGAAATCATTGCCGCGGTACCGGGACGGCGGCGATTACGTCGGCCAAAACGCGGTCGGCGTCGAAACCTTCCAGCTCGGCTTCGGGTTTTAGCATTACGCGATGACGCAGGACGGGCTGTACGGCGCGCTTGACGTCGTCGGGGACCAGGTAGTCGCGGCCGTCGAATGCTGCAGCGGCCTGGGCCACCCGCATAAGACTCAGCGCGGCGCGGGGGCTGGCGCCGAGCAGCAGCGTGGGCCACTCGCGCGTGCGGCGAGCCAAAGCGAGGATGTAGCCATACAGCTCCGGCTCGATGCGGATGGCGCGGACCTCGGCGCGGGCCGAGGCGAGCAAGTCCTCGGCAATGGGCGCGATGTGGGCGTCGTCGAGTAGTCCGTTGCCGGAGCCGGCGTGGTGCATCTCAAGAATCCGGAGCTCTTCAGTTTCGGTAGGGTAATCGAGATGGATTTTGAGCAGGAATCGGTCCAACTGCGCTTCGGGCAGCGGGTAAGTGCCTTCAAAATCGACCGGGTTCTGCGTGGCGAAGACGGTGAACCATGGCGGCAATGGACGGCGCACGCCGTCGATGGTGACCTGGCGCTCTTCCATGCATTCAAGCAGCGCGGCCTGGGTGCGGGGAGGCATGCGGTTGATCTCGTCTACGAGCAGCAGATCGGTGAAGACGGGGCCGGCGTGAAAGCTGAAGGACTCGGCGCCGGCGCGCAGAATGGTGGTTCCCAAAATGTCGGCGGGCATCAGGTCGGGCGTGGCCTGCACGCGCTGAAAGCCGAGACCGAGCAGTCGACCGAGAGCCTTGACGATCAGTGTCTTGGCGATGCCGGGCACGCCTTCAAGCAGCGCATGGCCCTGGCAGAGAACGGCGATCAGCACTTCTTCGATGGGCCTCTGCTGCCCTGCGATTACTCGGCCAAGCTGCTCGCGGGCATGGCTGATGAGCTGGTTGGTGGCGTGAAGTCCGCTGCCTGGCTGGTCCGGCTGCTGCGCCTGAATTGGCGATTCCTGATTGGGGTCCTGATTCGCTTCGATACTCATGAAGCCCTTTCCTGCTGTGTGGAATGAATGTCTTCGAAGTGTAGGTTATGACCGCGAAGTTTTTGCGCGGCCATGAGCTGTTGCCGCCGTTCGTGCAAGGTCTGGAGTAGCTTGAGGGCCTCGCGCGCGTTGATGGCTTCGCCCCATGCGGCCTCTTCGGCGGCGGCCAGGTCGGCTTCAAGGTTCGGGTCGGCATTGGGAAAGCGACGGCGAATGGCCGCAGCCAGCTCGGCCGCTGACATTTGCGTTCCGCGCAGGCCGCAAATCCGCAAAGCGTGACGGCGGAAGCGCTCCCAGGCGATGGACACGACTGCGGATGCAGCGCCGGCGTTGCGGTAAAGCGAGCCGAGCGCGTCTAAGAATTCAATCGGCGCGGCGCGGGTGGGCAGAGGCAAATCGCGCACTGGCCCGCTGCGGCGGCTGAAGCTGAACACCACAAGCAATGCGATGGTTGGAAGTCCGACCCATAGAAGTGTCAGGGACGGGCCCGAGGCATAGCTCCAAACGGAACGAACTTCGCCGTGAAGCGATTCGTCCCAATAGAAGTGGCGGCCATCGCGCGGGCCCAGTGAATTCAAGAGCAGGTCGAGATTGTTGGCGCGAGCAAGCGAGCCGTTTTCAAGCGGCGTGGAGCTGGCCCACCACACCACGTGGCCTTTGCCCCAGTTGTACTCGACCACGGCGGGCGAACCGGCGCAACTGTACTCGACGCGCTGCGTTGGGTTACCCACCTGCCAGGTAGCTTGAGGAAGCATCCACACCTCGCCTGTGCCGGCGAGGGGATCAAGGCCTTCGGGGTCAAGCTTGCAGGCGGCGAAGCTGAAATCATCGGGTGTTGTGCTCGAATCGGCGGGCAGAATTATTCCGCCCCACAGCCCGGTAGACAGGACACGGCCTCCGCGATCGAGGATGGTCCGCACCGCGTCGATGTCTGCTTTCTCGCGAGTAAATGGCTCGGCAAAAATCACGACTGTATCGGGGCCGGCAGTTGCGGCCAACTCGCTGAGCGGACGTTCCCAACGCTCGACTTGATAGCCGGAGCGAAGCAGCGTTTCATAGGCGGCACGCGCGCCGTGCTGGCCGGCAAGGTAGGTGGAAGGCATGGGATTGTCGTTGCTGTCGGCGCTGGGCAGCAAAAAGCCGGTGAGTATGGCGAGAGTCACTGCAATGCCTACGGACCAGAGCAGCAGGCGGCGATCTTTGGCGTCAAGCGAAGAAAGAAATGTCATTGCGCCACCCTCCCAAAGCTTGTGATGCCGGGTCCGCTTTCCGTAATCAGCGTGGTGGCCAGTTCTTCGGCCTTAAGGTAGTCGGTTTGCGCTGCGGAACGGCCGCCGTACCAGAAGCGCTCGAAGCTGCCGGTGAGGGTGGCGAGCCCGGGCTTGCGCGGGTCTTCCGGGGCAATCAGGGCTAGATACTCGCGGGGAGTGCGGGCGCGGTCTGCGGGCCAAAGACGCCTGGATTCGAGGCGCGAGATCGATGCCCAGTAGAGGTAATGGATTGCTTCGCGCCACAGGCCTGCCGAAGCTGCCTGGTGCGCGTCCTGAAGCCAGAGTTGCCAATCGCGGGCTGATGCGGCTCCGGCGGCAGGGCCGTCGCTGTCTGCAATGGCCCGCATTCGCCAGCGGCGCTCCAGCTGGAGCAGACCCCAAACAAGAGCCACGCAGACGGCGAAGATGAATCCCCAAAAAACGATGCGGCCGACCCACAGAGAGTTGGGCACGACCCGGGAGATGCTTTGAAGAATGCGGGTAAGCCAGGCGCGGAGTTTTTCCAGAAACTTTTCTCGGACGGTCGGATCCTGAAGGTTGCGGAAGTCGCGTCCGGCCAGGATCTGCCTCATTGCATCGCGTTCCGCAGAGTGTGCGGGTTCGGGAATAATCGGCGTGTCGGTCTGGGCAAGATCGTATGCCAGGCGCTTTTCTGCGTCTTGCAGTAGCTGCGTCGTGGTTGGCTTGGGAGTGCCAGCGGATTCGCCGGTGATCGCTTCCTTCACGTCTTTCGCGGGCTTGGCTGCCTGGCCGTCGGCTGGTTTGTCTTTTTCCTGAGCTTCGGAGAGAAGCACACGCAGCCAGCCGTAGCGGATGAGGCGGTGATCCGAATTGGCGCCATCAGAGATTGGAATGCGATCGTCCTGTCCCACTTGCGCGGGGTCGCAGGTCTTGGCGTCGCGGGCCTTGGCGCAGGCTCCGACCAGCGTGGTGAGGGCAAGCAGGTGGTTACGGTAATCCTGGAGCGAAGCGTCGCGCCAGCGGCCGGCAGGTTGGGCGGTGGGCGTATCGGCGCGGCCCGGCGCTGCGGCCAGAAACGCGGCCAGAGCGACGCCGACGCTTAGGGCGAAAAACCTCAAGGCTTGCCCTCCTCTTCAACGGAGGGAACGGACGCGATGGGGCTTTCTCCTACGAGCGGTGGCACAGGCGCGATGAGTCCGGCTTGTGCATCATTCTCTCGATGTCATAGCCTTCGCGGCGTATGCGCTGATCATAGTAGAAGAGGGTAAATGCGGCAGATAGAGAGTTGAATTCATACGATCCCTCCTGCCTGTGCGGGCGTCGTGAGCAACGGCCCGTCTGTGCGCAGGCGCTGGTCGTTGTAGAGAACAGCGCAAGAGGTGCTGTACGCCACGTAAGAGAACATGGCGCATGCGACCACTACCAGCAGATAGCCAAGCACGCCCAGCCCAATGAGGATGAAGAAGGCCGGCGAACCCTCGGCGACATGTGCCAGAACGGCCGCGACGGCGCCGATTGCGGCCACTACAAAAAAGATCATCATCAAGACAAAGTTGACAAGGTACGTGGCCGCGTAGACCACCAGCAAGACCAGAAAGATTCTGCCCTTTGCGCCCTTGGTGAGCAACGCGCTGCGCTTCAGCGAGGCCCACGCGGTAAGCCCTTCAGTCACCGACGCTGGGAAAGCCAGGAAGAAGCGCAGCATGAGCCAGATGCAATAGATCATCAGGCCGATGTAGAGCAAGATGGTAAGCGCGACCAGGCAGAACACGGCGGCCGGGCTTACGCCACCGCTTGCGGCGGCAATGCCGCTTGATCCGTGGCTCAATAGCAGAGCTCCCCCAGCAGCGGCTATTACGATGACCGCCAGCGGGACAATCACATAAAAAGCGGGGAGAATGATGAGCCAGAGGTAGCGCCAAAAGCGGCTCAGCGCCAGCCCGTAGGCGTTGCCGAAGGTCACTTTAACCCCACGATCTGCTTGCGTGGCGGCATAGCTTGCCGCAGGCATGTATGCGGCAAAGACCGCGAAAAGGATGGGGTAAGTCAAGAGCATGAGAAACGCGATGAGATAAGGGAAATATGGCGGCGGCGTAACTCGGGCTTGACCGGCGGAGGCCTGCGCGGCAGCTATCTGCGGTCCGATGAGGGGGACCATGCAGCCGATGAGGATCGCGAAGACGAGGAAGAGTGCCACGGAGGGGACGGTGGCAATTCCGAAAAACAACTTCCAGTTGGCGCGGCCGATTTTGTAGATCCGGTCGAGAATCTGGCCGATGGTTTTAGGGCTCGCCGAGGGGTCGAACGGAACAGGCAACATTGAATCGCTCATATCGATTCTCCTTTTTCAGGCGGTGGACTCTCTATCTGCGTAGAAGTTTGTAAGGACTGCGGGGGTGCGGCTTGCGAGGGCGAAGGCAGTGCAGACGCGAAGGCTGTCAATCCGGCGCGCTGCATCATCCACTCGATGTCGAACCCTTCCTTCCGAATGCGCTGGTCGTAATAAAAGAGGGTAAGCGCAATGCCGATGATGGGCCTGGTGGCGGCCTGAATGGCAAAGGCAGCGCCGTAGACAACAGAGAGCATAATGAATCCGGCGTGTGACGCCGGGTCGCTTGCTGCGGGAATAAACGCCATGACGATGGTCAATGGCACGGTGATGCCCAGCGAGAGTATCCAATTTAGCGCCGCGACCAGGAAATACATCAAAAAGATGCGGCCCTTGGTTCCCTGCCCAAGAGTGAAACCGCGCTTGAGCGCACGCGTGGCCGGAAGCTCTTCAATCACGCATGCGGGGAAGGCAAGCGAAAGGCTGAGCAGCATCCAGAAGAAGTAAACAAAAAGGGCGACCATTGCGAGAAGTGTAGCCACGGCAATGAGAGCGCCGCCGCCGACGCCGGAAACATGAGCAAGTGAAGTCAGGCCGGCGGCGATTGCCACAAGGGCAAAGAAGGCGGCAATTGGAGCAGCCCCAACGATGAGGCCTTCGAGAATCAGAAGCCAGCAGTAACGCCAGCCGTGACGCCAGACGGATTTGTACGCTTCGCGGATGGTGGTTTTTCGCCGAGATAGGTGCGCGACGCGGCATAGGGCATGACGGCCAGAGTCAGGGCGTAAGCCGCTATGAGGATGGGCGCCGCAAGCAGTCCAATGACGGCGAGCATGACGATGCCTGCGACCCCGGCTGTACCCTGAACTGCCGGCACGGCACCGACGGAACCCAACCACGCGATCAAAAGAACGATGCCGCAAGCGGGAATAACAACCACTGCGGTTGGGACCAGCGATATTCCCAGATACAAGAGGAAGTGAGAGCGGTAGATCTGGATGGTGCGGTCGAGAATCTCACCCAATGTGGACGGAGCCAGCCTAAGCTCGGCATGGCCTGCGAAGAGCGTTTCCGAGGGACGCAGAGGCTCATTCATCGGGGTTCTCCTGTATCTGCGGAGGGGACGAGACAGGATTTTCCGAAGAGCTTCCCTCAGGGGCTGAAGCTCTGGTCGATTCTTGAGTGCTGCTGTACGGGCTGGAGCCCGTACCCTTCGGCGGAAGCGGTTCTTCCACGCCTTGATCAGCTTGCGACGCGGCAGGCT
This sequence comes from uncultured Acidobacteriaceae bacterium, assembly GCA_963752215.1. Taxonomy (GTDB): domain Bacteria; phylum Acidobacteriota; class Terriglobia; order Terriglobales; family Acidobacteriaceae; genus Telmatobacter. Next base: position 79,177 of record CAVVXR010000006.1, on the reverse strand, counting down.
GGGTTGTAAGTGCTGGCACGGTGAGTCCGGCAGCGTGCATCATCCACTCGATATCGAATCCTTCGTTGCGTATGCGCTGGTCGTAGTAGAAAAGGGTGAGGCCCGTAGCCCACATTGGACCGATGAAGCTGGTGGTCAGGAAGTTCACAACCTGCTGGACGATCTGCACCCACACAGGCAATAGAAGATGCTGCCTGGCGTCCTTAAACGCCATGATGATGAAGATGAACTGAGTGATACCGACCAATCCGACTTGAATCACCGCGATCAGTAATCCCAGCACGAAGATGCGGCCGCGCGCTCCGTGTGTGAGTTCAATGCTGCGGCGGATGGCCACGCGGGCCTTGAGGTCTTCTACAACGGAAGCTGGAATGGCCAGCGAATAACGCAAAGCCATCCAGACGGCATAAATGATGGCCGGGAAAGTGAGAACGAGAATTCCAACCGCGCCGACTCCGACAAGGATGGCGGCGCTGGGATCGAGGTGCGCGCCTTGATGGTTGGCTGCTCCGAAATTGAAGCCGGGAATGGCGAAGAGCATCAGGAAGAACGCGGCATAGATGACGACGAAGGGCCAGTATGCGAAGAACATGGCGATGGCCATGATCCACAGGTAGCGCCCCAGGCGCGGCAAAATGCTGCGATAAGCGCCGCGAATAGTGGCCCGCTCGCCCAGATTGACCCACGCGACGGCGCGGTTGTTGGCGGCCATGGCGGCGCCTGAGCAGATGATGATGACCGGAAACATAAGAACGACAAAGGCCAGCTTCGCGAAGGTCTGATAGCGCGCCATGTGAAAAACAAAAAGCAGTTCGGTCAGCCCGATCTGCATCAGGTTCAGCACCAGCAATACCCCGGCATAGATAGAAGCGATTCCAGCGAAGAGGATAAAATTCTCGCGGTAGAGCTGGGCGGTACGGTCGAGAATTTCGCCGAGCGTGAGTGGGCGAAGGTTGACTGCCATTTTGGATTCCTTAGAATCGAGTTATCAACGCTTGCGGGGATACTAGCACAGGCGGTTATGAACTATAGGGCAAGCTGTGGCGCACGCCGAAATTGTTCCGCGGTACAAAGGTTATTCGATTGGAAAATCTAAATTAGAAACAAGTCACCGGCGAGCCATGCTTGAGTTAAACTGGTGTCCCGCATGATGGTAGGACTTAGAAGCTCGGTCAACGATCTCGCCAGGGCCTGCTCCCGCTCCACCGATGCGGCGGAATGGGAAGAGTTGGTGCGCAGATGCACGCCGCTGGCCTCGCTGGTGGCATTGCGGGTTTCGCGCCTATGGCTGAGTGGCACATCGCCTGCAGCGGTGGATGACATTGTTCAAGAGGTCTTTCTGAAGTTATGCGAGCAGAAGCGGCGCATTCTTGCCGACTTTGAGCCGCGCGGGGAGGACTCTTTTCTTGGCTTGTTGAGCACGGTCGCTGCTTCGGTGGCCAACGACTACTTTCGCCGTCTTTACTCAGCCAAAAGGGGCGGAAAAGTGGTCATCAATCTGCTTGGCGATGACGAGGTTCCAATGTCGGCGGCCAGCGCTTATCCGGCTGCGCAGATGCATCGATCCGCGCTTCTGGCCCAACTGGATGACAAGCTGCGATCGGCGCCGGAGATCATCGGCGAGCGTGACCGTGCCTTCTTCTGGCTTTATTACCGCGAAGGCTTTACGGCAGAGGAGATTGCCGATTTACCGGGGGCTGCATTGACGGCCAAAGGCGTGGAGAGCGCGCTGCGGAGGATCACGCTCTGGCTTCGCGGAGAAGTGGAAGCAAGGAAATTGGAGGAGACCGCTGAGTCCGTCTAGTTCCGAAGGCGGCTTTATGAAAGGAATGTTGCAGCCAAACCCGTTAAATAGAGTGCAGATATGAGCGATGATTTGAACCCGAAGTGTACGACGGAGCCGAATGAAGATGCCTCAGCCGAGGCATTGGCGGAGTTGATCGAGTTGCAGGCTCGCTCGGCTGATGCCACGCCGGAAGAAGCCGCTGAACTTGCCGGTCTGGCTTCCGCCTCGCGCGAATTTCAAAGCGACCTGGCGGCGCGGCTGGCTCGGACTACGTACAAGAGCGAAGATCAAGCTGGGAGAGATCGGAATGAGGGCATTCGGCTGCTTGGGGCTCCTGCGATCAAGAAGACGAGGCCTTTCTATCTTTGGGCCGGGGTCGGGTTGGCGGCCTCGCTGATTGTGGCTGTCGCACTCATCAGTTGGCAGCGAATGGCCAACACGCCGGAGCGGCTGCTGGCCGAGGCTTATACTAACTCGCGAATTTTTGAGTTGCGCATTCCGGGCGCGGGCTTTGCAGGAGTCACTCCGGAGAAGCATCTGCGAGGCAGCGGAACCGGACGCGAATCGGCTTTGCTGCTCGATGCGCGCTCGCGCATTGAGCGCCATCTGGAGAATGCGCCCGAGGATCCGCATTGGCTGCAACTTGAGGCGCGCTCCGACGTGATGGAGGAAAAATTTGATCCAGCTATCGACATACTCGATCGGCTGCTGGCCGCTGGACCAGTGACTTCGAGTCTGCTGTTGGATGACGGGACTGCGTACTTCGAGCGCGGCACGGCGACGGGCAGCGAAAACGATCGCGCGACTGCGCTTGACTATCTGCGCCGTGCCGACGAGCTCGCCCCCGACGACACGCTGGTCCTGTTCAACGAAGCCGTTGTGATGGAAGATCGCGGCCAGCTCATGAACGCTGTCGAGACCTGGAACCGCTATTTGCAATTCGAGCGCGATCCGCGCTGGCAGACCGAGGGACGCGCACGACTGGAGGCTTTGGAGGACAGGCTGAATAAAATGAAGTCGCATCAAAGCCGAATGGAGCAGCATCTGGCCTCGCCAGCCGCGATGCGCGAGCTGACAGCCAATCCCGCGGCACTGGCGGCGATCGACGAAGAGCTATCGAGCGCGCTGTTGCCACGGCTGCTTGATGCAGCTTTTCCTATGCCGGTAGATCGCTCGCGCGGCTCTCCAATCAACTGCAATGACAGATGCCAGTATGCCCGCGCTCTGCTTCATGCCCTCGCCGGTTCACTCGAGCAAAACCATCACGACCCCTGGCTCACTCAGCTTCTTCCATCCGATTCGTCCTCCGTCAATATGGATTTTCTTGCGGCCGCTCACGCGCTGTCACGGGCCATTGCCGCAGACGCTGAGGGAGATTACATCGCTGGTAGCGCATATGCGCTTCAAGCCAGCCGGCATTTTCATGTTGTGCAAAATCCCGCTGGAGAAGATCGCGCCCAGGTTGAGATGGCATTCGCCAAGCAGCGCGGCTCCGATCATGCCGGCTGCTATCGGGCTATTCATCCAGTGCTCGGTCGCAACCCCGAGTTTGTCTGGATTCACATTTACGCACTGACGCAGGACACGCTCTGCGATCCGGCGCCCGGAACCGCCGCGGAGAACAATCCACTGTTTCAGCGCGCGGTGGACCTGGCGCACAATGCGGGCTATACGCTTCTGGAACTGCGAGCGCGAAACCTGCTCGGGTCGCCGGCCGTCGACACCGGGGATACGGAAGCTGCATGGCGAGTCTATCTCCCCACCGTGCGCAGGTTTTACTCGGGAGACTATCCACCCATGCGGCTTTACACCACGTTGTCGGGGCTGGCGGAGGTGGAGCAAGCCACGCCGCGCATTCAACTTGGCCTGCTGATGCAACGTGAAGTCGTTCAAGTGCTGGAACTGACAGAGGGTCGGCAATTGATACCGGGCGAACGGTTCAATCTGGCTACCGCTGCCATCCGCGCCGGAGCCCTCGCTGAGGCAGAAAAGCAGATTGGGTTGGCACAGGCTGAGCTGGAGGCTATTGACGGCGGAAAGTCCGTGCGGGGACGGCTGGCCGAAAATGAGATTGCCATGGCCGACCTCTATTTGGATCGGCGCGACCTGGTCGACTCTGCCAAAATGCTGGATCTGGCCGAACGGCACATGACCGGCGAGGACAACGCCTATCACCGCCGGGACTATGCAGTGGCGCGCGGACGGTTGGAGTTGGCCGAAGGTCATCCGGACACGGCTGAACCGCTTTTGCGCAATGCGATTCTGGATGAGGAGAGGCTGGCGGGAAAGGCCGGCAACGAGAGCATAGTGCTGGCTCAGCAGGATCGCAATCTCTATGCGGTTCTGGCGGGTGTGTGGCTGGCGCAAGGGCGACCAGCGCAACAGATTCTCGCGCTTTGGGAGAGATACAGATTGCGTATACTCGGGCATCCCGCGCCTGTCTGCGCGGCAAGAGGCCTGTATTGCCTGGAGCCCAAGATACTGGCCGCACTCAAGCAGCTCGGACCGGATCGGCTGCTGGGGCAGATCGCGCTGGCGGATCGCCTGCTGCTCTATGCGGGAAGCAGGCAGGGCATTGTTTTCTTTTCCAGCCCAAAGCGCGGAGAGGACGTGATCGGGGCTGCCGAGCAATTGGATCGAGCGGTGAGTTCGCCCGCAACCCCGATGGATGTTCTCGACCGATCCGCCCGCAAGGTGGGGGAACTGCTGCTTGACCCCCTGCTTCAATCCGAAGAACGTAGTCAGATTGCGAGCGGGGGTAGGCAACTTTTGATTGAATCCGATCCGCTGCTCGGCAATTTGCCCTGGCCCGCCGTTGAAACCGCCGCAGGTTCCATCGGCTTGCAGTTCGATCTCACTGAATTGCCGTCGCTGGCTCTGGAACCAAGTGCAGAGGCACGAATCGCGAACTCTGTCTTTGCCAAACAACACGGGCAAGGTCTCATCGTGGGAGCTTCCATAGCCTCAACCGAAAGCGTTGACGGCGAGTTGCTACCCGAGGTGTTGCGCGAGGCGCGCGCAGTGGCCCGATTCCAACGCGACCCCACTCTCTTGATTGGCGATGAGGCAACGCAGCCTCAGGTGGCCGCTCATCTGCTAACGGCCGCAACAATTCATTTTGCCGGCCATGCGGCGCAGCAGGATGGCGAAACGCGCTTACTGCTGGCGGCCAACGAGCCACCGGCGCGATTGCCGGCCAAAGCTTTCCCGCCAGTCTCTTCGGATCAGGATCAGCCCTGGTTGGACAGCGCCCTGCTGCGCAAGCATCCTCCGCATGCCGCCCGGCTTGCGGTGTTTTCCGCCTGCTCTTCGGGGAAAAAGGAAGAGGGATGGAATCACGGCATGGGAGACATTGTGGCAACCCTGGCGTCGGTTGGCGTCCCGGACGTGGTGGCTACGCGCTGGGAGATCGACTCCGCTTCCGCCGTCCCCATGATGGATGGCTTTTATGCAGGCCTGGCCAAAGGGCTCACTGTCCCTGCGGCCTTGACTGCAGCGCGCCAGGCACTCATCCGCGACCCTCACTATCGTCACCCGTACTATTGGGCCGCGTGGTATGCCTCAGGATGGGGAAGATCGAATCTGAGCCAGGTGTTCCGCGGTGGAGAAAAGAATTGAGATTTGAAGCAAGCGGTCGAGGCCCCGGTAAACCTTGGCGCCGATCGAATTGCGTTATTCCAGGTTCTGTATGACGGATCCTTCGGGGGGCGTCACCACGAATTGGTCATCTTTCAGAGTCTGATTCTCATTAATTTTATCGACCGTAAGGGATATCTCAAGTTCCTCCAGTGGGCGCTTAATGACGATCGATGAAGGATAGATAGCGGTATCGAAATTTTGGTAGTTGTCATAAAGTACCTGGGTTTCCATGATGCCATCGCTGTCGTAAATGTCCTGCTCATAGGGCTGGAGATCTTCGCGGTGGAAGAAGATTTTGCGCACAGGCAGCAACTGTTGGCTGCCCGGTTTGCGACGCGAGATGCTCAGCACGTATTGCGGAATTGAGTAAAGGTGCTTTCTGGCAGAGTCCTCCTGCGTGGATGAATCCGAAGTTACCTCGTAAAGGTCGTCGGGATCGAGTCCGCGTACCACCAGGGCGTCCAAAAAAAACTGCGGTCGAAGGTTCTCGAGCGCGTTGGCGGATTTTCTCTTCAGCGAATTGGAGCGCTTGATAACCTTTTTTTCGGCGGGAATGGAGATCGTGGATTCGCTGCCGTCGCTGGCCATATCGAAGGCCCTCACCCCGAGGTACATCCCGACCACGCGTAGCATCGCGGGCTTGCGCATCAGAATGAAACCGTGCAGCGTGGGATAGTCCTTTGCGGTGCCCTCCTTGGATTTGTATACGCTGGCCTGAATTTCAACGGTCGCGGTGAGGGTATTCAGCGCCTCCCAGCGAGTGTTCAGTCTTGTCGCCAGCTCCTCAGGAGTAGCCGTTTGAGTAATCACCGGCGCTTTGGGCATGGGCAGCTTGCGGATGGTTGGAAAGAGCGAACAGCCCGAAAGCAGAATGGGAAGAGACAGAGCGGCGAAGAACCAGACACGGAAGCTTCTATTCATCGGCCGCCTGCCTTTTTCACGGCATGGCGGTAGCCGGATACATTGCGATCATGTTCGTCTAAGGTACGTGAAAAAAGTGAACGTCCCTGCGGATCGGCGCCGGCAGCCACAAAATAGAGATAGTCCGTTTTCGCCGGATCCATTGCGGCGCGCAAAGACTTCACGCCTGGATTCGCAATCGGGCCTGGAGGAAGACCTGCATTCAGATAGGTGTTGTAAGGAGTCTTGAAGCCCAAATCGCTTTGGTAGATTTTGCCTCGCCACCGGCCCTGAAGCTCGAGGCCGTAGATCACGGCGGGGTCGGTCATCAGCGGCATGTTAATCGTCAGGCGATTCGAAAACACGCTGGCAACCAGCGGGCGCTCCGTATCAACTGCCGTCTCGCGTTCCACCAGCGAGGCCATGGTCACAACTGCGTGCATGTTTCCTTTCAAGCCCAGTTGCGCGGCTTTCTCGCGGAAGCGCCGAACCATGGTTGCAGCAATCTGCACTGGAGTTGCCTTGCGCGCAAAACGATACGTGTCTGGAAACAGATAACCCTCAAGACTCTTTGCGTGCGGGTCGAGATCGGCAACCAGGCGAGTTTGACTTACAGCGGCGTCAACAAAATTCTGCGCGGTACCAAGCCCCGCCTGCTGCACCCGCGCGGCGATGTCAAAGATGTTCGCGCCCTCAGGCACTGTTACCGCCCTGGTAAAAACATCTCCACGCGCAATGCGCGCATAAATTTCGGTCAACGGGGCTGGATGATCGAACCGATATTCGCCTGCCCTGAGCGTTCCTCGCTTCACGATGCGCAGCAGTTGAAAGGCGAACCGGCTGCGCACCACGCCTGCCTCTTCCAGTTGCTGCGAAATAGCGGCAGTGGAAGAACCGGGCGCTAACTCAACAAAGGTCTCGGTCCGCGGACCAAACGGCGTTTGAACCAGCCAAACCACCGCACCGGCCGCAAGAAGCGCCACAAAAAGAAGTCCCAGCAAGGCTCTTGCCGCGCCGGACCCCTTCCCTTTTCTGTTCCTCCGTTTGCGAACAGCCATTCTGTCGCTATCGACCCTTCATTGCTAAGAGACGCAAAAATCAGCGTGAAGATTCCCTAAAATTGATTGTATCGGGTTGGAAGGGTTGGAGTTGAGCATTTCTTTCCCTGACTCAAGAGCATTAGGATCGAAGCTGGGAGTTGCAAGATGGAAACTCATCCGCGCTATCTCGGTCTCGACGTTGGCAACCGCCGTATCGGTGTGGCTGTGTCGGATGAGCTTGGGCTGACCGCGCAGCCGGTGCTGACGCTGGAGCGCCAGCACAATCAGCGGGAGGATCTGCGCTCTCTTGCCCGGCTCGCGCGGCGCTTCGGTGTGGTGGGCATTGTTGTGGGCAATCCGCTGCATCTGTCGGGCGAAGTAAGTCCGCAGGCTGCCAAGACCCAGGCGTTTGCCGCCGAATTGGGTGAGTTGAGCGGCCTGCCCATCCACTTATGGGACGAGCGGCTGACCACTCAGGAGGCGCACCAGATTTTGTATGAGGCCGGGCATGCACGCCAGAAGCACCGGCGGAGTCGTGGATCAGGTGGCCGCGACTCTGATTTTGCAGTCGTTCCTGCATGAAAAGACATCCTCTAGCTTCTAGCCATTAGCCTAACTTCAGGGTGCGGGGCTGAAGGCCAGAGGCTAAGTTCCCCTGCGCCCGCGTATAATGAAGAGTCAAGTTCTTCTATCTCTCGCGGACCGAGCATCCGCTCCCCGCAGCGGACGTTGAATGCCCGAGCACATCAAAAAACAGCTTCTCGAAGAGATCGCCATTCTTGAGCATGAGCTTGCGCATGAGCTTCCCGCCGAGATCAAGAAGGCGGTGGCGATGGGAGACCTGTCGGAGAACGCCGAGTACCACATGGCCAAGCAGCGCCAGATTTTTGTTAACGCGCGGCTGGGCCAGTTGAAGAGGCGCATGGCTGAGCTATCGCTGGTGAACCTGACCAACATTCCCAGAGACAAGGCCGGCTTTGGCTCGACGGTGGTGGTGTTCGACTCCACCAAGGACGAAGAAATTGTCTATCGCCTGGTCACCAGCGAAGAATCCGACGTGGCCAAGGGGCTGATCTCGACCACGTCGCCGATTGGGCGCGGCCTGGTGGGCAAGCGGGTGGGCGATGTGGCCACGATTGTTACCCCCAACGGCAAGCGCGAGCTTGAGATTTTGAAACTGACTACGATTCACGATGAAGCGGGCCGAAGACGCGCAGGAAGATCGGAAAACGGCGCCGACGGCAAAGAGCAGTAGCAAGGAATATCTGGAATGACCTGGACCAGCGCTTTTGGCCGCGGATGCGGCTGGCTTCTCGATCGCATTGTGCATGGCCTGGCGCTGACCCGCATCTCCCCTAATGTGCTCACGTTCATTGGCCTGGTAATCAACATTTTGCGGCGGTTTCTATTTGGCCATGCCAATGCCACCAACGCGGGACATAATGTTTTTTTACGCGGGCCTGGTGATCTTCGGCGCCGGCATCTTTGACATGGTGGATGGGCGAGTGGCTCGGCGCAACAATCAGGTAACGGTCTTTGGATCGTTCTTCGATTCTGTGATCGACCGCTACTCAGATGTGGTTCTGTTCTTTGGCCTGCTGGTTTACTACGGACGTATTAACAGGTTCAGGTATGTAGTGCTGGTGGCGTTCGTGATGGTGACGTCGCTGATGGTGAGCTACACGCGCGCCCGCGCCGAGGCGCTGATCGGCCAGTGCAAAGTGGGATTCATGGAGCGGCCGGAGCGGATCGTGCTCATCCTGCTAGGTGCACTGTTCAACAAATGGGGAGTGATGGCTCCGGTGCTGTGGGTGCTGGCCATGCTGTCCACCATCACGGTGGTTCACCGCATTACATACACCTACTCGAAAACCAAGCACCTGGCGCCGATCGGCTGAATCGCGACTGCAGATTATTTGCTCTTCTTAGCAGTTCACCGCCACCGCTGAACACCCTTCCCTGCTTGGCTTCCACCGGATCAGGAAGCTGGTCAGTGCGCTTGATTCCATACTGCGCATGTTCTCGAACTCGCCGCCCTTCTGGCTGTAAAGCAAATTGCCCTTGTCGCTGAGTACGGCCAGCGCGGGGACGCCTTTTTCAGCGGGACCTGGTACTCGGCGGCGATGTCCTGGTTGATGTCCATGTGGCCGATGTTGATGTCGACCAGGACATAGTTGGCTTCGAGAATGGGCTTGTTCGTGGCGTCGTGGAAGTAAATATCCAGTACCTGGCAATCGCCGCACCAGTTGCCGCCGAAATCGAGCAGGACGCGCTTGTGCGTCGCCGCTGCGGTCTTGAGGGCGGCAGCCAGATCGGCCTGGGCCTGGGCCGGATCGGGATAAATCTCGCGTCCGGCGGAGCGAGCGGTTCCGGCGGCAAGTGCCAGCAGAACAAAAAGGAAGAGGAGCTTGATGGTCTTCATTGGGGAGAAACCTCCACTACGATTCACTTGACTTAAGTCTGCCACAATCGTGGGACGCAACGCCATTTTGGTCCCGCAATTCCTGAGAATTTGGTTGTACTCTTGAATGTGGCCGGAGATTGGATGACAAGCCCGCACGACCTTCGCAAACGGCTGGAATCGGCATCGTACCCTGACCTGGGAGCGATGATGGAGGGCTACGCCCGTGCGGCTGCGGATCTGGCCAGCAGCGAGTTCAAGCAGAAGCTGGACTTCACTTCCGATTCGATCGACGGGCTGGACGAGATCCTGGTCCTGGTCGGCGAGAGCCCTGAACTGGACCTGGACTTTGAAGTTCGCCTCTGGGGCAGCTATCTGGGCGAGGTGCTGCGGCGGCGCTATGCAGGGCAGTTGGGAGATGACCCAGTATCCGGGCGGCGCGGTGGCCGTTCCGGCCGTTGAGGTGCGCGGCTCGCGGCTCTTTCCGCTGATAAAGGTCTACCGCCGCCTGACTGTGGGCGAAGAAGAGGATCTGCGCGCCTTTTTCACGATGGTCACTGAGCGGCTGGGCAAGCCCGCACAGGTGAATTGACCGCCTGAAGTGGAGCGAAGTCGCTTAAGCAGAGGCGCCGGCGACTCCTCACGTGCCTATCCGAAATGCCATCATTCGCTCTCGAACAGCTTTGTGCGACAATAGTAGCGACGAGATTGCGCCAGCTGAAGGCGGCGCGAGGAGGATGAAATTATGGGCGATCTATTTCAACCCTGGCATCTGATCGTGCTGGGCGTGGTTGTATTTTTGCTGTTCGGCGCCAAGCGGCTGCCGGAGCTGGGCAAGGGACTGGGCGAGGGCCTGAAGGGCTTCAAGGAAGGCATCAAGGGCGTGTCCGATCCAACGCCACCTCCGCCACCACCTCCGGTCGTGCAGCAACAGCAGAGTGCTCCTCCGCCGCTGGTCTCAGCCCCGTCCGAGCCTCAAATTATTCGCAAGGACGGATAAGAGGCATCAAGCGGTGTGATCATCTGCGCTGCAACCATTCCTGAACTGCCACTATTGTTTGCGAGACGCAGAAAAGGCCTGTGCAGCTGCACAGGCCTTTTCTGCGTCTCGTATTGTCACTCACGAAATAAACACCAGCTTGCAGATTGGAAATTCGGAGTGAAAAGGTCTTTGAATCCCCCAGCCCCCTTCCGCTTGAGTCTTTCCGCAGCCCTTACAAGCTCAGCAGCAGCACCGCTCCGAGAGCCAGAGCAATGCCGGCTACCTGACGGCGGGTGGGCCACTCGCGCAGCACCAGCGCGGCTAGCAGGATCGTTCCCGCGGGATAGAGCGAACAGATCAGCGCGGCCACGTCGAGGCGTCCAAAGCGCGTGGCCTGGAGATAGAAGAGGTTGCCCATCGTGTCCAGGGCCCCAGCCGCTATACCGGTGAGCCAGAAGCCGCGCCAGGGAGCTTTGGGTGGCATAAATACAAGCAACAGCAGCATGGCCGCAACGCCGGCGGCGCGGGCAGAGGTCATAACCCACATCGTGCCGCCGGGGCTCGCCATCTTGAAGAGGATCAACTGGGTTCCGAATCCAACGCCGGCCAGCGCGCCAAGCAGCAGCGCGGCTGGTGGTGTAGAGGCGGTCTTGACGACGAAATCCTCTTTTTCAGCTGTGCGCCCGGGTGTGTGAGTGATGAGCCAGATTGCGAACAGACCTAGCGCCAACCCCGCCGCCGCCAGCGGGGTGGGCAGACCATCGTGAAATGAGCGAAAAGAGAACCGGAACCAGGGCCGTAAGCAGGCCTGTCAGTGCAGCAGTCAGACCCATTGCGCCCATGGCCAGCGCGCGGTAAAAAACGGCCAGTGCTATCGAGCCCTCAAAGCCGCCTAAAGCGGCAAAGAAAAGATAGTGTGAGCCGGGCACGGGAAGGCGAATTACCAGGCAGAGCGCAAGCAGTACGATGAGCGAGAATAGGTGGCCCGAAGCCACCACCAGCATGACCGGAGCGCGCCGCGCGCCAACACCGCCTACGAAGTCGGAGCCACCCCAACTGGCGGCCGAAATGAGTCCCAGGCTGGCCGCGGCGGTTGGAGAGTTCATAGCGAGCACGTCATTGGGAGTTCATGAGAAGTTCACAGGCTAGTGAGCATCCTGCGCGTTGGGCCAGTAGCCCTTCTTGGCAAGCACTTCCAGGCCTGGCCGCTCCACGCGGACATCGATGGTGCGAAACTTGCCGTCGATGAACGGCTGGTGGCTGAGGTAGCCGAGCGTGTATTGGGTGCGCGCTTCTTCGGCGATCTTGGCGTAACTCTTTTCGATGCCGTCGAGGCTCAGCTCAGAATCGAGCGTGCCCCCGGTTTGCACGGTGTAGCCGTAGAGGCGGTTGTCTTGAATCTGGAAGGGCAGGTGGAAGCGGCTGATGTAGCCTACGCCCCAAAGGGCGGATGAACCGACCGCGGTTCCATACACGGCGATGCTGTTGGTCTGCAGGTACTGCACCACTTGCTTGTAGGTGGCCTTGCTTCCCGCCTCCTTGCCGTCGGAGATGACGTAGATAATGCGACGACGTTCCCTGGGGCGGGTTGACAATTCCTTGGCCGCGGCGAGAATGGCGTCATTGAGGGTGTGGATCTCCTTCGGCTCGTATTGAAACGAACCGCCCGCCGATCTGCCACGCTGGAGGTTCGGGTCGGCGCAGTTGCCGTTGTAGTGCACGCCACAGCTGTCAAATGGGCCGTCGTTGATCGGAGCCAACTCCTCAGTACCACTTGACTTGGTCATGGAAAGAATAAACGGGACTCGAGCGCTCTGTGCACCCGTGAATCCGCCGGAGCGATCCTTCGCGCCGTTGCCGTAGGTAAGGACCGCTATTTCGTCATAGGGCGTAAGTGCGCCCTGAATAGCGCCTAGTGAGCCGTTCACCTTTTCCATCACGTCGGAGGTCAGGCTCTGGTCGACGACAAAGACGACGGAGAGTGGTGCCGGATCGACAGTGAACAGGCGCAGCGGCTCGCGGGTGTTGTTCTCAAAGACTCTGAAATCGCGCCAGGTGAGACCGGCGACCAACTTTCCTTTTGTGTCTTTAACAGTGACGGGAACTTCAACGAAGTTGACGGGCAAGCGGATGGTGAAGGAGGCTTTGTCGAATCCTTCGCCGGGAGCGGGTATCACAGGGGGCGTGGTCTGAAAGCTGTCCTTGCCATCGGCTGAAGGCGCCAGATTGGATGGCGGCGGCTGATCGTCGGTGGGCGAAACTGAGGATGAACTGGGTCCGGTTGGCTCATCGCCCGCGCCTTTGCCGGGCGTAATCGACGTGCCCTCCGCGCCAGACAATTTCGGCGGCGGCTGGGGCGAAGGAGCATCCGGTACCGCGGGTTGCTGTTGGGCCATCGCTGCGGGAGACACAATCAGTCCCAGATTCAGTATTGCCGCCAGCGACCATGCAGTTAATCCGAGCCTCACAGAAATTCCGTCCTCCCAAAAAGCGCCGCACTCTGCCGCTCTCAGCGGTCGGTCTTCAGAGTTGCCTGAAGAGCGATCCCATTTTCTCTGCTCAACGGCAAGAAACAGCTCCCGGCCGTCGAAGTCCACGAGCAGGCCACTTTCGTCAGAGTATCAGACGCGCCAGCGTCGCGCAGGTTGCCTGACCGCCTTGAAAGAACTAAGGTATGCTTTCTTCGAGATCGGAATTCCGTCTAAATGACCAGCATGTGTTCCCCAATGAGATTAAGCCCGCGAGTTTGCGCCTTGCTGCTTGGCTTGCTGGCGTTGCCCGCCGCGGGATGGGCTCAACTTGCGCCCTCGCCTGACGCGCCGCCAGTGAGCACGGCACCGGCGCAGGCGGCTGAGGATGAATCAGTAGCCACCTTCAAGCTACAGGTCAACCTGGTGGACGTGTTCTTTACTGTCAAGGCCAAGGACGGAACGCTGGTGCCGCATCTCACCAAGAGCGATTGCGACATCAAGGAAGACAATGCGCCGCAAACGCTGAAGAGCTTTGTGGCGGAGACGCAGCAGCCGATTACGCTGGGCATTCTGCTCGATACCTCCGGCAGCCAGATGCGCGTATTGCCGCTGGAGCAGCAAGTGGGCGGCCAGTTCCTGCAACGCGTTCTGAGGCAGAAGGACGAGGCTTTTCTTCTCTCCTTCGACGTGGACGTAGACCTGATGCAGGACTTCACCAACAGTGCGCGGCTGCTGTCCCACGCCATGGACAAGGCGGAGATCAACACCGCGGGCGGCAATGGCGCGGCAGGCATTCCGGGGGCCGGCGGTGGCACCGTTCCCACGATGGGCGCGCCCAAGGGAACCGTGCTTTACGACGCGGTATATCTGGCGTCGAACGAAAAGCTGAATCAGGAGAACGGCCGCAAGGCGATGATCCTGCTGACCGACGGCGAAGATGAGGGCAGCAATCACAAGATCCAGGAAGCGATTGCCGCCGCACAAAAAGCAAACGTGTTGGTCTATGTCATTCTGATCGCCGATCGCGGCTTCTACGGTGGATTCGGCTATAGCGGCTACTCGGCGATGTCGAAGCTCACTTCTGAAACCGGCGGACGGCTGATCGATGTTGGCAACAACGGCAAGAAGCTTGAAGACGCCTTCCAGCAGATTGAAGACGAGCTGCGCACCGAATATGTGGCCACCTATACACCCACCAATCCCAAGCTGGACGGCAGCTTCAGAAAGCTAAGCGTCGAATGCGGCAACGGAACGAAGGTGCAGGTCCGCAAAGGGTATTTCGCAACTCCGCCGCAGAACTAGCCGGAACAATCGTTAAGCGCTATATCGAAGCATTCGACCCGTTTGCCAGAGCAGAATAATTCGACTCAGGCTTCTTGCACGACATAAACGAGATAAGCTTTTTGCAGGACACCCATACCTGCACTACCGGCAATTGTCAGGGCACTCGAAATGCTATCCAACAACATTTTCTTGAGTGCAATATCGATACTCTTCTGGGTATAAATTGTGGCTAATTCCCCGGCGCGCACCAGCGCTTTGAACTGCTTGCTGCTCTTCGCTCCCAGGTATTGAGCCAATTCCCGAGCCAGGCGCTTCCGTTCGGCCCGGGTCATACCTTTCAAAATGGCTTTGAATGATCTGCCGCTAGCCTTTTGTAAGCGTATTAGCCCTTGCACAGCTTGTCCAACAGACGCGACCGCTCCGATGTCGGAAACTATGTCCAACACATCATTGGCTGAGCTATACCATTCTTCCGAGTCCAGGAGTTCCGTGTATTCTGGGTCAATAAAATGATCCACTACGCGCCCTACTGAAAGGCCGCATTGCAGGCTGGTAGCAACCGCGCCCGCGCCGGTAACGTAGACCAAAGCCAAGGATGCGCCACCTGTAACAGGTGCGGCCGCAGTTTCGGCGGCGGTAGCCGCACCCGTCAAGACAGCTGAACTGCAATTGATACCGAGGCCCAGCAATTCTTTCCAAAAGCTGGTTTTGGGCCTGACGGCCGTCGGCGGGACTTCGAGCGTCTTGGTGTCACTCGTCTCGTAGGCTTCCAAAACAATCCAGGTATCAAACCCGGAAATGTGCATGCTGTCCCGCAGCACCTCGCACTCGCCGTCGCCAAGATAAGCCACGCCAGCACCCTCAAATTCAGGGATGTTGTCGATCGCATCAAACAAGTGAAATTTTTCCTGGTTGGTCATTTCAGCTCCGAATTTCGAAAGTCGGAATCATGACGGATTCTACGGTTCGGCTCGAAACATGATGTTGCTTACCGCTCACACTACCCACCGTCATGCACCCGAAGTCTCGAATCTCGTTTGAGTTTACACTCGGATTTCCACCCTCGATATGTGTAAATCAGACCTCGTTGACACCGTAATTGCACTGTTTCAGGACAGTCGATTACGTTCGTCTCGCTCCCCGTAATCTGGCGCTTGAGGCCCGTCTCCTCTACTGTCGGAAGCAGGGGGATTTACTTGAGGGCGAGATGAATCAGCTCGAGAGTCCGGCCCTCAGGAGCAGCCATGATTACCAACCGCGTCGCAAACGAAGAGTTTCAAATCAGTCCCCGATTCCGGCGTTCCATGGAAGGGCGGATTGCGCAGCTGGAGAAAGATGCGGAGCAGGACGAGGCGCAGGTTGCGCATCTCGAAGACGACGGCCATATCCGCAGGCATTTGCGAATGGTGTTTATGCAGCGAGCCGAAGCCTTGCGCATGAGGCTGTTTCTCGACGCGGCAGAGACGCAGCAAACGCAGCCGACGATTGCGCGATAAGGCCCTCGCTCTTCGCTTATGGAATCGGCGATTAGAAAAAGTACTTATATAAAAAGATCGCCTGATAGCCAAAAGGGCCGCTGCCTCACTCGTTGAGGCGCGGCCCTTTGGCTTTAACTGGAGCACCGGGCGGGGATTGAACCCGCGTATACAGGTTTTGCAGACCTGCGCGTTAGCCACTTCGCCACCGGTGCTTGAAAAGCAGTGGTCAGTGATCAGTTGACGGCCCATACTATCCCTGGCTTCCTGACCCCTGATAACTGACAACTGCAACTAAAAACCCACCTCGCCTCCGGGCGGGTGGGTCGCAGGAGATTCCTATACAGAATCTAGCCCATCGAACACGCCCGCGCGCGGCTGCCCTGACAGCAACACAGGTAGCGCTTCGCGGGGATGATTGAACCGTTCATCGAAATCCTTGAAGGCTGAGCGCATTTGCAAATTTGCAACTCAGCGGATATTCGTAGACTAGAGCGACGGCGGAGGACTGTCAAGCGATGGGAGGGGAAGTGTCATTGGAATTGGATTACTTTGTAGTGGATGTTTTCACCGATCGAGCTCTGACCGGAAACCCTCTGGCAGTGGTGATGAACACCTGCGGCCTTACGACTGAGCGAATGCAGGCCATTGCGCGGGAGTTCAATCTTTCTGAAACTACATTTGTGGAGCGCAGGGCCGCGGCCCTCGAGCAGGCAGAGGGGGTGAGGGTGCGCATTTTCACGACTCAGGAGGAGCTGCAGTTTGCAGGGCATCCTACGCTGGGGACAGCGAGCGTGCTGAGGCTGTTTGCTCCCGAGACTTTCGCCGGGGATACTGTGACTCTGGCAGAAAATGTGGGGCCAATACCGGTGCGTTTTACCGGGGATGGGCTTTTTGGTGAGATGACGCAAGGCAACCCGGAGTTTGGCGCGGAGTTGGACCCGGCTCATGTGTCGCGCCTCCTTGAATTGAGCGAGGACGATCTCGACCCGGGGCTGCCGCCGCAGGTTGTTTCTACAGGCACGGCGTTCGCCATTGTTGCGCTGTGCCGCGCGGAGGCGTTGGCGGGCCTCAAGGTGAAGCAGGAAGAGGCCACCCAGTGGCTGCGTGAGCGAGGCGCACGCTGGTTTTATGTGTTGGGGCCTACAGGCTCGAAAGAGCCGGCGTGGCGGGCGAGGATGCAGTTCAATGGCGGCGAGGATCCAGCGACTGGATCGGCTGCTGGATGCGCAATCAGCTACCTGGTCGGGCGTGGTGCTGTTGCGCCTGGCGAACGAATCAACCTGCGCCAGGGTGTGGAGATTGGAAGACCGAGCGAATTGTATCTTTCCGCACAGATCGAAGACGGAAAAATCGGTGGGCCCTTGGCCAGGGTGACCGATGTGCGGGTTGCAGGCAGCACTGTTCTTGTAGCAAAGGGACGGATTATGTTGCCGTGATTCACACGCTTTCAACAGGCATGGATGGTTGCAAGTTACGGTTGTGTTAAACCTTAGCGAATTCGAACTTGTTTCATAGGATTTTTCAGCGTGGATTTCGCTTCCCATTCTCTCTTTCCACGGCGCGAAAAGCCCCGTAGTCTTGCCATTCATTGAAACATTTTAGCCGGCTCCCATGCAGGTTTTTGCCCAGGCATTTTAAAACTGAATGCGCGAAAGTGTTGGCCTCCTGGGCCATCGAATGACGCAAGCTGGACTGAGCAAGCACTGCGCCCGTTGGGCGGCAGGGGCACTGCATACGGCCACTCGGACAGTGCGAACAACCAGGACCCATCAGCCTCGTCTGCGGTCATTGACCCGGCAAACTTCATCAGCCAGCCTGCCACAAGCGCGGGCACGGATGGAGTGTTGCCGGGCCACAAGAAAAATTTAAGTAAGGAGTGGATTCTCAAATCATGCGGCCAAAGAAAGTGATTCTCTGCGTAGACGACAATGAACAAGAGCTTTCCGTACTCAAGTTCATGCTGGCAACTAACGGATATAAGGTGCTTGCCGCTTGTACCGGCCAGGAGGCGATCGGCATTTTTGCCGGATCGCAAATAGACCTGGTGCTCGCCGATTACGCGATGCCGCAGATGAATGGGAATCAACTGGTGGGCCGTCTGAAGCAGATTGCGCCTCACATTCCCATGATCCTGTTGGGCGATCCGCAGAGAATGGGGGGTGAGATTCACTCCGCCGACGCGCTGCTGGCCAAGAAAAACTGCTCGGCTCAGGAACTGCTCGAACGGATCAAGGTGATGAGCGCACGCAAGCGAGGGCCGCGCAAAGGTTCGCTGCGGATAGCCGCCGAAGCGGAGTTTGCAGCGGCATCGTAAAGCAGGCAACAGGGATAAGGGAACAGTTCGGCCTGGCTTACGACGCATCACTTTCCTTTTCGGAGTTCAGAAGCCGAACAGGGATTTTCAATAAGCGCGCCCGATTTTCCTGTCCCCTCTTCCTCTGATCCCTGTTCCCTGCCTTCCTCCCCCTTGACGACTGCACCTAAGGGTGGGCATACTCGGCACTTATGCCGAGGTTTGGAGGTTTTTCCTCCGGCTAGCGGGAGCTCGACCTTTATGGATCTCATCCTGATTCGTCTTCTTTTTGTGGCCCTTCTTGCTGGGGTCTGTTATTTCCTTCATCCATTTGGGCTTACAGGGTGGGTGAGTGCGGGCGTGGGTGCAGGGGCGGCGGGCGCGGTCATCGTCTTTGAATTGCGGGTGCGGGCGCTCACCCTGCGGCGGCTGATCGGCGCTGTAGCCGGCAGCGTGCTGGGAATCTTTGGCGCGGCGCTGTTTTGCCTGGTGTTGCGGTAGCGCGCCGCTGAGCCCGACAAATTCGGCAGTGCTGCAGATTTTTGTGCTTCTGCTGATGACTTATGTGGGGCTGCTGGTGGGCGCCAACAAGGGCGATCTGCTGAACCCGGCGGCGCTGGGCACAGTCTTCAGCGGCGAGCGGCCGTCGCGGCGCAGCGCCAAAGTGCTCGACACCAGCGTAATTATCGACGGGCGCATTGCCGATATCGCCGAAGCCGGCTTCATTGACGGCATGATGGTGGTGCCGGAGTTTGTGCTGCGTGAGTTGCAGATCGTGGCCGACTCGACCGACGGGTCAAAGCGGCAGCGTGGGCGGCGCGGGCTGGATATGCTGCAGCGAATGCAGTCCAACACCAACATCCAGGTGCAGATTGTTCCCGACGATTTTCCCTCGATCCGCGAGGTGGACCTGAAGCTGCTGGAGCTGGCCAAGAAGTGGGAAGCCAAGGTGGTGACCAACGACTTCAACCTGAACAAGGTGGCCCATCTGCACCACGTGGAAGTGCTGAACATCAACGACCTTGCCAACGCGCTTAAGCCTGTAGTGCTGCCCGGCGAGAAGATGAATGTGCTGATCCTGAAAGAAGGCAAGGAGTTCAACCAGGGGGTTGGCTACCTGGACGATGGCACCATGGTGGTTGTGGATCATGCGCGGCGGCTGATCGGCAAAGCGGTTGAGATTTCGGTGACCAGCGTGCTGCAAACCGCGAGCGGGAAGATGATCTTCGGCAAGGTCGAGGAGAACGGGAAGACCAGCGATGTGGCGCGGGCCGGTGCGGTGGAGATGACACACTGACCACCTGCGGTGGGGCAGCCCCTTTGGGTCTCGGATTCGGGATTTTGGCGCCTGTATACACATTAGGCTTAGTTAGACAGTTGCCTTTGTGGCTCCCGTAGAGATTCCTCCGTCGACGAGTAAAGTTTGTCCGGTGATGTAGCGGCTTGACTCCGACGCCAGGAAGACAATGGCTCCGTCGAGATCGTCAGGCAGGCCGGGGCGTTTGACGGGAATGCGATCGGAAATATATTCAACCCATGCAGCATTCTCATAGAGAACACGATTCTGCTGTGTCTTGAACCAACCGGGCGCGAGACAGTTCACCGTAATTCCATGGCGACCCCAATCGTCTGCAAGACTCATGGTGAGTTGCTTGATGCCGCCCCGGCTTGCGCCATAGGGCGCGAGGCCCGCGAAACCGGAGACGCTGGTTACTGAACCGATATTGATGATGCGCCCATACCCTCGCTGGATCATGCCCCGCGCCACGGCCTGAGCGACAAAGAATGAGCCGCGCAAGTTTGTATCGAGGATGGTGTTCCAGTCGTCCCAGGTAACGTCGAGCGCGGGCTTGCGAATGTTGCAGCCGGCGTTGTTGACTAGAATGTCGATCTTGCCGAAGTGGTCTTCAATGGACGCGATAGCTTGCTGAATGCTGGCGTGATCGCGTACATCGAGTTCCGCGCAGAAGGCTTTACGGTCGAGGGAGTGAATTTCGCCGGCGAAGGCTGCAAGGGAATTCTTGTCCCGACTGGTAATGGCCAGGTCAGCGCCAGCTTGGGCAAGCGCGCGGGCAAAGTACTGGCCGAGACCGCGGCTGGTTCCAGTTACCAGCGCTACTTTGCCGGATAGGTCGAATAGTGGATCGGACTGAGACATAAAAAGCATCCTTGCCGAGCTGTCTTCATGGCTCGAGAACAATTTTCAGGAGGCCGGGCTCATGGTTGTACAAGCGATCGAACCATGAAGGTCCGTCCTCGAGCGCGGCGACGGCTGTAATCAGAGGCTCTATCTGAATTGCGCCGCGCGCAATCATGGAGATACATGCGGGATACTCACCGGACGATGCGCAGGAGCCTTGCAGACGAATCTGACGAGTTACCACAGATTGCAGGCCGAGTTCAATGGTTGGCGCGATGTTACCAACCAGAGTTACAGTGCCGCCTTTTCTTACACTATCGAGGGCCAGTTTGACGGGAATAGTGGAGCCGACACACTCCAATGCCGCATCCGCGCCGCGTCCCATGGTGAGTCCACGAATTTGATCGAGAATCCCAGGAACGGCATCGGCGTCACGGGTGTTGAACGTGTGGGTTGCGCCGAGGCTGCGCGCAAGTTCGAGACGTGTGTCATCGATGTCGAGGACGACGATTTTACCGGCGCCCGCCAGGCGCACAGCTTGCAGCGTGAGCAGGCCAATCATGCCTGCGCCGACAACGACGACCGTATCGTCCAATTCAATTGGAGTCAGGGAGACGGCATGGACTGCGACAGAGACAGCCTCAATCATCGCTGCGTGCGCGAACGGCATGTTATCCGGCAACGGATAAGCAATTCGCGCGGGTACGGTAACAAACTCGGCGAATGCACCCATGCGCCGAAAGGCTGGAGTCGAAACTCCAATGACCTCGCGGTTGTCACAGAGATTGGCTTGACCACAGAGACAGAAGAAACACTCGCCGCAATAGACGGTCGAATCGAAGGTGACGCGGTCGCCTTCGCGAAAGCTTGTAACTGCACTGCCCACGGCCTCAACAAATCCGGCGGCTTCGTGACCCATGACAATGGGCGGTAGCCGGCGGCCAGTGCTGCCATCGTATCCATGCACGTCGCTGCCGCAAATACCACAGGCTTTGATACGGATGAGTAACTCGTCTTGGGCCGGCGCAGGCGCGGGTATATCTACTATGTCGAGTTGTTTGTATGCGGAGAGTAATAGCGCCTTCATACTTTCTCCATGTTATCCAGAGCGAAAATTAATTTCTGCCAGGAGCTACTAGGTGTCCACCGATCAGGGTAAAGCATCAAGGGCCGCTGGAGCTTGCTTGAACGGCTCAATTTTGCCCAGCAGAATCAAATAAGCCGCGACGCCGATCACGAGATAGATCGCTGGCACTGAAAACGCCCATACGAATGACTCATGCGCCGACACCAGATACCCGGTGACGATTGAGGCTGCAATTCCAGAGATCTGGTTTGAGAAATTCATAATGCCGCCAACCTTCCCAACGTCGCCTCTGCCGGCAATGAGAGACGGAATCGACCAGCCCACAGGCGCCGCGGCGGAAAGGCCGCCGATAGAAATGCTGATCCAGATGAGAGCCTGCTGGGCGCTGTGAGTGTTGGCCGCGCCAAAGATGCCAAGTCCGCAGATCGTGCCGCCAACCAGGACGCTTTGGCGGACGCGGCTCGAATTCCATCCGCGCGCAATCAACGAGTCCACCAACAGTCCACCTATCAAGAAGTCGGTCGCGGTGGCAATGAGCCATGGAACGCTGGTGTATAGGAACGAATGGAGCAGGTCAATGTGCAGCGACATGGAGAGATAGCTCGGGAGCCAATAGAGCAACAAGTAAAAGACGTAGTTATAGGAGCCAAAGCCGATGGCGAGGCCAATAACCTTGCGCTGGCTCAGAAGATAACCGAGCGAGGAAGGTTTCGCGGACCCAGGCTGTTGTATACCGGAGCCGATAATCCCTTCATCGATATATTCGCGCTCCATGCGGCCAAGCTTCGGGTCATCGTCCGGATCGCGATAGACTCGCCAGAAAAGCAGGAAGAACGCGAAGCTGACCAAGCCGGTGAGGGCGAAGCTCCAGCGCCATCCGAGACCGATCAACACAATTCCGATGAAAGGGACACCAATGGCCGAAGCAAATTTGGCTGCCGCATCGAAGATTGACGTTGCAAAGCTTCGTTCTTTTCCAGGAAACCAAAGACCGATTGCCTTTGCATTTGCGGGGAAAGTTGGCGCTTCTCCTACTCCAAGGGCAAGCCTGGCGGCGAACAGCCCGCCAACGCTCGTCGAAACTGCCGCGCCGAACGACGCGATGCTCCATAGAAAGGTGCTGATGCGGCCAATGCGCCGGACGCCAAGCTTATCGAGCAGGACACCAATCGGCAGTTGGCAAAGCGCATAAGTCCAGTTATAGGCTCCGGAAAGATATCCGAATGTGATGTTAGAGATTCCGAAGGCGGCATAGAGCGAAGCGTGCGAAACCGATAGGTTGACGCGATCGAAATAATTGACCAGCACGCCAAGGCCGAGCAGCCATGCGATCCGCCAACGGCGGCGAGGCAGTTTTGTCGAACTGCTGAATTCCGAGTTCCCCAACCATCACCTCTCTACCAAGTCGATGGTATCGGAGCCAGGCGGCTTTAACGGCAAAGTCGATGAAAGGTTCGCTCAGGCATGCCTTTCGCGGTCAATCAGCGCCCGCTTCACATCTGACCATTCCGCCGCAATCATCGAATAACGGGCAGAGTCGCGAGCGATGAAGTCGGCAGCCATCCTATGGGAGCGAAGGATGCCTTCGAACCTCCCGCCGATGCGTTCGATTGCGGCGCGTGATCGCAGGTTCCGCGCGTCCGTATGCAGGCAAACACGGATCACCTGCCAGGTTTCGAATGCGTAAGTGAGCATCAGAAGCTTCGATTCCGTGTTGACAGCACTGCGAATTGCGGAGCGGGCTAGCCACGTGTACCCGATTTCGCAAACATCGGGATCTTGACGGCCGTGGCGTCGATGCTGCTGCGGCCACGCCCATGTTTCCAGATCAAAAAAGCGGGTTGACCCAACAACAGCGTCATCTTCGATACGAACGATTGCGAAGGCCACGGCGCGGCCAGCTTCACGCCAGGCCAGCGCAGTATCGATGTAGGCGATGACGGCGGCTTTGCCTTGTGGAACCGGACTCCACTGATAAAGCGATGGATCGGCCGCCGAAGCTGCGGCCAGACCTTCCGCATGGCAATGGCCCAGCGATTCGAGACGAACGTGCTTTCCCGTTAGTATCAAGTCTTCCATTCAACATCGTCCCCGCAGCCAAGAGCCTTGGATCGAGTCAAGGTAAATCGCCCTCCTGATGGCGGCGCGACTTGCCTCAGTACTTTTGCACCTTCGGGTCGATCTCGTCGGACCAGGCCAAAATGCCGCCTGCGAGGTTTACGACTCGGGGATAGCCTGCCTGCTTGAGGAACTCGGCAATGCGCTGGCTTCTGCCGCCGGACTTGCACTGCACAATGACTTCGCGGTCACGGTCGATCTCGGCGAGGCGGTTGGGCACATCATTCTGCGGGATGAGCTTTCCGCCGATCTGGGCAATCTGGTATTCAAAGGGCTCTCGGACGTCGATGATGTAGGCGTCTTCGCCGGCGTCGATGCGACGCTTGAGCTCCTTGACGGTAAGCTGCGGAATTCCGTTCTTCAGTACCAACTCCTGGCTTGATGCTGGAGTTGATTCGGGGAAGATGCCACAGAACTGCTCGTAGTCGATGAGCCTGGTGACGGTGGGATGATCGCCGCAGACCGGGCATTCGGGATTCTTGCGCAGCTTGAGCTCGCGGAAGCGCATGTTCAGCGCGTCGACAAGCAGAAGTCGGCCGATGAGCGGCTCACCTTTGCCAAGGATCAGCTTGATGACCTCAGTGGCCTGAATCACGCCGACCAGGCCGGGAAGAATGCCGAGGACCCCACCCTCCGCGCAACTGGGCACGAGACCTGGCGGCGGCGGCTCGGGATAGAGGCAGCGGTAGCAGGGGCCGTTCTCTGTGGCGAAGACGCTGGCCTGCCCTTCGAAGCGGAAGATCGATCCGTATGCATTGGGCTTGCCGAGCAGCACGCAGGCGTCGTTGACCAGATAGCGCGTGGGGAAGTTGTCTGTGCCGTCGGCGACGATGTCGTAATCCTTGACGATGTCGAGCGCGTTGGCGCTGGAGAGCATGGTGTCGTGCTTGATGACCTTCAGCGATGGATTAAGGGCGAGGAGCTTCTCCTCGGCGGAGTCGAGCTTCTTGCGGCCGATGTCTTTAGTGGAGTGGATGATCTGGCGCTGCAGATTGCTCGCATCTACGACGTCGAAATCCACCAGGCCGAGGGTGCCTATGCCGGCGGCGGCGAGATAAAGGGCCAGCGGCGAACCGAGCCCTCCAGTGCCGACACAAAGCACGCGTGCGGCCTTCAGCTTTTGCTGGCCCTCCATGCCGACTTCGGGCAGAATCAAATGGCGCGAGTAGCGGGCGAGGTCGTCGGTCGTGAGTTCAGGCAGTGCGATGGGTTCGGCGATGGTGGTCATTGTGTCCAATTCTTCTTGCGAGGATTCAGTTCAATTACCAAGGGAGTCATACGCCAAAGGCGCATCCGCCTGGACGGCTAGCCCCCGGCGATGGAGGGAATAATCGAGAGCGTGTCGGTGGCTGCCGCAGCGGTGCCTTCTTTGGCGGGGAGGTACCGCACGTCCTCATCATTCAAGTACAGGTTAACAAAAGCCCGCAATTTACCCTCGGGGGTGAAGAGGTGCTTGCGCAGATCGGGATGCAATTGAGTAAGCTCCTCGAGAGCTTCGGCAACGGTAGCGGCGTTGATCTCGATGGCATCGCGGCCTCCAGCAAAGAGGCGCAATGGCGTGGGGATGAATATGGTCATGCGTCGGGTTCCTCGCCTGATTAAGAGATGAAGATGGGGATCGATTGGACTTAGGAAATCCACCTGCCTTCGATCCAGCGGCGACCCGGGATTCGAGGTGTAAAGACCGCCAATATCATTCTAATGGAATTGCGACGCACTTTCGCGGGAGCGAATCATTGAATGAGACGCCGGAGAGAAACGGCTCCGGGTCTCCGGAGCCGTTCGTGCAGAGCATCGAGTCGATCGGTGTTACGGGGTCTTCTTTTCCATTGTCGCGGGCTTGGCCGCAGGAGCCGCCATGGGCTTCGCAGCTGGCTTTGGGGCCCAGAATCCAGGATCGGCCTTGATCCATTCTGGGTCCACGTAGCTTTGTTTCGGGTTGACGGCGAACAGTTGCGAATCCGAGGATTCCACGGTCTCCGCGAAGAGTTTGTCGAGGGCTTTCATGCCGTCTTCGCCGCCGATAGCGTCGCGAAACGATTTGTCTTCTGCGTATTCACGGTCGATATCGGCCATGGAGTCGTCAGCACTGAGAGACAGGAAGGTGCCGTCCGGGGCTCCGTAAGCAACCTCGAACATGGCCCAATGTGCATGGGTTCCTGCCTTGTCATGCGCATCCTTGACCATCTTGGCAAGCTTATGCCAATCCCCCTGGTGTCCAGCGCGAACATGGAATTCAGAAACCTCCATGTAACGCGCGTGAGAAATATCCGCATGCGGCTTGTAGCTCAAATCGTCGTCACGGACGAACACGCCGGAGTCAACTTCATCCAGCAGCTCGCCGTCGGCAACGCTGGCGCGCTCCAGTTCAGCGGAGAGGCCGGGGTTCTTGTCGACCATCTTGTTGTCCTTTTCCCAATCCGCAAACGAGTCATACTCGGTGAGGAACAAGGCACGGGACTTGCCGGAGAGCGAATCCAGGCCAAGATAATACGCGGGGAACTTGGCCTTGGTCATGGCGGCGATAAAGGCGCTCTCGGTCTTGTCGTGCGCTGCGCCCCCCTTGTAAGGTTTGAGGAATTCGCGAGTGATCTGCAAGACCTTGGGTAACGAAGCAGTTTGCTGCGCCGCGGCCATCGAGCTGCCTGCAACCGCGAGTGACAATCCCAATAAAATGGGGCTGATCTTATTCATGTGCACGTCCCTTCTTGATTTAGCCGCAGAGCGCGCGCAATGGTGAGGGAGAGAAATCAGTGGGAAGTGCGGGCGTTCCGGGATTTCGCGATTATCTTGCCTGAGGAGCCTGGAAGTAAAGAATTTTCTGAGTTGTCTTTAGAACATCATTGCGGATGCGTACTTCGAAAACATGCGGTGAGTGCCAAGTTGAGCTTGCTCGGCCTCGTGCAAGGTCAAGAAGCGCACAGAACTTAAATCGAATTATTGCGAAGTCTATTCAGCCGTTTTCATCCCCGACCTGAATGGTTTCCTGGATGAATTGCTTGTCTTCCTCGGTGACGCCGGCGAGCAGGAAGGAGTTCGTAACGGTAGCCTTGCCCTGGGCAACGGCGGTGATCACATAGCTGCAGCCTAGCCAGTGGGCTTCAGCAAAGTCGGTGGGCGACCACTGCGCGGGGTGGTCGGGATGGGAGTGGTAAAAACCGGCGATGCCGAGGCCTTGGCGGCGCGAATCGCGCTCAATCTTCACCAGCTCGCCTGGGGCAATGTTGTAGCGGTTGTGGGCGGAATCAGTGCGGGTATTGCCGGCGCGCACGGATTGCCGCACCTGCCAGCCATCGGGAGTGGAGACACCGAGCAAAGCGCCGCAGCACTCATTTGGATAGGTCTCTTCGCCATGGGCGCGGATCGCGTCGTAGACCGATTTGGCAAAGCGCAAAGTGCTCATGCTTCCTCCCAAAAACGTTCAGAGAGATATTTTTCGGCGGAGTCGGGCAGTACCGTCACGATGACGGCCTCCCGTCCCGCCGCACTCTCCTCAGCGGCAATCTTCAAGCTGGCCACAACGGCAGCGGCAGCGGAGATGCCGACCAGCAGGCCTTCCTCGCGAGCCAGTTGCTTGGCCATTGCGTAGGCTGCTTCGGTTTCTATCTCCAACGCGCGGTCGGCCAGGGCTGGGTCGTAGATGGCCGGGACGATGGACGTGGCCATAAATTTGAGGCCTTCAAGTCCGTGGAAGGGCGAGTCGGGCTGAAAGCTGATGGCCTGTATCGCGGGGTTGAGTTCCTTGAGCCGGCGAGTCGTGCCCATGAACGTGCCGCTGGTTCCCAGCCCGGCCACAAAGTGGGTGACCTGCCCGGCGGTCTGCTGCCAGATCTCCGGGCCGGTAGCGCGATAGTGAGCCAGCCAATTGGCATCGTTGGAGTACTGGTCGAGGTAGCAAAAGCGATCTGGATCGTTCCCGGCCAGCTCGCGCGCGCGGAGAATGGCGCCGTCGGAGGCGAGGTCGGGATCAGTCCATTCAACCTGAGCACCGTAGGCGCGCAGAATGAGTTTGCGCTCCGGAGAGACGTTGGAAGGCATAGCAAGCCGGACGGGAACGCCGAGCGCCGCGCCGAGCATGGCCAGGGCGATTCCCGTATTGCCGCTGGTGGCGTCAAGCAGAGTCTTGCCCGGAATGAGCAGGCCGCGTTCACGGACGTCGGCAACCATGGATGCCGCGGCGCGATCTTTTACGCTACCGCCCGGATTGCTCCACTCAGCCTTTGCCAGCAGCGTGATGCCGTGAAGGCCGCCAGCCGCCGGGACAGAATGGAGAACCTGCTCCAGCCGAATAAGCGGCGTATTGCCGATGCGTTCAAGTAAAGAGGCGCCAAGTCTTGATTCTTTTGATACAAGGTCCATTGGGAATTGCGGTGTGCGCTCCGGTTGTGCGAGATTGAAGAGGCAGGGAACCTGAGCAATCTCTATTCATATCCTCTCAGACTGGAAGCCGCCATGTCCCGAAAATCGAGCAATCCGAACTTTGACCAGACTCTGGAAAACCTGCGAGCCCATGGCTTTGATGTGACGCCCTATGCCGGCGTCGCGGGCAGCGTACTGGTAAGCAAGCATGGGGCTGGGGCCGTGCTCGCGCCCTCGCAGGACAAGGATATTTCGGCCGCGTTTGTTGAAAGCCCAGGCGCGCTCGTGGGGGGTAGTGTGGCGCGCTTGCTGGACCGGGGATACCAGAAGTTCATCAAGACTCCCGAATTTGAACTGCCTGCGTCAGCGAGTCAGTTGCAGGCAATCCACTTGTTTAGCGAGGAGCTGAATCAGTTGACTGGGAGCATCACCTTATACAACCAGTCGCTGGGCACGACCAGCGATGAATATTTATATGATCGATTGCAGGGCCGGGAAACGGCGCTCCCATCTTCTGCGCGCCCCTGGGAGCTTACCGCCGGACATTGAATGACCTGAAGCTACCTGGCGGAGGGGACGTGGAAGAGAACGAGAGAGCCCAGATTCTTGAGGCGGAAAAAACAAGATACCGAACCTCCCAGAGACATCCTGTCCATAGCAGTGCTTTGCTCAGCGTTCTTGGCCAGGACCTCAACGTCCAATGCAGTGTGCTCGACCTGAGCCTGGGGGGATGCAAGCTACACGCCACGGATCCATTCAAAGCCGAGGCCCAGGTTCGCGTAGAAGTGACATTCACGATTCGCGGGCTTCCTCTACTGCTTCCCGGAGTCATTCAGTGGACCGACAGCGCGGACCACTTCGGTGTTCGCTTTGTGGATATGAGCGACCGCCGCAAGGAAATGCTGGTCGAAGTCCTCGGAGAAGTCGCAGTTCTCCAGGCGAGAAGGCCGACCGGGACGGCCGGCGAAGGGGTCGCTAAGCGCAAATCCGAACAGCCAGTTGCCGGTGCCCACGACCGGCGGGCTTATCCCCGGCAAAACGTCTTTTCCATGGCCGTGATTTTCCTGAATGACACGGGGGACCAATTGCGTGGGCAACTTCTGGATCTGAGCCTGAATGGTTGCCGCGTCCGAACGGACGAGCCCACGAGCGTGAGCGTTGATACGCGGGTAAATGCCGAGTTGCATCTCGACGGCGTTCTCTTTTGTCTGCCGGGCGTCATCGAGACTAACGAGTATCAATCGATTCTGAGGGTTCAATTCCAAGGCATAAGAGACCGCCAGCGGGAGCAGTTGAAGCAATTTATTGACCAGATGAAAGAAATCTAGGCGATATGCGAAAGATTGTTCGGGAGGGATCACGCGTGCCTGTTATAGCCGGCCTTAAGGGCCTATCTTATTTATTTCCAGCAAGATACTACGATGGTATATACGCGTGCAACATCGGGCCCGAGGCCAATTCTTGCCATCGAGTCAACGAATTTGCCTAGAATAAAAATTTCCTAAAGGTGTATAAAATTGAACAGATTCTTTCCCGAGGACGATGCGACGCTGTGGCAGAATCCGGCGGTAGTTGTGCTTTTGATCGGGGCGCAGTGTTGGCCAGCTGATTGAACGGCTGAAGGCACCTGGATTCCACGGTTTCTGGCGATAACCTTTTCATTCATCGCCATGACTTCATTTTTAAGACGATGGGATTCAATGGCGTTCGTGCGTCCGGATTTCCATCTGAAAGCCGCACCTGGGAGAGAAGCATTTTGATGGTTGAACATACAGCACCGGTATTCGATGTAGCGTCGTTTTTGCGTAATGCGGGCCTGGGGAGAAGAATTGTCCAAATGGCTCCCAAACAACCCTTCTTTTCTCAGGGTGATCCAGCGGATGAGGTTTTCTATCTTCAGAGGGGCCGGGCTCGTGTGACCGTTGTTTCCGCGGAGGGGAAGGAAGCCACCATCACGCTGCTTGGCGATGGCGACTTTGTAGGTGAAGAAGCGCTGGCCACTGTGGGCGGGAAGCGGCTGGCAACAGCCACCGCAATTACTGCCTGCAAGGCGCTGAAGATAAACCGGGACGAGATGATCCGGGTGATTCAGGAAGAGCGCGACTTCTCGGCTTTGTTTCTGAAGTTTCTGCTGGAGCGCAGCCTGCGCATCCAGGCAGATCTTGTGGATCAGCTTTTCAATTCAAGCGAGAAGCGGCTGGCGAGAATTCTGTTGCTGATGGCTGAGTTCGGGAATCCGTCCGCCTACCCCAGCGGCGCAAGTCAGCAATCGAAAGATTCAGACGAAGCAGTTCAGTACATTCCCAAGGTCTCTCAGGAAACGCTGGCCGAGATGATAGGCACTACGCGGTCGAGGGTGAGCTTTTTTATGAACCGATTCCGCAAGCTGGGATTCATCAAGTACAACGGCGGGATTCAGGTTCACAGATCGCTGCTGAACGTGATTCTGCACGACCAATTGCCGGACGACAACGCGAAAAGGCCGTCGATCAGAGGCAATCCAGGGGAGTAACTTGAAGCAGGCGCATCCTCCGCCTGCTCTGTTCCAAACTGAACAGATTTGCATTTCGCCGGATGGGATACTCACTCCAATTCCCTAAATTGGTCTTCCCGAAGGGGGTGAGAGATGAGGGACGAAAAGCAGCCGTGCCTGGCTCGGCTACTCATTGTGGACGATGAGCCTTCAATACGATATACCCTGTCGTGTTTGCTGACCGAAATTGGGTACGATGTGCGGTCTGCCGCGGACGGCATCTCAGCTTTGCTTGAGATTCGCGACCAGGTCCCGGAGATTCTGCTCTCCGATCTGAACATGCCGGGGATGTCCGGCTTCGAGTTGCTGTCTCAGGTTCGGCAGCAGTTTCCTGCCATTCAGACGATTGCAATGAGCGGAGCATTCCACGGCGATGAAGTGCCTTCAGGCGTTGCTGCCGATGGCTTCTATCAAAAAGGCAGCAGCATGGGCTCGCTACTGCGGCTCATGGGCGGTCTTCACCGGCGGGATGAACTGACCTCGAACCACCCGGTTCGAGAGTCGGCATAGATTCCTCAAACTGCCGGCCGTGGGCGGATCGAAGACATGTAATCAGGCTGGTTTTAGTATTGAGGCATCGAGGGGAGATTTATCGGCGCGCCCGCTCGCGCTGCAGTTCGCGGTAAAGTTCGCTCTTTGACCTGCCTGAATCCCGCGCGAGACGCTTGAGAGCATCCTTTTCGTCTACTCCCGCTTCAGCCTGGATGTGTGCGACGCGGTCTGAAATTTTCTCTCGGCCGGAGTCCGCCAATTGAGTGCCGGCCTGTGAATGAGGCTGGGCCTCAATCAGCAGACGTGATTTCGCCGCGGATGCGATCGCGGCTGGCCAGCTCCTGGCGCGCATACCCGACCGTTCAACGGAGAAACTCTTCGTGAATCTTGGTCAGCTCGCGGGCCACGGTCACGCGCAGATTCGGCCCCCAGACAGCTTCCAGATCGGCCAGAGTCTCGATGATTCGGTGCGGTGCTTCGTAAAAAATCAGCGTCCGAGCTGTCTTGATTTCTGCTGCGAGTTCTTCGAGCCGGCTGCGGCGAGCGCCGGCCTTCTCCGGCAGGAAGCCGAGAAACTGAAATTCGCCAGTTGCCAAGCCTGAAGCAACAAGCGCGCTGAGCGCCGCATTGGCGCCGGGAATGGGAATCACCGGGACTCCGATGGCGATTGCTTCAGCGGCCAGCCAGGCGCCTGGGTCGCTGATGCCGGGCATTCCCGCGTCGGAGACGAGGGCGATGCGCTGGCCTGCCTTGAGCGCGATCAAGAGTTCATGCGCGCGCTGACGCTCATTGTGCTGGTGGCAGCTTACGGTTGGCGTTGAAATCTGAAAGTGGTTGAGGAGCTTTTGCGTCTGGCGCGTGTCTTCGCAGGCGATGCGGTCAACACGCTTGAGCACGTCGAGGGCGCGCAGGGTGATGTCGCCGAGGTTGCCGATTGGCGTAGCCACGAGATAGAGACCGGGCGCGAGAGGAAGGTCCGTGCTGGCGATCTTATGCACGGCTAGTCTCGGGCTTCCTCGCGTTCGATGCGGCGCTTTTCGGCCAGCAGGGACATGGAGCTCATCAGGTTTTGCACGCTGACAATGCCCACTACGCGTCCGCTCTCAGTGATGGGAATGAGGGCCAGTCCGTGACCTGCCGTGAGGCGGCGGATTGTGGTTCCCAAAGTATCGTCGGGGCACGCCACCTGGAAGGCTCGTGACATGACTGACTGCACGTAGCCGTTGCCGTCATTGCGCAGAGCATCGACAATGCGCTGACGCGAAACGATGCCGACCAGTTGCGGGCCGCGAACGACGGGAAAGTCTTCCTGAAGAGAGTGGACGCAGCGGACGAGCGCATCGGCCAGCGTGTCAGAGGGTGAAAGCGTGGCGAAGTCAGTGAGCATTACCTCGCGCATATGCACCGTGTCCACGACCGACTGGAAGAAGACGCCCTGATCTTCAATCTGCGCGCCGATCATGATGAAGAAGCCGGCGATCGCCATCCAATAGTTCTGCAGGAGCATTCCGCCCACCATGGCGGCGAGGGCGATGACTTGTCCAAGGCCGGTGGCGGCGCGGCCGGAAAGCGCGAAGCCGTGCTTGCGGGCAAAACTGCCGCGAATGAGACGGCCGCAATCCAGCGGATAGGCGGGCAGCAGGTGCATCACGCCCATGAAGACCTGCATCCACAAGGCGCTGCGCAGCAGATATGCGGATGTGATGAAGGGCTGGCCAAGCAGGTGCATATCGCCGCTCGCGCCAAGAAACAATGTGGCCAGCACACCCGCCGTGGCCCAGTTGGCCAGCGGACCGGCGAATGCGATTGCAAATTGGCCGACGCCGGCGTTTGCGCTTTCCTGGCTCTCAGGATTTGCGTAAGCGAAGAGTCCGCCGATGGGAAGCAGAAGAACGGCGCGCAGGCGCAGTCCGAGCCACGCAGCCACCAGCAGGCGCGCGGTTTCTCTCACCGCCACAGCAGCCACAATCACGAGGAAGAGACCGATGCCGCGTTTCAGTCCGCTTGACGCGCTCAGCGCGAGGCATACCACTGCCAGCAGAGGGAAGAAGGCGTGAACACGGATTTCGACCCCCATCCAACGGCCCAGCGGAATTGACCAGCCTCGCATATTTCGATTGTATTAGGTCGGGGCCGTTTCGTTTCCGGTATGCTGATTTGCGATGCGCATCATCGCCGGATCGTACCGTTCCC
Source organism: uncultured Acidobacteriaceae bacterium (assembly GCA_963752215.1). Classification (GTDB taxonomy): domain Bacteria; phylum Acidobacteriota; class Terriglobia; order Terriglobales; family Acidobacteriaceae; genus Telmatobacter. The sequence goes on along the minus strand of CAVVXR010000006.1, from coordinate 45,981 downwards.
GCACACTCACTGCCCCGCCGGGGTTGTCAACCCGGCCTACCAGCGACCGGCTGCGCGAGACGCTCTTTAATGTGCTTGCGCCGCGCATTGAAGGCGCGGCTTTTCTGGATTTATACGCAGGCTCGGGCGCGGTGGGGATTGAGGCGCTGAGCCGCGGTGCAGCGAGGGTGGAGTTTGTGGAGCGCGCGTCGGCTGCGCTTTCAGTGCTCCGCGCGAATTTGGCCAGGTTGGGAGTGGCGGAGGGATTCCGGATTCACAACCAGAGCGTGGGCGGATTTCTGCGGCTGTTGAAAGCGGGAGCGGGTTTCGATTTGGTATTCCTTGATCCGCCCTACGACGCAGACCGTGAGTACGAGGCTACACTGGGGCTGCTGGGCGGGGATTCTGTTGGAGTGCTTGCTTCAGGCGCGTTGGTCATTGCCGAGCATCGGCGCAAAGAGATGCTACAAGACCAATATGGAAAACTCGCACGGACGCGCCTGCTGGAACAGGGCGATGCGGCATTGAGCTTCTACGCAATTGGGCCTGTCTCGCCGGCGAATTGAAAAGCGCATCCTTCGCTGCGCAAGCGCGAGAGTGGGCAACCGGGTTAGAGTGTTGTGCATGAAGATTTTTCGATTCGCTTTGGCGTTAGGCGTGGCGGGCATGATCTCTAGCGGGATTCCAATTTCGCGAGCCCAGGCTGGTGTGACCGCGGTCTCCGCAGATGTCGGTCAGCCGCAGCTTGTGATTCTGGATACCGATATTGGCGACGACATCGACGACGCTTTTGCGCTGGCGCTGGTGCTGCACAGCCCGGAATTGCGGCTACTGGGGATCACAACAGCTTACGGAGATACGGAACTCCGCGCCCGGTTGCTGGATCGCTATCTGGCTGCGGTGGGGCGTGCGGACATTCCTGTCGCCGCAGGTGTGGCGACGGCTCACAGCAATGTTTTTACGCAGGCCGCTTACGCGCGCCAGGCGCCCGATTCAAATCAAGGTAGGGCGCGTCCCGACGCGGTAGACTTTCTGCTCGGCCAGATTCGAGCGCATCCAGGCCAGATCACGCTCATTGCCATCGGTCCGCTCTTCAATGTGCAGGCGGCAATCGGACGAGACCCGGCCATGTTCCGCAAGCTCAAACGGGTGGTCATCATGGGCGGCAGCATCGACCGGGGTTACGATGGGCGCAATGGCGAGCGCCGGCCCGCAGATGCGGAGTGGAACATCGACCGCGATCCGGCCGGAGCAAGAGCGCTGCTGGCTGCCGGGGTGCCAGTCTTCATGATGCCGCTCGACTCGACGCAGATCCACTTGGAAACAAAGGAGCGGGAGACGATTTTTTCTCACGGCTCGCCGCTCACCGATCAGTTGACGCTTCTCTACCATCAATGGATGGCCGGAAGTGATGGCCATCCGGTTGCTCCTACGTTGTTTGACCCTGTGGCGGTGGCCTATGCCGTTCGTCCCGATTTGTGCCCTGCGACACCGATGCGCGTGGAAGTGGACGAAAAAGGGTTTACGCGCCAGGTAAGCGGAGCGCCGAATGCGCAAGTCTGTCTTAAATCGGACGAGCGCGAGTTTCTGTCATTACTGCTGGGCCGGATCACATCGGATAGTCCGCAGTAATTACCGGAAATCACACGTTGGTTCCGGGGCGGCGGTCTTGCCGTCAAGCAGGAAGCACGTGGCGCCTCTGATATCAGTTCGGAATGTTCGCACGTGAGCAGCCTGTAACTCCGCCAGCACTTCCTGGCGGGGATGGCCATAGCGGTTGTGCAAACCGCAGGAAATGACTGCCCATTGCGGCGATACGCGGGCAAGAAACTCCGGCCGCGTGGAAGTGATGCTTCCGTGATGGCCAACTTTGAGCACGGTGCTTTGCAGGCCGGGCTCGACAAGCATGGCATCTTCGATGGGGGCTTCGGCATCGCCTTCCAGCATCACCGATGTTGCGCCGTAAGCCATGTGCAGAACCAGCGAGTCGTTATTGGTGGGCTCGGGGCCGGGCTGGTAGCTGGCGAAAGGAGCGAGAACAGCGATCTGGGTTGCACCGAACGAGAATGCGTCGCCGGCGCGGAAGGTGCGGAGGCGGACGTGGAGATCGGCCGCTTCGTCGAGTAAGTCGTTGTAGGCTCCGAAGCGAGGGTTGTTGCCGACCCATAATTCCGCGGGATGGAAGTTGCGCAGAACAGCAGGCAGGCCGCCCATGTGGTCGGAGTGGGCGTGAGTGAGGGCAACCGCATCGAGATGGCGAATGCCGCGCGACCAGAGGACCTCGGAGACTACCTCCTCGCCAACGTCGAAATCTTGAGGCGCTTGATGCGGACCGCCTCCAAATCCGCCGCCGTCGATGAGCAGCGTCTTGCCATCGGGAGTGATCAACAGCAGGGAGTCGCCCTGGCCAACGTCGATGGCCTCAAAAAGCAGGGCGTTGCCAGGGTGGTCAATGGGTCTGGGGGCTACGGCTGCGAATGCGGCCAGGATCAGAGTCAGAGCTGACCATGCAGCGCGGCGCGGCCAGAGTGCTCCAGCAGAAACTGACCAGAAGGCGAGGGCGATAGCTGCTGCCAGCAGCGCGCAGAAAGCGATCGATTGCCAAAGAAGCGGCGCGGGAATGCGAAAATCTCCAAAAGCAAGAGAGCCAAAAAGATGAACCAGGCCGACGCCCAGATGAAGTGCCAGCGCAACAATCATGGCTGGAACGATGGCGGCTGCCGGCCATACGGCGAGCGCAACCAGGGTGAGCAACGCAGCAGGCATGAGCACGGCAAGCAGCGGCAGGATAAATAAATTGACGGGCAGTGCAAAGATCGTGATGCGGTGGAAGTAAATGGCCATTGGGAGGGTCATGGCGAGTTCGACTGCGCAGGAGACGACGAGCAACTCGGTAAGACGGATAAGGAAGCGGACAGCCCAAGGGAAGAAGCGCCAGGCGGTGCGACCGGCCAATCGTCCTGTGGCGGCTGCTTGCAGGGCTGAGCAAATCATCCGCAGCGTGACGCGGAACTGCGCCAGTCCTGGCGGCAGCTTGTTGTCGATGACGATGAGGCGGAGCTCGCGCGTGGCTGTCAGATAAGGGTGGATGGTGCACTGCAACAGCGGTGCGGCAACGCCGGCGATGGAGACAACGGCGAGCAGCGTCATTTGCAAGCTGGCATCGAAAAGGCTGCGAGGGCTTACAACGAGCAGGCACAGCGAAGCAAAGCCGATAGTGTTGAGCGGGTTGCGGTCGCGGTAAAGCAGACGACCGACTAGGTAGAGAGTGACCATCCAGAGGGAGCGCTGCACGGGCGTTGCGAAGCCGGTGAATAGCGCGTAGGCAAAAGACACGAGGATAGTCAGCAGCGTTGCCGGAACGCGAGGTAAATGCATACGGCGAGCAATCCAAAAAAGAAACGCCGCTACGATAGCCAAGTGAAACCCGGAGACAACCAGCATGTGAAAGGAACCGGTGCGCTCAAATCCCACGCGAAGAGAGTGGGTGAGATATGTGCGGTCGCCTGTGACCATAGCGGCGAGCATGCTGGCATCGTCCGGAGTGAGGCGCAAGGGCTTGGGCAGGCCGCGCATGGCCGCCGGTAGCGCCAACAGGCGCGCGCTTGAAGCGTGTTGCAGGGCACTGACTCGGCAAGAAAGAAAGCGGCCGTGAGATGGGCCGAGGCGATCCAGAGAATTGATTCGGTCGATGCTTACGGTGGCTGTAGAGGTGATGCCTTGATCGACGAGAAAATCCTTACGGCTCCATACACCGGGATCGTTGTATGTCTCTGGTTCAAGGAGTCGAACAACGGCTCGCACGCGATCGCCGCACTGAAACGGTTGTGGGGCCGGTGTGCCTGCGGGCCAACGAACGGTGAGGCGTACGCCACCGTCGACTGGAGATTGGGCGTCGCTCGCGTCGGTGATGACTTCGAGACTGGAGACTCGGAGATCAATTCTCTGAGAAGGCTGTTGAAGTAACTCCCCTGAGGTTGAATCGGAAGAATCGTTGTCATTCAGATTCTGCTCTATCTCGCCACGAACCGGGCCGGTATCGACGACGGTGCCTTCGACGGTGCGGAGCAGGCCGTCTGAGAGCGCGGCCAGAGCCGGCGCCGGAGCAGGATGCGGCTCCATCTCCGCGCACCATGCGCCGAGCATGCACCACAGAATTGCCAAGGGCAGCCATGCGATGCCGACAGCGTTTCCACTGCCGCGGACAGCAAAGACCGATAGCACAGCTACAAGAACGATCGCCAAGAGCACCAGACCGGGCCGGAGCCAGAGCCAGTTTGTGGCCGCAATCCCAATGGCAAAAAGAACTGCCGCATAGAACAATGGGACTGCATTGAGGGTCGCAGTCAATGCGGCCGTCAGGCCTGCGGAGACAAGACTGTCGGAGATGCGCGCGGGAGTGGGGGACTGGGCCGGCATCGCGCCTGAACCTGGAAACGACTATGGGGCCAAGATTATCAGGCGCGGCGCATCTGGACCACTGTTTCCAGATGGAAGGTCTGGGGAAAGAGGTCAAGGAGAGTGATGGATTGAATTTCGTAGCCAGAAGAAATGAGCGCGTGCAGGTCTCGGGCCAGGGTTGCCGGATCGCATGAAACATAGACGAGAGCGGGGGCGGCAATCCGGCCGAGAAGCTCGGTGATCTCAGGACCCAGGCCCGTGCGCGGAGGATCGATGGCAATTAAATCTGGGCGAGTTGAGGCGGTACGCCCCGGTAGCTGGCATTGGCGAAGAAAATCGAGAGTCTCTGCGCGCACGGCGGTCCCGGCGGTTCCATCCAGATTCGCAGCGAGTGCGTGAGTCGCAGCAGGCGCGGACTCGACGGCGACAACGCGATCAAAATTCCCTGCCAACTGCCGTGCGAACAAGCCGACACCGGCAAAGAGGTCCCACGCAAGAGAACCTTTGAAGTCGGCGGTGACGGTCTCGACGAGGGTGTCAACGAGATAGCGGTTTGCCTGGAAGAATGCGCCGTGATCGACACGATAATCGAATCCGGCAGCGCGATAGCTGAGAGAAAGCTCGCCCGATTGGGCCAGTGTGCGGGGCAAACGGCCCGATTGACCTTCGGCGACCAACTCCGCACCTTTGAGTGCGGAAACCTGCTGCTGAAGGGCTCGAGCAAAATCGTCAAAGCTATCTTTTCGCTGAGCGGGGTCGGCGATGAACAAACTGGCAAGCAACGCGGACTCCGTGGCGTCGCAGAAAAGAGACATCTCTGTGAAGTGAAGCGCTGGTTCAAATTTGCGACTGATTTCCACGATTTCCTTGGCAGTATTGATCAGCAAGGGCGCGGCGATTGGGCACTCTTCGATGGAAATCACCGTATTGGAACGGCGGCTGCGGTAGCCGATATTTCCTGCCCCATCGACGGCGAGACGAATGCGATTGCGATAATGCCATGGTTCGGCGGAGAGCACGTCGATCTCAGCCCGAGCAGTCACGCCACCGCGTTCAAGAGTCTCGCGCAGGATGGTTTTCTTGAAGCCGAGTTGAGCTTCGTAGTTTGTGTGCTGATAGTTGCAGCCGCCACAGAGGCCAAAGTAAGGGCACGCAGGCACGACGCGATCGGGGGAGGCAGAGATGATTTCGTCGGGGTCGGCTGTATCGTAGCCGCGCTTGCTCTGCGTAATGCGGACGCGCACTTGCTCGCCGGGCAAGGTGAGCGGCACAAAAACGGCTTTGCCCTCCATGCGGGCAAGAAAAACGCCGCCATAGATTGGTTTCTCGATTTGGGTCAATTGCGATCTCGCGCGCTCAGGCTGCGCAAGCGTGGGCTTGCCAGGCTGCCTGCGTTTGCGTTGTCTCTTGGGCGACTTCATTGCTGGCTCATATAAAACAGGCTAAGCCGCGGCAAACTGTAGTGCACAAGCAGCTGCTTTTGCACAAACTGACCCTCGACCTGACGCAGTTGCACCACGCCCATACGGCTCCGATAAGGAGCCAGTTCGCGAGCCGCGTGTTCTTTGAGTGCGACGATTAGTTCTTCCGGCGCTGCCGCTCTCACTGCCGAATAAAGCCTCTCCTCGAGCACTGTCAGCGTGCGTTCGAGGGCTTCGAGGTCTCCGATGGCATTATTCTCCGGTGCAGCGGGACTGCGGACTCCGACAGCCAACTCGCGAAGTCGAACGGCGGTTGCTTTGCACGCTTCGGGAGCCAAGGCGGCGGCATCAAGAGCAGCCGCGGCCGAATCAAGATGTTCGGAGACGCGCGCGCGCTCAAAGCCGGACTCGCGGGCCTCTGTCGTCGTAGCAGTACCGGCGGCGGCCTCGCGCAACTCTTCGGCTGCTTCTATGACGGCCTGCGCGCACCAGGCAAGACCGTTAATACGCCTCATGCGGGCCTTCTTCTGGCGAGTTTCGTACTTGTCGAAAGCGGCATCGATGCCGCGCAGCGCAGCGTCCAGTGGAATGCCGGCATCGCGCCAGGTCTCGATCAGCGCCCAATCCAGTGTAGAGAGCAGCAAGAGCGATCCGCGGCGCTGCTGGAAGCGCTCTTCGATCTCCGTAAAGTAATTGAAGTAATTAAGCACGCTTGCGCCTCAGTGCGCGCGGCCGCGCGGGCGGGCGGTGCGGTTGCGCTCAAAGAGAATACGCAGACCGTCGAGGGTGAGCATGTCGTCGATCTCTGAGATGTAGCGTGAGTCGGCTGCAATCAGGTGCGCCATGCTGCCACTGGCGATAACGCGCGGCCGCGACCCAAGCTCGGCAATAATGCGGTCGAGGATGCCGTCGACAAGGCCGATATAGCCGTAGTAGAGGCCGCTTTGCAGATGTCCGATGGTGTTAGTGCCGATGACTTTTTCGGGGCGCTTGATATCGACGCGACTCAGGCGCGCGGCGCGTGAAAACAAGGCTTCGGCGCTTAGTGCCGAGTCCCGGCGCGATGGCGCCGCCGAGATACTCTCCGCGCTCTGAGATCACTTCAAACTTGGTGGCCGTGCCAAAATCAACGACGATGCAAGGGCCGCCATAGCGTTCAAAGGCCGCAATTGAGTCGGCCAGCCGGTCCGCGCCGAGTTCGGTTGGGTTGTCCACCAGCACCGGCATGCCTGTCTTGATGCCCGGCTCGACGAACAGTGGTTCAATGTGAAAATAAAGTTCGCACATCTGGCGAAGCGTGGACTCAACCGGCGGGACAACTGAAGAAATGATGATATGCATGACCTGGCTGGGGTCTATGGCTTTCATCTGGAAAAGATTGATGAACAGTGCGCCGTATTCATCCACCGTCTGGGCGCGGTGTGTGGTGAGACGCCAATGCGCAGCCAGCTCCGGTAGCTGACCGTCGAGCCGATACAGGCCGAGCTTCGTATTGGTGTTGCCAACATCAAGAGCGAGTAACATGGCCTAACTCACCTCTGGGGCGCGAATGCCGCCGGTCCGCACCGTGACCAATCCGTCGGCGGTGCGAACAAGCAGGAAACCGTACTCGTCCAACCCGGCAGTAATGCCGCTGCAGGCCTGCGGGCCGTGAACTTCAACTTGGCGCCCGCGCACCCACGTCGAAGCGTGAATCATGCGCGAGAGAATCGTGCTGCTTGCCGCTGGATGGAGCAACGCGAACGTCTCACGCTCCAGCGATTTTAGCAGGGTTGCGATCAAGGATTGGCGGCTGATGCGGCGGCCGGCTTCCATATCCAGCGAAGTCGCGGGCGTAGACAATCCCGGATCAAAGCTGCGCTGATGCACGTTGACGCCGATGCCAACAACGGCAAAGGCTATCTGGTTGTCTTCGATCTTGGACTCAGCAAGAATGCCTCCGACTTTGCGCGGACCCAGTTTCGAATTCAGCAGCAGATCGTTGGGCCAGCGCAGATCGATTGTGAGTCCCGAGACGGTGCGAATTGCTTCGGCGGCGGCTAGCCCCGCGGCAAGCGGCAACAGGTGCAGCCGACTTGCCGGCATTTGCGGACGCAGCAGGATGCTTACATAAAGGCCTTCGCCAGCGGCTGAGTGCCAGGCGTGGTCGCCGCGACCGCGGCCGGCTAACTGCTCGTCTGCAAAGTAGACCGATCCGTGGGCTGCGCCGGCGCGCGCGGCTTCAAGGGCATCGTTGTTGGTGGAATCGGTTACCGGGGAGAAATGAAGTTTGCCCGCAAAGATGGTTCCAGCCAACTCAGCATTGAGCGCGGCAAGGTCGAACATGTTGTTAGTTGGGCTCCGCGACAATAGTCATCGAAATATCGGCGGCCTTGGCGGAGTGAGTAAGTGCACCGATGCTGATGAAGTCAACGCCGGTTTCTGCATAGGAGCGGATGTTATCGAGCACAATGCCTCCGGAGGCTTCGGTGGGAATCCATCTCGCTTCCTGCTCTCGCCCCTGCTCTTGCTGCGCTTGAGGCTTTTTCCCCGGAGCAACTTCTTTAATGCGCTCCACGGAGCGCCTAATTTCGGCCGGCGTCATGTTATCGAGCAGAATTGCTTCCGCGCCAAATTGCAGCGCCTCTTCAAGCTCCTGCGCTGTGCGCACTTCTACCTGCACTCGCTGGCCTTTTCTGCGCTTCTCAAGAGCTTGCGTGAGCACCGCTGGCAAGCCGCCACCCAACGTGATGTGGTTGTTCTTGATGAGAATGCCGGAGGCAAGGTCGATGCGGTGATTGGTGCCTCCGCCGCATTGCACGGCATATTTCTCGAGGACTCTCAGGCCGGGCACAGTCTTGCGCGTATCGAGTACGCTGGCGTGGGTTCCCTGAATCGCGTCGACGTATTTTCGCGTCAGCGTGGCGATGCCGCTAAGGTGCTGCATGAGATTGAGGATCACGCGTTCGCAACTCAATAGGACCCGCGCATTGTGGCGGATGACAGCCAGCACCTGGCCTTCATGCACGCGCACGCCGTCGAAAATCTCCGGATGGCTGACGACCTGAAAGCGGGTCTGCGCAGGTGGGCGCTGATCAAGGCGCGCGAAGATTTCAAGCAGGCGCGGGACTGCGCCGAGACCGCAGATCACCAACTCCTGGCGCGCGATAATCGATGCGGCAGCGCGCAAATCCGGATCAATGGTGAGGTTGGTGGTTGCATCGCCGAGCAGCCTGGTCTTCAACCAGGGCGTGCTCCAACAATGCGTCGATGCGGGTGCTGTTCCAATCCATAGGGCAGTGGTTAGTGAATAGTGGTTAGTGGTCAGTTGTCAATGCTCAGGCAGCGATTTTAAGGCTGCGCGAGCTTTTTCGAGAAGTGCGCGGGTTTCGGATTCCTGCTTCTTTAGACCTTCCACGATGTGTTCCGGTGCTTTGGCCAGAAAACCTTCGTTGCCTAACTGACGTTCGGCGGCAGCCAGACCTTTCTCGTACTTGGCGATGTCCTTAGTCAAACGGTCGCGCTCGGCGGGGATGTCGATGGTGCGCTTCGTAGATTACGGCGACGTCGAATAGCGGCGTTGAAGCTATCGTGCGAGCCCAGCGGAAATTCTCGTTTACGCAGCTGAATCTTACGAACGCGAGCCAGCTTCGACCATAATCACGATCCATCTTCGATGCACCCTTCTGATCAAATCGCGTTCAATTCGGATCTCGACCGGAACTATCGCCTTTTCTCCTCTACGCCCATCTCTTTTCGAAGTGTTCGGATTGTCGACGATAAGCGTCTGCAGGTACTCCATTTCGAGTTGATATGGCCGCATTTGTCTTGCAGGTTTCAGGGGTGCGGACGGGTAGCGCGGTCAGTGCGATCGACTTCGCTGGTGGGTTGCCGTCGTAGACCGCGTGCCACAGCTCTTCGGTTATGAACGGCATGAAAGGTGAAAGCAGTCGCAGCAGCCTCAAAAACTTGAACCAGCGTAGTGAGTGCAGCCTTCGTGCTAGCCTTCGTCTGCCGTCTCGAAAATCGAGGCGGAGTTTGACTATTTCCAGATACCAATCGCAGAAGCTGCCCCAGAAGAACTGATAGATGGCATTGGCGGCATCGTCGTAACGATAGCTCTTCAAGAGATTGATTGACTTTGTCCGCGGTGGAATGCAGTTCGGCCACAATCCAACGCTCTTCAAGTGGGGCGTCATTCTCAACAATGGGCATGCTTCCCAGGGCTGCGCTATCGATCGTAATGCCGATCTCCGCGGCCCGATCCACATTCATAAAGATGAAGCGCGCTGCGTTCCAAATCTTGTTGGCGAAGGCGCGGTAGCCTTCGGTTCTCGCGATGTTGAAGGCGATGTCGGTTCCGGGCGAGGCCATGCTGGCCAGCGTGAACCGCACCGCATCTGTTCCGTATTGCTTCACGATCTCGATGGGGTCGACGACGTTGCCCTTGGTCTTGGACATCTTTTCGCGGTTGGCGTCACGGACCAGCGCATGAATGTAAACTTCGCGGAACGGCACCGAGTCGGCAAGCGAACGCGGGCTGCCGTCGGGCATGGGAACGTCTTTTGAGAACCAGCAGCCGAACATGATCATGCGGGCGACCCAGAAGAAAAGAATGTCGAACCCGGTGATGAGCAGGCTGGTGGGATAGAAAGCGTCGAAGTCGGCGAAGCCGCTTTGCTCTCCCACCCATTCCGCAGAAGAACGCGGAATGGATGGGGCACCCTCTGCATCCTCCCAGGTCTCAGAATCGAGACCTGGGGCACCCGGAATTTTTGCTCCGAAGTTTGGCCAGCCGAAGACAGAAACCGGCAGCAGACCGGACGAAAACCAGGTGTCAAGAACGTCGGTCTCCTGCGTGATCTCAACCGAGCCGCAATGCGGGCAGGCGGCAGGATCGACACGAGAGACCGTGGTCTTGTGGCAATTCGCGCAATGCCATGCGGGGATGCGATGACCCCACCAGAGTTGGCGCGAGATGCACCAGTCGTGGATGTTTTCCATCCAGTTGAGATAGGTCTTCTCGTATTGCTCCGGCGTGATGCGGATGTGGCCCTGCTTGACGGCGGCGATGGCCTTCTCGGCAAGGGGCTGAATTTTGATGAACCATTGCATGGAGAGGCGCGGCTCAACGACGGTCTTGCAGCGGTCGCAGTGGCCTACGTTGTTGGTGTGGTCCTTGATGGCTCCAAGCAGGCCCAAGGCTTCAAGGTCGGCGACAACTTTCTTGCGGGCAACATAGCGATCGAGGCCGGCGTAAGCGCCGCCATTTTCGTTGATGTGGCCGGTGTCGTCCATGATGTTGATCGATGGAAGATGGTGGCGCTCGCCCAGAGCAAAATCATTGGGATCGTGCGCCGGAGTCACTTTGACTGCGCCGGTGCCGAAGTCGCGGCTGACCCATTCATCGAGAATGATAGGAATTTCGCGGCCTATTAAAGGTAGCCGAAGCTTCTTGCCGTGCAGATGGAGGTAGCGCTCGTCTTCCGGATGAATCGCCACGGCTACATCGCCGAGCATGGTTTCAGGACGAGTGGTAGCGACTGTTAAAAATTCGCCTGAATCTTGTCCCTCATCGCCGAGCACGGGATAGCGAATCTCCCACAGGTGGCCCTTGTGCTCGTCGTAAACCACTTCAAGGTCGCTGATGGCGGTCTGGCAGCGTGGGCACCAGTTGACGATGTACGCGCCGCGATAGATGAGGCCCTGCTCGTAGAGGCGGACAAAGGCTTCGCGGACAGCCACAGAGAGATTTTCATCCATCGTGAAGTACTCGCGCTGCCAGTCGACCGATGCGCCGAGGCGCTTCATCTGGTCGAGAATGGCGCCGCCGTAGTGGCGCTTCCATTCCCATACGCGCGCTTCAAATGCTTCCCGGCCAAGCTGCTGGCGTGACGTGCCTTCAGTGGCGAGTTGGCGTTCGACCATCAATTGCGTGGCGATGCCGGCGTGGTCGGTGCCGGGGACCCACAGGGCGCGGCGGCCGGTCATGCGCCGCCAGCGGACCATAATGTCGATCTCCGCCTGCTCGAACATGTGGCCCATGTGGAGCTGGCCGGTCACGTTGGGCGGAGGCAGAAGGACCGTAAAGGGACTCCGGTTTGGGTGTTTGAGAATCTCCAAAAAGAACTCATTCAGATCTTCAGGCGCGGGCTGGGCGAAGAGGTTTTCGCGGACCCAATATTCGGCCCAGTGATCTTCAATGGCGGTGGGGTCGTAGGCTTTGGGCAGGTCGTGAGGCATGGGCCGCCTGGAATTCCATGGAGTGTGCGCCAAGCCCGCCTGAATCAGGCGTTTTCGAGCGACGGGGAAACACTTTTAGGGTAGCAGATTTGGGCAACGCTACAGTTGCGAAAAGGCCACACAGACCGAGCGGTCGAATTGCGCTTTGCTATCTCCTTCGCCCTGTCGAGGAGCGAACGTCGCGCACCGTAAAGCCGATGGGAACGTCCCATCGGTGTCGATCCGGCTCATCGCGCGAGATGTGGGAGAGTCGTATGACCTGCTTGCCTTCTAATGGGTCGATGCGGGTGACGGCGAGATTGGTCTGCAACTCGTCGGAGTACCAGTACTCTCGCGTGGAGACGATGGCGCGCTCATTCCCTGCCGCGCCGGCGCCGATGGTCATAGTCTCGCGCGTTCCCGTCACGTAGATTCCTTCGATGACGTCGGACCCCAGGCGATCGCGAGTCAATGTGCGGGTTCCGTGATCGTACGTGCCCTCTGGGGTCGCTTCAAAGAACGTCTTCGGCGTGTAGTCGGAGAGAATGCAGGTATAGGTTCGGCCGTTGCAAAGCATTTGCGAACGCGCTTCCGGATCGAAAAGATGGATTTCGTACATCGGGGCCCGATCTGTTGAACCGGCAGGGACAAAGTTGTGACGCTCGCGGTAAACCCTTCCCCGGCTGTCGCGAGCCAGCGTAGCATCAAGGTGCAGGGTCGTAGTGCTTCCGTCTGGCAGCGTGCGCACCCAGTCAGTAGCCGTGTTTGCAGAGAACGGCTTGCCCGGAATTGCGAGCACCTCCACGCCTGAGACGTGGGTGGAAGTGCGGCCATCGGGCCCGCGGGAGGGTTCCTGGGCCAAGGCGAGCGACGCCGCGAAGCATAGCGCCGCCGAAATTAGACCGAGGCGCTTCATCTTTCCACCTCGCGAGACAAACCAAATCCTACCAGAAGCAAACGGGCCGCATCTGTTAGGATGCGGCCCGACTTGACTCAATTCTTCGGACTAGAAAGGGTTAATCTTCGCCAAGCCCTTCTTCTTTTTCTTCTTGCTGGAGGATTCTTCGCCGGAATCGACTTTAGGCTTCTTGCTCTTGTCGTTGACAGCAGATGTGGCCGGGGCTGTGCCTGATTTGATGTCGTTGATCTGCATGGGCGCTTCGGCCGGTTTTTCAGCGGCTGGAATTGCCGCGGTGTCAGGTCCTACGGCCTTAATCACGGCGTTCGGATCGGCAGGCGCACTCACAACTTCGGCGCTGACGCCGGTTCCACCTGCCGGCGTCACAAGCTGCAAAGGCGCGTCGGACGGGTGATCGCTGCGGGGTGGTTCGTTGGCGCCGGTTGTGGCTACGGTAGCGGGGGCGTCAGCCGGCCGGCCGGCGTTGTAAGCCGCGGCGAGAATGGTGACGTTTTCCTTCGTGATTTCCGGGGCGTAGGTCCGCTTGGGATCGTCGAGGGTGGGCTCGCCCACATGCACTGCCTCAACCACGGTGGGGCTGTGTTTGACGATATCGAGAGTCTTGTCAGTAAAGTGCAGGGGCTGGCGGCTGCGTTCTTCCGCGTCATTCTCAGCAACCGCTTCCTGGGTGGGCTCGGGGACGGGGCGATTCATCGCGACGAGGCGGTCTCGTGCATCCTCGACGTGCGGAGCCATGGGATAGCGGGTGATGACCTTGCTGTAGGCCGCGGCGGCCTTATCCTGATAAACCGCGTGGAGCCGCTCCTTGACTGCGCCTGGGAGGTTGGGCGTAAGCTGGACGCCATGGGATTGGGCAGCATAGGAATCGCCAATGGCCAGCAAGGCGAGGTCGCTCTTGGAATAAAGTGGGTAGGTATCGACAACCGTCTGCAACCGGGCGATGGCCGCGTTATAGTTTTCGCGGCTCTCGTAGAAAAGACCGATCTGCGTCTCGCGCTCAGCGAGAACCTCCTGGGTCTCGCGGAGCTTCTGTTTGGCGCGGGGCACCAGCGTGGAGTCAGGGAACTGGTTGATCATGTTCCGGTATTCCTGCTCCGCCCGCTCCGCGTTGGTGTAGTCGCGGTCGGGCTTCTCCATCTGCTGGTAATAGATGTCGGCCACCTTCATTTGCGCTTCTGCCGCTTCAGGAGCATTGGGGAAGAAGGTAATGAAGTCCTTGTATTCGGCTTCGGCTTGAGTCAGTGCGGCGGTGCCGCCTTCCTTGAACCAACTGTCGCCGACGGCCAGCTTGGCGCGCATCCGGTATTCTGAGTCCGGATAGGTGTTGAGCATGGTCTGAAGGTCAAGCCGTGCAACGTCAAAGCGGCCTTTCTTCATGGCGACCATAGCTTTGTCGAAAAGTTCCTTGTCGGGCTGCTTGGAGTTGACATTCGCCAGAGGATTGGCGGCAAGGTCATAGTTCTTCTTTTTCTTGGGCTTCTTTTCGGCCTGAAGCGATGCTCCAGCAAGGACTAAAAAGGCAAGCGCCACCGCGATAAATCTCAGATTAGAGAGCCGATTCATACCACCTCATTGCGGCGAAGGCCTGTCGACTGGAATTCGCGCTTCTTCAATATTTTCTGTCTAGTCCGCTGCAATTTCGTTTGCTGCCGCGCGGGCTGCGGATAGCAGCGAACGTGCATCCCGCTCCGGGTGACCGGCGCCAAACACGGCAAAGCCAGCCACCAACAGGTCCGCACCTGCTTGGACGACTTTGGCCACCGTATCGTGAGCCACGCCGCCATCCACCTCAATTTTAAACGCCAGCCCCAGTTCCTGCCGCAATTTCGCCAGCCGCCGGATCTTTTCCAGAGAAAAACCGATAAACTGCTGGCCGCCAAATCCCGGATTAACGCTCATGATGAGTACGTGGTGAACCATGGGCAGGATATCCAGAATCAGGTCGACCCTGGTTGCAGGATTCAGCACCACGCCCGGCTTCATTCCGTGGTGAGCAATCAACTCCAGTGAGCGGTGCAGATGGGTGCAGGCTTCGTAATGAACGCTGACCCAGTTGGCTCCCGCTTCGGCAAATGCGGGAATGAATTCGTTGGGGTTCTCGATCATCAGGTGGCAATCAAGCGGCAGGCTGGTGACTTTGCGCAGGCTCTTGACGACCGGCGGCCCGATGGTGATGTTGGGTACGAAGTGACCATCCATGATGTCCACGTGGATGGCCGTGCCGCCGCCTCGCTCAGCTGCGGCAATCTCGTCTGCCAGGTGAGCAAAATCCGCGGACAAAATGGAGGGCAGCAACTCTACCATGATTTCTTCGCAGGGTTTCCTTGCCCGGCCAGTGTATCAGCGGCAGCGGCCCGGAGTCTCAGGGAAGATGTTTGAGGCAGAGCTTCCTCAATTGTCGGATGGATTAACTTCTCTCAGCGCCGCGCCGAGCACCTGGCCTGGGCCCGCTTCCTGTACGAAAACAACCAGGCGCAGGTTCTTTGGGTCCTGACCGTGCTTGAGCTTGGCCTGAAAATCCCCGGCGAAGGCGTTGCCCTTTTCGAGCTTGCCAATCTTAACAATTTCCTGGGCAACCGCGACGTGGGTCAGACGACGGCCGCCATTTTCTCCATGCAGAACCTGCGACTCAGCATGGTCGCGCGCGAGGACCGCAAAGACTTCGGCATTGCGCTTCTCCGCTGCGCCATCGACCACTATGTGGGCGCGAAGCAGAGCGGGCGAATCCCCTTCAATGTGGATGGCTTCAATGCTGACGGGAACTGTTGCGGCATTTGCCGCCTGCAACAGGACTTTGCTGTTCTGCTGCGTGTCACCCAACTGCAACTCGCTTTTTCCGTCCACAATCAGCTGTGGCGTATAGGGGCTGCTGAGTCCCATGGCGTGGACATATTCATTCTGACGTTCAGTCAACAGCGCCGAAGAGAACGGATCCATCCAGCCATCGTGATTCCAGTAGTCCACATGCTCGCTGAGCACAATGGCCTGCGCGCCTGGGATGGACTGATTGGCATCCAGCCGTTGCAGCCAGGCGTCGGCTGGAGGACAGCTGGAGCAGCCTTCAGAGGTGAAAAGTTCGATGAGGATCGGGGTCACCGTCTTTCCGGCTTTCGCGCTTTGAGACTGACCCGGCGCGGATGCGGAGAGCAACAGGCACAGCAGCGGCAGGAGAAAGGTCTGGCATTCAGCGCGACTCATGGGTGTGTCCTCTTGATATTTAGATGCTGCTCGACTCAGGTCTTGCGCCGCGCTCAAGCCAGAAGAATTCTAATGTGGCACGAAGCAATGTTGCCATCAAACTCTAAGTCAATGCAATCAGTCCCGAGCATCGAGCCGCAATATCCATCCACATCGCTCCCGCCATAGCCACCCAAATGCGCCAGCTAACTCTGGTTAGCTTTTTGCCGCCAGCATCTTTGCGGCGACACGACCTGCTCCGCGAAGCAAGGCTTTAACTGGCCAGCGGCCTTCCGGATCGGGAAAGAAGATTTCGCCGGTGCGGCGCGCTTCAGGGCGGTAATACCAGCGCTTGAGCAGAGCTAGATGGCCCTGACGAACAGTTGGCGATGGGGCAGCGGAGGATTCTGCCAGTAAAGCCAGAGCTGATTCCATGCGGGTTTCAAGCATGCTGCGCGGTGACTTTTGGCAACGCTACGCCTTCGGGTTCGGACGCGGTGTCAAATTGCACGGGCTCGGATGCCGGAACTTCGAGAACCGGCTCAATCGCCATAGGTTGTGCGAAAAGCGAAGCTGGAACCCGACTGCTCGTTCTGGATTCTCATGCCGAGAGTCGAAAATGCAGCAGGGCCGCGCAGTCGGCCGTCTTCAAAGAGAAAGACGGCGACCTCGTCGGGATTGGCTGGAGGTCTGCAGAATGACCGCGCGCAGTTGGCTGAGCGGACGGACCAGTTCCGCAGCAAGCGCGCGGACGGATTCGACGCGCTGCACTTGCGCATGAAGCGTGGCGGCGGATTCAAACTCGAGGTCCGCGGAGGCCTGGTCGCGCTGCGTCTTGAGAATCACGAGGCGGCTCTCGCCGCGGGTGGCCAGAAAGCTTTCGACGGCGGCGGCTTCTTCGGCATAGCGCTCGTCGGTGCAGCCCTGGTAGCAGGGCGCGAGGCACATCTTCATCTCGGAATAGACGCAGCCGGGATGGCTGGGATTGGGATTGAGATCGTCGGTGCAGCGGCGCAGCAGAAAAAGCTTGAGAGCCTCGTCGGCATAGCGCTCGGCGGCGGCGCGCGACGGGAACGGGCCGTAAGACCAGTCGGCTTCGCGCTGGCTGGGGCGGTTGGTGACGGTGATGCGCGGATAGGGATTGCCGCCGAGAAAGCGGACGAAGGCGGGGCGCGCAGGTGCATGCGTTCCAGTGCCTTGGTGCCGTAGACCTTTTCGAGCAGTTCAAACTGAAGAAGCAGCGATTCGAAATCCGAGCCGGTGAGCCGCCAGTCGATGCGGCGCACCCGGCCGGCCAGTTGCAAGCGGCGCGGATGCTTGGCGGAAGGCTGAAGCAGGCGGTCAAGACGCGCGCGCAGGTTGGGTGTGCGGCCGATGTAGGGCTCGGCGTGAGCTTCGCGCCGTAGAGGGCGAAGACGGCTGCGCTTGCGGCAGTTGAGCGAGCGCTGCCTTCGGATCGGCCGGATCGAAGGGCAGCGATTGGACTTGGCACCGTCACCACCCGATCATGCTCCGGCGATGGTCATGCCGTCGATGCGCAGTGTGGGCGAGGCCACCGAGCCGCGAAAGACCAGATCGTTGCCGATGGCGGTCACGTTCATGCAGCATCTCGGCGAGGTTGCCGGCGATGGTCACTTCTTCAACAGCGTGGGTGAGCTGCGCCATTCTCGATCCACAGGCCGGTTGCGCCGCGCGAGTAGTCGCCCGTGACGATATTGACGCCAAAGCCCATCAGCCCGGTGACGTAAAGTCCGGCTGGAATGTCTGGCGATGATCTGATCCGGAGTCAGCGTGCCTGGCTCGACATAGAGGTTGCCGCGCCGATGCCGGGCGTGCCCGCCAGTCCGCGCGAGGCGTTGTGCGTGGACTTCATGCCCAGTTTGCGGGCGCGTGTAGGTATTGAGCAGGTAATTGCGCAGAACGCCGATTCGACGACTGGCGTGCGCAGCGAAGGCAACCCCTCGCCATCGAAGGGCGAACTGCCGAACCCGCCAGCGCCGGTCGACAGCAGCATGGCGTTGTCGTCAATGATCGTCAGCGTGGAAGCGGCGATTTGCTCGCCCAGCTTTCCAGCTAGAAAAGACGCATGACGCCAGATCGAGTCGCCCGAGGCAGCTTCAAAGATGGAGCCGATCAGCGAGCGGGCCACCTCCGGCGCAAAAACGATGGGCACGCGCTGCGTGGGAACCTTGCGAGCGCCGAGGCGGCGAAGGGTGCGCCGCGCAGCCTCCTTACCAATCGATTCCGGAGACTCGATGTCGGCGAGGCGGCGCGCAGCTGACCACCAGGCGTCGCGCTGCATGTGCGCCGTTGGCGTCCATCGCCAGCGGCGCGGCAGACACGCCGGCATAGCTGGTGCGATAGCCGCCGACAAAGCCGCGCGAGTTGGCCATCACCTTGCGCCCGGTGGCCGCATCAAAGCTGCCGCCATCGGAGTTGGTAATGCGCGGGTCGGCGGCCAGCGCGGCCGCTTCCGCCCGCCGTGCCCACTCGATCCGCTCCTGCCCTGAGAGCGAATAGACGTCGTCATAATACAGATGCAGATCGTCTGGAATTCGCACCGAATTCAGCCTCTTCCGGGAGGCCGGTGAAGGGATCTTCTTCCGTCACTTTGGCCAGCGCGATTGCGCCTTCGACGAGTTGGCGAATTCCGTCCGCTGTCAGGTCGCTGGTGGATGTTGATGCTGATCGCGTGCCCAGAAAAACGCGCAGGCCCAGACCGCGC
Organism: uncultured Acidobacteriaceae bacterium; assembly: GCA_963752215.1. Taxonomy (GTDB): domain Bacteria; phylum Acidobacteriota; class Terriglobia; order Terriglobales; family Acidobacteriaceae; genus Telmatobacter. The sequence goes on along the minus strand of CAVVXR010000006.1, from coordinate 27,158 downwards.
GAGCCGGATTCTTTCAGCGTCTCCACTGCGCCCATGCGCACATTCACGCTGAACTCGTCGCCCTCGCGGACGACTGCCTCGGCGTCGCTAGCTCCAGCCTTTATCGCCAGAGCGACCACGTCGGCGGTGAGTGATTCAAGGTCGAGCGTGGCTTGATCGGTTTGGATCGCGGCTTGGGGCATGGCTTCAAGCTATCAGATATCGGGGCCCCAGCTATTTGCGCAACAGTTTCCGGTAATACTTTCGACTGTAGTCGTCGTCCGAGTCATGCCGGTTGGCCGATGGTAGCTTTGTGCGCCGTCGCGTCCCCAGCAATAGGTGTTGTTCCAGTGGCATTCGAGACGATGGGGAAGAAGAAAATTTTCGAAAGTCGATGCAGGTCTTCAAGGCCAGGTTCTGCTTGCGGCGGACACCGCGGTGGGCTAATTGCTTGTCGCTTTTCGCGCTAGCAAGACCCGTGATCGCCGCATAGGGGCGGCGGTAGGAACGGCTCATGACGAACTCCAGGTACGCAGTAGCGTAACTAGGTCATGGTGGGTTCCTCCTTCCTATTGAATTCTACGCGAAATGATGGGGCGAGGGTGGGTTTCACAGCGTCCCGACGGGACGCAAAGGTCATTGGGGGGCGGCTTACCCCGGGTTGCCCCGTCGCTTCGCTTCGGGTTGACCCGGGGCTAACTTCATGTCGTCCCTACGGGACGCTTTTGAGGGCACCTGAGGTGCGCGGAACGGTGCTTACGCAGCAGATGGGGCTGGTGTATCCCAGGTCTGATCCGCCGCGGCGGACCAGACCTGGGGCACTCGGCCCAGGGGGCCGTGGTGCTGGGCATTACAACATGTGCCGCGCCCAGCCTTCGAGCCATGCGCGGGAGATCGCTTGCCACGTGCTGTTGAAGTAAAGGCCGGTAGCGATCAGACCCGCGGCGATGACGAAGCCGGCTGCCATAAGAAACTGCTTCATCACCCGGTCGCGTTTCAAATCCCAGAGGAACATGAGAAGGATGAGGAACAGATTGCCGCCCTCATAAAACAGATAGGTGCCGAGAAATGTGGTTGGAGCCGGCATGAAAAGGCCCACCAACCGAGAAAAGCCCGCGTCGCTGATGGCGATGGTTGCCAGGATGAGCACGCGCCGATGGGCGGCAGAGTTTCGGCGCATGCGAACGCCCCAGGGCAGCAGCACGGCCATGCAGAGAACGCCGCTGAAAGCGATGGAGAGGAACTGAGGCGGCAGAGAGCCCGGAGTCTGAAGGTTCAATGCCTGCCAACTGAGCTCTGACCAGGGTGCGATCACGATGACGAGAGCGGCATAGCCGGCAGCGAACCAGCCGATGCGGCGATGGAGGCCGACGTTGCCGGTTTCGACCAGGAGCACGAGCGCGGTGGCGGTGAGCAGCCAGACCGTGGTGGCGATGGCATGAATATGAACGATGAAGGGTACGGGCGGCATACTCATGAAAGTAGTTGTGCAGATCGAAGCCGAAGCCGACGCCAACGAATATCCAGAAGATGGCGAGCCACAAGAGCGCGGCCCGGCGATCTTCACGCGCAGGCCAGGATGCGGTTGTATGAATGTGCACCCGCTTTGCCTCCCTTGTCAGGCAGAAAACGCAGAAACCTGCATCGCAAAGTTGAACTTAATTCATAGCCTATTTGTACCTTAAGCGGGCTGTAATTATCTCCCCGTGCCCCCGACGGTCATTTTGTCCAGTTTGATCGTGGGCATGCCTACGCCAACAGGCACGCTCTGCCCGTCTTTGCCGCAAGTACCGATGCCTTCGTCCAATTTCAGATCGTTGCCGACCATGGAGACATATTTCAGCGCTTCCGGCCCGTTGCCGATTAGCGTCGCATCGCGGACGGGCGCGGTGATTTTTCCATCTTCTATCAAATAGGCCTCAGATGCGGAGAAGACAAACTTGCCGTTGGTAATGTCCACAGAGCCGCCGCCGAAGTTTACTGCGTACAGTCCGCGTTTGACAGAGCGCAGAATGTCTTCGGGAGCGTCGTCGCCGGCAAGCATGTAGGTGTTGGTCATGCGCGGCATGGGGATGGACTGGTAGCTTTCGCGGCGGCCGGAGCCGGTGTTGGCTGCGCCGGTCAATCGAGCGGAGAGCTTATCTGTTAGATAGCCCTTGAGCACGCCGCCTTCGATGAGAACAGTCTCCTGAGTGGCGGAACCCTCGTCGTCGACGTTGAGCGAGCCTCGGCGGCCGGCGATAGTCCCGTTGTCGACGACGGTGACCTTGGGGCTGGCAACCGATTGGCCGATCAATCCGGCGAAGGCAGAAGTCTTTTTGCGATTGAAGTCGGCTTCGAGGCCGTGGCCTACGGCTTCGTGCAGCAGGATTCCAGGCCAGCCGGGCCCGAGTACGACTTGCATCTCGCCGGCTGGCGCAGCTACGGCTCCTAACTGCAAAATGGCTCCGCGCGCAGCTTCACGAGCCAGGTTTTCAGGGCTTTTGGAACCGATAAATTGTTCCAGTCCGGAGCGCCCGCCACCGCCCGCCGAGCCTTTGGTGGTGATGGCGTCGTGCTTGGCAATGACAAATACGTTGAGCCGGCAAAGTGGCTGCGTGTCGCTGGCAAAAGCTCCGTCACTGGCGGCAATCAGGATGCGGCGCAGTTCCTCCGAATATCCAGCGCGGACCTGGACGACGCGCGGATCATAATTCCGCGCGGCGCGATCGGCGCGCAGAATCAGCTCAAGCCGGGCAGCCAAATCCAGATCGAACCCGCCGAGGGGCACGGGATAGAGATCGGCTTTGGGCGTCTCTACAAAACCCTGCACCGTCTGCGTGGCAGGGCCGGAGGCGATAAGCGCGGCGGTGCGGGCGGCGTGCAGCAGGCGGTCGGAGCTCAGATTGTCAGTGTAGGCGTAGCCGGTGCGCTCGCCGCTGAGAACGCGAATGCCGCAGCCGGCGCTGGTGCCTTGAGAGGCCGATTTGACAATCTGCTCGTCGACGCCGAGAGAAGTCGCGGTTACCGATTCGAAGTAAAGATCGGCGTAGTCGCCACCGGCCGCGAGGGCTTCGCCCAAGACAGCGCTCAAGCAGGCGCTCGGTAAGGCCGAATTTGTCAAAAAAATAACGTTTGTGGCTGGCACTTGGACTGGTGCGCGGGGAAGCGGCCTGATTACTCATCGTGCCTTCAGTTTACGCTGGAATCTGTATCAGCGCGTATCCTGGAGACCCCGTTCCTCTTTTGATGCGGGACGATTGGTACTCTTCCATCCGGGGCAATCTTCATGCTAGATTCTTGGCATGAAGAAGATACTCGTTGCCGCATTGCTGTTGATGGTGTTTTCAACCCCGATGTTCGCTTCCTCGGGACACCACCATCACCGTCGTCACCATCACCACCACCACGCCTAGAACTGACCTGGTCCCGCAGCAGCGCAACCGCCGGGACCAGGCTGATCTGTTGTGATGGCGTGATTCATTTCGGCAAATAGGCCGAGCACGAAAGGTCACCCACTTAATCCCTGCACAAAAGCTTGGTAAGGTTCGAGCCATGACCATGGCAGATTTGGAAGCCCTGCGGTTTCCCGTTGGCCGCTTCAGCCCGCCGGCAAGCAGCACGGCAGAGATTCGCGCCGCGCATATTCAGACCCTGCGCGAGCTGCCGGAGCGACTGCGAGACGGCGGTGAGCGGCTTGAACGATTCCCAGCTTGATACGCCGTATCGGGAAGGCGGTTGGACGGTGCGCCAGGTTGTGCATCACGTGCCTGACAGCCACGCCAACTGCTACATTCGCGTTCAAGCTTGCGCTCACCGAGGATTGGCCCACCATCAAGCCTTACGACGAGGCCGCCTGGGCCAGGCTGGCCGACAGCCGCCCTGCCCGTCGACGTTTCGCTGCATTGATTGCGGCGCTGCATGGCCGCTGGGTTGCGCTGCTGGAATCAATGTCCGAAGAGGATTTCCAGAAGGGATATGTCCATCCCGAGAAGGCCGGCAGAACCTGGCCAAGGCGCTGGCGCTTTACGACTGGCACTCGCGCCACCACACCGCGCACATCACCGCTCTGCGCGCGCGGCAGGGCTGGTAGGGGCCTGCGCATGGCCGGCGGCGATGACGCGGCTGCCTCGCCCGAACTGGCTGACTCGAAATCATCGAGAGCTTATCTGGCCGACCATCCGGCGGCGGCAGTGCTCGAGGATGGCCGCGTGCTCTTCGATATGCGCACTGCGCACTACGCCGTGAGCGAGCAGCATGGCCGCTGCCTGCTGCAACTGTGGAGCGAAGAACGCAACCTGATGCGCACCGTGGTCGAAGTGCAGGAGCGGGCGCAATGCCTGCGCCTGACGACGCGCCGCATGGGCGCCGCCAAGCCCCAGGCGCTGGAACTTGTGCCTACCAGTGACCGGCGCACGCCCACGGCGCGGGATGCGGCCGGCAGAAATTATCAACGGCTGCTGGAGCGGGTGCTGACGCGCAGGTTCATTGGCTCGAAAGTTGGACGGATTGCGGTCGGCCATGGACCTGGAGCACAGCTTTGGTCCGGCGTATGTGCGCGGCCGGCTGCTGCGCGGGACGGCGGCGGACGCGGTGATCGGCGTGAGCGAAGCGGAGTCCGGCGGCGATGGTGGATGGAATTCTGACGCTGGGGATTCTCTGGCTCGACCATTGCCGCAAGAAGGGTGACGGGCGACGGCACTTTGGCGGGCTGAAAGTGATTGTGCCGGCGGGTGCATGGCGAACGACTGCGGAGCGAATGGCGTGGCTGAATCATGCCGCTGCGGATTTTCAGTTCTTCACGCTCGACGAGCGCAGCTGAAGAACTCACGACAGTAGATTTTCGCGACACTGGCAACCTGGATTCGCGGCTGGTACATGCATTCTCAGCCGGCCGCGGCCATTGAGCGCTGCCAGGCCGGAATTGTCCATCTGATTAGCTTGTTCCCGACGGCGGCACGGAGCGGGTCGAGTGCGGGCCAGTTCGGCGGCGGAGGTTGGTTTTCTCCTGCATGGATTGGAATTCGCGCGGGTGCGGCACGGGATTGCGGCACATTCGTTTGCTCGCGAGGACGAGGTCACATTTGGCGCGGGAGCGAACGAGACGCCGCTGACCGAGGAGAATGAAGCGCTTTGCCGCGACTTGTTTGCGCGGCTCTTTCGAAGCAGACAACCGGACGGCGCGCATAACGATCCGCTGTTTCGACTGCAACCGGAGCGCTGGCTTGAAGCCCGGTTGCGCGGAGGAATTGCGGAATTGCTGCCGGGGCTGCGCGGGGATTTGCTCTACACGCAGGTGCCTGCGCTTTCAGTTGGCGATCGCGGATTGCTCGACCTGCTCACGCTCGACCGCAATGGACGGCTGGCGATTATTGAACTCAAGGCCGACGAGGACCTGCATCTGCCCCTGCAGGCACTGGACTACTGGATTCGAGTCCGCGCGTTGAATGACGATCGCGAGCCGGGCGCGGGCAATGAAGGCGGCCGGCCCTTTCTGCATTCGAGCGACAAGGATACTTTACGGGCGCCGAGGTTTCGCCGCTTGCTCCGCGTTTGTTGCTGGCAGCTCCGGCCCTTCGGATTCACCCAGCCAACGAACCGGTGCTGCGCTATCTTTCTCCAAAGGTGGAGTGGGAGCTGATCGCTGTGACCGAGCACTGGCGGCGGGAGCTGAAGGTCGTTTTCAGGAAGCGGAGTGGAGACGCGCAGAGCTAGAGGTCGTTCTCTCATCCGCGGATTATTCAATCAAACAAATCTTACTGCCATGGCTGCGTTGAGGCCGTTGAATGTAGCGTCGTAGCGCCCTTGCTCCGCTGCCAGGCGCAGATGGTTCACGTTTTGCACGCAGATTTCGGCGGGCGTTGGCTCGGTCTTCAAGATCTCCATCACCTCGGCAATGAACTGTGCAAGCGGCATCGCGCGCGGGTCGTCGCCTCCATCCATCAGATCGGTTTGCACGTAGGGCGGGATCAGCTCGAGGACCTCAACCGATGTAGATTTCAGCTGATACCGCAGCGACTGTGTGTAAGAGTGAATCGCGGCCTTGGTCGCGCAATAAGTGGGCGTAAAGACTAGCGGCACAAACGCCAGTCCTGATGAAACATTCATGATGACGGAATGCGGTTGCTGTTGAAGATGCGGAAGCAGAGCCGCGGTAAGGCGAATGGGGCCGAGCAGGTTGGTGGCGACGATGGCTTCCGCATCAGCGAGATACTCTTGCCCGAGCAGATTCTCTTGCCTCATGATGCCTGCGTTATTGATGAGCATGTTGAGAGAAGGAAAATCGGCGATCACCTGAGCGCCAAAGTCGCGAATGGAAGTGTGGCTCTCCACGTCGAAAGAAATCGACCTCATTCCAGGGTTAAAACTGGCGGTTTCTTCCAGAACTCGCTTGCGCCGGCCGGCAATGATCACCTGGTTGCCTAGCTTGTGAAATTCTTCCGCAAGCCCCCGGCCAATGCCGCTGCCGCCACCGGTGATGAGGATGGTGTTGCCGCTGAGATTCATATGTTCCCCCTGTCAATATGATACGGGCGCAGAGTGTACTGAATTGCTCATGTGCCTCGGTTCCGCGATGAGAAATTGAAGCAAAATTCAATTGGCGGAGCTTTAGGGTGTTTACTTCACCGGCCAGAAGGCGGAGAATGATTTCTCGGATACTGGAATCTGTAGCTCCGGAATTTGGGGTCATGAAGTTCAGCATTTTGCCGATAGGGCACGGAGAAGCAACGGGTCCCTTGGTCCGCAAACTGTCCCGCAAATTCCGATCGCTCTAAGAACTGATGGTTTTGCTCCAAGGCCGAATTTTCCTCGGATGGCACGCCGCGTCATTCTTCAATCTGACCGGCGACCAACGGACTCTTGTTCGGGAGGAAAAGCCCCATGTTGGCAAGCCACGCTCTAAGCGAAATTGAAGTCATCGAATCCCAACCACCCATTTGCACGGACGCTTATGACCACGGGATGCTTGCGTCGACTGTTTGCGAAGGTCTTAGACCAACCCTGAAAACGGTCAGAGCTTCCAAAGAAAAGCCGGAAGGAATCAGATGCGTGAGGGGTTCCTTGCTCGCATTCGGACTGGAGGCCGCAGCGGCTTTTTGCGCTTACGGCATCTGGAGGGTTTGGCACCTTCTCCACTAAAAAACCCTGCGCCCGTCGGCCGGTTCCCATCCGCTCATTCCAACTCGACGAAATGATTCGAACCCTCGTCCGGACCTGACCTGCGATGATAGAGGCGAACGCCCGGAAGGCATCCTCGACTCCGGGCGGCAGGGTCCAGGTGAATTCGCAATGCAGAGCGTTGCGCTGATCTATAACCCGGTTTCGGGACAGCACTCGGCGCGGCGCGATGCAGCCGTTCAAGGCGCACTCGCTGTGTTTCGGGGGGCAGGAGTCTCAGCCGAAATTTATATTTGCAGCACGGCAAAAGACGCGACGGCTCAAGCTAGAGAGGCTATTCGCCGGGGCTGCGACACCGTAATTGCCTGCGGAGGCGACGGTACGGTGCATGCAATTTTGCAAAGCCTGGTCGGGACCGAGGTTGCGTTGGGCGTCATTCCACTCGGTACCGCCAATGCCCTGGCGGCGAATCTAGGCCTGATCGGATCGCCGGCAATGGTGGCGCAGAAGCTGCTCGACGCGGTCCCGGCTCGGGTTCCGGTTGGCCACATCCACTTCAATGACCGCGCCGGGAACCCAGCCTCGTGTAACTTCATCGTTGCTGCGGGAATCGGCGCGGATGCCCTGCTCATGTCGCGGCTCGATGCCGGGCTCAAGCGGCGCTTCGGCTACGCACTCTATCTGCTGGAAGCTGCCCGCATCTGGGCCACCAATCCATTTCCACTCTTTGTGGCAAGCTTCACCGTCAGGGGCAGCGGAGCGCTCCGCACCGAAGAAGTCTCGCAACTGCTTGCTGTGCGAGTGCGCTCGTTTGGAGGTGCGTTGAACAAGCTGGCGCCCGGCGCGACCCTGCGCAGCGAAAGCCTGCGCCTGATGGCCTTCCGCACGCGGAGCCGAATTCGCTACATGCGCTTCCTGCTCGCAGTCCTGTTCGGCCGCCATACCTTCTTCAACGGAATTGAATTGCTTGAGACCGTCAGCGTAGAGTGCCGCGCTCGCGAGGGCTCCCCCGCTTCGATCTTTGTCGAGGCGGATGGCGAAGTACTCGGCACTCTGCCGGTTCGCATGGAGGTTGTGACTGATGCGCTGACGCTGCTAATTCCTCCGGATGCCAAGCCGTGAGAGGCCGCGGATCGCAAGTTTCGGAACGCAATCCAGGTCACTGAAGCCCCCTCTGGAGATAGAGAAATAATTCCTCAGGGCGACGAGCCAGACTTGGCAGGTCGGGGTTTCAACCCTGACAAAATGGCCGACAAATCAAACTGGGCTTTAGCCCCTGGTATGCGATGGATGGGGCACCCGGCGCCGCGAAGAGCGCTTTATTTCTTAGATGGTGATGGCTTCTTCTCAAGATCTTTTGCGCCGTCCAGATGCTTGTGAAGCGTAGGCATCGTCGCACTGGCAAACGCCTTCAAATCGGCGTTTTCGGCGTCGGCAGCTTCTTTCGTGAAGACCGCTATAGCCCCCGTATGGCCCGCAATCATCTCATGAATATAGCTGGAGTCGAAGGCGGCGCCCCTCAGCTTTTCAAATGGCGCGATCATTCTGTCGTGCGCGGCATCCAGTCCTTTGGGAACCGTGAAGCCGGCTGTCGCCCCCCAAGCGGTCAACTGCTGATAGTTCCCGGTGTGATCGGTGACCAGCATCTTGGCATAGTCTTTGACATCCTGACTCGCGGCCCGATCCTCGGCCATTTGGCCCAGATGGGCTTCCATCATGTCCGTTTGCGCGGCCATGTCCACAAATTGCTGGTCGGTCATGGGCGCGCTTTTCTGCGCCGACGCAGTCAGGCAGCACAGAGCCAGGCAACAAACGGTTGAAAGGATGTTTTTCATTTCAGTCTTTCCTCCTATCTATAAGAGTTGCGAATGTGGGGGTTCGGGTTTTCCGGGGGCCGCAAAATTGTGCTCTGCGGCCTGGTGGGCTGGTGGGTTTTTTGCCTGAGCCGAAATTCCAGACCTTCGAAGAAAATCCTCCATCTCCATTCAGCCGTATGGTTTGCCAGCGTCGGGGGAGAAGTCCGGCATTCACGTGATGACGCTAAATCAGATGTTCGGGCCGAAGGAGAATCAGACCGGGGCGAATCTGTTCAACATCATCGCCTGCATCCAGGAGCATGAGGGGGTGCGGTTGCAGGTGGTGGCGTGAGGGGTGAAGGAAATCCCAGGTCTCAGAAGCGAGACCTGGGGCACCCGGCACTTGCTAATAGCGCGAGCCCAGTCTACTTCTTCAGCGGCTTCCTCGCGAAGTAATACAGCGAGAACGCCAGCGCGGCGAACGCCAACACCCTGACATAGTTGTTATCAAGAAATGTATGCGGGAAGTTGAGGATGTCGCCTTCGCCTGACGGTGGTGATTCGTAGCCCTTCAGAGGCTACGCCGAACAGGCCGACGATTCCGCCGGCGGCGATTAGGCCCGATGCGAAGAGAGAGCCGGGCGAGATTTCGCTTTCTGACTCTGCAGTGTCGCCGCCAGCTTTCTTCACCGCTCGCATCGACGAGCCAGCGGATCACTCCGCCACAAAAGATGGCCAGCGTGGTGCCGATGGAGAGATAAGCGCCGACAGCGAACGACAGCGAGCGGATGCCTAGCAACTCAACCGCGATGACCAGGAAGACGCCCAGCAGGACCAGTCCCCAGGCTAGTTTGCGGGTGAGGATGCCGTTGATGACGGTGGCCATGAGGCGGGCTTGCGGCGCGGCGGCCTTTTCGCTGCCGATGCCCTGAATCCACTGAACCTCAATGCGGCCGGTAGCAGGGGAGTAGAGATATTTGCCGTCGGCTAACTCAGGCGAACCGAGCGCATTGAGGACGATGTATTCGGCCTTCTGGTGAATGGTCGAGGACTTATCCGCGGCGAGTAACGCGAATCTGCTCAGGGAGATGCTGCACGTCGGACTGCACGGCGACGCCGGGGTGCGAGGCGTTGATGTCCCAGGGCTGCGCAGCGGCGTGAAACTCCTGCAGGCCGGTGTTCATCACATTCAACGTGACGCCGATGGCGATTGTGGAGACGACTACGCCGATCATGAGCGCGATCTGCTGCAGGCGGGGCGTGGAGCCGACGATGTAGCCGGTCTTGAGGTCCTGCGAAGTGTCGCCGGCGTTGGAGGCGGCGATGGCAGACGACGCCGCCGATGGTGATGGCGAGCGCGCCGTAGGCGGGGGCGGTCCAGCCCTTGACCAGGAAGATTGCACAGGTGGCCATGAGCGTGGCGATGGTCATGCCGAGACAGGGCTTGGCTGAGCTGCCGATGAGGCCGACGATGCGCGAGCTGACAGTGACAAAGAGAAAGCCGAAGACGACGACGAGCAGCGCTGCGGCCAGGTTGGCAGCCCATCCCACTTACGCTCCGGGCACGGGCTTGAATTCAAGAAAGATAAACATGAACGCGACGATGGCGAGGAGCCGAGAACCACGGTGCGCATGGAGAGGTCGTCTTCGGTGCGGAGGGGCTTGGCTGGCGCCGGCCGCAGCGGGGTCGCATGTTCTTGAATCCGGATGTGAGTGCGCTGACGATGGTGGGCAGCGTGCGAACAAGGTGATGAGTCCGGCTGCGGCGACGGCGCCCGCGCCCATGGGACGAATGTAAGTGGACCAGAGCTGGCTGGGTCCCATCTGCGGCGACGGGAATTGTGCCGGGATAGACGGGGTGGGCGAGTTCCTTGCCGAAGAAGTAAATCAGCGGCATGAGGACCAGCCAGGAGAAGACGCCGCCGGCAAAGATGACGCCGGCAACACGGGGCCCGATGATGTAGCCGACGCCGAGATACTCCGGAGTGGCGTCGGCCTTGATGGATGCGCCCTTGAGGATGTGCTGCGGTCCGAAGTCAGGCTGGTATCTCGGGTGTGCCGGGCCAGGCCTTGAAGAGGTTCTCATTCTGAAAAAGGTGTAGAGGCCGCCGAGGCCGAGGCCGAGAAAGACGCGGCTGGCGAGTGAGCCGCCTTGTTCGCCTGCAATGAGAACGTCGGCGCAGGCTGTGCCTTCAGGGTATGGCAGGTTCGCCGTGCTCCTGCACGATGAGCTGGCGGCGCAGGGGAATCATGAAAAGCACGCCGAGCCAGCCGCCGATGAGAGCGAGCATGAAAATGCGGGAGTATTCGAGATCGAAGCCGAGGAAGACCAGCGCGGGCAGGGTGAAGATGACTCCGGAGGCGATGGACTGGCCGGCGTTGCCGGTGGTCTGGACGATGTTGTTCTCGAGGATCGAGGCGCGGCCGAAGGCGCGCAGAATGCTGATGGAGAGCACTGCGATGGGGATGGAGGCGGCGACGGTGAGGCCGGCGCGCAGGCCCACATAGACCGTGACTGCGCCGAAGATGATGCCGAAGATGGAGCCGAGCAGAATGGCGCGGAAGGTGAACTCGGGCGGCTTCTCACTGGCCGGAACAAAGGGCTGAAAGCGGGCTTGATGTCTGGCATGATTGCCTCCAGGCGAGCGCTAGAACTCAGCTCGAATTTCCCTGAAGGGGGAGTGTAACAGCGAGGGCGGGGAATGCGACAGTGAATTGGCGATGCCGGCTTGGACTTGGCGAAGTGAGGCTGCTGATCGCGTAGGGTATGGGCAGCATCTGCACCGAATTGGAGAATTGAACGCGCAATGACCAACCCCGCTCTGGCTCCAACGCCCGTGCAACGGCTGCTCTCGCTGGATGTGCTGCGCGGCATCACCATTGCGTTCATGATCATGGTGAACAACAACGGCGGCGGCGGCTCGTGGGGCTTTATGAACCACGCAGAATGGAATGGGCTGACGCCGACCGACCTGGTGTTTCCCACGTTTGTGTTTGTGGTTGGCGCTTCGATTGTGTTCGCATTTGAGGCGCGGCTGAGCGCGTGGCGCAACACGCGCGCAACTTGCCGTGGCACACGCTGCGGCGGGCTGGAATCTTGTTCTTGCTGGGCATTGTTGTCAACGGATTTCCGTTCTTCGGGCTCGACCATCTGCGCATTTACGGCGTGCTGCAGCGGATTGCGATTTGCTATCTCGTTGTCGGGCTGTTCTATCTTTGGGACCAGCGAGTGAGCAGCAAAGTTGCGGTGCTGGTTGCTGCGCTGTTGGGCTACTGGGTTTTGTTGCGGTGGGTTCCAGTGCCGGGCGCGGGCATGCCTGGGCGAGATATTCCATTTCTCGATCCGGACCTGAACCTGGTGGCGTGGCTCGACCGGCATATCATGCCCGGCCACCTTTATGAGGATTGGACGACGCACAACTTGCGCGATCCTGAAGGCCTGCTGAGCGATATTCCCGCATTAGGCACGGCGCTGCTGGGGCTGCTTGCCGGGATGTGGTTGCGGGGAGGCAGAACGATTGCGGCCAAGACCAAGGGGCTTGCTGCGGGCTGCGTTTTCTTGCTCGCCTCGGGCTATTTGTGGTCGGTGTGGTTCCCGCTGAATAAGAAAATTTGGACCAGCTCTTATGTGTTGGTGTCTGCCGGCTGGTCGCTGGCATTGCTAGCGGCGGCCTACTGGGCAATCGAGCAGCGGGGTTGGTGCAAAACCCGCGGAAGAGTCTGGATATGGCCGTGGCTGGTTTTCGGATCGAATGCGATTGTGGCTTACATGGTGAGCGAACTGTTGCCCGGCGTGCTCGGCAATATCACCATTCATACTGGCACTCGCGCTGTAGACCTGATGGGGTTTCTATCCATGCCGATATTCGAGCGTATTCACAATCCAGGATGGGCCGCGTTTGCCTTTTCGGTTTCTTACACAGCGCTGTGCTTCGTTCCAGTGTGGCTGCTCTATCGCAAGGGAATATTTGTGAAGGTATGATTTGCATCTTAATAAGTCGAAAAGAAAGCTGACACTGTTCGAGTTAATCGCGAGATGAAAGAATCACGCATCAAGTTATTCGGCTCGATGTGATGTTAGTGTGAATGCTACTTACAACTGTTGAAAAAGAAAGATACAGATTTATAACATGCAGGATCTTGAGATATGGAGTTTGATTTCAGAGGTTATGGAATGCGAAGAGAGCTTAAGCAGCTTCCGCAGCCGGCTTGACCGATCGAAACAACCATACGTTGAGGAGGGTGAACAGCAGCCCGCCTACTGTGAACTTGAGCGCGACCGGCGCGTGGGATCGGAGAAGAAGCCTTCGAGGCAACCGGCAATGACAAGCATCGGAATGATGCCGGAGATGAGCCTCGTGGCTTCGCCGCCGCCACGAGCCAAAGATTCCTTCCAGCGGAATTCTCCGGGAAAGAGCATGGCGTGACCAATGCGGAACCCGGCGCCGCCCGCGATAATGATCGCTGGCAATTCAAGCGACCCATGGGGAGCAACAAAGCTCCACAACTGCACTGACATTCCATATTGATGGCAAGCCGCGCCAACCACTCCAAGCAACATGCCATTTACGTAAAGATAAAAGAAGGTTCCCAGTCCGAAAGTAATTCCACCGGCAAAAATTGCGAAACAAACCGATAAGTTGTTGGTCATAATCGCGCTGGTTGCGAGGGGCGCCATAGTTACGAGCGACTCGGTCCACATCTGGTGGCGCTCCATGGTGGCGATCATCGAAGCAGGCAGGTAGTGGCGCATGAACTCCGGACGGGCGCTGGTGATGGTTGCGCCCAGCACGCCCCAACCTACGGTAACCAGCAGCGAGACGAGCACGTAGCCGATTTGTTTTTGAAAGATCGCTGGATACTCATCTTTAAGGAATCGAAAGAGCGTGAGCAGATTCGTCGTTCGACCGGAATAGATGATATGGTGGGCGCGAGCCAGCAATTGATTCACGTGCGCGGCGTAGCTGCTCGCGGTCGAGTCCTGCCTGAGCACGGAAAGATCGGCGGCGACCTGGCGGTAGAGCAGGGCCATCTCTCTCAATTCCGCGCGAGTAAGTTGACCCAGACCGCCGGCGTCGGATTGAGACAGCAGAGAAGACAGCCGATCCCAGTGGGGCCGCCGTTTCAAAATCCATTGGTTGGAGAGGATTTGCGCCATGGACCTAGGTTCTGACCAGCTTAGCATCGATACGCCGGAGTTGGTGGCGATTGAGATGCCACTTGCCGGTATCGGCAGCCGGTTTATTGCTCTGCTAGTGGATTATCTGATCTGGGGCGCAGGCTTTCTGGCGTTGTTTTTTCTTGCCGTCTTGATTCTGCCGGGACTGCACGCCTTTTCAAAGATTTCAGCGCAGTGGGCCGTGGCCATTGCTGTGTTTATGATCTTCCTTTGTAATTGGGGTTATTTCACTTTATTTGAGGCGTTTTGGAAGGGTCAGACGCCGGGCAAGCGAGTAGCCAGGATTCGTGTGATTCAGCGGTCAGGACGGGCAATCGGGCTGTTTGAATCGATGGCGCGCAATCTGGTTCGGTACGTGGATCAGATTCCCTTCTTCTACGCGGTAGGGGTGATCACAGTGTTCGCGACGCGGCAGCACCAGCGGCTGGGCGATCTGGCAGCCGGCACTCTGGTTGTCAGGGATCGAGAGGCGGAAACGCCGTTGTGGGGCGAATCGGGGACGCGAACCTTCACGGCGCCGCTCTTCAGCACCATTTCTCCTATCCCTGAACCCCACACCGCGCTCACGCTGCCAACCGCCGATGTCGCCAAACTCTCGGTAGCCGACCTGGAGGTTCTGGAAGGTTTTTTTTCGCGGCGGCTGGATATGAGCCTGACAACTCGCGAGGCGTTGGCCGCCCGGATCGCCGCGGCTCTCCGGGCAAAGTCCGGCCTGGAGGTGCCGGCCGGGACGAGTATTGAGACGTTTTTAGAGGCGACAGCGCGGCAATTGCGTGACCTGGCGCGTTTGCAATAGGTGAATAACTTCAATAAGAAATGTCTTGGGCCGGGGTTCGAATCTTATCGCCACCCGCTGTGAGCCAGACTGGAATAAATTGGGCAAAATCTATCTCCGTGTGGAAAGCAGGTGAAATGGCTTGCCCGGCAACATCCTGGCTTTTGGCTTGATCAAGACGCACCATCGCGGTTACATGCTCTAACCAACTTCTTTTCAACCATCTCTAGATAAGCATCAAGATCGTTGGCTGGAATCACTCCCATAAGTTAAAAATCTAACAAATCTATCTTGACAATTGATCCCCAGTAGGCTTTAAATATTCCCCGGCTCAGTGGACAAGCTTTTTGGCATGCTCTACTTAAACGTTTGAGTGCAGAGATACCAAAATGTGTAGAAGGGCAATTTCCTTCTTCCAAACCACGGAGAAATCGAGCCTTTTTAAAAGCCGGTTCAGTAATTTTTAAGGCTTGGGCGGACGAGTTTCAACCGGTGGATTGCTCTTCAAGAATAGGGCGTCTGACGGTGAATCGAATGAACACCTGTAAGCAAGCGAAGTTGGAGCAAGGCAATTGGAAAGGTTGCGAGGTAAATTGATTTTCTACTTGACAATCTCCAGTTTGCACGCATTAAATGGCTCGGTCGCAGTTTCAACCCCTCAGGTAAATCGGTGTATTTGAGCGATTTTGTTCTCAATAGCCGGCAGCCTTCTCGGCACTCCGTTCACACGGATCGCGCCGCGAAGGCATCGTGTCGTTTGAGAACAAAGAACTCGATTGAGCTTGAAAGAGACAGTCGGCGCGGAACCAAACGCCAATCATCGTTTCGAGAATGCGGTTCAAATCCAACGGCTTCATAACCCACCGAAGGGGAAGCGATCGTAAGCCACAACGTAAACAGCAACAAACTTGAAAAGGAAGGTCACACATGAGACAAGCGAGATACAGATTCATCGTCGTGCTGACTCTCTTATTGTTTGCTGGCTTGGCATTAAAAGCACAGCAAAACTCTGAGATTGTCGGCACAGTCACTGACCAGACCGGCGCAGCAGTGCCGGGGGCAACTCTGACACTGACGCAGAAGGAGACCGGATTCGTTTACAGCTCAGTGTCAAACAGCACTGGCGGATTCCAATTTCCCGGCTTGAACGTAGGCACCTACGACCTGAAAGCGACTGCAAAAGGGTTTGAGGCCTTCACGAGAACCGGCCTGACTCTGAACGTGTCGCAGACGCTCGCGACCGACATCAAGCTGACAGTTGGAGCCGAATCAGTGGAAGTCTCCGTCATCGCCGACGCGCTGACGGTACAGACAGAATCGAACGACGTCAGCACGCTGATCAGCGGCGAGCAGCTTAGCTCGATCGCAACTGAAAACCGTAACTTTACGTCACTGGCCGCTCTGGGCCTCGGCGTCAGTTCCAACCTGCCTGATAGCAACCCGCCATCAGCATCGGCTTCCAGCGCAAGCATCAGCGTGAACGGCCTTCGTCAGAGCCATAACATCTGGCTTCTGGATGGTGCGGAAGCGGATGACCGCGGCGGCGCCGGCGGCATGAGCGTTATGCCTTCGATGGACTCCATCGCGCAGTTCCAGGTACTGGCCAGCAACTATCCTCCGGATTACGGTATTGCTTCCGGAGCCACATTCTCACTTGCTTTGAAGAGCGGCACGCAGAAGTATCACGGCGAAGGTTGGGAATTCTTCCGCAACGACGACCTCGATGCGAACGATTTCTTCAACAAGTATCAGCGGTCAAGTCCTTCTGCTTACACTGCGGTTCCGAAGTTGAGGCAGAACATCTTTGGCGCAAACCTCGGCGGACCAGTGCTTCCGATGGCTGCGCACAAGAAGACCTTCTTCTTCTATAACCAGGAGTGGCGGCGGATCATCGAAACCAGCGCTCCGGGAACCAACACGACGCTCCCTGACGCGGACCGTGCAGTAGCGGGCACCAATTTGCACTATGTTGCTCCCGCTTATGCATCGAGCCAGGTCATTTCGATTCCAACAGTAGCGCAGGTACCTGATCCTGCTTTCCAGGCAAAACTTAATGCTGCCGGCCTCGGTGCAGATCGTGGTCAGCCGTTCCCAGGTCAGATTATTCCAGCATCGCTTTTCGATCCCGATGCGTTGTTGTACTTCCAGTCAAGCCTGCTTCCGCATGCGAACACTGCTGGAGATAAGGCAACAACGGAAATCGCTACTCCAACGACGGTGACCGAAGAGATTGTTCGTATTGACCATGAAGTCAACGACAAGTGGCAGATCCTCGGCCACTACCTGCATGATGCCCAGGCGACTGGCGCAGCAGGCGCTGATTTGAGCTGGAACTGGACCACATACGACACAATCAGCAGCGTTGAAGCCAACCCCGCAAACAGCGCCGCAATCAAGTTGAGCGGTGAGCTCTCTCCGAGCCTGCTGCTTGAAGCGTCGATGAACTATGACGGCAACGTCATCAACATCATCAACTCGCCCAATTCTCTTCACCCGAGCAACTGGACTTCGGATACCTTCTTCACGAACTCCGGATCAAACCAGTACCCCGGCGCGAATTGGTGCGGCAATGGCGTTTGCGCTTCGCTCGCGACCGGCTATGGTCTTTGGCACAACGCCGCTCAAGACTATGAGCCGAGAGTGGATATTTCCTACACTCGCGGAAAGCATCAGATGAAGTATGGCTTCAGCTACAACCGCTATACCAAGAACCAGCAGCAGCAAGCCGATGCCGCGGGTGACTACGGCTTCGGGCAGAACCAGACTGGCAACGGAAGCGGCGGAAATTCCGGCGATCCATTCATGAGCATGCTCCTTGGCCTGGCCGGCAGCTATTCTCAGCCCCAGTCCATGGCGATTCGGCACTATGTCAACCAGACCACGTCAGGGTATATCAACGACAACTGGAAGGTGAGCTCTCGGATGAGCTTGCAGCTCGGTTTGCGTTACGATGCTCTGCCGCACGCCTGGGAACGCAACAATGCCCTCGACAACTTTGAACCGTCGCAATACATCACAGACCCCAATTCACTGACGGATCTGTGGTCTACGCAATTCGCGGGCGCTATCAACCCTGGTGCACCTGGAGTTCAGACGCCTCCCGGGTTCGGTGGAGCTTCCTATTACCTCAACGGCCTGGTCATTCCAGGGCACGCCGGTGTGCCTCACGGGATCGTAACCAACGACTACAAAACGTGGCAGCCTCGCGTCGGGTTCGCGGATGATCTCTTCGGCAACGGCAAGACCGTTCTCCGCGGCGGCTTCGGAACCTTCTACGAGCGCCTGCAGGGCAACGACACCTACGGCCTTTCAAACAGCAACCTGCCCTTTGAATACACACCGAACGCGGGCAGCGTTTACTACAGCGCGCCAACCTGCTCGTGGGAATCGACGATTACCACAGCCGGCGGCGTGGGTTGCGGCAGTGTCGCAGCTCTTCCCATCTATCCTGCCAGCCTGACCACGCTGGACACAGTCTACAAGGCGCCAGGCGCGGCCATGTACTCGCTCGGTTTGCAGCATGAGTTGAAGCCATCCATCATCTGGGTTGTCCAGTACGTGGGCAATCTCGGTTGGCATCAGAACGTGAACATCCCGATCAACAATTTCCCGCTGACCACGCCGAACAACCTCCGGGCGTTGACAGCTTCCACTGGGTTGCCAAGCTCGGTTTATCCAGCCGGATCGAATGAGCTGCGCACCTTCCCTGGATATGGCTCCATCACCCAGGAAACCAATGTCACGGGCAATACCTACAACGGTCTGCAGACCAGCTTGCGTCTCCAGAACAAGTGGGGCTTGAGCGGCGAGCTTGACTACACGTACTCGCACACCATCGACATAACCGACACGGATCTGCAAACAATCGCCAACCCGTGGAACCTGCAGTATCAGAAGGGCAACGGTGGTTATGACCGCCGTCAAATCTTCCAGGGGAACTACATCTACAGCTTGCCTATCTTTAACAAGGGCAACTCGCTGGCTCACTCCATACTGGGTGGCTGGCAGGTTGCGGGCACCTTTGTAGACGAGACGGGCGAGCCGGCTGCTTCCGGCTACGGCGGCGTGAACGATCCTATCGGATTGGGCGGCGGCTACACCAACTACGCCAACGTGGTCAACAAGATCACCTACCATCACAAGGTAGGCGACTGGTTCGATACCTACGCAAACGGCGGAGTCGGATCACTTGCGGCAGATCCGCAAGCGCCACCGGTCGCTGGCTATGCTGGTGGTCCTAACCTCGGTTTCGGCAACGGAAGAAAAGATACCTTCGTTGGCCCGGGCCGTGTTGATTTCACAACGTCACTTTACAAGAACTTCGCGATCACCGAACGTGCTCACTTTGAGTTCCGCGCGGAATCGTACAACACCTTCAACCACACGGAGTTCAACTCGATCAATACAACTTGGTCCAACTCAAAGGGCGGCCAGTACGGAACGGCTACCGGCGATTGGGGTCCACGCGTATTGCAACTTGGCTCCAAGATCGTGTTCTAACCAAACGCAAGAAACAAAAAGCGCCGCAAGAGGAAACTCTTGCGGCGCTTTTGTTTTGAGGCGGGATTCATGGTTTCCGCCGCTCGCATGACTGGACAGCGCACCCGCCGGCCTGCAATGGTTTGTTCATACTATGCTACGGTTCCACATTCGCCTGCTCATTCCAGCTGCTCTTGTGCTCGCCTATGGATCGGGCAGCGCATTAGCCGCACGTCCGCCAGCCCAGGCAGCCGACTCGGCGCCTGCGGGAGCGAAAGCGTCGAATCCCGCGAGTCAGGACGGTTACGTGGGCTCCGCTGCGTGCGCCCGCTGCCACCGCAGCATCTCCAGCTCCTTTGCCAAGGCCAGCATGGGCCATTCGCTCACTCCCATCACGCCGGAGTTTCTCCAGACTTTGCCTCTCGGCTCACCGGAAATAACCAGCGTGTTCGACGCTAAATCAAACCACCGCTTCGAAGTCCGCGCCGAGAACGGCAAACTGATTCAGAGCGAGCGCGAAACCGGGGCGAACGGCCAGGAAATCTTCCGAAGCGCGCACGAAATCGGCTGGATCATCGGCACTGGCGAAAACGGTTTTGGCGCGCTTCTGCGTCGTGACGATTATCTCTTCCAGGCACCGCTTTCTTACTACACGCGGGCCGCGCGCTGGGATCTTTCGCCCGGCTATCAGAACTTGGACGACGGCTTCAACCGCGTCATTCAGCCAGGTTGCATCTATTGCCATAGCGGCCGCCCTCAGCCGATCGGCGGCCATGACGGAAGCTACCGTGACCCGGCCTTCACGCAGTCCTCAGTCGGTTGCGAGAACTGTCATGGCCCGGGTGCTGCGCATATCGAAGCAATGCACAAAGGCAAGATCGCCAAGAACGGCCCCGACCCCACCATTGTCAATCCGGAGCATTTGAGCGGTCAGCTGGCCAACGACATCTGCATGTCCTGTCATCAGGTTGGCGACGCGCGTGTCCTGCAATCCGGAAAAACATATCAGGATTTCCGTCCCGGTGAGCCGCTCGAGCGAACATTCTCCATCTTTCAGATTCCGCCAACGCGGGACAATCCGCCCGACGACGATCACCTGGACCACTACTACTCAATGAGCTTGAGCAGATGCTTCCTTGCCACGCGGAGCCTGCCCACGGAGAAGCAGCTGCGTTGCATCAGCTGCCACGATCCGCACGTCGAGCCCACCGGGGACGAAATACCGGCTCATTTCAATTCTGCGTGCCTTGCCTGCCACACCAAGACCAGTTGCACTGCGCCGCAGGCTGCGCGCCAGGCCACGACCCCAAGAGACAACTGCATTAGCTGCCACATGCCCCAGCGCAGTATTCGCGTCATCTCGCACTCGAACGCCACCAACCATCGCATCGTGCGCACTCCGGACGAGCCGTTCCCGGACCAGACCTTCAATCAAACGACGGCCGCCATGCCCGACCTAATCGAGATGAATCCCGCAGGCGAGCGCGGCTCGGGAGCCACGGTCCCGCCAGCGTTGACTCGTCTGCAAGCAGAGGCGCTGCTCAAAGCCGAAGGGAAAGCGCAATTTGTCCAGCCCTGGCTCAAAACACTTGGCGAGTTGGAAACGTCTAACCCGGAGAACGCCATCGTTCAGGCTTCGCTCGGGCATCGCGATCTGGATGACCATAGATACGCCGAGGCTATCTCTCATCTGGAGCACTCATTGCGACTCGATCCGCAGCAGCCGTTGGTCTATGTCGATCTATGCGCGGCCCAGGAACAAAGCGGTATGCACGCTGAGGCGATTGCGTCTGCCAGGAAGGCTGTCGACCTGGAGCCCTTCAACTCCGGCATTCGGAAGACGCTGATCTACCAGCTCATCCAGGACAAACGATATGAACAGGCAGAAACAGAAATGGAAAAGTATTTGCAGATATTTCCTGAAGACGACCAGATGCGCCAGATGCTGGCGATTGCCAGGCAGTGATCCAGAGATTGCCGTTGTGGACTAATTCGCGCGAAAATTGTCCAGGACGTTCTCCGCGGCGGCTGGTCGCCATTGAGGACAGACGGCAGAAAGGCTATTCCGTGATTCGCGTGCCTCGCATCGTAGTGTTGGCGGGACTCCTTAGCGTCGCCGTCCCTTGTTTTGCCCAAGTCGAGACTGCGCCACTTTCGCGCCGTCAGCAAGCGTTGGCGCTCGAGCAGCTGGGCAGGACTGCGGAGGCCGAGGACGCGTGGCGCGCGGTTGCAAACGACGAGCCCTCAAATCCAGAACCCTACGCTCATCTCGGTCTGCTCGAATCCAAACAGCAACACTACAAGGAAGCCATACCGCTTTATCAAAAAGCGCTGGAGATTGGTCCGGATATTCCGGGTGTGCGGCTTAATCTGGGGCTTGCTCTCTTCAAGGGTGGAGAGCTGAAGGAGTCGATTGTTGAGTTCACCCGGCTGCTCCAATCCCAACCAGACAATCTGCAATTGAATACGCTGATTGGAATGGCCTACTACGGGCTGGCTCAGTATGCCGATGCCGTTCCGTATTTGAAAGCGGCTGCGGCGCACGATACGCAGAGCCTGCCGCTGCGGCTGACTTTGGCGCATAGCTGCCTATGGTCGAAGCAGCACCAGTGTGTACTCGATACGTATCGCGAGATTCTGGCTTTGGACCCGAACTCGGCCGAGGCCGACATGGTGGCGGGTGAAGCTCTTGACGAGATGAAGGACAACGAGGGCTCGACCAGGATGTTCAGAGAAGCAGTCAAAGCCAACCCCAAAGAGCCCAACGCTCATTTTGGGCTGGGTTACCTGCTTTGGACCCAGAAGATTTACAGAGAGGCCGCAAACGAGTTTCGGGCCGAGCTGGCCAACGACCCCGATCACTTGCAGGCAAAGCTTTATCTGGGGGATACGGAGCTCCAACTGAATCAGGTTGCGGACGCGGGGCCGCTACTGGAAGAGGTGGTGAAGGTCGACCCCTCGATCGGTCTTGCTCATCTGGATTTGGGAATTCTTTATTCCGAGGCGGGCCGCAATGACGACGCGCTCCGGGAGTGGACCCTGGCCGAAGGAATCGCCCCCGACGATGTAGACGTCCATTGGAGACTGGCTCGACTCTACCGCACGATGGGCAAGAAAGAGGAAGCTATGGCCGAATTCGACAAGGCCAGTGCCCTCAACAAGGTTGAGGACGAAAGCCGATACAACAAGATCGCTAACGGCCACCCGCAGACGAAACAGACTTCGCCTGATACGCCAGCGAGCAAGTGAATTTGACTCGCCGCGCCCCTTGAGTGGCACCCCAGCGATTGATTTTCCCGGAAAATCGCCGTATGATAACCATGCAGACGAATTTGTCCGCCATGGTTGCCGTGAGCAGGCCGGCTGGCGGAGAGATGAGTGGGCTTACAGCCCACTTTTTATTTGGGCCAATTTTAAGGTCGAGAACGCCGCCAGATGCGGCGGCATGGGTACGAATGGCAGTCAAGCTGGACGAAATTCGGTTGGCAGCAGCAAGGGTGGCTGCCTCGCATGGGCTGGACGTAGTGGACCTTGAGTTCATCGGCCCGGCAAAGGAGCGCACTCTTCGCATCTATCTTGAGAAGAACGCCGAGGGCCGGGCGCAATTGAAGGCGGCAATCGAAGCTGGCGCCGGTGGAGACGGGATAGAAGCACTGCCGGAGAGCCTGGCTGAAGGCAGGCTCAGCCTAGACCAGCTTTCCGGCATCACGCACGAGGATTGCGCGGGATTCAGCCGGGATTTTGGCGTCCTGCTGGATGTGGAAGATCTGATTCCCGGCGCGGAGTACACGCTGGAAGCAAGCTCTCCGGGCCTGGATCGCAAGCTGAGCAGGGCGGAGGATTTTGAACGGTTCTCCGGTAGCCTGGTGAAGATCCAGACCTTTGAGCCGATCCGCAACAACCGGCACTGGCAGGGTCGACTGGCAGCCAGCACGGAATCGAACATTACGCTTGACCTGAACGCGGTGAAGCAAAACAGCAAGCCGAAGAAGACCGGCGTCAACACGGTAGAGATTGCGCTCAACAACATTGAGAAGGCGCAGCTGGTACCGGAAATTTAAACCCAACTGAAGCGGCCCGGACGTAAGTCAAGTTCGCGCCGAGCGGCAATTGAGAGAGTAAGCAGAGTATGGGCACCAGCGTTTTGTATCAGAGCATCGAGCTCCTGAGCCAGGAAAAGGGCATCGATCCCGGCATTGTTGTAGGCGCCGTGGAGGAGGCCATCGCCCTGGCCACGCGCAAGTACTACAAGACCCAGGAAAACATGCGCGGCGAGCTGAACAAAGAGACCGGCGAGATCACCGCCTACATCTACAAGACAGTTGTAGCAGACGACGAGCAGATTGAAGACCCGCTCAACCAGATCACGCTTGAAGAGGCCAATGAACTGGCTCCCGGCGTCGAAGTGGGCAGCGAGATCCGGCTTTATCGCGACACCAGTCCGCTGGGCCGCATTGCCGCGCAACTGGCCAAGCAGGTCATTTTCCAAAAAGTTCGCGAAGCCGAGCGCGACACCGTCTTCAACGAATATGCGCATCGCGAAAAGGAAGTGCTGAACGCCACCGTGAAGCGCATCGAGGGCCAGGACATCATCTACGACCTGGGCAAGGCGGAAGCCCGCTGCCCCAAGCGCGAGCAGTCGCGGCTGGAGCAGTTCTCGATCGGCGAGCGCGTGCGCGTGGTACTGCTCAAGGTTGACCGCGCCGCCAAGGGTCCGCAGGTGATCGTTTCCCGCGCCGCGCCGGAGCTGGTGTCGAACCTCTTCCAGTCCGAGGTTCCGGAGATTTACGACAACACCGTGGTCATCCGCGCCATTGCGCGCGAGGCCGGCGAGCGCACCAAAATTGCGGTTCAGTCGCGCGACAAGGACGTTGACCCGGTGGGCGCATGCGTGGGCATGAAGGGCATGCGCGTGCAGTCGATCATCCGCGAACTGCGCGGCGAAAAGATCGACATCATCGAGTATCAGCGACGAGATCACGACGTTTGCCGAGAAGGCTCTGCAGCCGGCCAAGGTCAGCCGCGTGTCCATCTCCGACCTGACCGAAAAGCAGCTCGAAGTGATTGTGGACGACACGCAGCTTTCGCTGGCCATCGGCAAGAAGGGCCAGAACGTCCGCCTCGCCGCCAAGCTGCTGGGCTGGAAGATCGACATCAAGAGCGAAGAGGAGAAGCGCCAGGAAGTCGAGCAGCAGATGCAGGCTCTTTCCGGCGGCCCTTCCACGCCGATCGAGCAGGTTACGGAGCTGGGCGACGGCATTATTCAGAAGCTGGTGGCGGCGGGCATTACGACCGTCGAGTCCTGGCCGACATGACGCCCGAGCAGCTTGAAGAGATTCCGGGCATTGGCGAAAAAACGCTGGAGCGCATCAGCGTTGCCGTTCGCCACTACTTCGGACACTTTGAAGAGGGCGAAGAAGGCCACGTGCCGGAAGCCGCCGAAGGCGGAACCTCGACGCGGAGCATGCCGAAGCCGAAGCTGCGGAGGCGGGCGAGACAGCTTCAGTCGAGTCTGCGGTAGAAAAGCCCGGCGAAGCGGAAATCGAAGACGCCGCACGCCGTCGAGGACGATGCTGAAGCCGAGGCCGAGAATGCCGCCGACGTGCTTGAAGAAGCCGAAGCACCGAGCGTCGAGACGAGCGAGATCGCGAAGAATGGCCGTGGAAGACGCTCCCGATGCAGACGGAAATGGAAGAAGACAGATGAAACGAAGGCGGATAAAGAGGACGGCGCGTAACATGCGCGCGTCTTTTAAGGCCATTCAGGCGATAATAGAGCTTTGAAGAACAGCCATTGCCATGAGGTAGCTATGAGCGACTAAGCGGCTTTGGGCAGCAAATTTTGAAAAGAGGCGGATGAGTAAGGTTCGAATCAACGATCTCGCACGCGAGATGGAAGTCAAGAGCCGGCAGATTCTTGACGTATTGGCGGAGCTCGGCCTGGCCAGCGGCAAGACCCACTCCAGTTCGCTGGAGGAATACGAGGCGGAGAAGGTTCGCGCGCAGTTGAGCGCGATCGCGCTCCGGCGGCCAGGCCAGCGCGGCGTCCTCGCGCGCCCCACAAGCCATCAGCCCAAGATCGATCTCTCACGTCTCCAAGCCCGGCGACGTGATGAAGGCCATTTTGGCCAACAAGCAGAAGGAAGAGCAGAGGCAAAGCAGAGCCTGCACGCTCGCTCCAAAGCAGCGCCGGCCGCCCCTTCTGAAGCAATCCGCCCACGGCCGCCGCAGCCCCAGTCGCGCCTCCGTCCGGGGTTTGAGAAGAAGCCAGTGCCACCGATTGTCGAGCCGGTACCACCGATACCGAGGGCCTCGTCAATCTCATGGTTCGCCACAGACTCGAGACCGTAGAAGCCGGCGAGTCCGTTGGGCGGGGATGTGATCAACGTGTTCAACGAGATTTCCGAGTCGTATGTTCCGGACCCTACCGTAACAACGGGGGCCGCGGTGCTGAATCCTAGATTCCTGGCCTCGGCCGACGTGATATCAATCTGGGCGGTACCATTGACAGGATTGAGCGAACCTGCGCTGGTTGGAGCAGTTCCAAGGGAAGCCAACGCGGTTAACTGGTTGGGCTGCGTGGCAACTGCCTTAAGAGCGTTGTAATAGGCATCGTAGGAGACGCCATAAAAGCCGGTTTCGCTTTCACCCAGCCCGGTGGCCACCGCATTGAAGTAAATGCTGACGGTGATGTTGTTAGGTGATGTAATGCTCGACTCAATACTCCCGATCGCTGCGTTAATCGCCCCCTCGATGGAACAAGTCGCGCCTGAATCGCTGGTGATGGATGAGGAGAAAGTTGGGACGATAATGAAGCTCGCTTGGGCCGTTGTGCCGATGCCAAGCGTGACAAGGGCGACAACCACCCAAATAGACCGTTTCATTTCCCTGCTATCCTCCGACTACAACGAGAGCGGGCTGCATTTTCAAGTTGCAGTCTTTCCGTACTCTTAGACGAATTCTAACACGAACTTCAGAAGCCCGAGGCGAGAAGCCCGAACCAAGCCGTACCATTACCGAACTCACGCCCCAGAATACGGGCCCGACTGCCCATGCGGGCGATAACAGCGCGCTGAAACGCCGGATCGAGCCAGTCGTTCCAGCCGTGACGTTCGCAAATGGCGGTTGCGGCCGCGCGCGTAGTCGCGCCAGAGGGCTTCACGGATCTCACATGGAAGGGATCGGCTATCAGCGGTCCGTTCGAACAAACGAGGGCACGTTCGACCAACTCTTCGGGATCGCATGGCAGAATTGGCGCCAGAGCGACGGATGTCGCGATGCCAGCTTCAGAGAGTGCGCGAAGAACCCGCCACCGTTCGCCGACTGGCGCGCAATGTGGCTCAAAGATTCGCCGAACGTCCTCCTTGTTAGTGGTCACAGAGAAACTAACGCGAAGGATGGTGCGCGCGTTGAGCGCGGACAACAGACCGACGTCGCGCAGAATCAGCGGCCCGCGCGTCTGAATCACGAACACCTTCGGCGGCGAGGCGATCACGGCTTCGAGAATTCCCGGCATCAATTGCGCCGCCGATTCTGCGGGCTGATATGGATCGGTCAGAGGCGAGCAATAGTACGACTTGTTCCGGCCGCAGACTGCGCCTGAGCATGTCCGCGGCGTTGCTCTTGAAGGTCGTATATTCGCCCCAATGCAGCCAGTCTTCCTTCTTCAATCCGCCCTGAACGCGCATGGTGGGAACATAGCAGTACCGAGCAGCCGAAAGTGCAGTTGCGCGCGGGGGTAAGCGAATGAGTGAACCGGGCGTCGGCAAGAAATCCCGAAACCGGAGTCAGGATGGATTGCGCGGGGTTTTGGAAGATCTGAAAAGGCACCTGATTACCGGTTATAAAAGGCA
>CAVVXR010000005.1:0-35023 GCA_963752215.1 uncultured Acidobacteriaceae bacterium | reverse complement strand
AGTCCTTGTCCTTCGTCAGAAGGCGAATCCATGCGCTTGAGCATATTCCCAGATGAGCCCATCGGGCGTGCTGCCAAATCCAACCGAATTCGACGTGCACTGACTCGGGAAAGAGTCGGCCAAATCCTGGACAAGCCGGGGAGGAAGGTTCTCATCAACGAGAAACTTCAAGGACTGCGATCCTTTCCGGGATGCTGGCGAAGAACTCGTAGACGGCCTGGAAGTCTTCCTTCTCGAGGTAGGGGAACTCGTGGAGGATCTGCTCCTCGGTCATTCCAGAGGCGAGGTAGGAGGCCAGATCGTAAACGCTGAAGCGCAGTCCGCGGATGCAGGGCTTGCCCCCCATCTTGCCGGATTCGACCGTAATTCGAGGATTCAGGGCGTACATCGATCGAAGCGCCTCCTGGCGTGCTCTCATTCTACGGCAGATTTAAGTTGATCGCCTATACTGCGTTCAGCGATGGACGGAGTCGGATTGCAGCCCGGAGTGGGTTTGCGCGCGCCCAACGCCAGATTGATGCATCATGCTTCGAGTTGGACTTACCGGCGGGTTGGGCAGCGGCAAGAGCACCGTGGCCGGCTATCTGCGCGAGCTTGGCGCGCAGGTGATTGAGGCCGATGAGCTGGGACGCGCGCTGATGGAGCCGGGGCAGGCTGGCTTATGCCGAAATTGTGCGCGTATTCGGGCCGGAGGTTGTTGGCGCGGATGGGCGGCTGAATCGCGCGCGGCTGGCGGAGATGGCGTTCAAGGACGGGCGGTCAACGAGTTGAATGCGATTGTGCATCCGGCGGTGATTGCGGAGCAGCGGCGCTGGATGGAGCGAAGTATTTGCGCGCGACCCGGCGGCGGTGGCGGTGGTTGAGTCCGCGCTGATCTTTGAGGTGGAGCGGGATGCGCGGGCGCGCGGCGAGACGGAATACTGTGCTGGCCGATTGGCGCACGACGATTGATCGCGTGGTGGTGGTGACCGCGCCCGATGAAGTGAAGATTGCGCGCTATGTGGCGCGGTCTGGGACAGGCTGCCGGCGCGATCGCGAGGCTGCCGAGGCCGATGCGCGGGCGCGGCTGGCGCACCAGATTCCCGATGCGGAGAAGGCGGCGCGGGCCGATTATGTGCATGGAAAACACAGGAGATCGAAGCCGCTCTGCAGCGCCCAGGTGCTGGACGCTTTGGCAGCGGCTGAAGGCGGAGAGCAACAAATTTCTCGAAGATGGTTCATTAAAATAAGGAAGATGGCAGCGCCTTCGCTGCGGAACCGCAGCGCTCCGTCAGCGTATATCAGTGTCAGCTTTCGAATTGTCGGTCATCGTCAAATACGTAACTGAGTATTGACCATCGGACGAAGGTATTTGAGGTTTGAACGCCATGAAACTGCGTACATTTCGTTTTGTTATTCTTGTCTCGTGTTCGCAGGCGGGTTCTGGTTCTTCACGACGCATCTGTCCGCCGTCGCACTGCGCCGCCAGTGCGATTTGTAGCCCACTGTCGCTATCTCCGGCGCGAACGGCGCGAGCTCGCCGCTGCACCTGACCGAGGCCGAGGCCGCGCCCGCCTACGACGCCGACGAGCAGAACAACATTGCCGTCTACAAGCGGGTGCTGCCTTCGGTGGTGAACATCACTTCGACGGCGCTGGTGTTCAACTTCTTCTATGGCACGGTGCCGCAGGAGGGCCAGGGCTCGGGCTTCATCCTCGACAAGGCCGGCCACGTGCTGACCAACTATCACGTGATTGAGGGCGCCAATCGCGGCATCGAAGTGATGCTGAGCAACAAGAAAAGCTATGCGGCGCACGTGGTGGGCCAGGACAAAGCGCACGACCTTGCGCTGTTGCAGATCGACGCGCCCAACCTGACAGCCGGTGACGCTGGCCGACTCGACAGAGCTTTCCGTGGGCCAGAAGGTTTATGCCATCGGCAATCCCTTCGGCCTGAGCGGCACCATGACGCGCGGCATCATCAGCTCCATTCGCCCGATCACGCAGCGCTGACGGCGCGCCGATTGAGGACGCGATCCAAACCGATGCGGCCATCAATCCCGGCAACTCCGGCGGACCGCTGCTGAACTCGCGCGGCGAAGTCATCGGCATCAACACCATGATTGCCTCGAACGGCGCCGAGCAGAGCTCGGGCATCGGCTTTGCCATTCCCATCAACACGGCCAAGGCGGTGCTGGCCGACCTCACTGCGCTACGGGCGGGTCAAGCGGCCGTCGCTGGGCATTGTCTCTTATGCCATTGGGCCCGATCTGGCCCAGCAGATGGGCCTGGCGTCGGATTCCGGCGTGCTGATTCAGAAAGTGATTCCGGGCGGCGCGGCGGAGCGCGCGGGACTGCACGGCGGCAACCAGCAGGCTTATGTGGGCAATACGCCGATCATGCTGGGCGGCGACCTGATTGTGGCCATCGACGGGCAGGAAGTCACCGATCCTCAGGACATCAGCGCGATGATGGACAAGCACCAGGCCGGCGACACCGTCAGCGTCACGTTCTATCGCGGGCGCAAAGCAGATCACGTTCAAGCTGATTCTGGGCGAAGCGCGGGCGACGACTTAAGCGGGTAATTTGTCCATTCGCCTTTCAATAAGTAGTGCGGGCCGCTCCTGGCATGGGGCGGCCCGAGCTGCTTTGGCCGTTAAGAGATTATCGATATAGACCTCTGTGCGCGGGCTCTTGCGCATCCTTCTTGTGCTCGGCTTCCCTATCGAGACGGGCGCGCCTCGGAACTTCGACCAGGTCTTGATCGTGCGCAGTCTTATGCACTTCGGCCTGTGCCGGTTTCAGTTTATCGGGAATGATTCCCATTGCTTGTTCCTCCTTTGCGATCGTGGCTACTAGTGGATTCAGTTGCAAGCTCTGCGGGCTTTTAGAATCCGGCGCGGGTCGCAGCGTCGTTTGCCTGCGCCACCTGCATTCGCGCCAATGCGATTGACTCGACGTAGTGATCGGCCACAATCCGACCGGCTTTGCCTTCGTCCATCAAGGGGCGCACGTCAGCCAGTTTGATGGTTGATTGAGCGGCCATCTGCGCCAACGCGACCTTGCTGGAAACGGATTGAACCAACGCGAAGACCGCGGTAATGATCGTGGCGACGCCCTGAATGCAGGCCAACGCGTGCTGCTGGCTGACCGTGTTGGTGATTTTTGCGGCGGCTAGCAGCGCGGCGTTGACTTGCTGCTGAAATGTCACCACCTGGGCCTGGAGCTGTGCCAGCACGCTCGCCGTTGGGTTGGCGAGATAAGCCTTTGCCTGCTCCGCCAGCAGATTCGAGGCAGCGTCAAATCCAACTGTGGCAGCGACAAAGATCGGCGCATCGGCCGGAGCCAGCAATGAAGCTGCGGAATCCACCGTTGCCACTGCGCTTTCGAGCGCCGGAGTCCAGTTGACAATGTCCTGCGCGACCGCCGTGCCCGAACAACCGCCCGCCAGCGGCAGGGGCAGCAGCAGCGCGATGAGCGCCCAGGCGCCGAGCTTGGAGTTGGAACTGGAACGCAGATTTTTCGACTCGTCCGGCGCGGTGGACTCGCCCAGGATGACAGCCTGATTAGATGGGTCACGGGCGAGAAGGCCCAGAAGGGCTGTGGCAATGGCGCCGATGAGCGTAATGATGGTGCCACTGCCCGCCGCGCCCAGCGTCAGTCCGTGTTGTGAGAGCACGCCGGCAATGGTAACGACCGCAATCAGCAAGCCTGCGGCTGAAGTTCTTGGGTGGATCCAAGCGTTCGAGATTGGGTTCATGCGGAATGCTCCTTTAAAGCCGAGAAGGCGGCCGAAGCCGCCGATGGTTTTTGTCCGGTTAGCGGCAAGCCCGTTGTCAGCGGCGTCAGTACCGGTGATGTCGCAGCTTCGGGAAATTCAGTGCGCAGTGGTGGTTGCCGTGTTCGGAACAGCGTTGCTCGCGCACAGACAGAGACGGTCCCGCGCCCCGGCGCCATCCGCATTGAGGGAGGGCGAGTTCATTCGCCGGGCGCGGCATCTCCATCGCTTGTTTAGCTACTTACAAGACTAGGCAATCACGGGTATTTATTCTGCAAACGAAGCACCAATTGCAATACATATAGATTCATAGACTTACTTCGTACTCGCTCGGGCGGACGTCTTGACTGCCCAATCAAATGGGTGTCACTTTGGCTTCAAAATGCCGATAGATGACTCAACCTGAATGGTCGCTTGCCGAGAGAGAAGCGAACTCATGGACTTCTGCGGCCTGAAAGCGAAGACAGAGATGCTGGGTGTAGTATCGTGTTTATTCGATGACCAAGGTCGGCTCGTAAGGCGGCGAACATGTGACCTCACCGGGAGCCTTTAACAGCTGTCTCGCATATTCTTCAGTTTTTCTGCCTTCATCCATTGGATTTTCGAATCCGGTCTTCCGATGGAATCCTGATGTGTTGACGCCAGCGTCGTTTGCTCGCGTTCTGGACTGGTGAGCTGGAGCAATTATCGCGATGATGAGCATTCTCAATAAGCGGAAAAGGCTCACCTTAATCGTGACGATTCTCGCCGAGCTGCTGGGGATGGTCGGCGGTTTCATTCTCTTCAGGATCGTCACACTCCGGCTGGCAATGATTGAGCTTGATCGTCATGCCTGGCGCTACATGCTACGGGCTGAAGAGTCATCGAAGGCCTCGGAGCGATTCCTCACTTCGATGGCTGCGGCCCATCTACCAGCGTGTTCAGATGCCGAGATCGCTTTCATGCACCATCTGCTGTTCCAGTCGGAATTTCTGAAAGACGGCGGCCGGATGAGTGGCGGCAAGGTGGAGTGCGACGCGGTGTTACGAACGCCGGAACTGCCCAAGAAGGTTTTCAATCCAGACTTTCTCTTAAAGGATGGAACCGAAGTCTACACCGATATTCGGATGGAGCCGGGCGACTTAGAAGCGAGAGTTGGCGTGCAGCGCGGCGGTTTCTTTGTCTCCTTCCTTCATTGGCGGCCTGACCGGCTGGGAAACCTTCCTCTGGACTTTACACTTACAGAAGTCGATAACACACGACGGCAACCTGGCTGGTTGCACGGCGAGAGGCCCGTGGTTGCTTCTGCCATTCTCGCAAAGGACGGATGGGCAAGAGTCGGCGACAGCTTGTATGCGACGCATTGTTCACCTCATTACTTCAATTGCTTCACAGCGTTTGTCGATACCCAAAAAGTGCTCAAGGCCGAAACTCGCCAGTCTGCAATCTGGACCGGGCTGGGCGGGTTGGCAGGCGGGTTCATCGGTCTACTTTCCATGCTTCTTTACCGTCGCAATCAGAGCATGGTCTATCAGCTTCGCAAGGCGATTCGCGACGACAGGCTGCGCATGGTTTACCAGCCGATTGTGCGCTTGGAAGACCGCGAGATCGTGGGGGCCGAAGCCCTGGTGCGGTGGACTGACGACGATGGATTCGCGGTAAGCCCTGAAATGTTTGTGCCTGTCGCCGAAGTGGGTGGCTTTATAGGTGAGTTGACGGATCTTGTGGTGCGCCAGGTTCTACGCGACCTGGGCGATGTCCTGCGAGGGCGCTCCGGCTTCAGCCTCAATATCAATGTGACGGGTACGGATCTTACTGATCCCGCCTTTCTTCCCATGCTTGAAAGGTCTCTGGCCGCCGCAAATGTGGCGCCGAACAGTCTCACTATCGAAGTAACGGAGAGCTCTACGGCAAAGAAGGAAACAGCGGTAGAGACGATCCGTGAATTGAGGCGGCGGGGACATAGCGTTCACATTGACGACTTCGGGACAGGCTATTCCAGCCTGTCTTATTTGCACTCGCTTGCGGTTGATGCAATCAAGATCGACAAGTCATTTACCCACGCAATCGGCACAGATGCCGTGACACTGGGGATTCTTCCCCAGATACTGTCGATGGCGAAAACGCTGAATCTGCAAGTCGTTGCAGAGGGGATTGAAACCGAGGAACAGGCCGACTATTTTGCCAACGGCGACCAGCCAATCCTGGGCCAGGGCTGGCTGTTCGGTCGCCCCGTTGCTGCGGAATATTTTCGTCGCCTTTTAGCCCGCAGCGATAGAACGCGGGACTAACTGAGAAGTCTCACATATCGCCGACCGCGAATCTCATATTCACCGCTCGCCACGCGGGCGATGGCTTCGGTGTAGGCGATATGTTCCTCGGCCAGAATGCGGTCCGCCAGCGAGTGAGCGTCGTCACTCTCGAACACGGGGATCGCGCGCTGCAAGACGATGACCCCGTGGTCCAGTTGATCATCCACAAAGTGAACGGTGCATCCGGCGATCTTTACTCCCTGCTCAAACGCCTGCGTCTGGGCGTCGAGGCCTGGAAACGCCGGCAACAGGGACGGATGAATATTGAGAATTCGATTGGGGAAGGCGGCGACGAAGTTGGGCGACAAAAGGCGCATGTAGCCGGCGAGGCACACCAGGTTGACGTGATGAGTTTGCAGGCATTGCATC
This sequence comes from uncultured Acidobacteriaceae bacterium, assembly GCA_963752215.1. Lineage (GTDB taxonomy): Bacteria > Acidobacteriota > Terriglobia > Terriglobales > Acidobacteriaceae > Telmatobacter. The sequence continues at coordinate 28,607 of CAVVXR010000005.1, read as the reverse complement.
AGGTCGGCGTCGTGCTCGGCGCGTGTACGGCCCTTGGAAATGAAGACCCCCGTAGGCAGCCCCAAGTCGCGAGCTGCTTCGAGACCGGCGGCATCGGCCACATTTGAAACTACGACGGCAATCTCTACGCCTGGGAGTCGGCCTTCTGAAATGGAGCGGGCAATGGCTTTGAAATTGGAGCCGCGGCCGGAGAGAATTATTCCGAGACGGACAGGCCGGTCTTTCGACGCGAGTTCCAATTCTTTCCTCCGGGGCTAAAGCCCCTGCGCCCTCCGTTTATGTGTACTGCACCCGGCGCTCACCCTTGACCACGCGGCCAATCAGATAGAACTTCTCCTCAGCCCGATTGAGCAGGTTCTTGGCGCGGGCAAACTTGGCTGCCGGGACAGCCGCAATCAGCCCGATGCCCATGTTGAAGGTGCGCATCATCTCATCTTGCGACACCTGGCCCAGCGCGCTGCAGATGCTCAAAAATGGGTAGAGTCGGCCAGGAACCCAGCTCCACTTGCGCCGCCGTATGCTTGGGCAGGATGCGGGGAAGGTTCTCCGTGATTCCGCCGCCGGTAATGTGCGCCATTCCGGTTGTGAGTCCCGCAGCAACCAGCTTCTGGATCACATGCAGATAGCTGCGGTGGGTCTTCATCAGCACCGCGCCGGCCTTGTCTTTGAGGGCGGGCACATATTGCGTCGGCTTGTAGCCGGCTACCTCGAAAAGCAGTTTGCGCGCCAGCGAATAGCCATTGGTATGCAGCCCCGTGGAAGGCATGCCGATCAGCACGTCACCAATCTTGATCTCCGCGCCGGTGACCATTTTGTCGCGGTCGACCGCGCCGACAATAAACCCGGCCAGATCGTATTCGCCGTCGGCGTAGAAGCCTGGCATCTGTGCCGTCTCGCCGCCGATCAGCGCGCAGCCGTTGGCTTTGCACCCCTCAGCCAGGCCGGTCACCACGCTTTCAGTCACCTCCGGATCGAGCTTGCCGCTGGCCAGGTAATCCAGGAAAAAAAGCGGCGTGGCGCCCTGGACAGCGATGTCGTTCACGCAATGGTTGACCAGATCGGTGCCCACGGTGTGATGCATGCCCAGTTCGAAGGCCACCTTCAGCTTGGTGCCAACACCGTCTGCCGAACTCACGAGGATGGGGTTCTTCCAGCGCTGCATGTCCAGCCGGAAGAGCCCGCCAAAGCCGCCGATGCCGCCCAGAACGTTGCGGTTGAATGTCTTCTGCGCAATGTATTTGATGCGCTGCTTGGCCAGGTCGCCGCTGCTGATGTCAACGCCGGCGTCTGCATAGGTTACGGACTTCGATCTGAGGTCGTTCTTCGGTTTGGGTTCGTCAGGCACGGCAGGGCTTTCTGCGGACGGATTGTTGTGCGGCACGCTTAGCCGGAAAGGTCGATTTTAGCAGCATTGCCAGAGCTTGATTTACAGGAACCGCGCTCGCTCTTCTGGCGCGGGCAGCGGACAGCTCTGGAGCCGTCCCCAGATCGGGTAGCGCCATCGCGCGACCATCCGATAGCCCAGGTCGCGCACCGGCCGGGGAATCCGGTTGAAAATGCGGGCCAAGGCCGGCCACAGACTTGGCAGCTCGCTCAGCATTGCCACCGCCGCGTCAGAGCGAGTCAGGACTTGCTCATTCGGTCCGTCCGCATCGCGCACGACAAGAATCGTATTCGGGCCGGACTCCAGGTCTGAGGGGGCGAATCCGTGCCGCGTCAGCAGAGCAGCCACCTTCGGAGACTGCGAGGCAACAAAACGAAGCTGGTCATGAGTATCGCGCCTTAGAAACCACCGGACAGACTGGTTGCAGAAGCCGCAATAGCCATCGAAGATGACCAAGAGACGTCCGCCGAGTTCCATTCGATCCGTCATCGTCACACTTAGGATGACAGAAGCTCACCCGCAGACGCTTAATATGCGGTAGGTCTGGCGTGACAAGTCCATTAAGTGCAAGTTCACTGAGTCGGTTGCGAGACGAGGTCGTCTGCGAGTTTCTGCAGCTCCAGGACCATTGCGTCTCCCGCTGGCGTTCCCCACGGCCCATCCTGTTGAACCATGAAGATGAAAATTCTGCCCGTCGCGGTGTCAATGTCCATGGCATTCTTGAAGGCGCCGCCGTGGCCGAAGCCGTTCTTCGAAATGGCCCAGCCGAAGCCGTAATTACTCTTTTCCATCCCGCCGTTCTGCACGCTGGTCATCGCGTGAAGCGACTCAGGCGATATGTACCGCACTCCATTGAGCGTGCCGCCATTCAGGATCATTTGACAGAACTTCGACACATCGGCCGCGGTAGAAAAAAGGCCGCCAGCGGGCATCGGGAATCGGTGTTGCCGGTCGTCGAGCGGATAGGTCAGTTGATTGATGGGAACTCTCACAAGGTCTTTTGTCTTGGGATCCAATTTGTATGTCTGGGCCAGGCGGGCTATCTGTTCAGGGTCTGGCCAGAATGTGGTGTCTTTCATTCCCAGCGGATCGAAAAGCCGCTGCTGCATGAACTTCTCATAGGGCATTCCAGTCACAACTTCAATGATCCGCGCCGCCGTATCAATGCCTTCGTTCGAATAACTGTAGCTGGTTCCCGGCTGAAACATCAGCGGCTCGGCGGCAAAACTCAGCACCGAGCCTTTCAACGACAATGTGTCGAGAGCGCCGGGCTGAGCCGATGACTTGAAGGGCAAGCCGCTGGTGTGGCTCAGAATCTCGCGCACGAGAATCGGATGGCTTGCCGGTTGCAGCAGTTGTGAGTCCGAAGCGGCTGGCCCGTCTTGTGCCTTGACCTCAATCGGCGGTTTGACCATCTGGCCGTGAAATTCCGGGAGATACTTTTCTACCGGATCATTGAGGCTGACCTTGCCTTCATCCACCAGCATCATGAAGGCTGTCACAGTCATGGGTTTTGATGTGGATGCGATCCAGAACATCGCGTTCGCAGGCATCGCGGCCTTTTCCGCAAGGTCTCGATATCCTGCGGATTGCAGATAGAGTACGCGGTCCCGAGTGGCAACCAACGTCACCGCGCCCGCTATTGTGTGGTTGTCAATCAACGGCTGCAAGTAAGAGCGAATCGCATCGGGACGCTCTGAGGAAGCTGGTCCCTGTGCCTGCACAGACAGCCCCAAACTCAGCAGCGTGACCGCAAAGATCAGCTTCTTGATGAAAGGTTTGCTCCGGTGAATCGTGTCGCGGTTTAAGAATTGAGCGTTCACTTTTACCCCCTGTCTGCAACCCATGTTTGTATCATTCGGGGCATCTTCTCGGCAGTTCCCGCTGTTGGAGGGAAGCGAAAATGTGAGGGAAAGAGCGCAGGGCGGAGCGCCAGCATTTACCAGAGAAGGACAAGCAAGAAGTAAAAACGGACCTCGCGATCCGCTGTAAGTGACTGATCTTTATATGATTTGGTGCCGAAGAAGGGACTTGCACCCCACCAAGCGAGAAAATCGCTGTTCAGCAGGTATTTTCTTCCTTTTCAATCACTTGCATGGCGCAGCGCCGGTACCCTGCAGGCTATACAGACCCGCCATTGCCCTCCCGAACGCCGATTCACCTAACTATACCTAACTAAGAAAATTTGGGTAGAAAGCGCCACGACCCAGTATGACTTCCCATCCCTTTGAATCCGCGCAAAATGCGGTGCCAGACTCACCATGAGGTGATATCCAAAACGATTGGACTGTTCTCAATGTCCCCTGTCCAGCCGAGCAACGCCGCATTCGCGAATAGCGTCCTTTCGGTGTGGCATGTCCCATAACCGGCGTGAACATGCCCGAAGACATGCAGTCGGGGTTGTAGCCGCATTACGGCAAGTCGTAGTTCAGTGCAACCCTCCCTTCTACGCGAGCCCGGTTCGCGGTCAAGTATGCCGTATGGTGGGCCGTGCGTGACAAGGATGTGAGTGTCTGCGGGGATGCTCGCATAGAGTCTCACCCGCTCTTCCCGCGTGGTGTAGCCGTATGCGGCATCATCACAGGTAACCGGAGAACCCCAGATATTGAGACCGCAAACCCTGACGCCTTCATTGATCAGCAAGACGCCATTCGTGATCATGTCGCGGCATCGTGGGTCCTGCTTAAAGATGCGGTCATGGTTTCCGGGAATGACAACCTTGTGGCGGTGCGGCAGTTCGCCGAGCCAAGCGTTGAAATCCTGAATCTTCGCGGCATGGTTCCAAAAGGTGAGGTCGCCTGCGTGAATCAGCAAGTCCCCGTCGGGTAGTGCGAGGTCGCGGTGTAATTCATGCGTGTCACTGATGCAGACGATTCGCACGCGCCGATGCGTTTTGAGTGGGGTCTGCCCCGCCGGTGCGCGATAAGTCTTCCTTGTCATCTAGAGGCTCCGAATTTGAGTGAGGTCATCAGCGGGAATCTGTAGATTGTCGCTGGCCTCATGCTGGAGCTGAAACTTCCATTGAAGCAGCTGCGTTTTCGGGTTCCCCCGGTGGGTTTTTCCGCCGGTTGGCGTCTAGCCTTTCTCGGATGGTTCCGTAGCCGATTTTGAGCGCGGCAGCAATCTTCTCCAAACTCATACCCGAAGCTCGCAATTCCAAAACGCGGTCGATGTCAACGTGCTGGCGAGGCCGTCCGAGACGTTTGCCATTCGCACGAGCGTTGCGGATTCCGGCGCTTACCCGCTCGCAAATGAGGTCACGCTCAAGCTGAGCAACGGCAGACACAATTGTGAAGATAGCCTGCCCAAGCGGGCTCGATGTATCAAGGTTTTCCTGGAAGCTTACAAACTGGATTCCTAAACTGCGGAACTCTTCCAAGGCAACGAGCAGATGACGACTGGATCTCGCGAATCGATCAAAGCGCCAACACAACACCGCGTCTAGCTTTCGCTTGCGCGCGTCGCCCATCATTTCGTTTAACTCTGGGCGGGAGTCCTTCGTGCCGGATACTCCCAGATCGACGTACTCACGCACAACGGTGAGTTGGCGGGCCGCGCAGTATGCGCGCAAATCTCTAAGCTGCATTTCACAAGATTGATCGCGGGAACTCACGCGCGCATAAATGCCAACTCGCATACTCTGTTCTACGTTCGGGAAGAACCGAACAGTTATGAAATGCGGTGATTTCCGCCTCCACTCTTTCAAATCAGAAAGACATGTGCATCCTCTTGGGACTACTTTTTGACCAAACCTCCGTAGAGACTGAACAGCCGCGAATTTGAAAGCGCGGTATCTATAAGGAGGAATGAAGTGACACCATTTCAGATCGTTATCCCAGAAACCTTGACTGCTCAGAAGGCCGAACTTGAAGCCACGCTCGCCGGAATCGCCAGCGAGGAAGCGAAACTGGCCAGCCAGCGGAAGGACATTCAGACTGCCCTTCAATCAATCAGCACTGCCGTAGCCGTTTTGTCGGGAAAGCTTCTCCCGACGAGCAAGGCCGCTCCCGCCACAACGCGAAAGCCAATGTCGGAGGAGGCCAAGGCGCGCATCGGGGAGGGACTGCGCAAATACCGGGAGGCCAAGAAGGCCGCCCAGATAGCGGCTCCCGCGCCTCAGGCTTCCGCAACAGAACCCGCCGAAGCTCCGGCGTTGGTTTTTGCGCCTGAGGCACCTGCTCCGGCACCCGCCGACGCTCCGGTGGCCGATACCGCCCGGAAACCGGGGAAGGATAGGAAGGCGGCGAGGGAGTAATGTCACTCCCTTTGGGGAAAGTGCATGGCACGATGGGGGCTCTCGCAGCATTTGCGAGAGCCCTCGACGAAGACCTGAACAGTTACATTTCCCGCCATGCCAATGGGGACTGGGGCGAGGTCGATGACCATGACCGGAAGGCCAACGAATACGCGGTGGAGCACGGTCTGCGTGTGCTGTCCTCGTTCAGATTGAGGACTGGCGAGAGAATTTTGGTCGTAACTGAAGGAGACAGGACCGTGACGACGATTCTGTTGCCGGAGGAGTACTGACCTCCTCGCCCCGAACGGGCAGCTTATTGCGAATACGCACCTATGGATTGAGGCTAGATAGTTTCTGGATTGTCGAAATCTGCATTACTTCTTCGCTTTTTCGATAGCGATAATTTTAAAGACTCTGGGTTCAGCCCCTACGAGTTGCAGTGTGACTTGATCGCCAGCGACCGCGCCCAGTAATGTCTGAGCAAGAGGCTTTAGCCTATTCACTATATTTTGTGCGAAATCGTCCACACCCGACGTGATCTGTACGGTTAGAACGACGGTGGGCTTTTCAATATTGACGTAACGCACAAGGTCTCCAACGTCAACGGAAGGGTCGTCTTCCGTGTCGATCAACGCAGACATTACTGTGTTCCGTTCAGTGTCAGCTTGTATGCTGCTGTCGGCATCAGTGATTGCCCCGTATTGTGAGGCGTTGAGGCCTGCGGAATGGAGGGGCTGCCCCTCCTCAATCCATGCTTCACCAGCGAAATGGTCAGGCTTCCAGTTGACTCGCAGGTCCTCCAGAAAGCCCATGAGCTTTTCAGATTCTTGTCGTGGTGTTCTAAACCAGTCGGTTGACCAAATGCGCCATATCCGCCCGCGCCAGCCCAGCGATTCAAGAATTTCTTGGCGAATGCGGTCTCTGTCACGCACAGAAAGCGCTGAGTGATAGGAGGCACCATCACACTCAATCGCCGCGAATAACGAGCCCGGAGCATCCGGGTGCTTTACGGCAATATCAATGCGATATCCAGCGACCCCTAGCTGCGGAGTGACCTCATATCCTTTAAGGCGCAACATATCCATTACCGAAATTTCAAAATCACTGTCAGGCTCATGGCCTGATGCTTCGGTAACACTGAGTGATCCGGTTCGCGCGTATTCAAGGTAGTTGCGAAGGGCCTTGGTTCCCTCAGGCGTTGTTCCGTCGAGAACAATGTCTTCAGGGCGCAAGGAGGTATATATCGCAATGGACCTTTTTGCCCGAGTAAACAAGACGTTCAAACGTCGCCAACCGCCTTGGCGACTGATGGGGCCGAAATTCTGCCTTACGGCAGTCGCTCCGATAGGCCTCCCGAACGTGGTTGAAATAATGATGGCATCACGTTCATCGCCTTGTACGTTCTCAAGATTCTTAATGAATAGTGGCTGTCCTTCTATTGTCCAGCGTTCTTTGTATTCGTCTGCTCCCCGAACGGAAGCTAGTCGTTCCTCTAGCAACTCTGCAATGAGGTCACGCTGCTTGATATTGAGCGTAACCATACCCAGGGATTCGTCCGGACGACTGGCGATGTGCTCGACGACTGCGTCAACCACTCGTTTCGCTTCCCGGAAGTTGGTCTGATTTTCATAGATGGCATCAGCTAAATAGACAGCACGCACTCCTAGCTTTCCGCCCTGGCCATACGGTGAAGGGAAGATCACGAGACGATCCCGATAGAAGTTATGGTTAGAGAACGCGATCAATGATTGATGCTGGGACCGATAGTGCCAACGCAACGAGCGCGTGGGCTGGAAGTGCGACGAGCAAACATCAAGAATGCTTTCTGCATCAGTCGTTGTGAACTGCTCATCGTCGTCGCCCGATTGACTCATTCTCGAAAAGAATGACGTTGGGGGGAGCTGTTTCGGATCGCCAACCACGATCAGTTGACCGCCACGTGCAACCGCGCCAATCGCTTCCTCGGGCTTGAGCTGGGATGCTTCATCCATGATTACGAGATCAAACGTAATCGCTCCCGGCGTAAGATATTGCGCAACCGCCTGAGGCCCCATCATGAAGCATGGCTTAAGCGCCTGAATGGATTACCGGCTCGCACCATCATCTTGCGAACAGGCATACGTGGCCGTTGCTGTGGCATTAAGTAATTCAGCAAGACCATTTCGGTTTTGTCGTCAACGCGCGCGCCGTTTCTACCGCTCGGTGGGGAGGCACGATGGCCACACTCGTAGGCAATTGCTTTCCCGCGCAGCGCAATAATTTGTTTGTCTAATCGTTTGAACTCGTCTCTCGTCTGGTTATGTTTGAGGCCGGTAAACCGTCCCAGTTGAGGAATATGGCGGAATGCGTCACGAATTGCGGTGCTGTGGGTGCAGTAAGCATACGCATCTACCAGCTCTTGTGGCGTGATGCTCTTGCTTTCAAGCATCTCGACAAACTCGATCAGGCCCAAGTCTTTGGTCTCGGTTCTCCGTGCAATGTAGTGAGTCCAGGGGATGAGCAGATCAACGTCATTCACAGCATCCACGAGAACCTGCCTCAGTGCCACGGCGAATGCTTGTACATCTTGTGCGGGAGGCGTGCCCGTCCACAGTGATAGATCAAACGCACCGAAGCGCTTTAATTCATCCGATAAGGCTTCGGCCTGTTTCAATCCATCGCACACTTCCTCCAGCGTCTGTTTGATCTGTTGGCAGGTTTCGATGAGTGCACTGGATCTGAGTTTGGACTTAATCTGATCCGATAGCGGCAGGTCACCAATTGTCTGTGCAAATGCCAGAGCTTCTATGGCTGGAGAGCAGTCAGTATCCACACCGCAGTACAAATCACCGAGCATAGTTCGTACCGTTCGGTTTCCATCGATGGCTGATCTCAGCTCGGCGCGCTCCAGCGCTGCTTCGCACCCGACGAGCGCATCATGATAGCGTGCATGACTATAAGCGACAGCATCGAGCCACGAGACTTGGGCATCGAGCGCCTCGATGAAACGACCTACCTTGCTGAGTACCGTCTCTAGCTGATGCGCACCATCTGGCTCATTCACCTTTGTGAACGTGGCGTCGAAGAGATCAAGTACCGATAGAGCGATCGAAAGCTGAACCTTCAGAGGAAAAAACTCCCGGCGCAGTGCCCTTGCTATATCCGTTGTGACCGCTATCGGGTCAAATGCGTTAACTTCAAGTTCTTCTAATACCAGCTTTATCCCTTGATTCCATCTCGCGAGCGCGGCGTAATCCCTCAGTTCCAAGGGTGTTGCCGGTGCGGGAATACCAAAATACTCTCCCCACGACGGGTCCGTTTTCCATCGTTCTCGCAATCCAAAGAGGACGATGATCTGTTCAAGCTCGGCAAGCCGTTCGCGGCCTGGCATCTTCTTCTTAGCGCGATTCATTATCCTATGTAAACGAACGGCACTGCGCCAGCGGCGCTGAAGAAACCTATACCAGGAATCGCCCTCACGTAGCGTCAGTATTGCTTGTTTGATATCAACTTCCGGTGGGAGGGCATCAAGATACACCTTATTTCCAAGTTCATCCTCAAGCTCGACCCACTCAGTTCGAAGGACAGAGAGTTGTTCGATGGCCCGAAGTGCGCCGTCTCGAGTTAGGCCCGGTGTTTGCAAATGAAAGTTCAATTCGGGGGCTTCGATTGCGAGGTTGGTGAAGGCAAGAAGCTGATCGAACTTGTGGCGCGAGCTGTAAAATGGGATACGCTTCGCTTCAGCAAATGCGCTCATGGCGGCGATGGCATCTTTAATCTTTATTGATGCCTCGGAAAGCTCTTGATAGAGGCTTTGCACAGACGCTAGAGTTCCAAGTTCAACACCAAGTCTTTGCGCAGCATCTTGAAGTGATCGGAGGTCTTCTACGCGAGCTCTTGTGATATCAGGTTCGCGCTTGAAGGCATTCTTCACGGCATCAAGCGCCTTATGGAATGCACTGATCTGCTTTTCAAAATCAACAATGGCTTGCTTGGCTCTTACGCCGGCTTTGTCGTCCGCAAAAAAGCCCGGAATCAGATGGAGTGGAAGGTCGCGGTTAGCACTTGCGAAGAGCTGCGACAGCGCCTCAATCTGTGCGAGGCTAGTCGCGAGAGTCAGACCGCCAACATGCCCACCGAGAATGCCACCAAGGGCATCAGTGCTCGAAACAAGCCGTGTGGCCCAATCGAGCGACGATTGAAACGTGTTTGCAAGATGAACCTCATCACCGGGTATGAGACGCTCCGGGAAAAATCCCCAAAAGGTGCATTGATCATCAAATCCGCCAACCGTCTTGTACTGTGCACTCAGATGACCGAGGCAATCCAACCGGCGCGTAAGTTCAAATTCAGAAATGTGAGTTGCGTCAGCCACGACAATCTGGCTGAGAAATGCCTCATTACTCGTCAATGTGCGTCGATGCTTTTCTGCACGCCACATCACTTGATGGAGCGTGAGCCCGAATGAATTGTGCGCAATCGAGTTGATGAGATCGGTATACGCCTTCAAGTCGTTGCGGTGCGACTCAAGTTGTTGCTGCATACGGGGCAGATCGGAAGGCGGCGTTGGCTGATGGGCGATCCTTCGGGAAAGCTCTTCGAGTACGCATTTCTTATTTGTTTTATTGCTGTGGAGTTCGAGAACAAATGCATCTAAGCCAGCCATCGAGAGGCGATTTTGTACGACTTGAAGAGCGGCGAGCTTTTCCGCAACAAATAATACTTTCTTTCCCTGCGCTAAGCTGGCTGCTATCAAATTTGTGATGGTTTGTGACTTCCCCGTGCCGGGAGGCCCTTCAATGACGAGGTTCTTCTTGAGAGCTAACGCATCTACGAGGGCGCTGTGCTGTGAACTATCGGCATCGTAGACTAACGGAATCGTGGCACCGGGGCCCTCTTCGACGGGATGCTCTTCGGCTATGGAAAGTCCTGGCCCAGACTCATCGGACGTTCCCTTAAATACGTCGAGAACGATGGGATGGTCAATTAAGCCGTTCTTATCGCCATCTTGCGGCCACTTGGTTGGATCGAGGTCCCTCACTAACAGCATGTTGCTGAAACTCAGCAAGCAAAGGGAAACACGACGCTTGATCGAAAAGCGAGGCTTAATTTCGATGACGTCTTGGATATCGTTGAAATAACCTTCAACATCAATCTGGTCTTCATCGAGTTCTGGCAAGACAAGTCCATAGTCATTACGGAGCTTCTCTCGAAGTGATAAGTTCTCCGAAATGTCATCGCCGGTGAATTGAAGCGAGAATTGTTGAATGCCGGCCACGAGCCGTTTGCGAAAAAATACGGGAACACTGACGAGCGGCGCGCTGTATATTCTGTCACTGTCTCGTTGATCGGGGAACTCTAAAAACCCCAAGACCAGAAACAGCATGTTTGCGCCTGTTTCCTCGATTGCCGATGAGGCTTCTCGCTCAATCTTTCGGCAGTGCTTAGCCAGATCGTCGGGGTACATCAATGCTCGCAGATGGCCGCCGCCTTGCTCATTAAATGCTGGCATCTCATACGAGGTCGATATTCCATGTGCTCTGGCCCAGTCCTTCGGGTCGGGGCGTTGAAGTCTTCCGAAGTGCTCTACCCAATCATGCTCCAGCGGCTCGGGCAACCCAAGAATACTGATCGTGACATTTGTTTCGACAAGTTTTTGATACAGATCGGAAGGCTGGCCCTCGACGAATTGTAGTGATTTCCCGGCAGTATGCTTGAAGTTGATAAGCCGATTTCGGCCCGTCAAATCCAACAGCTTCACGCGCATTTGTGCTAATGCGGAAGAAACAGATTCTCTGATTCCCGGCAATGGATTCGCATTCGTCGTCATTTTCCCGATCCATGGGGGCGTGCTCAATCACATTCAGCAGCGAGGAAGCTAGTGTACCGCACGCGTCCATTCATTCACCCTAAACAGACTCAAACTATTGAAATTACACATAATACGGCCGTGTTCCATTAGGGCACCGCACTCGCCGTCAATGGGTGGAGTCTGAAATGTGCGTTGATTCGCCAGAAGGGGGATTGCCGTTTCTAGCCCACTGTTTCCGATTCCTCGATTCGTGCCTTGGCCACAAGGATCGACGTGTTGCAGTTGGTGATAAAAGCACGCGCTCCAGCAACAGTCGGAGTGGGTTCAACAGACTTCTCCGCCATTCGCACCACCAATGAAACCCGTGATTGCCGACGAGAACACCCCACTCCGGTCCATGGAGATGCCCTGTTCCAGCATCAGTCGGCTCTCCTAATCCGGAATGCCGCTGCCACGCTCTACCAACTCAATGATTCTGTCTGGCGAAATAAGGTGCAGACGCTTGGGCGGGGGCGTCTTCAAGTCAGCCTCCAGGAACTGGCACTGCCAGCCGTGGCGGTCTATGAAGGACATGTACACCCGGTGACGGTTGTCTGGCGCCATGCAGTCCAGGTTGGGCGAATAAGAAGCGAAATTTGCCCACCGGCATCGGCGCTCCCTATCTTCCGACATTGCGGGAGACTGTACGGAGGCGACTCTGTTGGTAGTGTCCTAATTTGGATTAGGGCGCTGGTCTTAGCTCTAACTGTATTGGTCATATTCATCGGAAACCCCGATGCCCTCAACGCGGAAAATCGAATTCCCTTCATCGTTTTCAGAGGGGAACTGATAAACGCCAATCCATCGGGTTTCATGGACAACACTCTTGTCGGGATTTGCAAGATCCCGATAGAGAACCTTTCCATGAACAAAAATTTGCTCCTCCCAGTCGGATTGCGGCAAGTTGTCCCCCAAAAGCGCCTTGAAAAGCCTCTGGTCAAACCAGATGATGTGCGCCGTGCCGCCGGGGATAATCACCTTATTTTTAATGGGATTGTCCATTGGGAAAACAGCAGGAAGAGGCAGCTCGGATACCTTCTTAACCGCTACACACCCCATCCAGGCTTCGCTCACCATAGCTGGAGTGCGCCCTTTATTTTTAACGCTGACATCAAACCCTCCAATTTCCCCAAGGGACGACTTGACAGAAACCAACATCCACGGTCGCTCGGCATTGATGACAGCTTGAGCATTCAGAAAAGCACCTTGAGCCGCCTTCCGCGTTTCTACCGACTGCCAGCAGATTACGCCTCCCGTCAGTGCGGCCACAATAACCAACCACCAATCGGGCCTTTCGAGGGGTGCGTACCACTTTGGCGGGTTGAGGTCGGCTTTGGGCTGATCTGTTTGGCTGCTGTCCTGTTTGTTTTGGCCGTCCGCAGGGAGAACGGCTGGCTGGCTCTGTTTTGTGGCTTCCTGTTTCTGGTCGGCAGCTTTATCTGGCTGACCGGGCACACCGACTGCCGCGAATACGGCAAAGATGAACATCGTGTATTTCAGCACGAACGCTCCTTATCAATCCGCCGTGTTCCCCTCGTCGCAAAGCAGCAGATCGGTGCTAGTTCCGATCTCTTCGCCGTTTACGGCGCAATACATGCAGCGGTACTTGGTTACACGGGCCTTCTTAAAGGCATCCCGATAGTGGATCTCCCCATTGCAGTAAATTGCCATTCTGCTTTCACGCAATGCTTGAATCTCTTCCTCAGTCAACGGACGAGGGAGCCTGAGCGTTTTAGTTATAACGATGGATGGCCCAAGATTCGACTTGTGGCGCTCTGCGGGTTGTGGCATTGCAGGAAGTTCGGAAGTGAGAGGGAATTCCCGAGTCGCGATGTTCCCCCAGTGCACAACTTCATAAGCTGGAGTTTGCCCAGTGTTCTTGATGGTTATCTGAGCCACCGGCCCCCCCAGGGGCTGCATGAGTCGCGCAACAGTTTGAACTCTTTCACCTGGACCATCGGGGGGATTTGCGACATTGGCGATAATGCCACGCTCTACAACGATATAAGCCCTCAATTGGCGTCGACCGTTAAGGATCATTACCCAAATTGTGACAACCAAGGCAAGAAACTGGAGAAATGCAGAGACGCTGGCGATGAGCGCGATCTTGTCACTCATGCTCCACGATTGGTCTGGGTTTTTTGGAGCTACGGACTGGTTGGCTCCGGCTTCTTTTTGTGCTTGATTGGCCTCAACAACCTTGATAACAAAAGGCGCTGCCTCGGAACCACGTTGCTCGGTATTGGATTGCTTCTGGCAGCACTCGCATACCTGCTTTAGTTTCCCACTCAAAGCAACGTGTGGCGCGGGACATGGGGGCGACTTTTGAGCGTCTCCTTGACCGATAGCGTAGCTAGGCGGGACTGCAACCAGCACAGCGAGCATCGCCAGACGTTTCAGCATAATGGCGGAAATGTATCACAAAAACCTCTCGACGCGATGCAGGGCCTAGTGAGAACATCTTCAGCTATGGGGGAACTCCAGTCCTTGAAAACAACGGGTTTCGATCTATGGAGAAAATGGCCTCCAGGTATTTGTATTGCTGTTTTGGCTGGGGCGGCGGCGATTTTTCCAATCGTGACTCCATCGGAATTAACACCTAGAGATAAAGCAAAATGGACTGCCGGTCTCGGATTCCTGCTGGTCCTTGAGTTAGTAATCATATTCAAAGAGAGAAAATCTCAAGACCGTGCTTACATCGAACAACTAAAAAGCATTGAAGAAATGCGAGCTATGACAGACGCCCGCCTCACCTCGCTGCTTCGGATGGCAGCCGCAAGCAATGATCCCGTAGAGGGTCTAAGAAAGCGGTCATTGCAGCTCTCAGACTCAATCCTTGAATTCATACAAAATCGGATGCAAGGAGCGCCAACAGACGCCCCAATGCCGCCGATGATCAATACTCTAATATCGTCTACAATTCAGCCGTATCCCTATGTGAACACATTCGGACAAACCCTAAAATATCAGCAGGATACGATTGCCTTCTATGTCGCTAGATTCGCCACTCCGGTGAATGCCATTTTGCGAGAGTTTGCCGAGCAGGGGATCGTCGATGAATGGCTCAACGGCATCCTCGCAGATATAAGGGGAGACTGGTGGATACGTATGGTTGGCGAACGTCTAGGAGCACTAACAGAACTGCTTAACCAAACTCCCGTATAAAGGTAATACAAAAACACTTGACATATGATAGTTTTCGTAATACACTTAATTCATTGGTGAGGCTATGGCAAACATATCTAAACACGGATAAGCAAATCGCAATCATCTCGGCGTTGGCTGAGGGTTCTAGCATCCGGGCCATTGAGCGCATGACAGGCGTCCACCGCGATACCATCATGCGCTTGGGTGTTCAGCATCGGGCAAGGATGCAAGGCTTTGATGGATTTCAAGTTGGTAGAATTTGTCTTGCAATCGCCTTGGACTGGATGAGATTTGGGGCTTCGTCGGCAAGAAAGAGAAGCACGTCAAAGCCGAAGACGGCAACGCAGTCGGCAGTGTGTGGACGTTCTGCGCGATTGATGCCGATACGAAATTGGTCCCCGCTTTCCGCGTTGGAGATCGTGACGCAGCCACGGCAAACGCCTTTCTTGAGGATGTAGCAACTCGGATGCGCAATCGAGTGCAAATCTCTACGGACGGGCTGCAAGCCTACAAAGAAGCGATTGAACGCTCCTTTGGTGGGAATGCCGATTACGGCCAGATCATCAAAACCTACGGGCATGAGTCCACCGAAGGCCAGCGCCGCTACAGCCAGCCGGAATTTGTATCTTCCGAAAAGAAGATCGTTGCTGGTCGTCCCGATGTTGACCTGATTTCTACCAGCTACATTGAGCGGCTGAACGCGACGACCCGGCTGCATATGCGCCGCCTTACTCGTCTGACGCTGGCTTTCAGCAAGAAGCGGGAGAACTTCGAGGCGGCAGTCGCCCTCCACTTCGCCTATTACAACTTTGTGAAACGGCACAACACGCTCCGTTGCACCCCGGCAATGGCCGCTGGCGTCACAGGCTCATTCTGGAGCGTCGGGGACTTGGTGGAGGCGACAGCATGGCCTACATAGAGGAATTGAAGGACGTAATCCGCAAACTGCACGGGGTCGAGTCCACCCATGGAAGAGCGTCCCCGTGAAAGAAGTATTCAACGGGGAGACGGTCTGGGAGGGAATCGTCGAGGTCTTTTCGCCTTCACGGCCACCCCAAAGCGAATACTGCCTATGCCTGGACCCATGCGACCGACGACCCAGACAACCCAAGCGCAGCGTCACCGTCCTCCACGTTCCCCCGGCGGTATCACCAATAACCGCAGTGCCATCGTAATCCTAAGGAGCTAAGAGCCAATGCCGACATTGAAGCTGAAGCCTAAGAAACCGGGACGCCCAAGGATGGCAAAAGGTGAAGCCAAGGGCAGCATTGTGCCTGTGAGGTTCAGCCCGGAAGAGCGCAAGCGCGTCGAGTCCGCAGCGAAGGCCAGCAATCAAAACGTCTCTACTTGGATTCGCAGCACGTTAGCTGCCGCAATCGGAGGATAAACCTGTGGATTTCAAATTAGGACACTACCACTCTGTTCGAAACCTTTGAAAACAATCGGTTGAAAAGATATAGTTTGTTAGACTCCTGGTTATAGGTCCTGTCAATGCCCAAGAAGATCGGCTTAGTTAGCCAGCATCTCGAACGAATAAACGTGCGCGTACTTGAGGAGTACCAGCACATCATCCACGATTACGTTCGCCATCGCGAGGGCGTTTATGCGCTATATCGAAGGGGCACCCTCTATTATGTTGGGCTGGCAAGTGACCTCAAGTGGCGCCTAGGCGCACACCTGAAAGATCGACATAAAGCTAAATGGGATTCCTTTAGCGTGTACCTCACGGTCGATGCTGAGCACTTGAAAGAGCTAGAGTCGCTCATGTTGAGGGTAATCTCGCCCAAGCCCAGCGGCAATAAACAGTCGGGCAAGTTCGCAATGTCCGAAAATCTCCTCCGCCGGTTCAAGGCGGATATCAAAGAATTCCACAAGAGGGAATTAGGGGAGTTGATTGGTTTCGCCCCTAAGCGGGTTGGGAAGGATCAGAATGTTGTGATGGATCTGCTAGCCGAGCATGTCCAACGCGCAGGCAAGAGCCTTCCACTCCGGGCTGTCTACAAAGGCAAAACATATAGAGCGTTCGCGCAGACGGATGGCACGGTCAAGTATAAAAATCGTAAATACCTTTCCCCATCGGCTGCCGGCAAGGCAGTAATTCAACGAGCCTGCAACGGATGGACATTCTGGCACTATCAGCGGGCACCAGGGCAGTGGCTGAGATTGTCAGCCCTCCGCACCAATTGAATCAGTGATGGACCTGGCACAATTCGACAACAGGCTACTACGTGGCAAATTTGGCACAGGATTCAGTGAAATCGGAAACTCTTCTCCTACTAGCTCAAGAGCTGGCAGAGAGGACGTCCGGTTTCTTTGAGAAGAAAGGGCCGGGTCTGGGCGACCATGCAACTGGATTATTCGTACGTTCACTCCGTCAATTAGCTCATGAAGTATTTGGGGCGGACTACAGCGAGAAGATTGTTTGTAAAGGGGCCGGGTTCAGATTTGACTTCTTCTTTCCGGACGAAGGGACCGCTGTAGAGTTCGCCTTTGGGCTGCACAACCCAAACTCTGAATTTGAACGGAACATATTGAAGTGCATTCTTGCAATAGAGGACGGCTGTCCGGTAAGGAAGCGGATCCTGGTCGGCAAGCCCGGAGCGATTGTCCGACTCAGCGCACCAGCACCGAAGGCAATTGTGGCACTTGTCGGGAAGCGGTTTGAACTAACTGTTGAGGTACTAGAGCTGCGAATCTCGCAGCCCCCGGACGCAAAATCTCCACCCGTGATTGCCCCTGCAATTGATCCGTGATCATTGGCAGAAACAGCAAAGCCCGGATTTCTCCGGGCCTGCTGCGAGTGGATTATTAAGCTGCTGCCTGGCTAGTCGGCAAAAGTTCCTGCCAAGAATCATCCCGCAGCTTGCGAGCCCCACGAGCGTAAGAACTCCCTTGAGGAAGTTCGAGCGTGTAACAAAGGCCGCTGGGCATAATGCCACGATCATTCCACAGCTTGCCCGTCAGCCAGAGTCCACGCTCCCTAGCACTCATGCAGTTCCACTTGGTCAGATTCTTCCCCTGCCAAATGTGATTCTCGCCGAACTCCTCATCCAGCACATCAAACCAAGGATCACTCTCATACCAACAGAGGGTTTCCTGGAACATGTCCCGCAAGAACTGAGAAGCCCGATTACTCGGTGGTTTAGTCTTACTCATTGGTTTTCTCCGTAAGGAAATTACCACTGAGGTGATAGAGAGTCATTGTTTTCGAGGCTCCCTCGCTGGATGGACTCTACATGTTCCAGTTGTCACGATGCTCCGTGACTCGCGTCTTGTCACGCCGCTATCATCAGCAGTGATTGAACCGATTGTACTCCGAAATTGGCCAGCGGCGGGCGCTCGCTCTACCCGGCTCTGAAATCTGTCGTTAGGCGCTGCGCAGACCTCCAAAAAGCGCCGGGGTGAAAAAGCGAGATTTCGAGGGTGCGAGAGGGCTTTCCAGCCGATTCACCTAACTAAAACCTAACTAAACGACTAGAGCCACCCGAAGGCGGCTCATTTTAAACAACTTAGAAACATATGGTGCCGAAGAAGGGACTCGAACCCCCACACCCTTGCGAGTACGTGGACCTGAACCACGCGCGTCTGCCAATTCCGCCACTTCGGCACGGTATACAAGTCCAGGGGTTTCCACTGAACCGGCAGCAACTCTGAGTCTCGCAAATGCCGGAGGCGGTGTCAAATACGTGCCAGAGCCAAGCGCCGCGGCTGAGCAGCCAGGAACGGGCAGGTCAACCTCGCGGGTCGGATCAATGCCTTCCCAGCTCCGGAAGCTTATCTATTTGTTGCTCCATACGGCCGGAAGTTGATCCTGAGCCTCCTGGATCCAACTTTTTTTGCATATTCGAAAAGAAGCTGAACTTCCCAATTTCTTCAAAAGTGCCCTTATATAGAGACAGTGGAAATCCCAGGTGGTCCATAAATACAGCCACGCCGCCGAAGAGCCGGTCGAACGCCTTGGCGGCTTCCGCGCTGCTGGTTGGCGAGTTGCTTTGCAGGTCCCACGCATTCAACACTCCAATGGCCTCTGATATTTCGCATGCAGCGCTGGCATATGCAGCGAGTTGCTTGCCTTCGCTAAATTGTTTGTTGATATCTCCGACGGCGTTTTGCAATTCCACTTCTGCTTTGGAGAGAGTTCTGAACGCACCCGCGACTTCAAAGGCCGATTTTGCCCTGCCCGTCAAGGACGCGCCTTGGACCAAAAGGTCCCTTACTTGTTCGGCGGTATACGAATGAATATATGGGCATACGAGAATATTCGCCTTGTGAAAGGCGGTTGAAGCCGCACGGGTGGCCCAGTTTGTCATCATTGACCTCGCAACGGGGATTTTTGCACAGAATCCAGGATTGCGCGATTTTACATTACTTGTTCCATCGATCAGTAAAAATAAGAAAAAAGCTTGCCCGGGGTGGTTGCCACTCTACCCCTGTGACAAGGATAGAATCATGGCTATACCGGGCATGGAACCAAGCCGCCGCGGCTGAGAACGCTGGCCGCGGCGGCTTGTGTTTGGCTTAGACCAGCTTTGCGTCGAGCGTGATTTCAGTGTTGTTGGCGAAGAGCTTCGAGATGGGGCAGCCGGCCTTGGCATCGGCGGCGGCCTTGTCAAAGGCTTCCTTGGTGGCGCCGGGAACGCTGGCCGTGGTGGTCAGCGCGATCTTGGTGATGGCGAAGCCGCGCATCGGTCTTGGCCAGGGTGACGGCCGCGTTGGTTTCGATCTTGTCCGGGGTCAGACCCGCGCCGCCCAACTGCGCGCCCAGGGCCATGGAGAAGCAGCTCGCGTGGGCCGCCGCAATCAGCTCTTCAGGCGTGGTGCCGGAAGTCTGCGCCTTCAAAACGTGTGGCGAAAGAGTAGTTTGCGTCTTTCAGCACGCCCGTTGCCGTCGAGATGGTGCCTTTGCCTTCTTTCAGTGAACCTGTCCAAACCGCACTTGCCTTGCTAGCCATTGTCCCTCCTTGGGGGATCCGGAGATCCGGATGTTGGAGATTTCAGATTTGGTTGCTTGCCGCCAGGCGGGCCTCGAGGGGAAGTCGGGTCGCCGCCAGGGAGTTGATGCTTCGGGCGCCTGCCAGGATGTTTCGCTGCAGGCTGCCGCTATTCCTATGCTAATCTGTCGGGCATGCTGCCGCACCGTCCGCAGCGCTCGACCCTGATTTTAGCGCGAAGATTTCACATGGTGGTGCTGCTGGCCGCACCGCGTCGACGGTGGATCATCACTGCCAGATTTGCCCCAATTGCAGCCACCAGCTCAGCGGGCACCACTGCAAGCTGGTCTGCACGCAGTGCGGGTATTATCTGAGCTGCGCGGATTACTACTGAGGACTACGCGCCAAGCGGAAATCTGAAGGAGAGAGCAATGCTCGGCTTCATAATCTTGACTGTCAGCAATATCGAACGTTCACTGACGTTCTACGAAACAGCCTTGAAGCCACTGAACATCAAATTCTTTCTGCCTTACAAAGGCAAAGACGGACATCCTGACCTTTGGGGATTTGGCGATGGAAAGCAGGCGTACTTCTGGCTCCAGCAAGGAAGACCGGATCCGGCCTCAATTCACTGGGGCTTCATGGCCGAAACCAATGAAAAAGTCGACGAGTTCTACGTGGCTGCGATAGCCGCTGGCGCCAGAGACAATATCTCACCGCGTGCGCGAGTCGAATATTATTCGGGATACTACGCAGCCGATGTGTTTGATCCAGACGGATACTCGTTCGAGGTCGTCCATAAGAGCTAACGGTCTTGCGACGCGATTGAAGCTGTAACCTGAGAAGCTCTTGCCACTCACGTTGATCTTTACCACAGCCTGGTCAGTCGCGCCCAGAGTGTTTTACTGCGACGCGACGGGTTGGCTGGCTTTGCGGGCGGCTTCGAACTCGTCGCCCGGAAGCCATTCGACTGGTTTCGGCTGCGCGCTTGCCAGCCATCCGAGCACGAAGCCGAAACGCGCCAGCTTGGCGTTGCCGCGGAAGTCCCAGTCGGCGCGGTATTCGTCTGAGGGCTGGTGGTAGTGGTGGGCGACGTAGTCCTCCGACTGCGCGCGGCCCCACTCCTGCAGTGTGGCCCTCGAACAGATCGCCCTGATCGACGGAAAATGCGGGAATGCCCACCCGCGCCAGCGAGAAATGGTCGGAGCGGTAGTAGTGGCCGGCCATCGGGTTAGGATCGGGCAGCAAGCGCCAGATCGAACGCCTTGGCGACCGTCTGCACCGTGGGCCAGAAGTCGATGCGCTCGGCTCCGCCCAGGTTCACCGAGCGCGGAATGCCGATGGGCAGCAGCATGTCGTAGTTGAGGTCGAGCGTAATCTGGCCGGCGGGGACGGGCGGATGCATGCCCAGATATTGCGAGCCCAGCAGGCCCTGCTCCTCGGCCGTGACGGAGGCAAAGTAGACGGCATGAGGCGGCGGCACGGCGGACTGGGCAAAGGCGCGCGCCAATTCAAGCAGAATGCCGCAGCCGGTTCCGTTGTCGGCGGCGCCGTTGTAGATGTTGTCGCCCTTGGCGTCGGGATCGATGCCGAGATGGTCGTAGTGCGCGGTGTAGAGAACAGCCTGATTGGCTCGCGCTTGCGCCGGGCACGCGGCCAACGACATTGGCGCTGATCGTAGCGGCGGACGCGGCTCTCGATATGGGCGCGCAAGCTTGACCGGAAGCTCAACGGCATGGAATGCGCCGGGCTTGCCGGCGCTGATCAATCGCCTGGTCCAGGTCGCCCAGGCCGGCAAGCGTGAACAGGCGCTGCGCAACATCGTGCTGAATCCATGCGGCGGCGCGCAAGCGTGGCGTCGGGGTCGCCCTGCAGATAGCTCTTTTCGACGGCCTGCGAGTTGCGCACCACCTCCCAGCCGTAGCTGGCCAGATCGGTGCGGTGAATGATGAGCACGCCCACGGCTCCACGCCGCGCGGCTTCTTCGTATTTGTAGGTCCAGCGGCCGTAGTAGGTGAGGGCGTTGCCCTTGAAGAACTTTTCATCGTCGGAGGGCGGCTCGTTGACGATGACCAGCGCGATCTTGCCCTTCAGGTCGATCTCCTTGCCGTTTGAGCCGCGTAGTCGTCCCAGTGTATTCAGGCGCGTGAATGCCGTAGCCGACAAAGACGATGGGCGCATCGAAATCCGCCGTCGGCTGGCCGGTCTGATCTTTGGAGACGATTTCGGAGCCATAGGCGAGATCGATCGGCGTCGCCGCTGAGCGGGCACGAAGGAAAATTTGGTTTTGTCTTCGATGGTGTGCACGGCGACATAGCGGAACGCTCTGGAAATAAGTGCCGTTGTCGCCCGCGGGCTCACGCCGGCCAGAGCAAACTGGGTGGCGATGTACTCGGCAGCAAGCTCTCCGCCGCGCGTGCCGGGCCCGCGGCCTTCGAGCAGATCGAGCGAGAGAAAGCGCACATGGGCGCGAATCTTCTCAGGATCGATGGAGGCCGCGGCATTGCGCGCGGCTTGCGGCAGGCCATGGATTTCAGGAACCGGATTGCAGCGGCGGGCTGCTCGGCGATGAGCAACGGCTGCGGCCAGAGCGCAAGCGGCTATTGCGATTAAGACCAAGTGTTGCGATGCATTGAGTCTCCTCGGGCTGAAGCTGATTGCAGGCGTTCGCTGGAAGGGATGAAGCAATGACGTCTTCAGAGTACGTCGCGTATCCTGCTGCGGGAGCAATGGTCTTCGAGCGCCTGCCGCGGGCAGCAGATGAGCACGCGTGAGCACTTTGCGCGCCAGGCCGGTGAGCGCCATTTTGCCAGCCTCGCGCGAGCGGAACCCAGCGCCGCTCGCCGCCAGGCAACCGTCATGGCTTCAACCTCGTCCTCAAAGACGGTGCGGATGCGCACGTAGTAGTTGACCTGCATGATGGCGTGGCGCACGGTCATGCGCAGTTCTTCTCTGGGACAGCCGCATCGCGCAAGCCGGGCAGCTCCCACAAGCCGGGCATCACGGTGAGCGAAGCGGGCCGCTGCTCCAGCAGCACTTCCGTGCGAGTCGTTGCGCGCTTGCGGCCTGTTGCGCACTGAGAGCGCGTGGGCCACTTCGCGGCTCAGCATGCGGGGACGGGGCGCGGTCTTGTGCTCGCCGCGCGTCTTGCAATCCGCGGCTATCGGGCATACCAGGCATTGCGGATTGCGAGGCAGGCAGACCGTCGCGCCCAGTTCCATAATTGCCTGGTTGAAGTCGCCGGGATGCGCGGGGTCAACGAGCTGCGCAGCCAGTGCCTCGATCTTTGCGCTTAAGAGCAGCGCTGCCTTGCGGCTGCTGGCCTCCCAGCCTGCCAGACGGCACAGCACCCGTTCCACGTTGCCGTCGACTACGGCAACCGCTTCGCCGTGAGCAATGCTGGCGATGGCCGCCGCCGTGTAAGCGCCGATGCCAGGCAACATGCGCAGCGCTTCGGAGCTGGCCGGCAGATTGCCACCAAGCTGATTGACAACAAAATTGCGCGGCTTTGTGCAGCATGCGCGCGCGACGATAGTAGCCCAGGCCGCTCCACAGAGCGAGAACATCCTGCTCTTGCGACTAGGGCCAGCGAATTCAACGTGGGAAACCGTTGCCAGAAAGGCCTGGTAGCGATCGACAACGACTGCCACGCGGGTTTGCTGCAGCATGATTTCAGAGACCCAGATGGCGTAGGGATCGGGATTGCGGCGCCAGGGCAAATCGCGGCGGTTGCGAGCGTACCAGTCCAACAATTGGCGACGCAGTATTGCAATCTTTACGGGTTCGCGTTGTTGCGTGGCCATTCGCCCAGCTTAAAGCATTTCCCTGAGTACTTTCGTCAGGGGTGCTGTGCAAAGCAGCGCATCCTTTTCAATCACACAGGCAGTATCTTTCCCAGAACGGGCTCTTCCTGAATTGATCTTTGCGGCTCGATCGCGGGCGAAGATTCAGCAATTCAAGATTGCCACTCCGCCGTAGTATTACGGCAACCACAGCCGAAGGCCGCATCGGCATGGGTTTTTGCTGTGCAATACGTTGTGGGTGCCTAATCTCCTTTCATGGAGACGGCAATTATTCAAACGAGGGGAACGTGTTCATCCTGCCGGGAGGCTGATTTCATGAAACGATTCGATGTCTTTGTCTCCGCCGCTCTTGTCTGCTCCGCATTGATTGTTGCGCCTTCGGCGCTCTTGGGGCAGACGTCACCTGCTTCCTATGGATCTGGCTCTTCCAGGCCGTTCTCGCGAGTTGCCTTTGGCGGCGGAGTCTCTCCGTTGGGCATCCAGATGCAGGTAGCCACAAACATTAACAACCACTTCAACCTTCGCGGCACCGGCAACCTCTTCGATTATTCCACCACATTCACGACCAACGGCATCAGTGCCGCAGCCAAGCTGAACCTGGCTTCCGCCGGAGCTTCGCTGGATATTTATCCGTTCCGTTCGGGTTTCCGCGTCAGTCCCGGCGTCTTGTTTCACAACGGCAATCAACTCACGGCCGCTGCTTCAGTGCCGGGGGGAACCAGCTTCACGCTCAACGGCCAGACGTTCTACTCGGCCAACCCAAATGCAATTACTGGCGCCACTCCGGTGAATGGAAACGCGTTCCTCGGTCTGAACACGAACAAAACCGCATTCAGCATCACCACAGGCTGGGGCAATATGATCCCGCGCAGTGGCCGACACCTCTCATTTCCGTTTGAGATTGGCGTCGCGCTCGTTGGAGCTCCTATCCTGGATGTGAACCTTGGAGGCTGGGTTTGCAGTGACCAGGCACAGACAGAATGCTCCGATATCGACAGTCCCGGCAATCCGATCGCGCTCTCACTGCAAAGCAACTTGTCCGCGCAGGTCAACAAATGGACCAGGAATTTGAACCCGTTGAAGACCTACCCGATTGTGTCCGGCGGAGTCGCCTACAGCTTCGGCTCTAACAGGTAGGTTGCGGCGATTGAACACCAATGCTTGTTTGCTGGCTGATTAGCCGAGCAAATCCGCGAGCAGCGCTGGTGCAGCTTGCAAGGCGGCATCGATCTGCGCCTGATCTTTGCCGCCGGCTTCGGCGATCTCCGGCTTGCCGCCGCCAGAACCGCCGACCAGTTTGGCCACCGCGCCCACCAGCTTGCCGGCTTGAATGCGCTTGATCAGGCCGGGCGTGACGCCGGCGATCAGCGCCACCTTGCCCTCCGGCTGCGCCGAAGCCAGCACCACCACGCCCTCGCCGAGTTTCTGCTTGAGATTGTCGACCAGCGTGCGAAGCTGGCCGCGTTCCAGCGAGTCGGCGCGGAGCGTGACGAGCCTGCACGCCCTTCACTTCGACGGCGCCGGCTGAGAGCTTCGTCGAGAGCGCCGGCGGCCGACTTCATGCGCAGCTTCTTCGAGTTCGCGGCGCAGGCGCTTGAGTTCGTCTTCCTGGCTGGCAAGCTTGGCGCGGAAGGCATCGGAGGGCTTGTGCCGGCTGGCGGCTGGCGCAACCTGCGCGGCGAGTTGCGCGACGGCAAAATCTTGCCGGAAAGTGTCGAGCGAGCCGAAGCCGCTGATGGCTTCAAGCGGCGCACGCCGGAGGAGACCGAGCCCTCGCTGACAATCTTGATGCAGGCCGATTTCGCCGGTGGCCGCCGGTGTGCGTGCCGCCGCAGAGTTCGGTCGAGAAGCCGTCGGAGAGCTTGACCACGCGCACCTTGTCGCCATACTTTTCGCCGAAGAGCGCCATGGCGTGGTACTCGTTCACGGCCACGTCGATGGGCACGTCTTCGAGGGTTTCGACGCGTGCGTTGGCCAGCACTTCGCGGTTGACGATGGACTCGATCTCTTCGAGCTCTTCGTCGGCGACCTGCGCGAAGTGAGAGAAGTCGAAGCGCAGGCGGTCGGATCGACCGAGCGAGCCGGCCTGCTTGACGTGGGTGCCGAGGACCTGGCGCAGCGCGGCGTGGAGCAGGTGCGTGCCGGTGTGGTTGCGGCGGATGGCGTCGCGGCGTTCGCCGTCGACGACGGTGTTGACGTGATCGCCGACGGCGAGCGGCTGCTTGAGCAGGGCCTTGTGCGCGCGGACGCCTTGCACGGGAGAACGCAGCCGGTGATTTCGGCGACGGTCGAGTTGCCGTCGGCCGAGGTGAACCAGCCGGTGTCGCCGACCTGGCCGCCGGAGTCGCCGTAGAAGCTGGTGTGGTCGAGGACGACTTCGACTTGCGTCGCCTGCGGCGGCGGCGGGAACGCCGACGCCGTCTTTCACGATGGCGAGGACTTCGGCGTTGGTGGAGGTGAGCTGCTTGTAGCCGTGAAAGTCGGTCTTGGGCAGTTCGCGGAAGGCGGGGCTGGCGGATTTCTGGCTGCCGCCTTTCCAACTGGCGCGGGCGCGGGCTTGCTCTTCGGCGCGGGCGGCTTCGAAGCCGTGCTTGTCGAAGTCGACGCCGGCGTCGCGGGCGGCATCGACCATGAAGTCGAGCGGCAGGCCGAAGGTCTCGTAGAGGTGAAAGGCTTCTTTCCGCCAGGTCGAAGCTCAGCGTCTTCAGATTGCCTATCTGATCTTGGTCGAACCGTCGTCTGGCCGATCGTTCGTAGTCTGGAGCGCAGCGATCGTGTTGGAGCATCCTGTTCTTGGAGCCACCTTCAGCACGCGTCGAACTGCTTTTCTTCGGCTTTGACAACTTTGGCGACGCGGCGGCGGAATCGATCAGCTCGGGATAGGCGCCCTGCATCAGATCGCGGACGGCGTAGACCATCTCGAAGAGAAACGGCTTCTCCTGGCCGAGCAGACGGCCGTGACGAATGCCGCGGCGGAGAATTTTGCGCAGCACGTAGCCGCGGCCTTCGTTCGAAGGAAGCACGCCATCGTTGATGAGAAATGTAGCGGCGCGGGCGTGGTCAGCGATGATGCGCAGGCTGGCGTTTGCGATCAGTTGCATCGCCAACTCTGCTTTGAGCTGTCTCCGTACAGCGATTTCTCGAGTCGAGCTGCGCTGCGCATCGATCAGCGGAGTGAAGAGATCCGTCTCGAAGTTGGAGACCTTGCCTTGCAGGACGGCGGCCACGCGCTCCAGGCCCATGCCGGTATCGATGGAGGGCTTGGGCAGCGGCGTGAGTTTGTAGCCGGTCGTCTTGCCGCTGCATCGACAACGGCGGAGCGGTCGAACTGCATGAAGACGAGGTTCCAGATTTCGACGTAGCGGGCGTCGTCGTGGCCGAAGGGCTTATCGACGCCGGGATTCTCGGCGGCCTCGATGCCCATGTCGTAGAAGATCTCGGAGCAGGGGCCGCAGGGGCCGGTTTCGCCCATCTGCCAGAAATTGTCTTTCAGGCCGTATTGAAGGATGCGCTCTTTGGGGACGCCGGTTTCGATCCAGAAACTCTCGGCTTCGTCGTCGCGCGGCACGCCGTCCGCGCCTTCAAAAATCGTGACGTAAAGGCGGTCCTTGGGAATGCCGAACCACTCGGGGCTGGTCACCAGCTCCCAGGCGAATTCGATGGCGTCCTGCTTGAAGTAGTCGCCGAAGGTGAAATTGCCGAGCATCTCGAAGAAGGTATGATGACGGCGGGTGAAGCCGACGTTTTCAAGATCGTTGTGCTTGCCGCCTGCGCGGACGCACTTTTGCGACGTGGTCGCGCGAGCGTAGTCGCGCTTCTGCGCCGAGAAAGAGGTCTTTGAACTGGTTCATTCCGGCATTGGTAAACAGCAGCGTCGGATCGTTGGCAGGCACCAGCGAAGAGGAGTGCACCCGGCGGTGCCCCTTCGACTCAAAAAAGCGCAGAAAAGCTCGCGTATCTCGTTTCCGGATCGGTTTTGCATGGCTTATTCAGTGTAATTGGACAAACCCAGAGATTGAAACGAACGCGGTTGATTCCTGGATTCCCGCCCTGGCCGAAAAACAAAAACGCGGCGAGGATGGGACACCCGGACTTCAATCTTCGTGCGGCGCGTCATCCAGATTTTCGAGCGCGGCCAGGGCTTCGTCGGGCACATCCCATTGGCGCAGAATTTTGTAGATGATGCCGGTGGAGAAACCAGCAGTGACCAGGCGGCGCATGACGCGAGCGGTCTCTTTGGGGTTCTCAGGCTTGCGGATGCGCTTACGCTCCAGGTGTTCGCGGGCCAGGGCTTCTTCGTTGGTTTGTCCGTAGCGGGCTTCGAGGGTCTCGGTAATCAAATCCTTGGCTACGCCCTTCTGCTGGGTATCCTGGCGGACGCGGCGGACGCCGAGCTTCTCGTTCTCCTTTCGCAATCGCGCGTAGGTCTCAGCGAAGGACTGATCGTCCAGATAACGTCTCTCTTTTAGCTGTGCCACAACGAGCTTCGATCACGGCATCGCCGCGCTCGCCCGGCTCAACACCAAGGCTTCGTCGAGCGGCGCAATTCGGCTTCGGTTCGCATGTGGCGGCCGAGGGCCTTCACCGCATAGTCGCAGAGGCCGGCTTCGTTGAGGAATGGGCGAGGTTTGGACGTTTTACGGGCGAAAGGCATGATTTCAGTCCAGGGGGACCAGCATGTTGAACCGTCGTGTCCGACGCCAGCGGTAGTGCTTGAAATGGCTGTCGAGGGTGAGGATGTCTCCGGTGCCGAGTTGGTCTGCCATGGCGATGAGGCAGGCGTCGGCGAAATCGGCCGGGGTGTCGCGGTATTTTTCCAGAATTCCTCGTATCTGTGGAGCAGAACTCGAAATTTTGAATGGGATGCCGAAGAAGCCGGTTAGCACACTAGCAAGAACTGCATCAACTGCACCCCGCCGCCGGCGCAGCAGGTAGCAACTTTCCGTGATGACAGCCTCGCAAGTCACCAGAGGACGTGTGACGATCTCAAGCGCGCGAACGCATCCTTCGTGTGCCCATTCATCCTGATCGAGCAGCGCGAAGATAACCCCGGTGTCGATGAGAATGGGCTCCATCGCTAGCTGGCCTTGCGCTTCAAAGCGCCCTCGGCCCTTGTTTTCGGGTCGCTTTCCAACGCCGAAGTACTTCCCAGACCCTCAAGATATTTCTTGTTCGAACCCATGTCGGGAACGCCAGAGCGGAACATCCCAATGCCAATCATTTTTCCGGCGGCTCCGTTGCGGTACTCCCGATCGGCCAGCCGAATGGCCTCGCG
>CAVVXR010000004.1:0-41623 GCA_963752215.1 uncultured Acidobacteriaceae bacterium | reverse complement strand
GCGGGCAAGCTGAGCGAACTCGAAGCTCCAGTGCATGAAATTCCGCGAAGCTCGAAGCAGATTCGGCTGGGGCTGGCTGAGGCGCGCGCCATGCTGGCCGATGCCGACGAAATGCGGCCATGGCTGAGGAAGAAATCGCCGGACTGGCGCCTCGCGAGCCACTGCTTGAAGAAGAGCTTAAGGTTCTGCTGCTGCCCAAGGATCCCAACGACGAGAAGAACGTGATTCTCGAAATCCGTGCCGGCACCGGCGGCGATGAAGCCTCGCTGTTTGCGGCCGAAATCTTCCGCATGTACACGCGCTTTGCCGAGCAGCACAGTGGAAAGTCGAGGTGCTTTCGATGTCTGAGTCCGGCGTGGGCGGGTACAAGGAAGTGATCGCAATCATCGAAGGCGCAGCGCGTCTACTCGCAGCTCAAGTGGGAGAGCGGCGTGCATCGCGTGCAGCGCGTCCCGGCGACCGAAACGCAGGGCCGCGTGCACACTTCCGCGATGACAGTGGCAGTGCTGCCTGAGGCTGAAGATGTGGACATCAAGATCGAAGCCAAAGACATTCGCATTGACACGTTTTGTTCGTCGGGTCCAGGTGGACAGTCTGTGAACACGACGTATTCCGCAGTGCGCATCACGCACATTCCCACCAACACCGTGGTCAGCTGCCAGGACGAAAAATCGCAGATCAAGAATCGCGACAAGGGCATGCGTGTGCTGCGCTCGCGGCTGTACGAGATGGAGATGGACAAGCAGAATGCCGAGCTGGCCAAGGAGCGCAAAGAGCAGGTCGGCACGGGCGACCGCAGCGAGAAGATCCGCACCTACAATTTCCCGCAAAACCGGCTGACCGACCACCGCATCGGCCTGACGCTGCATCAGCTCGACCTTGTGATGGAAGGGCGTCTGCAGCCAATTGTGGATGCGCTGATTACGCACTACCAGGCCGAGCAGTTGAAGGCCGACTGCACCCAGGCAGCGTGAGCCTTGGCCACGCTGACCAGCTTCGTTCAACAGGGCACGGCGCGACTTTGCTTGGGGCCGCACCCTGACCGCGCCCGGCAGGACGCCGAGCTGCTGCTTCTCATCTGCTGGGAAAAGCAAGCGTGGCTGCTGGCGCATTCGGAAGAAGAACCTCCGACGGAAGCCCGCATTACGGCTGCTTGAACGCCGATCACGGCGAGCCCATCCAATACATTACCGGCGAAGCCGAGTTTTATGGGCTGGCCTTTCGCGTAACGCCCGATGTGCTGATTCCGCGGCCTGAGACTGAGCACCTTGTCGAGAAAGTCCTCGTCCTCTCCGCACGCTTTCAATCGTCGCGTATTGTCGATGTGGGCACGGGTTCCGGAGCCATCGCTATCGCTCTCGCTCACCACTTGCCCAATGCTGCGATCACTGCAATTGATTTAACAGCCGGCACGTTGACCATCGCGCGTCAAAATGCCGCGTTGAATGGCGTCTCTCATCGCATCAGCTTTCTTGAGGGCGACCTGCTTGGTCCCGTTGCCGGACAGCACTTCGACATCGTCGTCTCCAATCCGCCGTATGTTCCTCTGGCAGATCGCAACTCGCTTGCAGTCGAAGTTCGCGACCACGAGCCATCCCTGGCTCTGTTTGCCGGAGACGATGGCCTCGATATCTATCGACGACTCATTCCTTCCGCTTTGCTGGGCTCCGTGCCCAAGACGGTGTTGTGGCACTCGAAATTGGATACGGGCAGTCGCCGGCTATCGCATCACTGCTGGCGGAATCCGGTTTTGATCAAATTGAGTTCGCACACGATTTGCAATGTCTTGCAAATCGTGTGCGAACTCAATTTGATCAAAACCGGATTCCGCCAGCAGTGATGCGATAGCCGGCGACTGCCCGTATCCAATTTCGAGTGCCACGAAACCGTCGGGGACGAACGCGCAGCTTGCGGAAGAATGAGTCGTCGATAGATGTCGAGGCCATCGGTCTCCGGCAAACAGTGCCAGGGCTGGCTCGTGGTCGCGCACCTCGACGGCGAGGGAGTTGCGGTCGGTCCAGAGGTACATAGGGCGGGTTGGATACGACGATGTCGAAGTGCTGTCCGGCAGCGGGGGAGAGCAGGTCGCCTTCAAGAAAGCTGATGCGATGAGAGACGCCATTCAACGCGGCATTTTGACGCGCGATGGTCAACGTGCCGGCTGTTAGATCAATTGCAGTGATCGTAGCATTGGGCAAGTGGTGTGCGAGCGCGACAGCGATGGCGCCGGAACCTGTGCCCACATCGACAATACGCGGCGATTGAAAGCGTGCGGAGAGTACAAGGACTTTTTCGACAAGGTGCTCAGTCTCTGGCCGTGGAATCAGCACATCCGGCGTAACGCGAAATGGAAGACCGTAAAACTCCGTCTCGCCGACTATGTATTGAATGGGCTCGCCGTCGTATCGGCGTTCAAGCATTTTCATGTAATGCGTGGCTTGGCCGTCAGGAGATTTCTTCGCCCGAATGCGCCATCAGCCACGCTTTGTCTTTGCCCAGCAGATGGAGCAGCAGCGTCTCCGCATCCTGCCGCGCACGCTCAGGGTGCGGCCCCCGCGCAGGCGCGTCGCGCCTGTTGAACGACGACCCAGTGTCGCCAGCGTCACGCTGCCTGGGCTATCGGCCTTCAACTGCTCGGCCTGGTAGTGCGCAATCAGCGCATCGACGATCGGCTGCAGCCGGCCCTCCATGACCAGGTCGAGCTGATGCAGCGTCAGGCCGATGCGGTGGTCGGTGAGCCGGTTCTGCGGGAAGTTGTAGGTGCGGATCTTCTCGCTGCGGTCGCCGGTGCCGACCTGCTGTTTGCGCTCCTTGGCCAGCTCCGCATTCTGCCGCTCCATCTCCTGCTCGTACAGCCGCGAACGCAGCACGCGCATGCCTTTCTCGCGATTCTTGATCTGCGATTTCTCATCCTGGCAGCTAACCACCGTGTTCGTCGGAATATGCGTGATGCGCACGGCCGAATAAGTCGTATTGACCGACTGCCCGCCCGGCCCCGACGAGCAGAACGTGTCGATGCGCAATATCCTTGGCCTCGATCTTGATGTCCACATCTTCAGCCTCAGGCAGCACGGCAACGGTGATGGCCGAGGTATGCACGCGGCCCTGCGTCTCCGTTGCGGGAACGCGCTGCA
Source organism: uncultured Acidobacteriaceae bacterium (assembly GCA_963752215.1). Lineage (GTDB taxonomy): Bacteria > Acidobacteriota > Terriglobia > Terriglobales > Acidobacteriaceae > Telmatobacter. The sequence goes on along the minus strand of CAVVXR010000004.1, from coordinate 38,489 downwards.
CGCGATGCACGCCGCTCTCCCACTTCATCTGCGAGTAGACGCGCTCGCCTTCGATGATGGCGATCACTTCCTTGTAGCCGCCCACGCCGGACTCGGAGAGCGACAGCACTTCGACCTTCCACTTGTGCTGCTCGGCAAAGCGCGTGTACATGCGGAAAACTTCCGCCGCAAACAGCGAGGCCTCGTCGCCGCCGGTGCCGGCGCGAATTTCGAGAATCACGTTCTTCTCGTCGTTGGGATCCTTGGGCAGCAGCATCACCTTGATCTCTTCTTCGAGTCTCAGTCTCGCGCGGCGCAAGCGGTGCAATCTCTTCGTCGGCCATGGCGCGCATGTCGGGATCGCTCTCGGCGAGCATGGCGCGCGCTTCGGCCAGCCCCTGCTGCACCTGCTTCAGCTCGCGAAACTTCTCGACCGGCGCTTCAATTTCGCGCAGCGCCTTGGCCGTCTTCTGATATTTTTCGTGGTCGTTAATGACCTCGGGCAGCGCAAACTGCGACTGCAAGTCGTTGTAGCGCTGCTCCATCTGTTCCAGACGATCGATCATGGCGCCTCTCGCCCGGCGTGGGTCCGTGTTTGAGTATTGTTTTGCGAGGAAAAATGAGCGGAGAACAGTGTAGGCGGCGGGCGCCGCTAGAGGAGGGCCGGGATGGGCTGGTGGCAATAGCATCTATCCGATTCATTTTACCGCGAAAGACGGAAATCTTACAGGAATGGATTGACGATTCGAACACCGTCGAATCACCTGGCCGTGCTGCATGTCTTCGGTCAACACAACCCGGCAACCGCTCTTCCTGGCGGAGTGGAGCACCAACGCGTCCCAGTAAGAGATCCGGTGCAGCCGGTGGAGATCGATAGCCGCGAAGATATCCCCGACGACAGGCTCGACAACCTCGAAACGGGAATATATCTCTACCTTTTGCCGCGCCAGTCCAATATCCAGACCCAGCTTCCGCGTGGCGTTCACAAAATATTCCTGTAGCGCCTGCAAAGAAACCACGCCGGTGCGCTGTGCTTTATGCTCCAAGACCAGTTGCGACGCTCGCTGTTGCTTAGAGGTGTACGGCAAGGTCATCGCAATAGAGAAGAATATTCGTGTCCAGAAATGACCGTTGTGGCCGCGCCACGTGCACCAGGTATTGTGGCTACCCGCTTGCCGGACCGCGTGATGACCACCTCTTCGCCTTTGCTTGCCACCGCCCGACTCGATGAACGGGAAAGCGTCGTCTTCGGCCCATCGGGCGTCATGGCCGCGGCCACTTCAGGCGGTCTTCATACGCGTCTTCACGTTTCCACTTCCATCCGGTCGGCTTCCCAAACCCAGAGGTTTTCTCCAGGAACTCGATGTCGCGCTCGAGTTCGTCGTCACCGACAATATGCTCCAGATGCTCGCGAATCTCCTGGTTGATAGTCTTGCCGGTGGCGCGAAGCTTCTCCCTTGCGCGTTCGACAATTTGCTCGTCAATGGAGAGCGTTATATTCATTAACACAGGATATGTGTACACATAACATGTGTCAAATCCACTAGCTGAACAAATCCTTCATCTTCTCCATCAATCCCGGAGACGTCGGCTTGTTGTCCACGTGCAGCGACTCGCCCAGCTTGCTTACCAGCTCGCGCTGCGCCGCGGCTCAGCTTCCGCGGAATCTGCACCACTACCTTCACGATCAGGTCGCCGTGCCCCTTCTCGTTCAGGTACGGAACGCCGCGCCCGCGCACGCGCACTTCTCTGCCGCTCTGCGTGCCCTCGGGAATCTTGATGCTCACCGGGCCGTCGATGCCCGGAATCTCGAACTCGGCGCCAAGCGCCGCCTGCGGAAAGCTGATCGGAATCACGCAATGCAGATCGTAGCCATGGCGTTCGAAGAAGTCGTGGGCACGCACCGAGAGCACAATGTAAAGGTCGCCCTTGGGACCGCCCGCGCGCCCCGCATCGCCTTCGCCCGCGTAGCGGATGCGCGTTCCGTCTTCAACGCCCGGCGGCACCTTCACATTCAGCTTGAATTCGCTGCTGTCGCGCGTGTCTCGCCGCGGCAGTCGTGCATGGATCGCCAATCACCTGACCCGACCCGCCGCAAGCTCCGCACGTGCGCGCCACTGAGAAGAATCCCTGCTGATAGCGGAGCTGTCCGCGTCCCTGGCACTGGCCGCAAACGGTGGGTCCGCGGCCGGAGGCGCTGCCGCTGCCCTGGCAAGTCGCGCAGGTCTCAAGCCGGCGAATCTTCACTTCAGTCTCAGTGCCGAAAAATGCGTCTTCAAAATCGATGGTCAGGTCGAAGCGCAGATCGTCGCCGCGCTGCTGGCGCGGGCCGCGCTGCTGCGCTGCCGCCCACGTCGAACATCTCGCCGAACAAATCGCCGAAGATGTCGCCAATGTCCACGCCGCCGGCAAACGGGCTGCCGCCGAAACCGCCCTGCGCCGCCCAGTCCGGCATGGCCGTAGCGGTCGTAAGCGGCGCGCTTGTCGGCGTCGCTCAGCACCTGGTAGGCCTCGCTGGCCTGCTTGAACTTCTCTTCCGCCGCGTGGTCGCCCGGGTTGCGGTCAGGATGGTACTTGAGCGCCTGCTTGCGATAGGCGCTCTTCAACTCCTGGTCGCTCACCTCGCGAGTACACGCCGAGAACCTCGTAGTAATCTGCTTTGCTCACTCTTGTATTAGAACTCATTCGGGTTTGGACTCATTTCGCGATTTTCTGGAACTCATTCGCTTGTCTGTTTCGGATTGTGGCCACGCGCACCAGCGCGGGACGCAGCAGCCGCTCGCGCAGCTTATAGCCGCGGCGAATCTCCTCGGCCACATGCTGGTCGGGCAGATCGTCGCGCTCCACTGATCCCAGCGCCTCATGCATGCGCGGATCGAAGGCCTCGCCCACCGTGGGAACCGGGACTACCTGCAACTGCCAGCACCTCTTCCATCTGCTTCACGATCAGCTCCACGCCCGTGACGCAACTGCGTCCGCCGTGCCGTTCGACTTGAGCGCCAGTTCGAAATTGTCCAGCACCGGCAGAAACTGCTCCACCACGCTTCCGGTCGCATAGTCGCGAAACTCCACCTGCTCTCGCTCGGCGCGTTTGCGGGCATTTTCAAACTCCGCCTGCAGCCGCGCCAGCCGGTCAACCAGCTGGTCGCGCTCGGCCTTCAACTGATCGAATTCCGCGCGGCTTGGCGGGCTCCGCTGCACTTCCGGGAACCCCAACTGTTCACTCTTGCTGCAGCAGGCTCAGCACCTGTGTCAGAGGCACTGCCGCGATCTTCGGCAACTCTGCGCCGGTCTGTGCCTGACCGGCACTTCCGTCAGACGTTGGTTCAGTTTCATGTTTTGGCATAACTCTGCGCATTCTCCGAAACATCCATCCTGCCTGATTTCATGATAATTTGTGCGGCCGCTCTTTCCGCGGGCCGCGGAGAGATCTTCGAGACCGGCCGGTCTCGGTCTTGTGCCAGTCAGAACCTCGAGCGACTAGTGGAACTCCTGGCTCCGCCGGCGCTTCCAGTATGCGCTCGGAAAGCCTGGCGATGTAACGGACTGCCTGAATCATCTCCTGATATTGAATGCGTGTGGGAGCGATCACCGCGACGGTTCCTAGATTGGCGCCGCCCAGCCGCGCCGGCGCGCCGATCAGCACCAGGTCCTGCATGGCCGGCGAAGCCTCATCCAGCCCCACCACCACGCGTACCTCCTGCTGCCGTCCGTCCACGTACGCGGTCAGCAGTTCCACCAGCCGCTGTTTGGCCTCGAGAGCCACCAGCATCTGGCGCAGCCGCTCCCTGTCCAACTCGGCGCTAATCAAGTTCGCCATTCCATCCACAAAGATTGCCGGCCCGGTTTCGCCCCCTGCCAATGCTCCCTTGCGGCACAGTTCCTCAACCGAAGCAAGCATTTGGCGGTAGGCTTCCCGCTCCAGTTCCACACGCCGGGCCACTTCAGCGCGAATGCGCTCGATCGGCCAGCCGCGAAAATTTTCGTTCAAATAACGCGCCGCAGTTTCCAGCTCCAGATGCGTCAACTCGCGGTCCAGGGTCAGCACGCGGTCCTGCACTGCGCCTGCCTGCGTCACCAGCACGGCCAGCACTCGGCCTGTCGACAGGCGCGAAAAATGAATGTGCTCCAGCACCTGGCCGACGGTCGAGCTAGCCAGCGCCACGCCAAGACCGCTGGAGATGAGCGCCAGCACGTGCGATGTTCGTTCCAGATAATCATTTGAGCTGGTAACGCCTGTGAAGCTCTCTTCAATCTGTCCGCGCCGGGCCTCGCTCAAGGTTGAGGTTCCCAGATCGGTCGCGCTCTGCGGAATTGAGCCGCCCGGCTGACCAGCCCCCGGAATCCGCCCGAATTGCGCTTCCGGCCGGGTAATCTGCTCCACGTAGTACCGAAACGCAGCCGCCGTGGGAACCCGGCCTGCCGACGTGTGCGGCTGCTCCAGCAAGCCCGCCTCGCCCAGTGTGGCCATCACATTGCGAACCGTGGCGGAACTCAGCCCTTCGCGGTCGGCGAAGCCTTGAGCGACCGCCTGTGAAGCCACTGGCTCCCCAGTCGCGATGTACAGCTCGATGATGGCCGTAAGCACCAGCCGCTCTCGCGGGCTGACGCGCGCATCCGCCATGCTTGTGTGCTCCCCGTTCCGGCTGCGGCAACCCAAACCCCGCTCACCGCACCCGATCAAACCCGCCAGCAGACTACTAACTTGTCATCTTTCAAATACTTATGCAGGAAAAAGATGGCGCTCTCCTGCCTAATTCTAGGGTCGCGAGTTGGAGCCTGTCAAGGCTGCTAACAGAACAAGTTCCCCTCACCCAATGGTTTTCTTACGCAAACTGCCAACTCATTGATCGGGACCTCTGCGTGGGGCAATCCGATGAAATGAGCAGTATTGTCCGCCAAATCGTGTGAGGAGAGGCGAGCTGAAATCGATGAACCTTGCGGACATCTGAAGTTCTTGGATGTGCATCCTCTAACACATGCGAGATTTGGCGGCGCTCAAGAGAACTGATGGGCAAGACTTTTTTGGGCCGATCTGGCGCAAAAGTAATCACCGAGCGTATCTAAGAGGCCATCAGACCTATACCAATATGGGATTCTTTTCCTTTTTTCCTCGGGCTATCTTCTTAACACCCTGGGACTTCACCTTCAACCGGAGTATGCTTAGACCCTGAGGCAGGAGAGCAAATGAAAAAGAAAACGGCCATCGCTCTCGTGGCCACGCTGCTGGCACTTACTGGAGCTTCGTTCCTGGTGTATAGGCGGGCGCACCGGGCGCATGCAGTTGCGTCTAACAGCTCGGCCGACCTCGGAAGTTTGGCATTTGTCTCCGCGTCGCCGGCGAGTTCCAAAGTGAACTCATCCTCCACTCCAAGGCAGAACCCATACGCCGTGGTTCGCCATGGCATTTGCGTCCCGAGCAACGTTCCTGATCAGAACGAGGCTTCCCGAAAGAAATGGGAAGCACTCTTACAGGATCCGGTCTGGCAGACCATCTTTTCCGGTGTCAATCCGGAAGACTATCGATTGGTTAAGACCTCGGAACCGCTGCACCGTTACGTGACTTACTGGAAGTTGGTCAACGGAAAGTCGCTTCATTGGACGGGCAAGAAGATCCTAATTCCAGCTGGCACAAGCGCCTTCACCGATAAGCGGGGGGATATGTATCTCTGCGCGTGCGGCAACCAGGTCGCGGAGGTGCGGCCCACAACAACGCAAGCCACAGTTCTTCCCCCGGGGGAAGAACCGCCTGTGGCGTATCTTGTTCCTCCCGAGCCGGAACCTTATCCCAATATTAACTTGAACATCCCTGGGCAATCTCTCTCCCTCATGCCCCCTCCCGTCGAGACGACGCCCTACAATGAATCGGAATTGATCCCTCCGAGTTCCCCGACTGGATCAACTGGGCCGGGAGCGCCGATAGTGCCAATACTTTCAGGTTCTTCGGGTCCGGGCGGTGGACCAGGTTCTGGAAACGGACCGGGAGGTGGGCCTGGCAGCGGACCAGGAAGTGGGCCTGGAAGTGGACCGGGATCCGGACCGCCTGCGGACCAGCCGCCGGCAACTCCCGAGCCGGGTACGTTGTCGCTGATTCTCATTGGAGTCGGCGTCGGCGCTTCCATGATTGCGCGCCACCGCAACAAGCGGCGCTGACGCTTTGTGGGCACGGTGCAACAGTGGTTTATGCCGCAAGAACCCAAGTCAAAATAAGCCTTGCGCGCCGCACCCGGATCAAACGCGCCAGCATTGACTCACTTCTCATCTGCGAATGCCGCGATTGGAACCATGGTCCGCGTTCCGCGGTTTTTCCTTGGGGGCGCCTCATAGTGTCCCGCTTATCTCGGATTCGGATCATTTCCCGTTCGGAGCCTCTTCATAATCCGTAAGAATGTGAGCCTCTCCCCTGAACATGTGATAGTCCCCGAACGACACGTCGTCCAGCATCGTCTCAAACGGCCCATAGACATTGAAGCTCTTGCCCCATTCGTCGATCCGCACGTTCCTGCGCCCTCGCCAAAGAGAAACGCTTCGCGCCGGGCATATGTAGGCGTTGCCGGCGATGGTTTCAGGCGCGTACTCTACCATGATGTCGGCAAGCTCAAGTGGCAGTCTGGGTTCCAGGTCCGGCTCAACAGTCAAACGCAGAATAGCCCCGCTTTCCGGGTCGATCATCAGTTCCCCGTGATAACCGGGCATGAAACTAAAAGCGCTCGTCCCGTCGCCTTCTGTAAGGCAGCATTGGTTGAGTTGATAATGAGACTTAGCCTTCGGAACCGAATATCTGAATACTGCCCGCAAACCACCGTCGTCCTTCTCCCAGCGAGTCCATCTAATGTCGCCATGGGCTGCATCCACAAATACCGTGCCGAGAATGGGACCGAATGTGCCCCTGGTATCCATCGTCCTGTGGCCTTCCTTCGGCTTCTTTGCCTTTGCTGGAGCGTCCACCAAGTCGAGTCCGTTGCGATAAAAAACAGTTGCATTCGAAACGGTTCCGCTATGCAGCCTTTGATCACCTGTCTGAATCTTCCATATCGCATTGTCATTTTGCCCGGTCTCCCGGTAGCGAACCGTGCTGCGCGTCGCAAAAAAATTAGGCAGCCTCGATATGGTCTTAGCTAGATAGTCGACAGTCTTCGAAATCATCAGCCGCTGCGTGTCCGGATCTGGCATGGCGATGTCGGGGACCTCTTCTGCCGGCGGATTGAGGAAAGCTGAAGCGTCGGCTACAGCGACTAATTGAGATCTCGACTTCGTGCCCGGCATGCGGTGCTTCAATTCCGAAAGCCTGGAATTGCTCAGTCGCTCGGTCAATTGCACGCCCGAGAGTTCGTCGGCCATCGCCGAATCCGATTCGCTTTGATGCGTTCGCACCAACTGCTCCAGCCGCTCGACTGTAGCTTGCTCGCGGGCGCCGACCGGCTGATCGTAAAAGGCTGGCTCATCGTAATAGCCGGTCCTGGTGCGAGCCCTCCATTCCGGCTTGCCCAATTCGACTTTCAAATCGTGATAATCATCCACCTGCCCGGTGCGCGGCGGATCGAATGAGATCGAGTAGAAGGCATTTGCCTCGTCGACCAGATGACCAATTTGGCCCGCGAGATCATCGGCCGGTTCAAGGACGCGTCCACCGCTCTGCGTCGCAAGCACCTCCAGTGCCATGCTTTGAATCAGGTACTCGGAGCTTACTCGGCTCGCCGATTTTACCCCTTGCAGGAAATTCTGGTAAGGAAACTCGCGAACCGGGTATGGCCAGGATGTGGCGCTGGACAAAGTGATGCGAGCCTCGCGCAGCCGAGTTGAAAACTCGGTTATCCAATCAAAGGAGTCAATACTGCTCCCTTTCATCCAACCGTTGCCCAACCAGACCATCACCTTTCTGCCCGGCTTTTGCCGCTGATCCAGAATCATTGCCCCCAGAGCGGTGAGCGATAACTCATTTCGAGAATCCCCAATCGAGCCTGGCAGCACAATGGCCCTCCCGAGTGGAGCGTCGGATTCGGGCCCGAGCGGATGCAGCTCGCTCTTGTCCTTTATCTCCCGGGCCAGCTTGTTCCCGTCGGTGGAGGGCTGCGGCGTAACAAATATGTTCGTGGCGGACAACCGGTAGATCGATACAGGTTGGGCAAGATGCCCGCCGTTGTGCAGGAGAAACTTCTCCAGCTCATGCTCTACGTGAAAAACCTGCGCGCTTTGCAGGTTTATTCCGTCGATCACCAGAATCACTTCAACCGGCGGATCGGGCTTTACCGCAGTTCCATCGAATGCTTGAAAGGTAACAAGCTTCTGTGGCTGTCCATTGTCCAGTAGCGTAAAGTCCTCGGGCATCAACCCAGTCACCGGCTTACCCGCCTGATCCGTGACCACTACGTCGAGCCTGAGAATTCCTTGCGATGCATCGAATGTGCCCGTCACAGGCTTGCCGGGTGAATCGGTTGCTAATGGCTTGAGCTGATCTCCCCCTGACCCTGCGCCACCCGCTGCTGCGCCACTCGATTGCTGGCCCCAGCCTTCTTGCTCGGCACCCTGCGCGCACAGCAATGCCGCGATGAAGAGCACAAAAATTGGCGAGAGAAAACGAAAACTTTGCCGGCGCATTGCCCTTCCTTCTTATCCGCAACCACAGAACCGAAATCGTTGCCGATTCTTCGAACTTCGGATTCTAGTTCCGGTTAAACATTAGTTCTGCTCGCATCACATCCCGGCCAGAACAGCTGCTGCTTTCATCCTACGGCTGGGCGTAGTATCCGGTTCTTGTGACGGCTGTCAGTCCCGGCTTGTCGACTTCGATCTTTAGGTCGTGGTACTCGTTGGCGCGGTCCGCCCGCGGAGGATCGAACGACAGCCGATAGAAGGCAGTCGCATCCCGGACGCACGTCTCAATCTGGGATGTCAGGTCGTTGTCCGGAACCAGGGCCCGTCCACCGCTTTGGATGGCAAGCACCTTCAATGACAGGTCCGCGGATTCCGCTTTCTCGGCCGTCTTCACGCCTTTCAGGTAACTCTGATAAAAGAAAGTGCCATTCCCAGGCATTCCCAGTGCAACGCTGTAAACAGTGATGCGAGCCTGACGCAATTTGTCTGAAAGCTGGACGATGCTGTTGAACATTTGCTGCTGGCCTTTGGCGTCGACTTGAATATTCGGCCCAACCAGCATCGGCCAACCCGGTCCGGTCCAAATCAATAGCTTCCGGGCAGGCCGTTTCGCTTCAGTGTTCGCGATAGCCGTGAAGCCGTCGAGAGAAATCCCGAAGCGTTGAATTGCTCCCCACGCGCCCGCAGCCCGAGTAGTTGTGCGCAACCCGATGATCAACTGATTTGTTGCCGCGGCCAACGCATTTCCATCGAGTGTAGGACGGCCGCTGCTGGTAACCCCGGTGTCTGTCATCACGAACACCGACACAGGCTGAGCCAGATGCCCGCCATTCTGCTGCAAGAACTTCGCAATCTGCTGACGCTCGATCGCAACTTGCCCGAAGGGAAGGTTGATTGCATCGATCGCAAGTACGACTTCGACTGGCGGGTTGAGTTTCTGCGCGGTTCCGTCGAAGGCTTGAAAAGAGAGAATCTTTGCCGGCAGATTGTTATCCAGCAGCGTGAAATCCTTGAGTTCCAGGCCGGATATCGGCTTGCCCGACTTATCCGTGACCACGACGTCAAGTTCGATCTGCCCATCCGGGTGCTCGGGAGGGGCGTCCGTAACCTGCGGGCCGAGAGCCGGAACTTGCGGCGCGGCCATTACCGGCGGTGTGGCGGCTGCACCTTGCGCGGCACTCTGCTGTGCTAAAACCGGTGTTGGTAAGCAAAGGGGAAGAATTAAGAAGACCAATCCTGACCTGCTCATGCGACTCACCCACTCAAGACTGCAAGCAAATACACCCAGTAAGTCTACGCCATATGCAATCTTGACCTCGCGAGCGAAAACGAGGTCTGTTTTGAAAGAGGCTCTTCCTGTGTCCACCGAGCGTGAATTTGCAATTTCACGTTTATCTGACGAAATCGGGCCCCATCCGGTTAGGGACGTAAGCCATCGCACTACACCCGAGCCTGATAACTTTAGAGAAGGGCGTCCGATCTCACTTGTCGAAGTTCTGCTTCATCCAGGGTCGCGCACCGCAAGGAACAACAGTCATGCTCCAGACTATTGAAGATATCCGCATTCTTTGGACTAAAGTCGTCCTTCCCCCGGTCTTTCTTGAGGAAGAATACCCGGTCACTGAAGCCGCTTCGAACACCATCTTCAACGCGCGTACCGAGATCGTCGACATACTCAACAACCGCGATCCCCGCTTGCTCGTGCTGGCCGGGCCCTGCTCCATTCACGACACCAAGGCGGCGCGCGAGTACGCTGCGCTGCTCAAGGACGCGATCGCCGAATTCTCAGCCGACCTGCGCATCGTCATGCGCGTTTACTTTGAGAAGCCCCGAACGACAATCGGCTGGAAGGGCCTGATCAATGATCCCCATCTTGATCAGTCCTACAAGATCAATGACGGTCTTCGTGCGGCCCGCCGCCTGCTCCTCGACCTGGCCGAGATGGGCGTCCCCACCGGAACCGAATTCCTCGATATGATTTCGCCGCAGTACATAGCCGGCCTGGTCAGTTGGGGCGCGATCGGAGCGCGGACCACCGAGAGTCAGGTACATCGCCAGCTTGTTTCTGGAGTCTCGTGCCCAGTCGGCTTCAAGAATGCGACCTCGGGTGATGTGCAGGTGGCCATCGATGCCATCCAGTCCGCCGCGAACTCCCATACATTCCTCGGCCACACCAAGCATGGACAATCGGCGATCTTCGTTACCGGCGGGAATCCGGATTGCCACATCATCCTGCGTGGCGGCGCCAAGATGGTGAACTACACCGCCGACTGCGTGGCTCAGACCGCCGAAAAGATGAAGAATGCCGCCATTCAGCCCCGCATCATGATCGACTTCAGCCACGCCAACAGCAACAAGGACTATCGCCGCCAGGCCATTGTCTGCCACGATGTAGCCGGCCAGATTGCCGGGGGCAACAAAGAGATTATCGGAGTGATGATTGAGAGCAACCTGGTGGCCGGAGCACAGAAACTCATCCCCGGCCAGCCCCTTCTCTATGGCCAGAGCATCACCGACGCCTGCATCGACTGGCCTGAGACGCGCAATCTGTTAGCTGAGCTAGCCACCGCCGTCCGTAAACGCCGGGCCTGACTCGCAATCTGACTCACTCACGATCACCGCCTCTTTGGCAGCTAACTGGCAGCCATCGCCGGAACATCGTAGCAAGCTTTACTGAACCGTAAGACTCGCTGTAACTGAGTGCGACAAGGAACCGGCCGCCGCAGTGATTGTGATTGTAGAGGTTTGCGGAGTGACCTTGACCTTGTTGCATCCCATCAACCCCATGGCAAGAGTTGTGCCGATCAGCGCCAACAACGCCAGCCTGCTCCAGCGACTTGTAGCCTTGCGCATGGTGCAAGCGAAGGGCAACAGGATCAGCCCCAGCGTCGCAGGGAGCGCGTGGCCTTCAAACGCTTTGCGCGACCTGTGCATCGCTGTCAAATCCGGTGAAGTCACTTGAAGAACAGCTGAAGTCGGACCCGAGTTTGCCGGAACAGTGGCCGGAGCAAAAACGCCCGTCACTCCCAGCGGAAGGCCGGAGACGCTAAAGGTCACCGCCTCAGGAAAAGTCGTGCCGCCCAAAGGCGCTATCGTCAGGTTATAGGTAGTTACCGTGCCCGCAGTTGTGCTTCCTGCTTGAGCAAGCTTAAAGTCTAATATCGTTTCTGACACGGCCCCACTGTTAGCAGGCCCATAGCTGCTGTCACCTGAATAGACAGCCGTAATCGAGTGAGTCCCGGCTGCTAATGTGGTTGCGGTATACGTCGCAGATCCCATCGCCACCGAACCCGTTCCCAGAAGCGTGGCCCCATCGTAAAAGGTCATTGTGCCCGTCGGCTGAGTTGAAAAGGAGGCAATAGTAGCTGTCAATGTGACTGGGTTCAGCGCAAACGCGGGGTTGGGCGACGCGGTCAGAGTCAGGCCAGGTGTTACCGGATTCACGGTGAGGCTAACTGTCGCCGTCGCGGTCGTGTAATCGGTTGTGTCATTCGGAGTGAATGTTACTGTCAACGTATGCTGCCCCACAGTCAGCACCGTTCCCGCTGTCGGCGAGTAACTGAAAATCCCCGGCAACGCCGAGCTCGCATCGAGCTGCGTCGCGCTCAGAGCGGTTCCATAAATGATCGGCGCCGGTGTTGCCCACATAATCGTCGGCGTCTGCTGAAATATCACCGAATCTGAAGCCTCTACATTGTTCGAGAAATTTGGACTGGAAGCCGTCGCGGTCAGCGTCCCCGGGGAAGCGATCCCTCCCAACGGGTAAGCTGGCACACTCACGGTCAAGGAGACCGAGTCGCTCGTGCTCGCTGCAATTCCGCTTTTACGGGTGCAAGTCAACGTTCCTAAAGTGCAGCTCCAACCACCTGTTGCGTCGGTCAACGCAGTGGCTGCAAGTCCCGCAGGCAGCGCAAAGGTCAGAACGGCTGTGCTGTCGATTGGCGTAGTCGCGCTGGTGTTGGCGACATTCACTGTCAACGCGATGCCAGTTTCGTCTTGATCCACAATCAACGGGCTCGGATTGAATGTGATGGAAAGTGTGGGCACCACCACTGGCGTCACGAACGACGACAGATCGAACAGCGCATACTCCAGCATCTCTTCCTGCGGCGTCATCTTCGTCGAAGTGGGGCACTCCATCGGATAGGTCTTGCCGTAGCTGGAACTTTCCTCAAGATCGACTACATGGTACTCGTTAAACAACACACGGCCACATTGGTTTGCCGCTGGCGCCCCTACCGGAGTGTTAAAGGTCATCTGCATAATGTCGCCATCTGAGTTGAGGGTTGCCCAGGACTGCGTCGGCGGGATGATTGCGGTGATATCGTTGCGCAAAGTGGAGAGCGGGACCTGCCCGTAGATCGTCGACGCGCCTGCATTCAAGAGCCACTGGGCCAGCGTGGCGCCGTCGTTGAATCCGGTGTTGATTGTGGCAATTCCATTGGGCAGGTCACTATCGATCGTCCAATCCGCTACTGGCGCAAATTGCGAATCGTAGGGTTGGCCAGGGTCCAGCCACGCGTAACTGAAATGGGTTGCAAAGACTCGACCGCCGGCATTGGCATAGCTCAGCAGGTTGGCCGCGCCGACAGTGGTCGCTTGGCCATCCGCGGACCCCTGGCATGGAAACATCAACACGTCGTAGCCGTTCATGGTAGCCGCATTGGTCATCAGCGCGGATTCGGACGGGGTCGATGCGTTGATATCCGCTCCCGATGCTTCGCTGCCTTTATAGAGATGGATCCGCCCTCCCGGATTGACCGTCCCGTTGTCGTCGGTGAACTCCGTATCAGCGATCCCCATATTGCGAAAGACGCACTCCAGCCCGTCGACCGAGCCCGTAGCGATCGCGATGAGAGGAATATCACCCTGCGTATGGCTCGATGGCATGTCCAGTTCGATTCCGGTGAGCGCAGCGGCCCCCACTGTCTCAGTGAACTGCCGCCTCCATTTGCCTGCCTGAATCACCACAGTATAAGTAGCGTTTACGGGCACATTTGCCAGCGTGTAGCTCCCGTCCACTGCGGTATTGGTGTAGCTCACCACACCTGCGCCGCTCGGCGATGAGCTTGAGGAGGTCAGGCACTGAACTCCAGGCGTTAGCGCCGCTGGTGTCGATGTCGTCGCGTAGACCAGCACGCCGGGCAGGGGCAGTCCAGTCGCGGATCCTCTCGGGTCGAAGACGGTTCCGCTGATTGTCGTGGTCTGCGCCGAAGCCTGCAAGGCCAGCAACGGCAGCGCAAGCAACAGCGCCGCAAACACACCCTTGAAACGCTCGGAATACCTGAAACGTAGAGAAGAGCCTAAGAAAATAGATCTGAATAATGCTGCCATGGCGAAGATTTCTCTCTTCCACACATGTTGGTATAAATCATCGAAATACTATGCAACTCGCACCGACATTGGCCAACTCTTATGCGAGCGGCGGTAGCACGGGCAGATCGGCGAGAAAACGAACAATTCAACAGCGAAGGCGCCATTCGACGACAAAGACCTACATGCGTCCTTCCGAACGTCGTAAAACTCACGTCAATCATACACATCTCACGACGCCGATGGCCATGTCCTGTTTCTGCTTGAACAAGGTATACGGCGGCCAAATGCCGCGAAATTGGCCGGCCAGGTCTCAATACCTTCCGCGCCCACGGCCGCGCGACCGTCGATGCAAAAAAAACGCAGACTCTTGGCTCTTCTAATCTCTGTTCCCTACTCCCTGATCATTCATAGCTCCTCCGCAGTAGCGCTCAGAATCACGCCTATAATTCCAGCCATGCGATTCCATTTCTCCGTCTCCGCAGCCAGCCGGTCCCGGCCCATATCAGTCAGACGGTAGTACCTGGCCCTGCGATTTTTTTCGCTCTCGCCCCATTCGCTGGCAATAGCCCCTTGATGTTCGAGCCGATAGAGCGCCGGATAGAGCGACCCCTGCTGAATCACAAGTTTCTCGCCGGAGATCTGTTGAATGCGCAAAAGAACTCCATACCCATGCAAGGGCTCCAGCGACACAGTCTTCAAGATCAGAAGATCAAGCGTTCCCTGCAGCAAATCGGTCGACCCTTCCCGCTTTTCAGGTGTCAGCTGGGCCTCTCCTTGACAATCAGGAGAGAGATTATGGCCACTCTCCTAGATTATCAAGGAGAGCATTGCGTTGCAGACGCTGTGCTGTGCGGTTTTTTCCACACGCAGAAAAGACAATTATCGAAGAATTACTACTTGGATTCCTGGTGCTCCGGCGAGAAGGTTTCCCTATCTGGCCTGACCCTTACGAGCCCTGGCGCGTTCTTGCAAACTTCGCTATATGTATATGATTGTAAATACCTTAAATTCAAGGCCAAAACAGACATTCCGGTCATTTTGAGCATCCGAGAATCCCTTCAGAAAAGGGTTGACCCGAAGCAAATCTCGGTATACATTCATGATTGCCATCCATTAAAGGCAGATTGAACTGTGCGATTTCTCGCGCCCCATCTGTCATTTCCCGCATCATATTGAGCTGAGGCTCATTCGTTGATGCCCCGGTGCGTTTTGAAGTCTGCCGGCAATGGGAACTCGGGGCGCATGGATTCCCAACTTGGCAATGTGTCTTCCAGATACGGCAAAAAAGCTGTTTGGTGACGTGCGATTGCGCCAACATTCTGAACTCGACGCGCGGTTCGAACGTCTAAGCTTTGTGAACTGAATTTTTGGGAGCATCCGATTTTTCGAGTTGCTTCCCCGCTGCACCGCCGGCGCCAGTTAGTACCGGCTGGGCAAGCAAATGAAGAAGGAGAGATGCATCATGCGTTCTGATTTAGTATTTGGGGCACTTTCTCATGTGTCCAATCGCTACCAGCTCTGTCAACTGGCTAGCAAGGCAACCCGCAAGCTCCACAAGCCGAATACAAGGCTGCAAGACACCACCAATGAAGTCCTAGACCGTTTTCATACCTCCGATCCCGGGCCGGCAGCGCCAGTTCAGGCGCCTTCGGCTTCATCTGCACAACCGTCGAACGGCGCCGCGCCGCCTAACGCGCACTCCGAGACGGTATAGTTGATTCAGGCAAAAGTTTCAAGGCAGCTTCCCGTCAAGGGAAGCCGCTCAACTCCGGCCTTTCGCTCCCATCGAATTTGGGAGGTGCTTCAATTGCGCCGGCGTGTATGACTCCACAAACATCCTTTCCGGATTCCCTCCGGAGCATTTCCCTTCGCGAGTCCCCTCACACATCCCTCCTTATTGCAGGTAAACATGACGATCGCTGAACTAAAAGAGAAGAACATCACCGAACTGAGCCGCATTGCACGCACCCTGGAAATCCCAGGAGCCAGCGGCCTTCGCAAACAGGATCTGATCTTCAAGATTCTTCAGGCACAAAGCGAAAAGGAAGGCCACATCTTTGCCGAAGGCGTGCTCGAGATTCTACCCGACGGCTACGGCTTCCTGCGCTCGCCCGACTACAACTATCTGCCCGGCCCGGACGACATCTACGTTTCTCCTTCGCAGATTCGCAAGTTCGATCTCAAAACCGGCGACTCGATCAGCGGCAATGTGCGCCCGCCGCACGAGGGCGAGAAGTATTTTGCCCTGGTCAAGATCGAGGCCATCAACTTCGAATCGCCCGAGGAGACGCGCAACAAAATTCTCTTCGACAACCTGACGCCGCTCTATCCTCAGGAGCGCATCAAGATGGAGACCGTCAGGGAGGGCGTCAGCGGCCGCGTCATGGACCTGCTGACGCCCGTAGGCAAAGGCCAGCGCGGTTTGATTGTCGCCCCGCCGCGCACCGGCAAGACCATGCTGTTGCAGTCGATCGCGAACTCCGTTTCCACGAATCATCCCGAAGTTGTCTTGATCGTCCTGCTCATCGACGAACGGCCTGAAGAAGTAACCGACATGCAGCGCTCAGTGAAGGGCGAAGTCATCAGCTCAACCTTCGATGAACCCGCTGCCCGCCATGTGCAGGTTGCCGAAATGGTGATCGAGAAGGCCAAGCGCCTGGTCGAGCACAAGCGCGACGTGGTGATCCTGCTCGATTCCATCACTCGTCTTGCCCGCGCTTACAACACCATCGTGCCTCCTTCGGGCAAGGTGCTTTCAGGCGGCGTCGATTCGAATGCATTGCAGCGGCCCAAGCGCTTCTTTGGCGCTGCGCGCAATATTGAAGAAGGCGGATCGCTCACCATCATTTCGACTGCGCTGGTAGACACCGGCTCCCGCATGGACGAAGTCATCTTCGAAGAATTCAAGGGCACCGGCAATATGGAAATCATTCTCGACCGCAAGCTGGTCGACAAGCGCGTCTTCCCGGCCATCGACATTCAGCGTTCCGGCACCCGCAAGGAAGAGCTGCTCATTCCCAAGGAAGATTTGCAGCGCATCTGGGTTCTGCGTAAAGTGCTCAACCCGCTTTCGCCAGTTGAAGCCATGGAACTGCTCATCGGCCAACTCGAAAAGAGTACGCAACAACGCCGAGTTCCTGCAGAACATGAACCAGCTATAGCCGGGGTTGGCGGCAACTCTTCCATGATTGGTTACCCGCTGGTAAGATAATGAAGTCGTGGGGCTGTAGCTCAGCTGGGAGAGCGCCTCGTTCGCAACGAGGAGGCCAGCGGTTCGATCCCGCTCAGCTCCACCAAAACTTTCCAAGGTACACACTGACTCCGCAGCTTCCGCCGGAGGTTCCGGCGGGCCGAATACTCCGGCCTCATCGCAAAAACGGAATATAAGCCGGCACGCGGGCGCGATAGGCGCGGAAGGAATCCTGGAAGCGCTCCTCCAGCAGGCGATCCTCGGCCAGCACTCTGATCTCAGTGCCGGTAATAAAAACAATCACGCCTGCCACCCACATGGGCCACCAGGTCCAGGCAGCCCCCGTTGCCATCAGCATTCCCAGCATCGACAGGTAGATTGGGTGCCGCACCCAGCGATAAGGTCCCGTCTGAATCAGCTCGTGATCTTCACTGACTGCGGCAACATAACGCCACTGCTTGCCAAGTCGGTGCGCCGCGGCCCACACAAGCGCCACCGAGAGAGGTCCCAGGATCATCGACGCAATCAGCGACGCCCATGATTTCTGCATGCCCGACGGCCGAACGTACATCCACACCAAAGCGAAGCCGATCGTGACCAGAACAATTCCCCACCGGGATGCCGGCGCAACTACAGCCTTTTTCTGATGCGCTGCCTGCTTGCGCGGCTTCACGAACGCCATCGTCCAGGCGATCCAGCAGATCAGGAGTTCCACTAACGCAGCAATCTGCAACATGCGCAAGATAGTATCATCCGCCGTTTAAGGTTCATTCAAATTTATCCGCGACTCCGCCTTCGCTCATTTTCATTCCATCTTGATTGGCTCCGAGCTAACTGTATACTTGAGTGATTCCGGAATCTTTAGCGGCCCGGGCTGCAAACTCAACTGCATCGACAGGCCGGTACCTTTGGAGCCGGTTCTCTCTTTCACCGGCCGGTGATCCTCGACGAGGTGAGCGGTTGCCCCAGACAAATTTCAATCACCCTCCTCCCGATGCTGCGCAAGTGCCGCTCTGTGTCGATCTGGACGGTACGCTGGTCAAATCGGATACGCTCGTGGACTCATTGCTGGCGCTCTTACGCACCCATCCACTCAAGGTGTTCAAGCTGCCGGGCCGGCTGATTCATGGCAAGGCTGCTTTCAAGGCATTTGTCACCGAGTCCGTCACTCTCGATGTCGCCCGGCTACCTTACAACCGCAGACTGTTGCTGTTTCTCCAGCGTGAGCGTGGACGTGGCCGTGCAATCTACCTGACAACCGGAGCGAACATTTTACTGGCACGTCGTGTTGCCCAGCACCTGGGCATCTTTGCCGGCGTGCTGGGCTCAGACGGCGCAACCAATCTAACTGGATCGAAGAAACTCGACAGCCTGCGCCGCGAATTTGACTCCGGCCCGTTCGACTACATCGGCAACGACACGCCCGATCTGCCGCTGCTGGCCCAGGCCAACCAAGCGATGATAGCCAATCCGAGCCTCGGACTACGCGTCAGGCTCAAAGCTCGCGGCATCAAGCCCGGACAAGAGTTCATTGAGCGCAAACCTGCGCTGCCATCTCTGCTTAAAGCGGTGCGCCTGCACCAGTGGGCCAAGAATCTGCTCATCTTTGTGCCGCTGCTTCTGTCTCATGGTTTAAGCGCCGGCAAGCTGCTCACAGCGCTGGCGGCCTTCTGTTGTTTCTCGGTTACCGCTTCTGCTGCATACATCTTCAACGACTTGCTTGACATTGAAGCCGACCGCCGTCATCCGCGCAAACGGCTGCGTCCCTTCGCATCCGGCGATCTCTCGGCCTTCTCCGGGCTCTGCGTCGTCACGGCGTTTCTGCTGCTGGGACTGATCGGCGGCCGCTCGCTTCCCGGCGACTTCTTCGCCTGGCTGCTGCTCTACCTGACCACAACACTCACCTATTCGATTTATCTGAAGCGCATTGCACTGGTCGATGTGCTGGCGCTCTCCGGCTTGTACATTCTGCGCCTGCTTGCGGGCGGCGCGGCAACGCTGACGCCCATCTCTCACTGGCTGGCCGGCTTTTCCATGTTTTTGTTTCTCTCTCTTGCCATCGTCAAGAGATTTGCTGAGCTCGAGAACCTTCGCGCCAGCAATTCAACGCCCCGGAACGGCCGCGGCTACATGTTGGCCGACATGGAACAGTTGCGCAGCTTCGGCACCGCAAGCGCCTATGCCGCGGTGGTAGTCTTTGCCATCTACATCAGCGGCCTCGATGTGGTGAAGCTTTATCGCCAGCCGCGCTTGCTCTGGCTCATTGTGCCCTTGATGATTCTCTGGCTGAACCGCGTGTGGCTTCTCGCCTCGCGCGGCGAACTGGATGAGGACCCTGTCGCCTTCGCCCTCACCGACCGCATGAGCCAGCTGATGGGTGTTGCAGTCGTGGTAATTGCGTGGCTGGCGCTATAGTTCGAGTTCGCGCCTCCGGCCTGCCCTCTTTCAAAGCGGATCCGTACTCCCCCTCAAAAACACTCTATGTGATCGCACGCATTCAACAACGGCAGCTGCAAAGTTGAGTCGTGCTCCGAGTCGGAGTAGATCGTGATGGTGGCCGGCTTGTAGTCCTCTGGCTTTGGCCGTCATGATGTTGGGCACAAAGGTCTGCGGATTGCGGTCGTAGAGCGGGAACCAGGTGCTCTGAATCTCGACCATGACCGTGTGGCCGGCCTTGAAGACGTGGTCTACATCGTGCAGCGAGAACTTGTACTCGTGCATCGACCCGGCACGCAGGGGCGTCGGTTTTTCGAAGCTCCAAGATAACGCCCGCGAAAAATCTCTTCGTTGGTCATCAACTGATAGCCGCGCATCTTCGGGTCGGTGACGGTCTCGTCGTCCGGATACTGATCGATGAGCTTGACCACGAGGTCGTTGTCAGTGCCGGTGGTTGAGGCAAAGATGTCCGCGATCACTTCGCCGGTGACGATGAGGTCTTTCTTCAGATGCCGGCAGCTTCCACACGGCCAGATCTTTGCGGTCGGTGACGAAGCGCTGATCTTCAGTCATCCAGTTGAACCACTGCGAACCATCGCCGTAAGTGGGCTGGATGGGCCGATGGCGATAGGGAACGGGGTTGGCCGGATCGCTGACATAGCGTGGTCTTGCTACCGGAGTCTTCGACTCGCTCCAACTTAGCGCGCCATCGCCGTCGAGATACAGACTGCGTGGGCTGCGCTTGCCTGCGGCGGAAAGTGCGCATAGCGCTTCCAGGTGATTGGAACCGGTTTGAAAGCTGGCCGTGTTTTCAAGATCGAAGCCGGAGGGGTTGGTTGCCGGCGTCATCTTTCAGATAGTGCGCAAAAAATTTGGCTTCGATCTGCGAGCGAAATTCCTTGCCGATTGGCTCGCCGTACTCGAGATTGCCGAGATGGCGTGCTGAGACGAGCCCCAGTAGCCATGACGCCAGGGCCCGAGCACCAGAAAATTCTCATGCTCGCGTGTCGTGCGGCTCGAGGGTCGAGTACTCCATCTGCGGGCCGAACATGTCTTCCTGGTCGTAGTAGCCGCCGACGGTGAGCGTGGGCACGGTGACCGCGTTGAGAGATGCTCCACGCCGCGCGAGGACCAGAATGTGTCATAAGCGGGATGATCGAGAAAGAGCTTCCAGGTGGGCAGCACTTGCGAGCCGGATTTCTTTACATCCTCAGCAAAGAGCCGCGCTCAAGAAAATAATCGAAACCGTCGACGGGCTTGCCTTCCTTGTCCTTGCCGTAGCTCACTTCGGTATCTTCCTTGCTTGACTCCATGCCGAGCACGTAGTCGTAGCCGTAGCTCTGGCGGAAGGCGCCGTTGTGAAAGAAGTCGTCGCCCATCCAGACGTCGATCATGGGCGCCTGCGGAGAGATGGCCTTCACCGCCGGGTGCGGATCGATGCCGGCCATCATGGCCAGAAATCCCGGATAGCTGGTGCCCACAAAGCCCACGCGCCCATTGTTGCCCGGAGACATTTGCAAGCAGCCATGTCGACCGTGTCGTAGGTGTCAGTGCTTTCGTCGATGGCCTTGGGATCGTGATGGTCCGCGAGCGGCCGGCTCATGATGAATTCGCCTTCGCTCTTGTAGCGCCCGCGAATGTCTTCAGCCACATAGATGTATCCGTCGCGCGCCAGCTCGGGACGGCCGGCGAAGAACGATTCCGCGGGTGGTCCCGTCGCACGCCATAGGGCGTGCGCTGCATCAGGAATCGGCAGCGGACCGGCGATGTCCGCCGGCTTGAGGATGACAGCGTGCAGCTTGACGCCGTCACGCATGGGAATCATGACTTCAGTGCGTTGGTAGTCGTGGAAGACGTGGTGAACGGCGGGGCCGGTGCGTTGAGAGACGGAACTTTCCGATCCATCGGTGAGAACAACACTACTGCCATGACCAGCGGAATCGAGCGTAAAGCGGAAGGTTGCCTGCGTTTCAGGAATGGAAAAGTAAAGGTTCGAAGTCGGATTCAGGTCCACAGGCACACGGCGCTCATTTTCGTAAACGAGCTTGCCATCCTGGACGTAAAAGCTGAGCGGCGTGTCTGGCTCAACGCGAATTGGTGTACTCGCCGGAAAGAGCTTCAAGTTGCGCCGCGGCCGTTGCGGACTGGGTTTGGGCCGGCACTGAAACGCGCGCGCTGACCAGTAACGTGAAGCACAGAGCGGCGAAAGCAACTCGGCGGGAAATCAATGCGGAAGACCTCCTGAGAAAGACGCAGCAAACCAACAGAAGCAATCATATTTGAGCGGCCCCCGGTTTCTTCTGAGGCAACCCTAAAGTTATAGATCGAAGCTTACGAGGGGAGCAGAGCTTCAAACTCCTGAAACAGATCAGGCTAAAAGCGACTTTAGGGGCTTGAACCTCGTTGCTTGCTGGAACAAAAACGGCGACACACCTTAAGCCCTAATGCGCGTGGCCGTGATGGTGGCTGTGCTCATGCGCAACCATCTCTTCAATGGGGACAACACAGCCGTGCTCTCTCCGACAGCCCGTGTGCTCAAACTGAATGGTCGTGTGGCTGATGCGGAAGTGATCCTTGAGGAAGTGGTTCAAATTAACGAGGATGCAAGCGCTCTCCGACGGCGGAATGTCGGCGATGGTCACGTGGCAGGCCAATGCGCGGGATTGCGAACCGAGGCTCCAGACATGCAGATCGTGCACATTGATGACGCCCTCGACTGCCTCCATTCCGCAGCGAATATCGGGGAGCGAGCAGTCGCGCGGTGTTCCTTCAAGCAGAATGTTGAGCGTCTCCCGAACAATGCCGATGCTGGACCAAAGAATCAGCGCGGCAATGATCAGCGAGAGCACTGGGTCGATCCAGTTCTGGCCGGTAAAAGAATGCCAGCGCCGCCGGCGATGACCGCGGCCGTCGACAGTGTGTCCCCAGCCATATGCAAAAAGGCGCTGCGCATGTTCACGTCGCGGGCCACGCCCCACAGCAGCGCAGCTATTACGCCGTTCATCACCACGCCGGCCGCGGCCACCACCATCATCAACCTCGGCTGCACGGCCACTGGCGCACTGAGCCGGTGGACGGCTTCAATGCCGATCCAGATCGAGATAACGATGAGCGTGCCCGCATTGATAAATGCGGCCAGCACCCCAGCCCGCTGGTAACCGAAGGTCTTCGAGTCACTAACGGGCCGCGACTGAAAGTAGACGGCGGCAAAGCTGAGTAGCAGGGCCAGAAAGTCAGAGGCATTGTGCCCGGCCTCAGACAGCAGAGCAAGCGAGTGAGCCCGCAGGCCGGCCACGAAAGTGACGACGACATAGGCGAGCGTGGCCACCAGCGAAATGCGCAAAACGGCTTTTGTTCGGCTAGCGCCAGTCGTTTTTGAGGCGGTCGCCGCGTGAACATGCATAGCCTCAGTGTACCCCAGGGGGGTATACGCTGCCAACCGCCAGGTCAGCCTCGACCTTGCCTTAGATGACTCAAGTCATTGGGGTCGGGATCTTCATAGGCAGGCAACACCGGCAGTCCCAGGCGCAGGCCGGACCACTCTTCAGACACCACGATGCTGTTTTGAGGATTGCCAGGTTGCGAACGCACCGTGCAGGGAAAGCCGGCTCGCACCTGCGCCGTATCCACCACGCTGCGCATTTCAGTAATGTCCTGAGAGCATTCGTAATCCACCCCGCCGACGCGATAACTGAACAGCAGCAAAGTGAGCGTGCGCCCGTCTTCCGCTTCGACTTCAAAGATATCGAGCAACATTCCGTCGGTCAGCCGTCCCGATTGCACCAGGAACTGCCGTCTCGCCCGCTCCAGTTCCTCGGCGGTGGCGCGCTTGCGGAACAAGAGCCAGAGCGCAGCACTTGCCATGGCTACTATCAAGGCCCCGGCGGAGACAATCTCCCATGTATTTGTGTTCAGAACGCTCATTCTGCGGGATAGGACTCCAAGCGGAGATTTGACGGCGTCCTACCTAGAGAATACGACAGTTGCCATCCCTGGGTGTGAGCGTGACGCGGCCAGCGCGCCAATGTCGCTGCGATATACTCATACCTGCATCTTCAAGTATTTCCTGCCTGCCAAATGCAGATTTCCAGAGGGTTTTTATGGCTTCACGCAAGGGTACTAACGCGGCACAGCATTCTCGAATCCGCTCCACTACCGTGATTTGCGTTCGCCGGAACGGCCAGGTCGTGATGGCTGCCGATGGGCAGGTCACGCTGGGCGATCACGTGCTGAAGCACTCGGCGAAAAAAATCCGGCGGCTCTATCAGGAGAAAATTCTGGCTGGCTTTGCAGGTTCAACGGCCGATGCGTTCTCGCTGTTCAGCCGCTTCGAATCCAAGCTCGAGCAATACGCCGGGAACCTGAATCGCGCCGCGGTCGAGTTGGCCAAGGACTGGCGCACCGACAAAATGCTGCGCAACCTTGAAGCGCTGCTGCTGGTGGCCGACGCAGGAGCAGACGTTCTTGATCTCAGGTTCCGGTGACGTGATCGACCCGGACGAGCCGCTGGCTGCAATCGGTTCCGGCGGCAGCTATGCAACGGCCGCGGCGCGCGCACTGCTCGACAACACTGACCTGAGCGCCCGCGACATTGCCGAAAAAGCAATGAAAATTGCCGGCGAAATCTGCATCTATACCAACGACCGCATCACTATTGAGGAGTTGAAGGGCTAGCGGCACCTTTCGCAGCCCGTTTATTCATGGCTATTTATTTACCCGCATCCGCTGAAGAACAGGATCTCTCGCTGGACGAGCTGACGCCGCGCGAGATTGTCACCGAGCTCGACAAGCATGTTGTCGGCCAGAAGGCCGCCAAGCGCGCCGTGGCCATTGCGCTGCGCAATCGCCAGCGCCGGCAAAAGCTGCCGCCCGACATTGCCGACGACATCATGCCCAAGAACATCATCATGATTGGGCCAACGGGCGTGGGCAAAACGGAGATTGCGCGCCGCCTGGCCAAGCTGACCGGTTCGCCGTTTCTGAAAGTCGAAGCCTCGAAGTTTACCGAGGTGGCTATGTGGGCCGCGATGTGGAGTCGATGATTCGCGACCTGGTTGAGATCGCCATCGACATGGTGCGCGAAGAGCGGCTTGAAGAAGTGGAAGACAGCGCGGAGATGAACGCCGAGGAGCGGCTGCTGGATGTGCTGCTGCCGCCTCCGCCGCCGACGCCGCCGGCGCAGGAAGGCCAGCTCACGCTGCCCGGCATCCGAAAGCTATCAGCGCTCGCGCGAAAAATTGCGGCAGCAGTTCCGCGAGGGCAAGCTCGACGAGCGGCAGGTGGAGCTCGACGTGCGCGAGCGCAACACGCCGCAGTTCGGCATCATCTCCAACCAGAACCTTGAAGACATGGAGATGAACCTCAAGGACATGCTGCCGAACATCTTTGGCGGCGGCTCGAAGAAGCGCAAGATGAAGGTGGGCGACGCGTTCGACTACCTGGTGCAGGAAGAAGAAGGCCGGCTCATCGACATGGACCAGGTGAACCGCGTGGCCGTCGAGCGCGTCGAGTCGAGCGGGATCATTTTCCTCGACGAGATCGACAAGATTGCCGGACGCGAGGGCGGGCACGGGCCCGATGTTTCCCGCGAAGGCGTGCAGCGCGACATTCTGCCCATCGTCGAAGGCACCACGGTAAACACGCGCTACGGCATGGTGCGCACCGATCACATTCTGTTCATTGCCGCCGGCGCGTTCCATGTTTCCAAGCCCAGCGATCTGATTCCCGAGTTGCAGGGCCGCTTTCCCATTCGCGTCGAGCTGCAGTCGCTCACCGTCGAAGATTTTCTGCGCATCCTCACCGAGCCCAAGGCCTCGCTCACCAAGCAATACTCGGCGCTGCTGGAGACAGAAGGCGTGCGGCTGGAGTTTGCGCCCGACGCTCTGCGCGAGATGGCCGAGTTTGCCTTCAAAGTGAATGAGCAGACAGAAAACATTGGCGCGCGCCGCCTGCACACCATCATGGAGCGCGTGCTTGAAGACGTAAGCTTCCTGGCGCCCGATGTAGCCCGCCGCGCACCCAATGACGAAGGCGGCCGCGGTACTTGTCAGACGCCATCAAGGACGAATCTATCCACGCCGCTGCCCTATCAGGAGCGCATGACCGCCTCCGGCCCGGAGAAAGTTTTTCTGATCGACGCCGAGTATGTGAAGCAGATGGTCGCATCGATCGTGAAGGATCAGGATCTGAGCCGGTACATTCTCTGAATCCGCTCAGGTTCCAGTCAAGCCAACCGTCTGACGCTTTCAGATTGTCATTTCCAAGACTCACACGCATGAGCAGTTTGTGCTCAGTACCGCGCCCGATTCGATGTAGCGTACTGCACACGTTTTTCAAGTCGAAGCTGATCGGCGAGGGAGCGATTTGTGGCAAAGATTCATGCAATTCGCACCGGCTTGGTCCAGGTGCGGCAAGCGCAGATGGCCTGGAAGGGGGCATGGATTGCCGCGCGTCACCAATATGCTCACTCGACAAGGATTGGACAGAGTGGCTGCCCATCTATGTCTGGGTCATCGAGCAGGGCAATGGCGTTGTCCTAGTCGACACCGGCGAGACGGCGCGCGTGCATGAGCTCGGCTATCATCCCCGCTGGCACCCGTTTTACCGGCGCGCCGCGCGCTTCAAGGTTGCGCCGGAGGACGAACTGGGCCCGCAATTTCGCACACTGGGAATTAAGCCCAGCGATGTGCGCGATGTGATTCTCACCCATTTGCACACCGACCATGCAGGCGGGTTGGCGCATGTGGTAGGTTGCAGGACGTGGGTTCATGCGGCGAATGGCAAGCGCGCGCAGGGTTCGATGGGCCGGCTGAACGGCTATCTGCCTCATCGCTGGCCGAAATGGTGGCAACCCGATCGGCTCCGATTTCAAGATCGGCCGGTGGGCCGTTCCCGCAAAGCGCTGCGATCTCTTCCGACGAAGAAATCCTCGTGATTCCCACGCCAGGGCACACGCCGGCGCATGTATCGGTGCTGGTGCAGGGCTCGCCGTCCGTCTTTCTCGCCGGAGATACGAGCTACACGCAGGGCCTGCTGATCGAGGGCAAAGTCGACGGTGTAAGTCCGAATGAAGAGGTGTCGCGGGCGACGTTGGGCAGGATTCGCGAACTCGCGCGCGCAGCGGCCACTGGTTTACCTCCCGTCGCACGATCCGGAGAGTGAGTCGAGGCTCAGGCGAGCAATCGCTCTTGATCTAGCCTTCTCGAAATTTGCCATTTGCAGCGCGTGATGTTCTGCTATTTTATTCTCGTACCTCGGCAGTCCGCGCGCTTGCATCCAACCAGCGGGCTCTACCTGCACTCTCCGGCTTCTGAGGGAATGTGGATGGGGGCGCAATCAGGAGCACACTGGGAAAGGTGTGCCTGCGCCTCCCATCCACGATCCGCACCGCTTTTCCTCGACCTCCACCCAATCTCAACTCATAAGGAGAGATGCCATGAGCAACCCAGGAAATCATCACAAGATCAACTACATTGAGATTCGCCTCGACCGATATCGAGCAGACCAAGAAGTTTTACGCGACAGTTTTCGGATGGACCTTTGTAGACTATGGGCCGGAGTATGTCAGCTTCCAGGGCGCGGGCATCGATGGCGGATTCTATCAAGGTCGATCCGCATGAGGCCGCGGGGAAGTTCGCGCCGCTGGTCGTTCTCTACTCGTCTGACCTTGCGGCCACCGAGATCGCAATCAGGATGGAGGGTGGCGGCGTGGTAGTGCCGACGTTCGAGTTTCCCGGCGGACGGCGATTCCACTTTTCCGATGGGGTGGGAAATGTGCTGGCGGTCTGGTCGGAGTAGAGCAGGGACCAGAAATTCGGGATCAGTGATTAGGAATCAGGCTCATTGCCGCGACGGAAGGCCTCGGGCACCCGGTGAATCGATATTTGCGACAAAGGAGGGATCGCATGGGGCACCCGGATTTATTCGAGCTCTTGGTCGCGATTTCGTCGCTAGTTCACCTGCGGCGGCAGCATCAGCGGCTTGCGCGGCCCAAGCTCTTCGCGCACCAGCGTGAGGCCCGAGAATGCAGCGCTCGAACCGATCTGAAAGCCGCGCAAACAACGGCGCTTCCTGCTCGTACTCAAACAGATTGAACTGGCTCACGATGAAGTAGCTCTCCTTGCCGGCGTGGATCAGCTCGCCGAGGCTGGGATGATGGCGGCGACTGCGGCGATCAGATGCCATGGCCTCGGGATACATGCCGGCCACAAACAGCGCGTAGTCGCCGATGTGCTTGCGCACCGCGCGCTCGGCATCGAACGACGGCGCAGTGCCGTTCACGGGATCGGAGGCCTGCATCATCTCGGTCAAGCTCTTCGATGGGCCGGCCCTCGTTCATCGCGCACCTGTAGAGCTTGTCTGACTCGGAGAACTCGCAGAGCAGGCGGGCGACGTAGCGCGGTCACGTCCGGATCGTTCAGCCCCAGCTTGCCCTCATAACTATTGCGAACCGCCTGGTGGAAGAACGGTTCGAGCGGATGAGACGAGCTGGATTGACTGCGCCTGCATACACACCTCCCGTAGCTGCGCGCGCAGCCAGCCTGCGCTATGAGGAGCATTGGCCGGTGCCCGATTGCGTGCAGCCGGGGACCCCAGCCGCTGCCTGCATTAATTGCTTTGACACTGAGCTTATCGGAAAAGTTGTGAATTTTAAACAGGTTGTAGCCAATTTTCTTAGCAGAGTGGACATCGATTGCAAATCGGATTAATACGATGAAATGCAAAAGGGCAACCGTGAAGGCTGCCCTTTTGAATCAATTATTGTTCATGAACGATTAGACGGCTGCCGGTGCGCGCGCTTCCAGCTCGGCAAGCCGCTTGGCCAGCAGCGTTTCGAGCTTTACCAGCGCCGCCGAGAAGCCCTCGATGCCTTCCTTCAGCTTGTCGGTGGCCATGCGATCGGCCGCATGCATCGCGTCAAATGTCGCCTTGTCCACGTCGATCTTCATGATGACGAGCGTCTTTGCCGCCTCCGGGTCCAGCTTGCGCGGCAGTTCGCCTTCCGTGGATTCAAGCTCGGCCAGCAATTGCGGAGAGATGGTGAGCAGATCGCAGCCGGCCAGTTCCTTGATCTCCCCGATGTTGCGGAAGCTGGCGCCCATCACCTGCGTCTTGTATCCGAATTTCTTGTAGTAGTTGTAAACCTTGGTCACGGATTGCACGCCTGGATCGTCGGCGCCCTGGTAATCCTTGCCGGTGTCTTTCTTGTACCAGTCGAGAATGCGGCCCACGAACGGCGAAACCAGCGTGACGCCGGCATCGGCGGCAGCGATGGCCTGGTGCAGGCCGAAGAGCAGCGTCAGATTGCAGTGGATGCCCTCCTTCTCCAGCACTTCAGCGGCACGAATGCCCTCCCATGTGGAAGCGATCTTGATCAGGATGCGCTCGCGGCCGATGCCCGCCTTGTCGTACTGCGCAATAATAGCGCGGCCCTGGGCGATGGTGGCATCGGTATCGTAGGAGAGGCGCGCGTCCACTTCCGTGGAGACGCGGCCGGGAACGATAGCAAGAATCTTCTTGCCGAAAGCGATGGCCAGTCCGCTGGAAGGCCAGGTTGGCAACGGCCTCATCGGTTGCGCCATCGCCCAGCTCCTTGCGCGCGTCGAGCAGTACGCCGTCCACAATGGGCTGGTACTGCGGCATCTGCGCAGCGGCGGTAATCAGCGAAGGGTTAGTTGTGGCATCCTGGGGGCGAAACTTTTCCATCGCCTCAATATCGCCGGTGTCGGCAACCACTACAGTGTATTTGCGCAACTGCTCAAGTAGATTCTGCGGCATGATTCCTCCTTCGGGAAGACGCTTTGTCCAGCGCGTGTGCTCGGCAATAGTGTACCCCTGTTTCAGATGCTGGATTTGAACATCAGGTTCATTCTGCATCCGCTTCCACCATATTAATTAGTACGCCCAGGCCTGGAATGCTTACTTCAACGCAATCTCCGGTGGTCAGTGGCCCCACTCCCGCTGGCGTCCCGGTCAGCACCAGATCGCCCGGCTCCAATGTAATAGCGGCACTGATGTAGGCGAGCAACACTGGAATTGAATAGATGAAGTCGAGAGTCGAGCCCTGCTGGCGCAGCTCTCCGTTAACGCGGGTTTCGATCGCGACGCCGGCCTCAGGGTCGATTTCATCGCTCACTACCGGCCCAACAGGGCAAAAAGTATCGAATCCCTTGGCGCGAACCCATTGAACATCCTTCTTTTGCAAATCGCGAGCTGTGATGTCGTTGGCGATCGTGTAGCCCCGAATGACCTTCCGCCAATCCGCATCCGGCTTGAGCTTGTGCGCGCGCTCCCCGATCACGAGCGCCAATTCGCCCTCGAAGTCTACGCGCGCCGATACAGCCGGTAACCGCACAACGCCGCCAGGCTTGAGCAGCGAGGACGGCGGCTTGAAAAAAAGAATGGGCTCCGCGGTTGGCTCGTTACCCAGCTCTTTTGCATGGTCGCGATAGTTGCGGCCCACACAAACAATCTTGCTCGGCGTCACGGGAGGTCGCAGATCGGTTGCGCTCAACGGCATCGGCTCAAAGTTGAAACTCCAAGACGTGGCCCTTCCGTGTTCCAACCGAAATGCAAGGTCGTCGTCGGGTGCCCTCGTCAGGTCGACGATCCACGGCTCGCCCGCGCGATCTTCCACCGCGCCGTAGTGAGTCTGACCATCGAGCAGGAAGCGACAATACTTCATGGGAATATCTCCGCGCGCTGAAAAATTGGACTATGGATTGGGTACTGTCTCCTCAGTTTCATCGCAGCGGGCACTCTCGTGTCCGCCCTGATCGATGGCGCTGACTGCATAGTGATAAGTATGACCGGGCTGGACGTTGCTGTCATGAAATGCGGGCCCCTCAACCGCGTCCGCCGGCGAGATGCGCTGCCAGGCCGCGCCGGATTCGCGCCGATAGACAGCATAGCCAGCCACATCGACATCGGCTACGGGCCGCCAGCTCAAATCGATGGAGGGGCCTGTTGTGGCGTCTCCGGCTAACGCCACTGCAGCCAGCCCGGCTGGAACGTCGGGCGGGAAAATGTCTGTAACTGATACGCGAATCGGGTCGGAAAGTGGGCCGCCTAGTTCCACCGGTTTTCCGTCGACTGTAACGCGGGCCACCCGCTGAGCACGATACTCATAGACCTGACCAAAACGGATTCCCTGGTCGATAGCTCGGTCGGCGGCCTGGCCGGTTTGCGTCCCGAAGTCGACCAGGAGCGTCTCCTCCCGCGCCTCGGGCGCCTGCAACAGCGGACCTGTCTGTTCATTGGGCTTCGCGCCCGTTCCTGTCGTCAGCAGTTTTCGATGCAGCCGAATGACCGTGGTCGAAGGCTGTCGCGGGTCTGCGATCCAGTGCAGCAGTACACCGCCCTTTCGCACCTGGGCGGCAAGTCCGGCAATCGCAGAAGGAGCTTCGCCGACCAGCACTTCCGCGACGTTTGATGCCCCTGCAGAGCGCCCACGTGGGTTGCTTATCTCAATAAAATAAGAGAGTACGCGTGGAGCGCCCGATGCCTCCGCCGATGGCAACGTATCGGTGAAGGCGCCCGGCGCCCCTGGAGCCAGCATCAAGCTTCCGCGGGCAACCGCGCAGTTTTCTGTGGCTTCCTTGCGACAGACGCGCACGCCATAATTGCCCTTCAACAGCAGCTTATCCGTATTCTTCTTCGGCATGGTCCAGGTTAGCGAAACCTGGTTGCCGGTGCGAACTGCCGTCAGATCTGTCACCGGATCGGCCAGGTTGAGCGAAGGTGGCAGCGGCGTACCAGGCGTGCCGCAGCCCGAGGCCAGCAACACGGCAAATAACGCAGCCGGCGGAATGCCCCACCCCATTCGAAACCAAAAATTCATAGCCCTACCAGTCTACTGGAGCCGCGCAGGCGTAGACGTGCACGGGCCAACGCCACGGGGCGATACAATTGTCCGTCGACCGGATCGATCAACTTTCGCCGCTCAAACGTCAGTTCGGTTCCCATCGCGCACCAGTTGAACACCGAGTCTAGTATTCTCAGGTCGGTCATTGAAAGGAACCCAGCCGCGTGTTGATCTTTGCCGCCATTCTCGCCATCTTCGTTTACGGAATGATTGCCGCCATGCTCGGCACCATCCTGCCCGACCTGTCCGATCGCTTCCGCCTCACCCCTGCGCAGAACGGCACCATCGCATTCTCCCAGGCGCTCGGCCTGATCATCGCCTCGGCTCGGCGTCGGGCCGCTGCTCGACACTCGAAGGCGACAAAGTCGGCCTCATCCTCGGCCTGGCGTTCATCGCCATCGCGCTCTTCGCGCTGCCGCGCTCGGAAGGCTTCCGCAGCATCGTCTTCCTTCTGTTCCTGCTCGGGGTCGGCGGCGGCATCGTCGTCACCGGCGCCAATGCGCTGGTCAGCGGCAGTCACCGAGGCCATCGCGCCACGGCACTCAACCTTCTCAATCTCTTCTTCGGCCTCGGCGGACTCGCCACTCCCTTCATCTCCGCCAATCTTTTTAAGCGGAACTGGGTCCGCCTCTGCTACACCGTCGCCTCGCTCACCGTCGTAGCGCTGGTGATTCAGGCCGTCACACGATGCCCGCGCCCGCCGGCGGCCGCAGGCTTTGTCCTCGCCGATGCCGGCCCCGTCCTCGGCCGTCCGCTGCTCTTTCTGCTCGGCGTCTTCCTGTTCCTCTACGTATCCTGCGAAGTGGGCGTGTGGAACTGGCTTCCGCGCCACCTCATCGCCCAGGGCATTCCCGAGTCGCGCGCCCTCAACATCCTCTCGCTCGGATTCGCGCTCGGCCTGCTCGTCGGCCGCGTCGCTGTCTCGCCCATCCTCATCCACGTGTCCCGCAGTCCAGGTCACTCTTGCGGCCTCCATCGCCATGGCCATCACTACATTTCTCATGCTCCGGACCTCAAGCCCACCGCTGCATTGGTGCTGGTATTCATCGCCGGCCTCTCCATGGCTCCGGTCTTTCCCACCACCCTCGCCATCGTCGGCACCGCCTTTCCGCGCATGGCCGGCACCGCCATCGGATTTGTCATCACCTGCGGATGGGCAGGCCTGGCTGTCAGCTCACGTATCATTGGCGCCATCGCCGGCGGCGATCCCCTACGCCTGAAAAAAGCTCTCCTCCTGATTCCCGCATCGGCAGTCCTGATGGTCGGAATCAACCTGGCCATCTGGTCCGTAATCCGCTAGCTCCGGTCGCAGACCTATTGAGAATCTGCCATCGTTACGAGATGTTTTGAAAGGGCACGACTTCACAGGCTGCGGAAGAACTCATTCGAGCGGTAGGCCAGGGATTTATCCCTGGCATCACGGCGCCAGTATTGGCGCGGGCTTTAGCCCCTGAGGTATGCTTTGCGCCGCGCGTGGCCCAGAACGGGCCTTTTTTCGCAGTAAGTTTAGCCCCCGAGGGATGTATTTTGTTTCACCTTGGACTTCTCTTCACGACTTAGCGGGATCGTGTCGCCCTTCAATCCGCTCTTGACCATATCGAACCCCTTCGGTGTATCGTGATTCCTTATGAAGCGCATCCAGATTTCGAAACACCTAGCCCTTGCCTCCATGCTTGCCCTGGCCGCTCCTCTTTTCGCCCAGGAACCCGCCGCGCCTAAACCAAAACCTGAAGACACAGAAGTATGGACGCCCGTCCCCAAGATCGTCACGCCGGGAGCTACCGAAGCAGCTCCGCCCTCCGACGCAATCGTGCTCTTCGATGGCAAGAACCTTGACGAGTGGGTCTCCGCCCAGGACCACACCCCGGCGCAGTGGATCGTGCACCGACGGCATCGATGACGGTGAAGAAGGCGCCCGGCGTTGGCAACATCGAAACCAAACGCAAGTTCAAGAACTACCAGCTCCATCTCGAGTGGCAGCATTCCCGAAACATCACCGGCAGCGGCCAGGCGCGCGGCAACAGCGGCGTCTTTCTCGCCTCCACCGGCCCGGGCGACGACGGCTATGAGCTGCAGGTACTCGATTCCTACAACAACACGACCTACGTCAACGGTCAGGCCGCCAGCATCTATAAGCAGAGCCCTCCGCTGGTGAATCCCAACCGCAAGCCCGGCGAGTGGCAGACCTACGACATCGTATGGACCGCGCCCACCTTCAACGACGACGGCTCACTGAAGACTCCAGCTTATGTCACCGCGTTCTTCAACGGCGTGCTGGTGCAAAATCACTTCGAGTTGATGGGGCCAGACGCTCTATATCGGCAAGCCCTTCTACAAGAAGTACGACACCGCGCCCATCAAGCTGCAAGCTCACGGCGACAAGAGCGAGCCGATCAGCTTCAGGAACATTTGGGTCAGGGAGTTGCCGTAGCTCTTCGCAGCTCCACCAGAAGCGCAGATTTATCGCTGATTCGAGCAAACGCAAAAAAGGCCATGCCTCTCAGGCATGGCCTTTCAATTTAGATATGCACCACTGTGCTATAGTTCATAGTGTTAGGTCTGCTCATGCAGGTTTTCAAGACCAGGTGGTTCGCGCGGTTTGCACGGAACGAGCGAATCGCTGACGCAAGCCTGCTGGAGGCAATCCAACGAGCAGAACGCGGCTTGATCGACGCTGACTTGGGCGGCGGCCTGATCAAGCAGCGTCTAGCGCGCCAAGGAAAGGGACGATCGGGCGGATATCGTACCATCATTGCCTTCCGATCCGGTCACCGGGCAGTCTTTATCTACGGACTTTGCGAAAAGCGAACGAGAGAACATTGAACCGGATGAACTGACATGGCGAAAGAGATTGCATCGATGTGGCTCGCCGCAGATCGAGAGCGGATCGCGCAAGGAATTCGCGACAACCAGATAACCAGGAGGTCTTCAATGACTAAAAAGTTAAGCCGCTTGACAGAGGCGCTTCTTGAGACCGCCGAGGGCATGCACCGCACCGGCATCATGGACGACACTGCCTATCGCAAGATCACAGTTCGCCTGCTCGGAGCCGAGGCGCCTCCAACGGCCAAGCCGATCAGCAGCGAAGAGATTCGCAAGATGAGGGAGAACGCCAATCTGAGCCAGGCCGCGTTTGCCCGCTATCTGAATCTCACTGCGGGCTACATCTCGCAGTTGGAGCGCGGCGCCAAACAACCCAAAGGCCCGGCGCTGGCGTTGCTTAACGTGATTCGGCGGAAGGGGTTTGAGGCGATACTGTAACCTCGGCTTCCGCCCGTGAGGCCATATTCTTTGCAGACTGGAACTGTGCCATTGGGCGGTCAACTCAGGCTTGAAGCGGCTGCAAGCGCAAGTTCAACGTCTTGCTCTCCCGTGCCGCCCGAAACGCCGACCGCGCCGATGACCTCCCCTTCGATCTGGATCGGTATTCCACCCTGAAACGCACAGGCTTCAGGTAGCGATAGCGCATGTTGAGCCAGCTGAGGCGGTAGGTTCTTCAGAAATTCGGCGGTTTGGTGCGTGGCGATGCGATATCTGGCAGCGCCTTTAGCCTTCATGATGGAAGCTTCGGCCGCGCCCGGAGGGACCGTATCGGCTGTTTCCATGAGCAAAATCATCCCGGAGCGGTCCACAACAACAATAGAGACAGGCAACCCAAGCCTGGAGGCTTCCAGTTGCGCGCGGTTGCAAACATGCTTCGCTCCCGCGAGCGTAAGGCTGTGCAGTGTGGTGCGGAATTCATTCATATTCTGTCGCCCTCCGATCGACCCATTGCCGAGATCATGAGGTCAACTGCCAAACGCAAAAAGGCCCTGCCTTCACGGCATGGCTTTTTTGTTGGATATTATTGCCGGCGATCACCTAATCTCCCACACAGTCGCCCGTGCAGTACCATCGGCCCAGCGAGGCTTAACTTCCGTGTTCGGGATGGGAACGGGTGATCCCTCGCAGTATGGTCACCGGCAAATTGTCAGAGACGCTTGAGATCCTTCACTTGTATTCAGGATTTCTATTCATGGCTTACGCCTTGAATACGCCTCAACTTGATGGCGCTTGGCGGGTGGTTGCCCGCAGCCTTCCGCGGCGTCTAGTTTGTCCGGATGGTTTTCCCGGGCCGAGCAGGAACGCGGACTGCAATCTGGCGCCAAAACTTATGCTCATTCGAGCTGTTTGCAAACGAAATTGATTGGTTGTTACAAGGCTTGTTTAAGAAGAGCATCCGCTAGTACTGCGCGGAGTTAATTCTATGGACAAGCCGAACGGGCGATTAGTACTGGTAAGCTTCACGCATTGCTGCGCTTTCACACCCAGCCTATCAACCAGATGGTCTTTCTGGGCCCTTCAGGGAGATCTCATCTTGGAGCGTGCTTCCCGCTTATATGCATTCAGCGGTTATCACAACCGAACTTCGCTACCCAGCCGTGCCCTTGGCAGGACAACTGGAACACAAGAGGTTCGTCCATCCCGGTCCTCTCGTACTAAGGACAGCCCTCCTCAAATCTCCTACGCCCACAGCAGATAGGGACCGAACTGTCTCGCGACGTTCTGAACCCAGCTCACGTACCGCTTTAATAGGCGAACAGCCTAACCCTTGGAACCTTCTACAGCTCCAGGATGCGATGAGCCGACATCGAGGTGCCAAACCAATGCGTCGATATGAACTCTTGGCATTGATCAGCCTGTTATCCCCGGCGTACCTTTTATCCGTTGAGCGATGGCCCTTCCATACAGAACCACCGGATCACTAAAGCCTACTTTCGTACCTGCTCGACTTGTAGGTCTCACAGTTAACCACTCTTATGCTTTTGCACTCGACGACTGATTTCCAAACAGTCTGAGAGTAGCTTCGCGCGCCTCCGTTACAATTTAGGAGGCGACCGCCCCAGTCAAACTACCCGCCTAACTATGTCCCTCTCCCGGATCACGGGAGGAGGTTAGAATCACAGCACTCGCAGGGTGGTATCTCACCGTTGGCTCCACCAAATCCGAGAACCTGGCCTCAAAGCCTCCCACCTATCCTGCGCAGCAAGAGCCATAACTCATAGTTAAGGTGTAGTAAAGGTGCACGGGGTCTTTCCGTCTAGCTGCGGGTAACCGGCATCTTCACCGGTACTACAAGTTCGCCGAGCAACTCGTTAAGACAGTCGTACGATCGTTACGCCATTCGTGCAGGTCGGAACTTACCCGACAAGGAATTTCGCTACCTTAGGACCGTTATAGTTACGGCCGCCGTTCACCGGGGCTTCAATTCAAAGCTTCGCTTGCGCTAACCTCTCCTTTTAACCTTCCGGCACCGGGCAGGCGTCAGCCCCTATACGTCGTTTTCGACTTAGCAGAGACCTGTGTTTTTGTTAAACAGTCGCCGTACGCGCTTCACTGCGGCCCACTTGCGTGGGCGCTCCTTCTCCCGAAGTTACGGAGCCAATTTGCCGAGTTCCTTAACGAGCTTTCACTCGAGCGCCTTTGGATATTCTCCTCGTCTACCTGTGTCGGTTTGGGGTACGGTTCCCTTTGTTCTCCTTAGAGGTTTTTCTCGGCAGCGTGAAATCAGCATCTGTAATCCCCATACGGGCCTGCGTTACGCCTCACTGTTAAGACCTGGCGGATTTGCCTACCGGATCCAGCTTACGCGCATCGACCGCAATAGCCATAGTGCGGCATGCTTATCCTTCTGCGTCACCCCATCGTCAAACGAACATTGGGAGGAACGGAATATTAACCGTCTGTCCATCGGCTACGCCTTTCGGCCTCACCTTAGGGACCGCCTAACCCTGAGCGGATTAACCTTCCTCAGGAAACCTTAGACTTTCGGCGCGGAGGGTTCTCACCTCCGTTATCGCTACTTATGCCGGCAGGGTCTCTTCGCAACGCTCCACCAGTCTTTTCAGTCTGGCTTCGATGCAGTTGAGAATGCTCTCCTACCACGCACGACTTACGTCGTGCATCCGCTGCTTCGGTGTACAGTTTTAGCCCCGTTGTATTGTCGGCACCGGACCGCTTGACCAGTGAGCTATTACGCTTTCTTTAAAGGATGGCTGCTTCTAAGCCAACCTCCTGGCTGTCTGAGCGTTCCGACTTCCTTTCCCACTTAACTGTAACTTTGGGACCTTAGCAGGCGGTCTGGGCTGTTTCCCTCTCGACGATGAGGCTTAGCCCCCACCGTCTGACTCCCGGATATGTTGTCGCTGGCATTCGCAGTTTGGTTGGATTCAGTAAGCCGGAAAGCCCCCTAGTCCATCCATCTCTCTACCACCAACGCAATTCGTCCGAGGCTAGCCCTAAAGCTATTTCGGAGAGAACGAGCTATCACGGAATTTGATTAGCCTTTCACCCCTACCCACAGCTCATCCGAGCTTTTTTCAACAAACACCGGTTCGGTCCTCCAGTGGGTGTTACCCCACCTTCAACCTGGCCATGGGTAGATCATCCCGCTTCGCGTCTATTCCTGCCAACTTAACGCCCTTTTCAGACTCGCTTTCGCTTCGGCTCGCTTACGCTTAACCTTGCTGACAAGAATAACTAGCCGGCTCATTATGCAATAGGCACGCGGTCAGGCATTCCCTTGCGGGCATAGCCCTCCCACTGCTTGTAGGCACACGGTTTCAGGTACTTTGCACTCCCCTCGACGGGGTTCTTTTCGCCTTTCCCTCACGGTACTGGTTCACTATCGGTCAGAGACTAGTATTTAGCCTTACGGGATGGTCCCCGTAGATTCAAGCAGGGTTTCACGTGCCCCGCCTTACTCAGGTATCCGCTTCGAGTCTGGATTGTTTTCGCCTACGCGCCTGTCACGCTCTATGGATCCACTTTCCTGAGGATTCGGCTAACAACCAGATTGGTAACTCTACTGTTGCGGACCCTACAACCCCCGTAGCACCGAAATGTTACGGGTTTGGGCTGTTCCGAGTTCGCTCGCCACTACTATCGGAATCGAGGTTTCTTTCTTTTCCTTCAGGTACTGAGATGGTTCACTTCCCTGAGTTCGCTCGTTCCCGCCTATGAATTCAGCGGGTAGTTCCCGGGGTTTGCCCGGGAGGGTTTCCCCATTCGGAAATCTCCGGTTATAACGCCTGTGTGCGGCTCACCGAAGCTTATCGCAGCTTGCCACGT
>CAVVXR010000003.1:0-53136 GCA_963752215.1 uncultured Acidobacteriaceae bacterium | reverse complement strand
TCGAAGTCGTCCTTGCCAATGCCGCAGCCGAGCGCTGTAATCATGGCGCGGATTTCTTCGTGGCCCAGCATCTTGTCGTAGCGTGCCTTCTCGACGTTAAGAATCTTTCCCTTGAGCGGCAGAATGGCCTGGAAGCGCCGGTCGCGGCCCTGCTTGGCCGTGCCTCCCGCGCTCTCACCCTCGACCAGATAAGCTCGCAGCGGTCGGGATTGCGTTCGCTGCAGTCCGCCAATTTTCCCGGCAATCCGCCACCATCCAACGCACCTTTGCGGCGGGTCAGATCGCGCGCCTTGCGCGCTGCCTCGCGGGCGCGCGCAGCCTCGATGGCCTTGTTGATGATGCGCTTGGCGATGGGCGGATTCTGCTCGAGGAACATGCCCAGCCGCTCGTTGACAAAAGCCTGCACGGTGCCGGCGATGTCGGAGTTCAGCTTGCCCTTGGTCTGGCCCTCGAACTGCGGCTGCGGCAACTTGACGCTGATTACGGCCACCAGGCCCTCGCGCACGTCGTCGCCGCTCAGGTTCTCTTTCATGTCCTTGAACAGGCCAAGTGACTGGCCAATGGCGTTGATGGTGCGGGTCAGCGAGGTGCGGAAGCCGGAAAGGTGCGAGCCGCCATCCACCGTGTTGATGTTGTTGGCAAAGCTGAACACGGTGTCGGAGTAGCTGTCGTTGTATTGCAGCGCGATGTCCATCTCGACCCCGTCGCGCAGGGCCTCCATGACGATCGGCTTTTCATGCAGCACTTGCTTGCCGCGATTAAGATGCTTGACGAACTCGGCGATGCCGCCCGCGTATTTGAACTCCGTCCGCCGCGCGTCGCCCGTCTTCGCGTCGGCCGTGCGCTCGTCGGTGAGCGTGATCTCCAGACCCTTGTTCAGGAAGGCCATCTCTCGCAATCTCTGCGCCAGCGTGTCGTAGTTGAACTCAGTGGCGGTGAAGATGCTCTTGTCGGGCAGAAAATGTATCTTGGTGCCGCGCCGCTTGCTGGTCCCGGCCTGGCGCAGTTCGCTGGTCGGCAGCGCCGCAACTGAAGTCCATCTCCCAGGTGTGGCCGTCGCGCCAGATTTCCACGTTGAATTCCTGCGACAACGCGTTCACGCAACTTACGCCCACGCCATGCAGTCCGCCGGAGACCTTATATGTAGAGGCATCGAACTTGCCGCCGGCGTGAAGCTTGGTAAGCACAACCTGCACCGCTGGCATCATCTCGCCGTTGGGCAGCGCCATCAGGTCCACAGGAATGCCGCGTCCGTCGTCAACCACTGTCACCGAGTTATCTACGTGGATGATGACGTCGATCTTCTTGGCGTAGCCGGCAAGAGCTTCATCCACAGAGTTGTCGACCACCTCGTACACCAGATGATGCAGCCCCATTTCACCGGTCGAGCCGATGTACATGGCGGGACGAAGGCGCACGGCCTCCAAGCCTTCCAGGATCCTGATGTTTTCGCCGGTATAGCTGCCGTTATTGCCGTTATCGTTGTTGCCGTTATCGCCAGGGGGTACTTCAGTCGCCATAGGATTCCGATCGCAGTGTCTTTGCGCAAAATGCTGGGCGGGGTACGATTCCCGCGGTTCTGGCTGGAGAAGGGAACCGGAATTCTCCGGAACCAAGATGGTTAAATGCCGGATTCAGTATTCCAGGAAGTCGGCATGAACCGGAAACTCCCCCGGAATTGTCACCCAGCGATCCGTCACAAGGCTCGATCCTCATTCTGCGTCCGTTCTAACTGCCTGCAAGGTGGGGACTTTGGACGAAATCGCCTGACCCAATTTTACCATGCGCGAGGGGCTGAGAAATTCAAGCAGGACGAAGGAGAAACACGATGATTTAGCGCAAAGGACCAGCCATAAATATGACGATAGTAATATATAGTAGTGTTACTTTGTTATCTGATTGAAAGTTTTCGATTTAGTTTGGTGTTATAGTCCAGGATTGAGCTGATCAGAGGTGCTCTTGCAGTCAGCCAGAATCAAATGAGGTTACCAACGATGAAACTAACCATTCGTATCATTGCCTTGTCTGTTGTTTTCGCCGGCGCAGCCGCTGCTTCAATCTCTTCTTCAACTGCCCGCCCGCTACCGAGCCATCAATCGGCGACTGAAAAGATGCCGGTTCCTGTTTGCGACCCCGCAGTCGCAAGCTGCCCCGCTCGGTAGAATTCAACGCAAGAACCGCGGTAATGGCTCAAAAGTGTCAGGCTTATCCACGGTTTTTAAGTTGAGCGACAGCGTATTAGGCGCTATTCTGTGAAAGTGATTTCGGGATGGTGAGCGCTTAGATGTCTTCTCAGACGGCAATGTCGATGATGGGCGCGGTGGAGTTCCTTTTCTCAGCCGTGCTCGCATTCGTGTTTTGGAAGAAGGGCCTTCATCGCCGATTCCCGGCAATGGGCATCTATCTTGGGTTGCGCGTAGCGTCGACCCCGCTGCTTTCCATCCTGTTGTTGGGACAGTTAGGGCAATTGTCCTCAGCCATCGAGGTGCATAACTTCAGCACCCGGGCTTACCTCTTCCTTTACTACGCCGTCTACATCGCCAGTGCCGTCCTGCTGTTTTTCATCTGCATGGAGGTGTTTCGGTCCGCCCTTTCCGCCCTTCCTGGCCTGGCAAAGTTCGGCATCGTGATCTTCCGTTGGACCGTGCTTGCCTCGGCAATCGTGACCCTTTCATCCATGTCGTTTAACCACAAGGGCTTCATGGTCATTACCGACGTTGCTTATGGGCTGATGCGCTCGGTAAGCATTCTTGAGCTCTGTCTGCTGGCTTTCCTCTGCTTGAGTATGAATGCACTGCGGCTCTCGGTCCGCGACATGTCTTTCGGGATTGCTCTCGGATTCGGTGTGATGTCGGCCAACGACTTCTGCATCGCCGCGTTGCTTTCGCATCGCAGTTCGATGACTGAGCCTTTGCAGTTTGTTTACCAGACATTGGTTTTGGTCGTGCTGGCTACATGGATCGCATACGCTGCTCTTCCCGAGCCGGCCCGCAAACCGCTCGTGGTTCCGGTGAACTCGACCATCTACCGTTGGAACGAGATTGCTTCAGCTTTAGGCCATACCGGAACGCAGGTGGCCGTGCAGCAGTCGGCCAACAGCTTCTTCTTGACTGACGTGGAAAACGTAGTTGACAGGGTGCTCAGCAGGAATCTGAAGAGCCGCCAATCGGAATCGTAAGCACTTCATCCGACTTATTGAAAAAGGCCGCGCCAATTAGCACGGCCTTTTTCATTTGGATCGAGAGTCTTCGAGAGTGATGAAGGCATTCGGCGCTTAGTTCTTACAAAAGCAAAAAGGCCACGGCTGATGCCGTGGCCTTTTCCGCATGAATGCAAACCGGTTTTACTCCGCTGCGACCGGCTCAATTGAGGCGAAGCGCCCGCGGCCGCCGCGGTCCACAAACTTCACCCGGCCGGTGACCTTGGCAAACAATGTATCGTCAGAGCCGATACCCACGTTGAGGCCCGGCTTGATGCGAGTGCCGCGCTGCCGCATGATGATGGAACCGCCAGTTACAAGTTCGCCGCCAAAGGCCTTCACGCCCAGCCGCTGTGCATTTGAATCACGTCCGTTTGTGGAGCTGCCTCCACCCTTTTTGTGTGCCATTGCCTTAATCCCTTCTCAAAATCATCTGTGCTCCAGACCTCGCTTGCCGCGGCGCAGGACCTGGGAATTTCTGTCCGCGATACTAGCTGGCGGCAGTGTAGGTCACGCCGTCGGCCTCAATGGCCTTGATGCGAACCTCGGTAAAGTTTTGCCGGTGTCCCTGCAACTTCTTGTATTGCTTCTTCCGTTTCAGGTGAAAGACCAGGATCTTATTGCCGCGGCCCTCGCCGAGCACCTCGGCCGTCACTTTGGCTGTGGCCGGCTTGGCCATGGTTCCAGGCTCGCCGGAGACCGCGAGCACGTCGCTGAACTCGACGGTCTTATCCTCTGACGACACGCTCTCTATCTTGACCACGTCGCCTGGGGCGACCCGGTACTGCTTGCCACCGGTGCGAATGACTGCGTACATAACAAACCCTCCAGCGCTCCGGTTACAAGACGAGGCGCATTCAAAAATCGAAAACCAGTTGGGGCGCATTCAGAGAGGGACTGCTCAGGGCGGCAGGTCAACACTCGCCTCAACACCAGCGGCTAACCCGACCTGGCCCACGCACATCCTCAAAAGGGTGCATCGCCAAACTCTACAATTCTATCGTCAAAGCGGGTTTGGGGTCAATTTTAGCGGGGCTGGGCAGATCGGGCCGTCTCAGTTTTCCCGCAGTCTGGCTGAGAACTGGACTAAACATTGGTTGATTCTTGAACATTCGCGGCTGATCCGGCCTCGCAGAAGGCCAGAAGCAGTAGCTCGCATATTGATTCAGATGTAGAATTGGTGGTACTCGTGGATAGGTCGGGCATCATTTTAAAGAGCGAAACAACTGAGCAAGACGATTGCTTTTCTGGCCCACATCTCGTGACTTGGAGCAGATGATCGAGGCCACCCCTTGCAGAAAACGATCCAGGATCCAGGAACCATCTCTCACGGCCTTCAGCGTACGTTTCTGATCGCGCTATTGACAGTTGCTGCGCTCGCCGCCTTAAGCCCTGGAACAATGCCGGCAGAGCCGAGCCCAGCATTAGCTTCGGCCGTTGAGGTTGGCGCGCCTGACGCAGCCAGCAGCTGCAACGCATCTTCGGAACAGTCCCTTTCCGACCCGCTTTGCCAGAAACACCAACCTCTGATCGTCGTCGGTTTCATGGGAGGCCGCGTCCACGCCGGCAACCTGGTGCACAAAGAGGCGCTGCTCGCGCGCAATCTCGATCAGCAATTCCCAAACACTGTTCATGCCATGACCTTCGCGAACCATCATGCGCAAGATGCGCTTCGCTACGTCCTGCGCATGCTGGGTCACAGGAAAAGCGGCGAGCTGAGCGAAGGGGAGAAGAGCGCCGCGCGTATCGTTATCTTCGGCCATAGCTGGGGAGCTTCTGAAACCGTCAACTTTGCGAAGGAACTCGGCCGGCGCGGTATTCCGGTTTTGCTCACCGTCCAGGTAGACAGTGTTGAAAAGTCAGGGGAAGATGACGGAAGCATTCCTCCGAATGTGAAAGAGGCGATTAACTTCTACCAGACGGAAGGCAAGCTCCATGGCAGAAGCTTCATTCAGGCCATCGATCCCAGGCGAACGACCATCCTCGGCAGCTATGAATCCAGTTACAGGACAAATCCTGTCTCCTGCGCCGGATTCAGTTGGTATGCCCGCGCTTTCATGAGGCCCCATATAGAAATAGAGAACGATGGCGCGCTGTGGGACAGGATCGAGGCACTGATCGTTGCGCGTTCATGTGAGACGGTTGATGGCACGAACGCAGCATGCATCGCCGGTAATCGAGCGGCACGGTAAGTTAGAACATTTGAGTTCTGTCTTCGCTTGCTCTATTGCAGCCCTGAGCACTTGCCCGGTAGTCCCCAACTGGCCGGCCTGAAGAGTGTGTGCCAGCAAGAAAGGTACCAATATGTCGC
Organism: uncultured Acidobacteriaceae bacterium; assembly: GCA_963752215.1. Taxonomy (GTDB): domain Bacteria; phylum Acidobacteriota; class Terriglobia; order Terriglobales; family Acidobacteriaceae; genus Telmatobacter. The sequence continues at coordinate 47,626 of CAVVXR010000003.1, read as the reverse complement.
GGCTTTCAAGCGTAGACGCTTGTTCAGGCAGAGCGTCGCCGCGCAGGTCAGCGTACCGAAAAGGGCGTTGATCAAAGTGCGAAAGACGAGGAATCCAGACACGAAATAATACGTCGCAGAACTTCTAGACTTTCTGAAGTAAGTCAGTTTGGAGCGTTGATACTCGACGCGGGCCGGCCCGCGAAAGCGATTGGCGGTGTGGCCTCCCTGATGTATGGCGCGCGCATTGGGCAGGTAGTAGACCTCCGCGCCGACCTGGCGCGCACGCCGGCACCAGTCAATCTCCTCGAAGAAGAAGAAGTAATCTTCGTCGAGAAGCCCGAGTGTGGGAAGCATCGAGCTCCTAACACAAAGGCAGGCCCCCAAGACGCATTCGACGGCTATCGGCCGATCGTCAAGCGTCTTCCTGCGAAAGCGATCTGGAAATAGAAGCTTGAGCAGAACGAGCGGCAGAACTTCTTCGACAACGGTCGGGAGAGGCGCGAAAGCGCTCTGCAGCCGTCCGTCGGGATAATGGAGCTGGCCGCCCGCGATTGCCAAATTCGGCAGCGCATCAAAGCCGTTCGCGAATTCGCTCAATGCATCCGGCTCCAATCGAGCATCATTGTTGAGCAGCAAAATGAATTCGGACGGAGCCTCTGCAATTCCTTGATTCACAGCGCATGAAAATCCGGCATTGCAGTTGTTCCGAATCACCTTGGCGCCAGAGACATTGGTCTCTATAATTTGGATGGAATCGTCCGCGCTGCCGTTGTCCACAATGATGATTTGAGCCTCTGGAACGCCCTCTCGCACAACCGATAGCATGCATTCGAGCAGCAGATCGCTCCCGTTGTAATTTACGATCACGACGGAGAACCGAGCGCCGACATTGTTTGAATTCACGATCATGCCTTGTTCTGGACGCGTCCGTCGATGAGCTGAATTTTAAGCCGTAGCTGCCGCGACGCATCTTAATTAGACCTATTCATATTAGAAGGTCTTTAAAAAACGCGCTTTGTCAGCCTTTTGCTTGTCACCGTGCGGATGGTATATTTCCGTGACCGGCTTGCACGCTGCTCTCACGCCTTTATCGAGAACAAGCAGGTTGAACGCTTTGTCCGGTCTCGGCGATAAAGTTCGAACGAGATAAGGGGAGTTCGCAAATGAGTAGTCTTCGAAGGATCGCATATTTGCTCTGCTTAATAGGTGCTTTGGGATCGGCGATCGCACAAACGCCGGCAGCGCAGCCCTCCATCGCGTCGGCGCCGTCCGCACCGCTGGCCGCCACGCGGCCTCCGCGTCCCACCCCGCCAACGCGCGATCCAAACACGCCGGGCTATGTCTCAGCAAGGGAATTGCCCGACGGCGCCAATGCCCCTGCGAATGCTGACGGGAACTTCATCATCGGGCCAACCCACAATCCTGCGCCGGAGGCGGTTGCACAGGAAAGCGTGCCGCAAGGTGCGGTGATCGAGTTCAACATGAATTCGGCTGACAGCAAGATTTATCCCGGCATCGCGCGCGATCCCGGAACCTTCGGCACGCCCGATCCAAGCGATCCCGCTAATCTTATTGTGACCACGAGCCATCCCGCGCCCTACACACGCCACGTCGCAGTTTATGTTCCCAGGCAATACGTGCCGGGCACGCCAGCGCCATTCATCGTTGGCGCAGACGGACCGGATAGAGCGCTGTTCACTGCGCTTGACAATCTAATTGCAGAGCGCAAGGTCCCGGTGATGATCGCTATCTCGATTGGCAATGGCAGCGGCGATGCACAAGGCAGCGAGCGCGGCCTGGAATACGACACCATGTCCGGTTTGTATGCTGAGTTCGTCGAGAATGAGGTGCTACCGCTAGTTGAGACTCAAGCCCACGTGACCCTGACCAAGAATCCCGATGGCCGCGCGACCATGGGCGGCAGTTCCGGCGGGTCGTGTGCACTGATCATGGCCTGGTATCACCCGGAGTTATATCATCGCGTTCTGACTTACTCCGGCACTTACGTGAATCAACAATGGCCGCATAACTCTGAGACCCCACATGGAGCGTGGGAGTTTCATGAACATCTGATTCCGGCGAGTCCAATCAAACCGCTGCGCCTATGGATGGAAGTGGGTGATCGAGACCTGTTCAATCCAAATGTCATGAACGACCACATGCATGATTGGGTCGTTGCCAACGAACAGATGGCCAAAGTATTGGCTGCGAAGGGATACCACTATCAATTTGTTTTTGCCCGCAACGCCGGTCACGTCGACCGCGCTGCTAAGCAACAGACCCTTCCCGAGGCGCTCGAATATCTTTGGCAAGGCTATCCAATCGCGGCTGCGAAGAATTGATTTCAGGACCCTCCCAAGAGGCCGAGCTTCATCGGGAACTCCTCTTCGTCATCTTCCAGTTCGCGCAGGCTGCAATGTAATCGGATGATTTCTCGATGCCGCCAGCGCAGCGCCAGATGAGCAGCTACAATCAACCCAGCTGCAAGAGCAAAATGCAGAACGCTCTTCTGGATCCACGGTTCTGACACCACCGGGAGCCATGCTGCGAAAGGGATAAAGTAAAAGAACTTGAAGACGGTGAGCGCGAGGTTAGTTTGTTCCCGTGCCGGTTGGCCCGTGAAAGCGACAATTCTCACGTTCATAAAAAACAGGTCGGTGAGCAGCAGACACATGCCGGCCGCAATGAGCGCCTGGCTCGCTGTCGCCGGCCAGGTCAGCAGTTCAGGTGGAGCGACGGTGCGGAAGCCGAGGCAAGCCGCAAAGGTCAAGGCAGCCGAAACCAGAAACACCCAGATTTTTGCGGCAACAAATTGCTGCATTGCGGACTCGAATTGCGGCGGCCTGCCGTGCACGATGCGAAAGGCCCAACAGCCCTGCTGATTTCCAGGTGAGACAAAAGCCGTGCGCAGCCCAACGACGGTCCAGAAGGAGGCAATTCCAATTGCCGCGCGCACGCCGTCGGATGAAATGTCTGTGTGGACCTGTCCACGCAAGACTGTCAAGCGCAGGATTGTTGCGATGATGATCGAAAGGCCCACCCCTCCGTAAAGAACAAGATAAATGCGATAGTGCTGGACGCGCATCAGAGTCTGGCTGATGAAGTGGAAGACAGCACGGCGAAGTGGAAGCCGAATCAACGTAGCGTTGAGCAGCTTGTCGAGCGGCCTCGCAACCCAGACGCGCGTATCGAGCGTGCCCGAGCCTTCAATCAGCCGGCGTACACGGCGCAAGTAGGCAATCGGATAACTGAGCATCGCGATGCTAAGCGCGATCAGCAGAGCGAAGCAGCCAATTTGTGCGAGCCTGGCAAAAATGGGCAGCGCCGCAGGCCCTTCGAGAATTCGCTGATAGATGCCGAGAAACCAGAATGGAGGAAAGCACAGCACATAGCCACTTCCTGATTTGAGAAAGGCCGGAACCGCGCCTGAGAGAACAGGAAACAGAAACAGTAGCATCAACAGCCCGGTGATTGAGAGTCCCTGCAGCAGCAGGGAGAGCCGTCGAAATAGCCTTTCGCCAAATACGGAAAGAAGCACACCTTGCAGCGCGAGAATGAAGGCCGCGGAAAACAGGCCGCTCCCGAGCACCGCGAGAACATGGCCGGCGACCAATCGCGGCATGTCAGGCGGGTCAGTGGCAGCAGGCAGAACCAGCGGAGCAAGAAAATTGGCATCGAACAGAAAGCCGCCGATGAGTATTGCAATGGCGGCAACCCGCGCCCTGAACAGTCTGCCATCCGGGATAGGCAATGTAGTGAGAACGAAGATATCAAGCAGGTCGGGAAAAAACATATCCCACTCAAATATTGTGATCATTCCCAAAGCGACGAATGAATAGATCACAAAAAAGAAATGATGATTGACGGTCGTCCAATAAGATGGATGGCCTCCGAAAAGTTGATGATACACAGGCCATAAATACAGAGCGACAACGAAGCCGGGAATGCCTGTCGCGCAGGCGATCAGAATCAATCGCGACTTGGCGTCGCCGTCGGGTGATGCGGTCTCGTGATTGAAGAAGCGCTCAAGAAAATGACGAACAAGCTGCGAGAATTGGCTGCGTTCGGGCTCGCGCACCGCGCCCAGAGCGGCCTGCGCATTCAACGACAGGATCTCGGGCTCAGCCATCATGAACAGCCGCTGAAATTCTTCAGACATGGGCGATCCGCATGACCTCAACCATCTCCTGCGCGGTTTTCCTGGTGTTCTGCTGCTCAACCAGTTGCGCAAAAACGCTTTCAAGGTTGGGGAGACTCATCAACTTAGTAAGTTCCGAGGGGCGCGCGTCGGCCAGTATCCTGCCCTTTGCAATAACAATCACGCGATTGCAGACCTGCTCCACCACCTCGAGTACGTGCGAGATGTAGAGAATGGCTTTGCCTTCTGCGGCGAGCAATTCAAGCAGATCCTTGAACAATCTGGCGGAGACTACGTCAAGACCGGAAAGCGGTTCGTCGAAGATGAGCAACCTGGGGTCGTGCAGCAGCGCCGCGGCAATCAGTACACGCTGTCGCATTCCCTTTGAATAAGTCGAGATGGGTGAATATTGCCACGACTCCAGATGCAGCAGCTTGAGCAGCCGCGTCGCCTTCGCTTCAATCAGCGGCTCGCCCAAGCCGCGGAGCCTGCCGACGAGTTGCAGATATTCCAACCCTGAGAGATAGGTATAAAGATGGGCTTCCTCAGGCACGTAGCCGATAACGCTACGGAAGGCGATCATGTTCTTGCGAATATCCTGGCCTTCAAACAGGACGCGCCCGTCGCTCGGCCGCAACATGCCGGTAATGATTTTGACGGTGGTCGATTTGCCGGCGCCATTTGGGCCCAGGAACCCGACGATCTCGCCGGCCGCAACTTTGAATGAAATGTCCTCGACCGCCGGAATGGTACGGAAGCTTCGGGACAGGTTTTCGATTTCCAGCATGGGCTCACCATCGTGATTCGGCCTACCCTATGTAGCAAACGGCATATACCGTTGTCAAGTAGATTGCTACATAGTTAGAATGCGTCATGGCCACAGGGGCAAAGCTGTCGCATTCAGCGGCGATGATTCTTCAGGCGGTAGATGCCGGATTTGTCTACGGCTTCAGCATTATGGAGATGACGGGCCTGCCCAGCGGCACGGTTTATCCGGCGATGCGGCGGCTGGAGCGCGACGACCTGATCCGGTCGCATTGGGAGCGGCAGTCCATCGCCGACGCCGAACAGAGGCCGCCGCGCAAGTACTACAAGATCACGCCGGCGGGCAGAAACACGCTTGAAGCATCGCGTAAACGCTATCCGCTGCTCGAGCGGCTGATCCCCTCAGAGTCTGAGCAGGAGGCGAAGCAAGTATGAAGCCTTCTTTCGAGCGGCGACTTAATTTATTTCATCTTTGCCTTCTGCGCGGTGCCTCTCTGCTTGTGCCGCGCAGTCAGCGTGCGGAGTGGAGGCGAGAGTGGAACTCTGAGTTATGGCATGTGCGCCATTCGCTTAGGTCCGTTAATGGAGTCTCATGGCGAGCGGAACGAGAGCTAACCGCATTCTGTCTCGGAGCGTTTCAAGATGCGTTTTGCCTGATGTGGCACTGGGCGCAGGCACACATGTCCCCCAAGGGATCGCAAAGCTCGGCCTCACATTGCGTGGTTGTGCTCGGGTCGTTGTTAGCCGCGACATATTCTATGACGCTGCTCTTGCCGGGTGTGCGCGCGGAGCGTTTCTTATCCAAATATCGAGCTGATCCCGGCCTGATAATGATTCAGACCGCGGGCAGCTTTAAATCCGGACCGACAATCTCATCAAGACAGTTTCAGAGCTGGGCGCAGCGCAGACAAAAATACTTTGACAGCCTGGCTTTCTATCGGATCACTCCTGAAACTGTATCGACGGGGTTGCATTTCCAAACCGGATGGGAAGTGGCAGGCGCGAGCTCAAATCTCTTCGCGTTGCTTAGATTGCCGGTGCGCTATCTATCGGCGGCCGACGCAACAGGAAGTGACTTGCCCAGAATCATTTTGAGCGACAATGTTTGGGAGAGAGACTTCGGCAGGGACCCGAATCTAGCCGGCAGCATTGTAAGCGTTGGTTCGCGCAGAGCCAGAATTGTCGGAATTGCTCCGGCCGGCTCCTGGAGGCTGCCGGGGAAAGTGGATGCGTGGCTGCTTGAGCCCGATTCTGATCTCGCCACACAAGGCGTCGGATTCGTGGTTGCGCACCTGACAGCTCTGGGCCGGGCAGAAATGTGGACTACCCGCGTTCCCATCACCGCGTACAAGGCAGACGATGATGTAGACGAACTTCTAGGTGTCTCCCTCGATCCCGATGTGCCGCCGCCGTTGGCAGTTTATCTTTTCGCCGTCATGCTCGCGCTGCTGGCGCTGCCCGCCATCACGTCCGTTTCGCTCGGCGAAAGCAGCGTGAGCTCGCACCCCACTTCGTGTCCCAGGCGGCTTTACAAATGGGGCTTCCTATTCGTCAAGATCGGGCTGCTTATGCCCATTGTCTATTTTGCCTCCGTCGACATGGCTTATTGGACCGTAGCGCTTGCTCCGTCTTCCTCTGTGTATATCCAATTGACTGCTTCGTTTTTGATCTCACTATTTGGCCTCTGCTGGGTGCTCAAAGATCAGCGGCAAAGGTGCCCGATATGTCTGCGGCGGGTGGAGCACCCGGCGCAGGTCGGCCAGGCATCAAGGACTTTCCTTGACTGGAATGGGACTGAGCTGATGTGCATGGACGGCCATACGCTATTGCATGTTCCTGGCCTGCCGACTAGCTGGTTCGGCTCCCAGCGATGGCTCTATCTCGACACTTCGTGGGGATTTCTGTTTGCGAGCTCAGGCGCCGGAATCAAGAATGAAATAGTTTGACATCAATCGATACCGCATCGATTTATTGGTGCTAAACAAGAATTGGTGGAGGCGGCGGGAGTCGAACCCGCGTCCGAAATCGCTGTCAGCCAGGAGAGTTCATGCTTTGTCCGATTCCTTTTGGTTTCGCCCCCGCAACTCAGAACGGACAAGATGCGGCGGGAACTAGTCCGATGATCTCGCGCAAGCAACACGGACCGAGCTGCTCACGCCAGCCTACTGTATGACGTCCGCTCACAGCCCGTAGGTAAAGCCGTGGAAGACGGCAGCTTATTTAATTAAGCTGCAAGTGCCAGATTATCGTTGGCAACTTTTGTTTTTGCAGGCGATTACAGGTGCCCACACCCTGACATGCCTCCTAAGCCGCAATCGATCCCGTCGAAACCGTGACGCCCCCATTTGATTCCGCCCCCCCACTCTCGCGGAAGATGCCCAGGTGCGAGCCGGGCCAACTGGCTCGTGCTGCATACTTCTATTCTACGCCAAATTCGATTCCAGCGATGCGGGCATGGATGATACGGTGGCTAGGGCGAGTTTTGCCCGGAATGTCCGAAGGAGATCAGAATGGTAGAGCAAGTGGTGCGGCTGACTGTAAGCCTGACCGTGAAGGATGGGCAGTTGGAGGGCTTCAAGAGCATTGCGCAGACCATGACGGAGGTCAGCGGGAGCGAGCCAGGTACGCTTGGATACGAATGGTTTTCAAGTGAAGACAATAAACACTATCGCCTGGTGGAAACTTACGTGGATGCTGACGCTGTGCTAGCCCACTTCACGGGCCGTGCGGTTCAGGAACTGGTTCCGAAGCTTGTGGCTACCTGCAACGTTAGTGGGTTTGAAGTCTATGGGGACCCTGGCCCGAAGGTTGCCGAGATGGCCAGCGGCTTTGGAGCGGCCGTCTTCAAGTACCGGCTGGGAATTAACCGCTGACGACTGGCTCGCGATCCAACTGAGGCTCGAAGGATTCTTCGACCCGTTTTTCCGAGTCGTCTATTCCTTTTCCAGGTCGATGCTCTCGTATTCGTGGCGGCCGATGGCAGCGCGAATCTGAGCCGGAGTCTTGCCCAGCTTGGTCTGGCTGTAGGCAAAGAAGGCCTCTTTGGCGCAGGTGGAACACTCGGTCCCGTGATATCCCTCATAGCAACTGCGCAAGCTGGTATGGCCGAGCGCACGGTCGCACCGGCAGTTGCAAGGCAACTGGTAAAGCACGTTGCCAATCTGCGCTGCCTGTTGATATACGTGCTTCTGCCAGGGATAAACGGAAGTGCTCGCCGGTGAGTTTGGCCCCTGAGATAATGGGCGGCAGCGCACTGACTTTCAATGGGGCGGAAGGGTGATATGCGGGAACGTCGTCGGCGGGGTTCGACCATTGTGCATAGCTGGCCGGCGGTGAGGGCGAATACTGCCATGCCCACAATCCAGCGGCGCTTGATGAATATTTTCATGGCGGCTTCTCTCTGCAGGTGATTGTAATCCGAAACCGGAACAGGCCTGAAGTGATGCGGGACACGCAGGAATCGGGAACGAGCTGGTGCACGTTGCCTGAAGACAAAAAAAGCGGCACGAACGGTTTATTGTTCGTGCCGGGAGGCCAGTGACGCAACTTACTTCCAGCTCTGGCGACGGCAACGATGCCGCCTCCATCACTGGAATATATACACGCTACCATAGATTCGAGGAGAAAGCAAATACAAAAATCGAAATTATTTTTTGAGCCCAAGAGTTCATCTTCTTCGCTCTGTCTGCATCTAAATCACACGACATTAATCGTCCGATTGTATAGTCTGGCCGAGGGCAACTGAGAATGACAGAAATCTCTGAAGAGGCGGCAAGTTATTTGGAATCTGAGAATTCATCGACCCCAAACGCCTCAGAACCCGCGCCTCCAAGCTGGGTCAAGCTGGGGGTCGTAGCAGCCGCTTCAGTTCTGGCCGGGGGCTTGGCAGCAGCTTGGTGGTACCGAAAGACCCTGACGAGACTGCGCCAAGCTGAGGAAAAGCCCATAAATCCAGATTTTGGGATTTCTGAGGATGACTCCGCAGACTAGCGTTTTTTAGCCGGAGACGACTTTCGAAGCCGAAAGGCCTCGGCGGTGATTGCGGACCAGTTCCTGTGACTTGTATCACATACATTCTCGCAACCATTGCATTACCTTCGATTGAACAAGGAGAAATGCATGGGAAAAGAATGTTTCAAAGCGGCGGACGCGGATTCTCCCATTTGCGGGGTGCATCGGGTGCCGCTCTCCATGTGCAGGAAATTAATTGCTCCCGAAGCGCCATTCCTCGGCTACATCGAGTGTCTTCATTGCCCAGCCGGTGACAGAGTGGTTGTGAATGGGCTGGGATTTCCCGAGCGTCTGTTAGCCACGCAGTGGTAGACCGCAGCAACCGGACGGCCCGACGCGTCGTCAGACCAGCTTGTCCACCCTCGCAGCGAGGTCGAAATCCTTGGCGGTCAGCCCGCCGGCGTCATGAGTCACCAGGCCCAGCCGCACCTTGTTGTAGCGTATGTCGATGTCCGGATGGTGCCCGGCTGCTTCAGCCAATTCGGCAACCTGGTTTACGAATCGCATCGAGCCGCGAAAATCTTCGAACTTAAAGTTGCGAACCAGCTCGCCGTTCTCGACCTTCCAGGTTGGAATCCTGGTTAATTGAGAGGTAATTTCTGTGGCGGAGAGTGCGGGCATTTGTGGGCTCCAAGGATGAATTTTCCAGCCTGAGTAGTCCCTGAGAGTTGTTTCTGGACTTCTGGATTAGATGCGAATTGCCCGTCACAGTTGTCGCAGCGGGCGAAACTTCTCAGTTTGCGGACGGCCCGGAAGATTGAACGATATCGAAGGAGGAGAATCTCTTGTTCTGGCCTGTGATCTCAGAGCGCAACTCATGCCAAAGTTCATTGGGAATCTTGAGAAAGACCTCGACGACATTCGGATCGAATTGAGTTCCGGAATGGCTCAGGATCTCTTCGCGCGCGGTGTCAAAGCTGCGCGCCTTGCGGTACGGCCGATCGCTGGTGATGGCATCGAGCGTGTCTGCGATGGCGAAGATGCGCGAGCCGATGGGAATCTCCCCTCCGGCCAGCCCGCTTGGATAGCCGCTGCCGTCGAAATGCTCCTGATGAGAGAAGACAATCTCCGCCGCCTCGGAAAGGAAGGGGATCTTGCGCAGCATGTGGTAACCGCGCGAACAATGCTCGCGCATCACGACTTGCTCTTCCGCGGTCAGCTTTCCTGGCTTGCGCAGGATGTCGTCTGGGATGGCCATCTTGCCGATGTCGTGCAAAAAAGCACCGCGCGCGATGATTTTGATCTGTGAAGGGCTGATGCCCATAGCCCTGGCCAACGCGATTGTGTATGCGGTCACGCGCTTTGAATGACCCTCAGTTTCGGAGTCCTTAAGATCGAGCGCGTCGCCCAGCGCTTCCAGCGTCACGTCGTAGGAATGCTCCAGATTTTCCATGGCCTGGCGAAGCATTTCTGTCCTCGCGGTCACAACCTGTTCGAGATTCTGCTGGTAATTGTGGCTATCCTGCAAGGCCTGGCGATGGTCGAGAGCGCGCTTCACCGTGCTCACCAGGTGCTCCCGCTCGAAGGGCTTGAGCAAGTAGTCATAAGCTCCGCGGCGCATGGAGTCGATCGCGACGCTGATGTCGTGAATGGCCGTGACCATCACCACGGGCAGTTGCGGCTGCTGCCCATGAATGCGGTCCAGCAAAGCAATCCCGTTGCCGTCCTGCATGACGATGTCGGTCAGTACCAGGTCAAAGGCGCCGCGCTCCAGAACCTCCATCGCTTCGCGTCCGCTGGCAACCAACTGCACGTCGAATCCCTGGCGCTCAAGCGTGGCGCCAATCATCGACCGCACATGCGGTTCGTCATCCACGGCCAGAATTCGCGCTGACCGGCGTAGCCGCCCCGGCGAGGAGGAATCAGCCTCCGCGCGGGCAACCGCTGATGACTTCGAGGTTCCAAGTCCTGGCAGGTTTAAAGCCAAGTCCCAATCCTCCCATGATCCTCGTCAATCACAGGGCAGGCTTCGATGGCGTGCTCTGTAAAACCGATCATGACCCTTTCTTCCGATTGCTTGCCCTTGACCGGCTGATAAAAAGACGATGGGAATGGGCCCAAAATCACTGCCTTGCGACAAGCCGACTAGGATACGCAGCCAATGTGCCCGCCGTTTTCCCGATGAGTCAATCCAACACCCGGCCTTCTCTGCTAACCCTCGGCAACGTCCCCTCCTCATCCTCGTTGATAGGATGCGGAAGTAGGCAAGTTGATTCTCCTGAAGCAAAAAAGTGGCTGGTAATTTGCCTCAGGATTCAAAAGCGAACCGGCTGCCATCTCTTTTCTTATCAACGCCGTGGTCTGTGTTGACAATCCTCTGACACCCTAGTGGAAAGCTACGCTCTGATTACTACTACTGCAATAACATTTCCGAGGAGTGGCCTATTCCCTGATACGGGGAGCCTTAATCGGTGGCTTTTGAAAAGCGCCTGTCCCGTTCTTCTTACTGAACGAGCCGCTGAGAAGGCTCTATTCCCGAGCCTTTTGTTCCTTCGCACCCTGGCGAGCGCGACGGACAGCAACCCAGCCCTCCTTGGTGAATTGGCGCGCCCTGGCCACTGCCAAAGCTCCGGCCGGCACGTCCTTGGTGATGCAGGAGCCGGCGCCGATATAGGCGCCATCTTCGAGAGTGATCGGCGCGACCAGCGTCGAATCGCTGCCCACGAATACACCCTTGCCGATTCGCGTAGGGTGCTTGTTCACGCCGTCATAGTTGCAGGTAATCACTCCAGCGCCAATGTTGCTTCCTTCGCCGATCTCGGCGTCGCCCAGGTAGGTCAAGTGATTGGCCTTCGCGCCTTTGCCGAGCGAAGCTTTCTTAGTCTCCACAAAGTTGCCCACGTGGGCATCCTGGCCGATTTTGCTGCCCGGACGCAGGTGCGCGAAGGGCCCGATCCTGGCTCCGTCTTCGATCGTGCTTTCAGCCAGGATGCAGCTTTGGCGAATCAAGACGTTGTTGCCGAGCGTGCAGTTTTCCACCACTGAATAGGAGCGTATCAGGCATTCAGCGCCGATGCGCGTGGAGCCAAGCAACTGAACGAAAGGCTCAATCACCGTATCTGAGGCCACTTCAACGGCCGCGTCGATTACACAGGTTTCAGGGCGAAAAATGGTGACACCCGCAGCCATCAGGCGATTGGCCGTGGCAAGGCGCAGCGTTGCATCGAGGGCGACGAGTTCGGCAATGGTATTTGCACCAAGGATCTCGGCCGGCCCTAGGCCGGTTCCAGTCAATTCGAAGGCGACCACACGCTCACCGGCTGCCCTAAGCAGGCCCGCCATATCCGTGAGGTAGAGCTCTTGATGGGCATTGCTGGTGGTGAGCTTGCCCAGGTGCTCAAGAAGCGGCGCGGTCTTGAATGCGTAGATTCCGGAGTTAATTTCACGAGCGCTTCGCTGCTCGGCCGTGAGTGCTTTCTCCTCGACAATCCCTGTTACCTCCGGCGAGTCTGCCGATTTGCGCAGAACCCGGCCGTAGCCGGTTGGATCATCGGGCGCGGCAGTGAGAATAGTCATCGCCGCGTGCTCGGCAAGGTGAAATTGCCAGAGCCGCTCGATCGTTTCCGGACGAATGAGCGGCACATCGCCGGAGAGAACCAGTATGTGCTCGAAGCCGGCTATGGTCTCGCGCGCGCACTGGATCGCATGACCGGTGCCGCGCGGGTCAGCCTGATCGACGAAATGGACCCCGGTGGCAGTCACTGCCGCTTTCACCCGCTCCGCCTGGTGGCCGACGACGACGTAAATATGCGCCGGATCGACAACCCGACTGGCCGCCGCAATTACGTGGCTAAGCAGCGGCTTGCCCCCGATTTCATGCAGTACCTTGGGACGGCGGGATTTAAGCCGGGTTCCCTTGCCGGCGGCCATAATAACTACGGCGAGTTTCGTGCTCGATTCCAATTCGTTCTTCCCCATGCATGGGCCTTCTTTGAAATTCGTACTGTCCTACCCGGGCCACAAAATCCCGCCGCGGCGGATGGCAAGGATGGGGAACCCGTGTCCTTCTTCTGGCTCATGGCTATTTTTCGGGTGGCGGCGGCCCCGCTGGTTGCCCCGGCTGCGGAATCGTGATGTCAATGGGTTGCACCGGCCCCATCTTCAACTCCTCCAACCCAGGCTTGATTTCCGGCCCGTTGCCAACAACCAGCACGGCATAGTTTTCAGGATGAATGTACTTCTTTGCCACCCGGTCAAGATCGGCAAGCGTCACCTTTTCAAGTGCTGCTTTGTAGGTAACAAGATAGTCCGCTGGATAGCCGTAGAATTCGAGCCTCTCGCGCTCGGCTAACACCTTGTCCCTGGTGTCGTAGCGGAAGAGAAATGAGCTCAGAAGATTGTCCTTGCCCCGGTCTAGTTCGTCCTGTGTGAAGGGTCTGCTAGCCACGCTTTCAATTTCCGTGAAAGCCGCCTTAGTTGCCTCCACAGTGGTTGCGCTCTTGGTGAGCACCTCCACATCGAATGTTCCCGGATGGTCATAGGCGAATGAGATCCCGCCACCCACTGCATAGGCCAGGCCCAGTTCCGTGCGCACTTTTTGGAAGAGCCTGCTGGCAAAGCCGCCGCCCAGGATCTGGTTCATCACCGCGACGGCGGGGACGTCGGGATTGTGACGGTCTATGCCGATGCCCAGAATCTCCACGTTGGACTGGTTTACGTCTTCCTTGTCGATGAAGTAAACGCCGGATTTGGGTCCGGCAAAGACATCGTGGCGGGCCGGCTCTGCCTTCGCAGGTGGGAATCCTTCGAAAGCCGCGCGCAGCTTGCCTTCCATGACCGCGGGATCGAAGTCGCCGCTGACGCCTACAATGAGTCTTCCGCCGCCCATCTTTCCGCCGACAGTCCGGTCGTGCCATTCCTTCAAGTCGTCAAGAGTGACCGCGCCAATGGTAGCCAGCTCGGGTTGGTGAGTGTAGGGGCTGTTAACGCCATAGACCAGCTTCTCACCCTCGCGCTCGGCAATGCCGGACTCTTCGTCGTTGCGCCGGACGATCCCGGTTGCATCCTGTTGCTGCGCCAATTGCAGCTTTTCCGCATTGAATTTCGGATGCAGAAGAAGGTCCATTGCCAGCGCGAAGACCTGGTCCGCATCGCCCTTTAGCGAATCCCAAGACACAGCAGTTGAGTCTTCGTCGCCTTCGGTTTCAATGTGCGCGGCCTTGGCTTCGAGCAGATCGTCCAGTGCATCGCCGTCGATCTTGGCCGTTCCGCTGGTGCGCCATGCCTGCCCGTAAAGGCTGATCAAGCCCGCCTTGGCGGGTGGAACATCGCGCGAGCCGCCGGGAATGAGCACCGACCCGGAAACGAAAGGAAGCTCATGATCCTCCTGCAAAAACAGGACGATTCCGTTCTTGAGCTCGATGCGTATCGGCTGGTGAGGGTTGAACTCGTGCAGCTTGGGGACGGGAATTTTCTCCCAGGGCTTTTCTTGCTGAGCGCGGAGCGAGATCGGCGCAGCCAAAGCCGCGGAGACCACAAATGCGACCGCGATTTTGACGAGGCAATTCAAAGAGAGCTTGCTCATTGCGCACCTCCGTCTTTCTGAGGAGCTGTGGCTGGAGTGGCGGAAGGCGCCGCTGTTTCCGTCCATGCTTCGGTGCGGTTGCTTTCAATAAATATCTTGTTGGCCACGCGGCGAATGTCGGCCTTGGTCACCTTGTCCACCTTGTCAAGCTGCAGGAACAGTTCACGCCAGTCGCCATAGCGAGTCTGGTACTCGGCCAGGTCGTTGGCAAGCCCTTGATTGTCCGCCAGGCCGCGAAGCAAGTCGGCGCGCGTGCGTGTCTTGTACATGGCCAGCTCTTCGTCGGTGACGTCGGTGGTCTTCAGCTTCTCAATCTCTTTATGGATTGCATCGCGCATCTCCTGCGGCGTGTGGCCCGGCAGGGGAGCCGCAATAAAGATGAACAGCGACGGGTACTTGTCGCCGGGATACGGGCTGGCTCCCTCGGCTCCGGCGGCAATCTGCTGATCGCGGACCAGGCTGCGATAAAGCCGCGAGACGCGGCCGTTGGACATGATGTCGCTGATGGCGTCATAGACCGCGTCATCGGGATCGTGGTAGTCCGGCCGGTGATAGCCCTCAAAGTAGATTGGCTGGCTGGGATCGCTTGATCACAACAGTCTTCTCGGCAAATTGCTTGGGCTCGACGGTGGTCATCTCCTCCGGCTTGGGCCCGCCGGGAACGCGGCTGAAATACTTCTCCAGCATCGGCATCGCTTCCGACGCCTTCACGTCACCCACCACAGACACCACGATGTTCGCGCCTACGTAATATTTCTTGTGGAACTCCATGGCCTCGGTGGCGTTGATCTGGCTCACTTCGCTGGGCCAGCCAATGCCGCTGCGGCCATAGTTGTGCGCGACGTAAGCAGTGGCCAGGAATTGCTCTTCAAGCCGGCCTTGAGGGTTGGAGTCGGTGCGCATCCGCCGCTCTTCAATCACCACGTCGCGCTCCTTATAGAACTCGCGCGGCACCGTGTCGGCCAAACGGCTGCTCTCAAGCCAGGCCCACAATTCAAGCCGGTTCTCGGGCATCGACCAGAAAAACATCGTATTGTCGAGGCCGGTTTCCGCGTTTAGCCCCTCAGCTCCGTTGCGCTCGGCTACATCGGTGAACTGGTTGGGGATCACGAATTTGTGCGCCTCGGCCTGAGCCTCAGAAAAGACCTTCTTCAACGCGACCAGCTTCTGCGGATCGCGGCCGACGGGCTTCAGGTATTCAGCCTCGTAAGCGTTGTTGGCCTCTTCCACTTTGGCGAGCGCAACCTTTTCGGCAGCGTAATCCTTGGTGCCGATCTGGCTGGTTCCCTTGAAGGCCAGGTGCTCGAACATGTGCGCCAGGCCGCTTTCGCCCGAGGGGTCGTTCACGTCCCCGGCGTCGACGAATGTGGAATAGCTGAAGACCGGCGCATCCGGCCGCTCGCAGATGATGATGGTGAGGCCGTTAGGCAGCACCTTGGTGGTGATCTTCTGCTCAAAGCTCTTCAAGTCTTGAGCCTGCGCTCCGGCGAAGAAAATCGCCGTCGGCAGTAAGGCCAGCGAAGTCTTCCAAAACCAGGAAAATGTCCTGCTTTGCATCCAGTCTCCTTGTTCAAGTGGCGCCGAGTCGCGCCACGTGTACTCTACAAACCTATTTCTCTCAACCACTGGAGTCAAACCGGCGGCCCGAAGTTGGCGTTCCGCTGGCAAGTGAGCATCCTGGTGCCGGTGGGCCTTTAGACTCCTGGTCGTGTCTTTGGTCGCTTTGTCGATTGCATGATGGACGCAATTCGCCTCTTGTTACTATAGAACTGCATGCCGTCTACCTCGACAAATCGTCGTAGCTACACGCCGCTTTGGCGCGCCGTCATCGAAGTCGTGTTCATTGTTTTTCTCTTTTATTCAAATTTATTAATGGGAGAATTCACCGCATCCAATGAACGCGGAAAGACCCTGGCGTTTGCGCTCCATGATATTTTTACTGCCACCAATTTCGCAATTGCCATGATCTCCGCTCTGATCGGGTATGTGTTGTTTGAACATCTGCGCAAGAAGTTTTAACACCGGCCTGTCGTGTGTTTGAATTCGCTCTCCTTGACCCCGCCCCGCGCAGTTCCGTATGCTGCGATGGATTCCGTGTGGTGATTGGATTCTCCATTCAACCTGCGCAGGGAGAGCCCGAATGAGCACCAACCCCTCGGCCCCAACTTCTTCTCAAGCTTCGGCTTTGAGTTTCGCCCCACAGCCGTTGCTGGTTCGCCGCGCCGCCGTGCTGGGCGCGGGAACGATGGGCTCGCGCATTGCCGCGCACCTGGCCAACGCGGGAATCCCCGTGCTGCTGCTGGACATGGTTCCGGCAGGGGACGATGCGAGAAGGCTGGGCGAAACAGGCTTGCCATCGCCGCGATTGAAGCTCTGAGCAAGGCCAAGCCGGCGGCATTCTATGAGCCGTCGCAGGCCGCGCTCGTTACGCCCGGCAACTTCGATGACGATCTGCCGAAGCTGGCTCAATGCGATTGGGTGATTGAGGCTGTTGCCGAGAACCTGGCCATCAAGACGGCTCTGCTGGCACGCGTTGTGCCGCATCTTGCGCCGAATGCTGTCCTGACCACCAACACCTCCGGCTTGCCGGTGAAGCAGATTGCGGCTGGAGCTCGCTGCGCATCGGGAGCGTTTCTTCGGCACGCATTTCTTCAATCCGCCGCGCTATATGCGGCTGCTTGAAGTCATTCCCACTGCCGAGAGCGATGCAGGCGTGGTGGCCGCCTTTGCCGCGTTTGCCGACCGTACATCTGGGCAAGCAGGTGGTCTTCGCGAACGACACGCCGAACTTCATCGCCAACCGCATCGGTGTCTCGGTGATGTTTACGCGCCGCGAATCTGATGCTGGAGCAGGGGCTGACCGTTGAAGAAGTTGATGCGCTGACCGGCACGGCCATCGGCTGGCCGCGCACCGGAACGTTTCGCTTGGCGACATGGTGGGCATCGACATTCTGGCCCATGTGGCAGCGAACTTTCCGGAGGGCGTGCCGCAGGGAAGCTTCTCTGCGGTGCTTGGATGAGATTGTGAAACGCGGATGGATCGGCGACAAGGCGGGCCAGGGCTTCTACAAGAAGAGCCGCGGCGCCCAGGAGAATAATTCAGACGGCAAAGAAGTCCGCCTGGTGCTTGATCTCGCGACTTTCGAATATCGTCCGTCTGCCAAGCCTACATCTGCCCGCGCTCGAAATGGCAAAAAATGCAGCCTCGTTGCCGGAGCGGCTGCGCTTGCTTTTGGCGAACGACCCGGCCAAAGACAAAGCCGCGGCTTTCTTGTGGCCGTTTCTAGCCTCGCTTTGGAACTTTGCCGCCGAAAGAATCGGCGAGGTCGCTGCGGACGCGCCCTCAATCGATGCCGCCATGCGCGCCGGCTTCAACTGGGAGCTTGGGCCATTTGAGATGTGGGATGCGGCCGGCGTTCGAGAAACTGTCGCGCGCATGAAGGCGTTGAATCTGCCTGTGAGCCCGCGCCGTTGAAGGTCTTATGAACTCGTGCCCTGAGCCCGCGCCTGTCTCATGGTACTCGACCGACGGTCCGCATTGCTACAACCCAATCGCGAGAACGTGGGAGCCGATTCCAAAACAGCCCGGCCACGCGCGCATCGCGGATTTCCGGCGGTCGCATGGCGTGGTCCGTGCCAATCCCGGCGCTTCGCTGGTCGATCTGGGCGACGGCATCGGCTGCATTGAGCTGCACTCGCTCAAGAACGCCATTGGCGGCGATGTGTTGTCGATGATCTCCTCGGTCGCTCAATCCTGCCTCCGATGCGGTGCGCGATTTTGCCGGTTTCGTCATTGCGAGCGACCGCGAAAACTTCAGCGTGGGCGCCAACCTGATGCAATTGCTGCTGGCCGCGCAAGAGGGCGAGTGGGACGAGCTGGCGGCCGTGATCCACGGCTTCCAGCAGATGACCGCATCCATCAAGTTCTGCCCGCGCCCGGTGGTGGTTGCACCATTTGGGCTTACGCTGGGCGGGGGCGCGGAGATTTGCCTGCACGCCGCGCGCCGGCAGCCCCACGCGGAGACTTACATCGGCTTGGTCGAGGCCGGCGTGGGTCTGATTCCAGCCGGCGGCGGGACCAAAGAAATGCTGCTGCGAGCCGTGGACCAGGCCGTCGCCATGGCTCCTCCAGACCCCCGCGATCCGCCGTCGCGCTTTGCCCAATCGGCCGAGATGGCCACGGCGCTGAAAAGAACGTTTGAAACCATCGCGCTGGCCAAGGTCTCCACGTCAGCCGCCGAGGCGCGTTCGCTTGGGCTTCTGACTGCGGCCGACCGCATCACCATGAATCGCGAGCGGCTCTTGCTCGACGCAAAGGCGCAAGCGGCAACATTAGCCCAGGCCGGCTACGCCGCGCCGCAGCCGAGAATGCAGATTCCTGCTCCCGGCGCGTCCGCCCTGGCCGCGCTTGAAACCGGCATTTTCTTGATGGGCGAAGCCGGCTACGCCTCCGAACACGATCAGAAAATTGCCCGCTGGGCCGCATACATTTTGGCCGGCGGCAGGGTAACGGCGGGCACTCCCCTGAGTGAGCAGTACTTGCTTGACCTGGAGCGGGAGGCGTTTCTCTCGCTCGCCGGCGAACGGAAGACGCAGGAGCGGATTGCCTTTACCCTGAAGACTGGCAAGCCGCTGCGGAATTGACATACGTACGTACATGTGGAACCATTCTTGGAGAGGAGTTATTGTTCACCATGTACATCGATCCGAAAACCGTGATTTCCCCGAAAAACAAGGTTAGCGATGTTAGGGTTCTGTTTGACTGCGGCCCTGTCGATTACAGTTGGTCGGTTGCGCGCCTTACATACGACAGTCAAGAGCGCATCGGCATCCGCTGGAACGGAGATGAAAAGGAGAGCAAGAAGGGCGTGCCTTTGGCGAATGCACATCCTGTCTGGTTCATCGTTCCGGATGAGATCGCCGACGCAATTGAGGAAAAGGTCGGCGAGCTTAACGGGTCGCGAGAGGCTAAATTGTTAGAAGGCTATCGTCAAATGGCTGCCGACAGGGAACGAGAATCGGAAGCTGAAGAGTGGGTGGAAGGATTGATCGGTGATGCCTATTGAGCGGGGTGAGGTCTACTGGGTCAAATTCGATCCCAGCGTTGGTGGGGAGACTCGGAAAACCCGGCCGGCGATTGTCCTGTCAAACAATCTGGCTAACTCGGTATTAAACCGCGCGCAGGTAGTACCGATCACCTCAAATACAGATCGGCTCTTTCCTGGAGAGGCATTCGTAAGCTTGAACAGCGAGAAGCGGAAAGCAATGGCGGATCAGCTGACTACGGCGAGTAAGCAGAGATTCGGCAAGAAACTCGGAACTCTCAGCAAAGAAGATATGGACATGGTTGAGGCTGCGGTACTGGTTCAACTGGGTATTGATTGCTCTTGAGAGATTCCCATGGTTCATGCTGTTCCTAAAATGGCGGGGTGGATGTTCGGCGCATTCTTCTGCACGTGCGCTTTTATACCGGCCCAACAGCCGCCTCCCGCCCAGCTCACCGAATCCGGTCAAATCGTCGTCAGGCTGGCCGCTCGACTTCTTACTTGATCCGCCATCTGCCCGTCAGTTCCTATCCTGAGCTTCCGGCAACGGTCGTGGGCTTTCTGAACCGGCGCGGCTGCCTGATTCCGCAAACGTACGAAGCGCATCGTCCGGAAAATGTGGTTCACGCCAGCCTGGAGCGAGCCGGCTCTTCAGACTGGGCGGTGCTGTGTTCGGCGCAGGGAACCGTCTCGCTGCTTGTCTTCTTTAGCGATACACCTGCGCAGTTCGTGGTGCTGGCTTCATCGCTCGGAAACCGTGCGTTTGCAAATGCACGATGCGAGCGGCATTCTCGCCTTCAACTGGGGCATCGATTCCGCATCTCCGCAGCAGATCCATCAGGCTCAGTCGGGCATGGAGCATCGGCCGCCGCTGATCGATCATGACGCGCTGGCCGATTCCGTCGTCGACCAACGCACCATCTATCACTTCTACGTGAAGAGCGCCTGGACGCTTGTCAGATTTGCCGAATTAGGCTTCTCATCTTGCATTAGGCTTGTCATCTTAAGGAGCACCTCTCATGCCGGAAGCCGTCCTCGTCAGCGCCGTTCGCACACCTGTTGGCCGCGCCCCTAAAGGCGCACTTTCCACCACGCGTCCGGACGATTTGGCAGCGCTGGTCGTGAACGCGGCTCTAGCGAGGATACCGGCGCTCGACAAAGTCGAAATCGAAGACGTGATTCTTGGCTGCGCTCAGCCGGAGGGCGAGCAGGGCTGGGATATTGCGCGCTGGGCCGTGTTGCGCGCGCGGCTTGCCGGTTGAAGTTCCCGGCGTCACCGTCAACCGGCTCTGTTCCTCGGGCCTTGAAGCCATTGCGCTGGCCGATCAGCGGATTCGCTCCGGCGGTGATCGTGTCGTGATAGCGGGCGGAGCGGAATCGATGAGCCTGCTTCCATTCGGCGGCCTCAAACCCAGCCCCAATCCGTATACTGGCCGAGCATTATCCGGCGTCGCTGCTGACCATGGGACTGACCGCCGAGCGCGTCGCCCGCCACTACAGCGTCTCGCGCGAAGATCAGGACGCCTTCGCGCTGGCCAGCCACCAGAAAGCCCTGGCCGCGCAAGCTGCCGGGCGATTCAACGATGAATTGATTCCAGTGACTGTCACTACTGCCGTGCCGGGAACGAAGGCCGGGAAGACCGTTGTCACGGAGCAGATTTTTTCCGCCGATGAAGGGCCGCGGCGCCGACACATCAGCGGAGGCGCTGGCCAAACTCAAGCCAGCCTTTCACGCCCAGGGCACAGTGACCGCAGGCAACTCTTCGCAGACCTCCGATGGAGCGGCTGCCGTGGTCCTCATGGACGCCGACCGTGCGCGGGAGCTTGGAATTCCGCCGCTCGGCGCGGCTCGTGGCCTACGCAGTAACCGGCTGCCTGCCGGAGGAGATGGGCATCGGGCCCATCACCGCTATTCCCAAAGTGCTGAAGAGAGCCGGGCTGACGCTGGACGAAATCGGCTTGATCGAACTCAACGAAGCTTTTGCATCGCAGGTGCTGGCCATCATCCGCGTGCTGGGGCTCGATGCCGAGCGAATCAACGTCAACGGTGGCGCTATCGCTCTCGGCCATCCGCTGGGCTGCACAGGCGCAAAGCTCACCGCGACGCTGCTCAGCGAGATGCGTCAGAGGCAAGTTCGCTACGGCATGGTGACGATGTGCGTCGGCGGAGGAATGGGCGCGGCGGGAATCTTCGAGCTTTTGTAAACCGCACGCCGCAAAGCTTTCCTGTTGACTTCCTACCTAAGAATCCATAGGATGAGTTCCCAATCCCCTGGAAAGTCAGAGACCAATGCGCTTTTCGATCAGGCTATTTCGATTGCCTTTTATTCTTGTGTTGTTCGCCCCGATTGCGGGCATGGCACAAAACAACTCGGGGAATCCTTTAGCGGGCTGTGCATGCTGCGGCACCTTCTTCTTCATCCCCATCGTTTTTCTGGCATTGAGTGTCGCTTTGCTGGTGTGGGTAGCACGCGACGCGAAGGCTCGTGGCATGGACAGCGCGATTCTCTGGATGCTGCTTGTCTTCTTCCTCAATCTTCTCGGCCTGGTGATCTATTTGCTTGCCCGGCCGCAAGGGAACCTGGTTCCGTGCCCCAACTGTGGCAACCAGCGTCTGCAGGCCAGCGTGAAATGTCCACATTGCGGATTCGGCTCCTAAGGCCGGAGCCCTGGCTGGCGGCGATGCTGCTGTTGGCCATTCTCTTTGGGGCGGACGCGGTACGCCCACCCCAAAGCCAGGTCAGCGTTCGCCTGTTTGCCGCCTCAGTTGACGGCTATCATCGCTACCTTCATCCCCTGACCGGCCGATATATTCGCTGCCGCTACACGCCCACCTGCTCCAGATATGCCGTCGAGGCGGTGCGGAAATATGGAATCGCCAAGGGCGGATGGATGAGCCTGCGACGCATTGCTTCGTGCCGATCAAGCGTGCCGATGGGAACCGTCGATCCAGTGCCCTGAGCCTGCGCGGACAATATTTCTGCCCCCAAAATAGAAACGGCCGGATTGCTCCGGCCGTTGATGAAATCGATTTGCAGGCAGCTATTGAATTGCGTTGCCGGTCTCTAGAAACTACGCCTTGGCGGTCGCCAGGGCCTTCAGGCGCGCGTTCAGGCGGCTCTTGTAGCGGGAGACGGTGTTGTGCGTGGAGGATGCCCTTCTGCACGCTCTTGTCGAGGGTGGAGACGGTCTCGCGATACTGCGCCTGGGCGGCCTTGACATCGCCCTTGACGAGAGCCTCGCGCAGAGCCCGCAGGCTGGTGCGCACGCGGCTGCGGTTGGCGCGGTTCACTTCGGTCCGGGTTACGGTCTGGCGGGCGCGCTTCAGCGCCGATACATGGTTTGCCATTGAACTTCCTTGTCTCAGGTTGAGATGCGGCACAGAATGCTTGTCAAACCGCATCCCTCGCAATTTCTTAGTCTACGGGAAATTGGTTTGCCGGTCAATCTGCTATGCGCGCCAACACCTCGCCGGTATCCTCAAAGGCACAATCCGTAACAAAATTAATCGTGCGATGCATTGACTCATTTCGCGGTTAGCGCTACTCTCAAGCGCAGATACCCGATTTGGTTGCCAACGCCATCCCGCGTTCCCGCCAGGTAGCCCAGAGCTTTGGCTTGTCCCTGCCTTGCGCCCCTCGGATTTCTTCAAAAGCCAGTCGCTCGCTTACCCATCGCGGGCATCCCGCGTGCTCGAACTCGACTCTATTCAATTGCGCGGTAGCTATGGGAGCCCCGCAGAATGTGATTATTCTCCCCATCGTCCCGCCGGTTTCGGCCGCCAAGAGCCGTAATCGGTTCATCTCATCATCACAATGCCATTTTGGAGGCCGCCCATTCCTTTGAAGATCGCTCTGGAGATCACGCCCAACCTTGAGCCCCTGTTCGGGACTCGCGATGAAAACCTCAGGCTGATGGAAGACAAGCTCGGCGTCAGGATCGATCTTCGCTCGGATGCCGTGCATGTGGAGGGACCGGAAGAGGGCGTGGCGCGGGTTCAGCGCATCTTCCAGGACTTCGAGGCGCTGCGAAAACAGGGTGTGAATCCGCACAATGGGGAACTAAATGGAATGCTGCGGCTGGTGGTGGCCGATGCGGCGACTACGCTGCGGTCGCTGGCCGACAGCGGCAAGCAGCGCTCGGCGGGCGTGAAGCGGACGGTGCAGCCGCGCTCGATCAATCAGCGTAAATATGTCGAGGCCATCGAGCAGAACGATATGGTCTTCGGCGTGGGGCCGGCGGGAACGGGCAAGACTTATCTGGCAGTGGCGATGGCTGTGGCCGCAATCAATGCGAAGAAAGTCAGCCGCATCGTGCTGGTGCGGCCAGCGGTTGAGGCCGGCGAGAAGCTAGGCTTTTTGCCCGGATCGCTTCAGGAAAAAGTCGATCCGTATCTGCGGCCACTTTACGACGCGCTCTACGATCTGCTCGATCCGGAGAAGGTCGACAAGATGCTGGAGAAGAACGTCATCGAGGTTGCGCCGCTTGCTTTCATGCGCGGGCGCACGCTCAACGACGCGTTCATCATCATGGACGAGGCGCAGAACACGACCATCGAGCAGATGAAGATGTTTTTGACGCGCATGGGCGCCAACTCGAAGGCGGTGATCACCGGCGACATCACGCAGATCGATTTGCCCAACCCGCGCAAGTCCGGCCTGCTTGACGCCATCAATATTCTCGATGGGGTCGAGGGCATTCAATTCTGCCATTTCGAGGATGGCGATGTGGTGCGCCATGCCCTTGTCCAGCGGATCGTACGCGCCTACGAATCGGCCAAGCCCACGCAGCGGGAGCTGCCGCTGGCCATGGGCGAGGCCATCGACGCTGGTCCGGAAACACGTCAGGAAGGGAAGCAGACTCAGGGTCAGCAGTTGGCAAAACCGCAATGACCTTGCGGCTCACGTAGAATTGAATATGAATCGGGGCAGTTCGCTGCGGCGGAGCCCTGAGCATGATGATCCTCCTCGACCCAGATATTGACCCCGAATCACCCCATGGACGAAGACCTGTCCATGGGGACCCCGATGGTGACCCCGCGCCCAGGGCAACTTCGGCGAAGCGGAAGGCTGCGTCCGGAGTTCCAATTTCAAAAACAGAAATTCGTATCCCATCGGCGCGCACGCTTGCCAGCTTTCTTTCAAAGGCGCAGCAAGCCGTGCGGTTGAAGGGGCAAGTGACTGTGCTGCTGACCACCGATGCGGCAATCGCCAGGCTCAATCGGCAATTTCGCGGCAAAAATAAATCAACCGATGTGCTGTCTTTTCCTGCGCAGGGTCCGGGCGCGGAAGGAATCGCCGGCGACGTGGCAATCAGCGTGACCACTGCGATGGGTCAGGCTGCGGAGCAGGGGCACTCGCTCGCGACGGAAATCAAGGTGCTGATTTTGCACGGACTGTTGCATTTGGCCGGGTACGATCACGAGGCCGACGATGGAAGGATGGCGCGGCGGGAGCGGCTGCTGCGCGGCCGGCTGCGATTGCCGCAGGGGTTGATTGAGCGGGCAGGTGCGCGTAAGCAGGGCGCGAGGAAGTTTTCCGAGAAGCATGCCTCAGGGGCTAAAGCCCACGACATGTCTGTGGCACCCGACGTACGGGCTGAAGCCCGTACCCTTCGTCCTGGGAAGGCCAAACACCCATGAGCACGCTTGCCATTGTGATGGTTCTGCTGCTGGCCCTGGTTGAGACGCTGGCTTCATACATCAGCCGCGTCTACGCGGAGTTCGGCAAGATTCTTACGCATGAGATCGAGGAGAATCTCGACGCATGGGAGGAGCTTGTCGAGCCGCAACTCGGCTTGAGCCGCGAACATGCGGCCATATCCGCCGCGGTGCTGCAGCAACTGGCGCTGGGCATCATCGCGCTGGAGTTTGGCGCGGTTCTCTTCGATCGTGCTCCTCATGCGGCGAGGCCTACTTACCCTGAGATTGCGCAGGCGGTGCTCGGCGTGGTGCTGGTGGTGATCTTCTGCAACCAGCTCTTGCCTTCGCTGCTATTCAATCGCACCCGCGGCCGCTGGGCCGGGAAACTCGTCTGGCCCATCCGTTTGCTGTTGTGGCTCATAACGCCCATCACTGTTTTTGTGCGCTTCTTTTTCTCCGTTGCCGAGCTGGCTGAGGAGCCGGTAACCGCGGAAGAAGAGGCCGCCGTCGATGTCGAGGCGCTGCTCGAGGCCGGCGAAGAAGAGGGAATTCTCGAAGAGAGCGATCGCGACCTGGTCCGCTCCGCCGTTGAATTTGGAGACAAGCTGGTCCGCGAAGTCATGACTCCGCGCCCCGCGGTTTTTGCGGTGTCCGATTCGATTACGCTTGAAGAATTTCTGAATCAACTGCGCGAACACAACTTCTCCCGCGTTCCTGTGTATTCCGGATCGCTGGATAACGTGACCGGCATTGCCTTTGCGCACGACCTGTTGCAAATAACCGATGAAGAAGCGCGCACACGCACGGTGGCCAGCATGCAGCGGCCGGCTGTTTTTGTGCCTGAAACCAAGCGCGGCTATGAGCTGCTGCGCGAAATGCAGCGCGAGAAGCAGCACATGCGCATCGTGATCGACGAATACGGCGGCGTCGCGGGCCTCGTCACCATTGAGGATTTGCTGGAGCAGATCGTCGGCAACATCCGCGACGAGCACGAGGTTGAGTTGCCGATCGAAGAGCCGCAGCGCGAGCCGGGCGGTGTCTGGGTAGTTCCTGGCAATTTTCCCGTGGATCAACTGGCCGATCTTTTCGGCGAATCGGATGGCCTGAGCGATTTGGACGCTGCGTATGAAGCTACAACGCTGGGCGGCCTGGTGAGCGAGATCGAGGGCCGCATTCCGCTCTCTGGCGAGGTGGTATTGCTGGAACCGATAGGGTTGCGCATGGAGGTGGTTGCCTCGACCGACCGCCGTGTCGAGCGGCTGCGTGTGTTTCCGCCGACCGGGCAACCGGGGGCGGCGGCCGAAATGGCCGGGGAGAAAATTTGACGATGTCAGGTTGGTAGACCGAAAACCCTGGCAGGCTTTCTAATAATCGAGTTGGTCGGTCAGCAACCGAGTGCGCCACACGGAGGCCCATTGATACTGAATATCCGAAAGTACCGATACGTAGATTTTCGGATCGTTAAAGTCCTTCCCACGCAAGTGTTGAAACCAAGAGACGGCACCGTATTTTACGAGGTCTTTTACCAGATCCTTGATGTAGTCGAATCCGGTTGGCGGCTTCTGCCAATGATCGAAAATAACCTTCACATATCCCATCTGAGCCGAAGCATCGATGGCCTCAATGAGGAGCGCCTGTGCGAATGAGCGGTCGTCGTCGGTGATATTTATATGGTCAATATCGGTATTGGGAAAGAAGAACTTCAACGTACGACGGGCCCTTTCGGCGTCCAAACGCAGGTCTGCTCCCGAAAAATGTTGAAGTTGGTTTGACATTGCCCAATTTTGTCGCCAGTGTCCGATCCTGTCAAGAAGAATAGATTTGGATTTCGAGGAGCCAAGGCCTAGCCCCGCCGCAGGCCACGATTCCTAATATGACGCCATTCATCGGCGGTGATTTCCCATCGTTCCGAGGGAAGCCGGCCAGAGACATAATCTCGATCTTCCACTCCCACCAGGCGCATGCCCTGCTTCTCAGATATTCGCCTTGATGCGGTGTTGGCGATGGCTTTGGCTACCCGGAGAACCGGGAAACCGAGCGTATCGAACCAATAGTCGTTGACCCACGCGGCGGCTTCGCTCATTAAACCTTGACCCTGCCATGGAGGCGCCAGCCAGAATCCGCGATTGGTTTCATCCTTGACCAGGTTGATAACGCCGATGATTTGCGCGGGCTCGGTGCGCAGGCGGAGGGTCCAGTGCCAGGCTTCGCCGCGCTCTTCTTGAGGGATGGCGGTGTCTCGTATGAACTGCAGCGCACCGTCCTCGGGATAGGGCCACGGAACGCGATTCATCAGGAACTTCACAATTTCCCAGTGCGGAAAGAGTTGCTGAATTTGCTCGGCATCGGCAATCTCCAGCGGGTGCAGGATGAGGCGCCTGGTTGTGCCTTTGTGGATCATGGCAAATGATAGCAACGCTGAAGGCGGCAATCCGCGATAATAGAGATTCGGGGTATGACATAACCCTTAAGAGCTTATTGTGTGCCCTATCCATTCCGCGCTTTTTGCGGAATGGGTGGGAGGCTCATACACTCAACCGCGACTGTACATCAGGAGTTCGCCCCCTTTGAAATCTGGATTTGTTGCAATTCTGGGCCGGCCGAACGCCGGAAAAAGCACGCTGCTGAACGCCTTGATCGGCGAAAAAGTGGCGATCGTCTCGGCCAAACCGCAGACCACGCGCAACCGCATCGCCGGGGTGGTGGAGGTGCCCGCACGTAAAGGTGTACATCAGGCGGCGCAGATCGTTTTCGTCGATACGCCCGGTGTGCACAAGCCCGGCTCCCATCTTGACCGTCGCATGTTGCAGGAGGTCTACGAAGCGCTGGAGACGCGCGACGTGGTGCTGGTGCTGATGGACGCCACGCGGCGGGTGCAGTTGGAGGAGGCTGTTGTGCCGGAAGTTGATCTGGCGGCCAGCGTTGACGATGAGCATGCCTCAGGGGCTAAAGCCCCCGATGATTCTGCCGACATGAGTGTCGAGGCTGAAGCGCCGACCTACCATTCCCCGGTAGATCATCCGGCAGCTGCAACCACGGCTCCCAAGCGCGAGCGCACGAATTGGGCTAGCGAGGACGAGTTTTTGTTTGGATTGATTCGCAAGCTCGACTGTCCGGTCTTTCTGGTGCTGACCAAGATCGATCTCGTTCCGAAAGACCATCTGCTGCCGCTCATCGACACGCTGACCAGGCAATTCAACTTCGCGCAGATCATTCCGGTGAGCGCACGAAAGCGCGACGGTCTCGATATTCTGGTGCGCAAGATCGTCGATGCGCTTCCCGTGGGCGAGCGCTACTATCCGAAGGATCAGTACACCGATCAGCCGCAGCGCTTTATGGTGGCGGAGTTGATTCGCGAGAGCATTCTGGTAGAGACGGGCGAAGAAGTTCCGTACGCCTCAGCGGTGGTGATTGAGCAGTTCGAGGAGCCTGCGCCGTTTGTGCCGCGCAAAAAAGGCGCTGTTCCCGCGCGCGCTCCGCTGACGCGGATTGCAGCTGCCATCTATTGCGAGCGCGACGGGCAGAAGGCGATTTTGATTGGCAAGGGCGGCGCGAAGCTGAAGGAAATCGGCACCGGCGCGCGGAGGCAGATTGAATCGCTGCTCGGGACGCGCGTTTATCTGGAACTGCATGTCATCGTCGAGCCCAACTGGCGCGAGTCGAAAGCGTTTGTCGAGTCGTTGGATTGGCGGAATCAGTTGGAGAGACTCGCCGGCGACCAGATTACCGAAAAACATCTGGGCGAAGAGGAATAGTTTCTCCGGATGCCGTTCGTCAAAAGTCTACGCGCCGCGCACCTGACCGCGTCCATTAGTCTTCACGGTGTACATCCGTGCATCGGCAGCGCCGATGATGGCGTGCAGCGACTCGCCGTCGGCCGGTGCGGTTGCTACGCCCATGCTCGCACTCACGCTCAGGTAAAGCCCGCTCAGGATCGGGAAAACGGTCTGCTTCAGGGCGCGAAGCAGAAACGTTGCCTGAGCCAGCGCTGCCTCACGGCCTGTCTCCGGCATCAGGATGACAAACTCGTCGCCGCCGTAACGAAAACAGACGTCCTTTGGCCGCCCCGAACTCAACTCCTGCAGCCGCCGGCCGGTGAAAGCCAGCAGCTGGCTGCCCACCAGGTGGCCGTGTTCGTCGTTCACGAGTTTGAACTTGTCCAGATCGAGAAATGCCAGGCTCACCGGCCGTCCCGTTTTTCTGCCGCGCTCCAATTCCCGCCCCAGCACGTCGTAAAGGTGGCGCGCATTAAATAGGCCGGTGCAGTCGTCGGTAATACTCAACTGCTGGATGCTATTTACGTCGCGCGCATTCTCGATTGCGATGGCCGCATGGTCGGCCAGAATGTGGAGAAACGCGATCGTGTAGTCGGTCATCTGGTCAGAGCGCGGGTTGAGAATTTCAATCACGCCATGCGTGCCTTTGCGCCCCCGCAGCGGCATCGCAATTACCGAGCGCACCTTCGCGCGGTTTAGCCGCGAACTCATTTCCGATGCGAGAATCATGCTCTGCCTCAGGAACAATCAGCGTCTCGCCGTGTTGCGCCACCCAGCCGGCCACGCCTTCGCCCACCTTTACGCGCAAGTCACGGAGAGCTGCCTGCTCCCCTCCGGCAGCAATCGCGTAGTAGAGTTCCTGTGTCGCTTCGTCCAGCATCAGCAGCGTCCACAACTCCGCTTCGATGATTCGCTCCATTTGCTCGAGGATGGTACGCAGAATTGCGTCGAGTTCAAAGCTCGACGTGAGGGATCGCGTCAACTGGTGAAAGACCAGCAGATCCGCGAGGGCCATTCGATTTTCAGTGTTGTCGGTCATCTGCGAGCCTTGATTCTCTCTGGGCATTCTGTCATACGGCGATCTCTCGCGAAATCGAGAACCTCACTCCCGATTTCAGAGACACAAGGCGCGAATCCAACATTAACTGCAGCGGCACACCGATCAACCACCGATGTGCACCATTGATCGCGAAGGCTTCATGAACCCCGGCTCGCCAATGTGATGGCGAGCTTCTTTCCCTTCAACGGTACGGAAAATGTAATCGTGGAGTTCCGCCTCGCTGGCTCCTGCGCGGAATCGTCCGTATAGGTCGTGCTCCACCTGCGAAAAGAGGCAGGTGCGGATCTTGCCGTCCGAGGTAAGCCGCACCCGGCTGCACGCTCCGCAAAAGGCCTGGGTGACGGGCGCGATGATGCCGATCTCGCCTATGCCGTCGGCGAAGGAATAGCGCCGCGCTGTTTCGCTGGCTTCTCGCGGCGCCAAATCC
The DNA here is from genome assembly GCA_963752215.1 of uncultured Acidobacteriaceae bacterium. Lineage (GTDB taxonomy): Bacteria > Acidobacteriota > Terriglobia > Terriglobales > Acidobacteriaceae > Telmatobacter. The sequence goes on along the minus strand of CAVVXR010000003.1, from coordinate 17,257 downwards.
ACCAGCGGCAAAACGCGGCTGATGCGGTCGACGATTTCTTTCAGCGGCACAACAATTTCAGGCGACCACAGGCGGCCTTCTTCCAGAGGCATGAATTCTATAAAACGGACTACCACGTCTTCCTGACGCGCAAAATGGGCGAAGCCTTCAATTTGATCGTCGTTGAAGCCGCGCAGCAGAACGCAATTGATCTTGAGCGGCGCGAGCCCTGCGGTGCGAGCAGCGCGAATGCCGCGGAGCACGGCTTCAAAGCTTCCCGGAACCCGCGTGATGCGCTCGAAGGTGGGTGCGTCCACGGCGTCCATGCTGACGGTGACGCGATTCAGTCCGCCTTCTTTGAGGGGCGCCGCAAGCGACTCAAGCAGGTGGCCGTTGGTAGTGAGCGCCAGGTCCAGTGGTTCGTTCCATGGGGTGCGCGTAGCCGCTAATTCCTGAACCAGCTCAATCAACCCGCGGCGCAGCAGCGGTTCGCCGCCCGTGAGCCGCACCTTGGTGATGCCCAGACCAACAAAAAGCTTGATCAGGTGCAGGTACTCTTCGATGCCGAGCTCTGGATATTGCGCCCCATGTTCACCGGTTCGGCAATAAACGCATTTGTAGTTGCAGCGGTCTGTGATGGAGACGCGCAGATCGTGTATGACACGCCCGTGGCTGTCGGTTAGCCTGGGGGGCGCGCCCAGCGTGGACGAGAATGGGGAAAGGGCTGCCATCGATCACTTCAAGGCTATACCGTTTTTGGCGGCTGTGCGTCTTCGCGTACAGTTACCGATTGGTTAGACGTCGATACCGCGCACGCGCTCCAGAGATGCTGAATGGCGTCGGTTGGGATCTTGCAGCTGGATCAGACTGTCAGTCCAGCCGCGGCGTGCCTTTGCGGAGCACAATGCCGGTGATGCCGAAGACTACGATGATCCCAATCGCGATGGCGAAATAAAACGCCATGGGATGCACCCAGCCCGGGGAATACGTCAGATCCTGGCCCACCCAAAGCAGCAGGATGGTCGCGATCACCGCGAACTGGCCGGCAATGACCAGGAACGTGTGCCCCAGGTCGCGCCGTTTGTCCAGCGCCTCCACCTGGTCGGGAGTCAGGTTGCGCTCTTCGGGGGGAAGCAGAGTATTTGCCATCGTTCTTGACCTTTCCTGGCGGGCATTGGCACAGATTTCCGGGCAGCCACGCCCCTCTTCGATTCAATCACAATCCGGCGGGGCTGCGCCAGTCGTCTCCCGGCAGATTGGGGCCTGGCTGCAAGGCTCGCCCTCAGTTATTGCGAAGCGCCACCATGGGGTTGATGCGTGAAGCCCTTCTTGCAGGAATGTAACCCGCGAGCAGAGCCACGAGGCCGATCAACAAAACCATGGCCGCAAACGTGATGGGGTCAGTGGGTGCGGTGTTGAAGAGCAATGCGGAAATGGCACGTGAGACAAGCAAAGACGCTACAGCTCCTGCCACAACGCCGATGAGGGCGAGACGAAGGGTCTTGGAAAGAACGCCTCCAACCACATTGGAGCGGGATGCGCCGAGGGCCATACGAATGCCGATCTCCTGCGTGCGCTGGGTGACGGAGTAGGAGATGACGCCGTAAATGCCGAGGGCTGCGAGAAGCAATGCCCAGCGCTGGCGAAGGACGCCACAAGCAGCATGAAGAACTGGCGCGACGAGTTGGCGTGATTGACCAGCGTCTGGATCGGCCGGAACTCGGCGGCGGGCTGTTTGGGATTGAGTTCTCGCAGAGTGCGGCAGGACGCTGGTGGCAAGCGTGGCGGGGGCAGGGTGGTGCGGACGACGAGTTGGGCGCCAGTTGGGGTTGCCTGCGTGATGGGATAGTAGATTTGCCAGCCGGTCGCCCTCGGTGCTCTCTTCGTGCACGTCGTCAACCACGCCGACGACGCGCGTGCCGCTCCTGCCAGTGTCGAGCATCTGGCCAACGGCGCTGCCGTCGGGCCAATTGGCGCAATTCGGCGAGGAAGCGGGCGTAGGCCTTGTTGATCATGACGACGTTCTGGCTTTTCGGGCCGTCGTCCCAGGTGAAGTCGCGGCCTCGGATGCGCGTACCCATGGCGCGCAGATAGCCCGGCGAAACGACATAGACCAGCGGGCTCGGGATTCTATAGTCCGTTGGGCTTTGATGCCTTTGGGAAAGGGCAGTGCCCCAGGCGCGATTCTGGCCCAGCGGAAGGTAGTCCGACGATGCCGGCGGCCTCGACGCCGGGAATGGCGCTGACGCGGGCGATGACCTGCTGGAAGATCACGCCGCGCTTCTGCAGCGCGCTCTGGCGTCGTCGGTCGGAGCGCTGTCGTCGTAGTCGACCTTGACGGCGGCGGCGTGCTGGGGCTGGAAGCCGAGATCGACGTCGAGCACTTTCAGGAAGCTGCGCAGCAGCAGTCCCGCGCCGACCAGCAGCACGCAGGCCAGAGCAACTTCGGTCACCACAAGAATGGAGCGCAGGCGCTCGTGCTTGCGGCCCTGGCCGGAGCCCGGTGCCGGAGTCTTTGAGCGACTCCTGCAGGTTGCCCGAAGCCATGCGGAGTCCGGGGACGAGGCCGAAGAAGACGGCGGCGAAGACGGCGATGAGCACCGTCCAGCCGAGAGCGGCGCCGTCGATGTGCAGTGTGCTCAGCAGCGGAAGTGCGATGGCTCCCTGATGGCGCGAGCCAGGCGACGAGCACGGCGGCAAGAGCCGAGACCGCAGACGGCTCCCGCGCCGGAGAGGATGAGGCTTTCGGTGAGCAGCTGGCGCACGATGCGCGCGCGGCTTGCGCCGAGCGCACTGCGCATGGCGAACTCCTTGGTGCGGGCGGCGGCGCGGGCCAGCAGCAGATTGGAAAGATTGACGCAGGCGATGAGCAGGATGCCGCCGACCGCGGACCAGAGCACGACCAGCGAGCGGCGCAGCTTGCCGCTGACGTAGTCCTTGAGCGGGACGGGGACTGCGCTGCATATTGTCCGCAGGAGTCGGCAATCTGGCTGTTGTTGTTCCAGCACATGTGGGGCGCGGCATGTCCGGCAGTCGTCCTGGCGCCTGGGCGAGCGAGACGCCGGGCTTGAGGCGGCCGATGAAGGTGATGATGTTTCCCCAGTCGCGCGGCGGGCCGTAGAGGTTGAGGGGCGTGATGGCATCGACCTTCGCGCCGGGAGAAAACACCGCGCCGAAGTCGAAGGTCCTGGGCAGCACGCCGATGACGGTGGTTTGGCTGGCCGTTCATGTCGAAGGCCTTGCCAACGATGGCCGGGTCGGCGTTGAACTGGCGACGCCACCATGCATCGCTGAGCAGAATGACCGGGGCTGCACCGTTGCGCCGTCTTCAGGCGGAAAAGCGCGGCCCATGGCCGGCTGCACGCCGAGAACCTGAAAGAAATTGGCGATGACATCGATGCTGGTGGCGGGAATGGGCGCGCCGCCGCGATGCTTGAGGCTCAGATTGCCGGGGCCGGAGAAGGCGAAGTATCCGGTCACATCCTGAAAGGAGCGGCTGTACGTGCGGAATTCGTCGTAAGCGTCAGTGGAATAGGTGGCGCAGGAAAGGCCGCACTTGGTGGGCGGCGGGGCGATCCAGACCAGGCGGTCTGCGCATCAGGAAAAGGCAGCGGGCGCAGCAGCAGAGTAGTTCACCACGCTGAAGACGGCGATGTTGGCGCCGATGCCCAGGGCCAGAATGAGAATAGCGATGAGGGTGAAGCCGCGGTCGCGGCTGAGGGAGCGGACGGTGTAACGGAAATCCTGGAGAAGAATGTCGAGTCTCATAATTCCTCGCGCTTCGCGTTGTTGATCTTTCGCCAGATCGATGCCGCCAAAGCGAATCAGTGCCTGGCGGCGAGCTTCAAGAGGGGTGAGGCCGCGCTGGATGTTCTCCTCAATCGCCATCTCGAGGTGCGCGGCGATCTCCGCTTCGAGGTCGGCGTCGAGAGGCGGCTTGCGGAAGAAGGAACGCATGCGGGCCAGCGCCCGCCGCAGCGCGCTCATTAGAGGCTCCCTTCGGCAGACATGGCCAGCACGCGGCCCATCACGTCAGACAGTCGCTGCCAGTAGGCGGCGTCTTTGTCAAGCTGCTTACGGCCGCTGCGGTGATGGAGTAGAACTTGGCCTTGCGATTGTTGTCGGATGTGCCCCACTCGGCGGCGATCCATCCGCGCTGCTGCAGGCGGACGAGCGAGGCGTAGATCGTTCCCTGGTTGAGCAGAACCTCGTCTCCGCTGGCCTGCTCAATGCGCCGCGCAATGCCGTAGCCGTGCTGCGCGCCCATGGCGGCCAGGGTTTGCAGCACCATCAGGTCCAGCGTGCCTTGCAATAGATCGAGTTTGGATTCGCCCATTTTCGCTCCTGTGTTGATGCCACATCAGTATTGCACAGATGTGTGGGATTGCCACAGGAAAATTGGCAGAGGAGATGGTAGTTAACCGGATTGGTTTTTAGGTGAAACCGTGCAACTGGTTTCGTCCTAAATCCGGACGAGATATAGACTACTCCGAGAGAAATGCCAGCGACTGCAACTGCGTAATATCAAAAGGCTTGCGGCAGCGGACGTTGGTGCAGGCGAGCTTGTCGTCTCTTCGCACCATATAAGACTGAGCTTTGGCGAAGCGCGCACGGTCGCGCTCGTCGGCCCCGCGCGGCACCTGCGCCCGCTTGCGGCGAACCACCCAGGTGACTTTGTATTCACCCGGCTGCCCGCACTGGGGCAAATGAGGGTGTGGGGGCGTTGTTCCGTAGTTTTCGTGTAAAAAAGTCGCGTTCTTCCATAGCTCCAACTCTTCCCCTAAAGCAGAATCTATTCCATACTCATGCTTGCCATGAGGAAACGCAAGCCAGCTAAATTTTCGGCCACCAAAGCGGTCAAGGCCAATGCTCGCGAGCGCGTGGGCCAACCCAGGCCGGCGCGGATCATCGACACTGAGCCGCGGACTGGCCGTGAAGTCAAACACAAGCCCAAACTCGAACAGATTCTTAGCCAGGAAGATTAGCCTCGGCGGGATTTGAAACGGTTAACTCAGTAGGCGAGCTGCAATTTTTGAAGACGCATAATCCCGCCGCGTTCTCAGGATAGTGAGCAGCGAATCTGGAGATCCCAACGCGAGGCGGCAAGACGATGGGCTTGGACGGATCGGAGTCTGCCGGAATGACGGCCGGCTGTGGGAGTTTTGCGCCGAGTGAACGAAATTGGGCTTTCCATGGCGCTCAACGCGCGAACAGCTCAAGTGCTTCTGTGGCATTGAGGCACGATTGGTTAAGGATGTTGAAGGCTGTATGGTCCGGGCAGCGACGGCTCGGCCTGCTTGCTTGCGTCCTGAGGGTTGCTGACCACCGCGGTTCTCTTCGAGTAGATGTGGAACTCTACCACCAGGTCCAGCAACACGGGAACCGGCTTGCCGTCTTTGATGGCCGGCTCGAAGCTGGCTTTGCGAATCGATGCCACGGCGTTTTCATCCAGTCCAAAGCCGATGGGCCGGGCCACTGCAATCTCCTGTGGCTTACCGTCGGGGCCAAGGACGGTGTGGTAGAGTGCCATCCCGGAAACGGCGTCGGCCTGCGCGTATTCGTTCGAATCCGGCTGAAATACAGACAGGAGTTTGGCTTTCTTATCGACAGCATTCTGGCGCAGCACGGCGGGGTCTTTGGGGCTGTAATCTGCCTTTTCTGCGACGGCCTGATAGTAGAGCTTCCAGCAATCGGGCATTGAGGCTTTCAAGCGGTCGTCGATTCCCTCGGCAAAAATGCCGTCGATTGCGCCTCTCAGGACATTGGCAGCGTGTAGCGGCGATTCAGTGGTGGTCACGCTGGCCGGATCGGCAGGACGCTCGGCAGCGGGCGCGGCGGCAATCCCAGCCTTGAGCTGGTCGGCATTGCTTGGCTCCGTTGCATCCGCCTGGGTGACCGTTGGGGAAGCCGTCGCTGAGACAGCCTTTGGCGAAGTTGAAGAGGCTGAGGCGGTTTGCGCCGGCAACGCTGTCTTGGAGTTTTGCCCTTTTCCCTTCGCGCTGGGCTCCTTTTTAGTCTTGCGCATGATGACCTGCTCGCGATCGATGGTGATCTTCAACACCTTCTTTTTGGGAGTGATTCTGAGTGGCTCGAATGCCGTGGAGTTGTCCTCGTAGGCCAGCGCTCCCAAAAAGTGCAGGCCGTAGCGCGTCCCTTCCAGCTCGACCTTGTGTTTGGTCAGATGCACCCTCTCGATCTGGATTTCATTGAGAGTAAAAGAGCCCTGCGGCGAATGCCCGATCAGCCTGCCCGACTCACTGAAGTTTAAGTCGTTGTCCATATAGCCGCCGCGCAAGAAAAGCTGCTTGCCGAGAAGCATATGTCTAAGTTCATCCTCGGTAATTTCACCGGGCAAAATTGCGCCCGGGGCCGTTCCGATCGCAGCACCTGGAGGCTGTGACGGAACCGGAGCTGGATTCTGCGTTGTATTGGGCGCGGTCTGCTGGGGTGTCGCTGGCGGCGTCGTAGCCGGCGGGGCGGGCGGAGTCTGTTGCGCTGCCGCATGCAGGCAAAACGCCAGCACAAACGCGCCGCAGGGAGCCATGGGGCTACGCTGGAGTCTGGCCGGAACGGGCCAGCAGACACCTGACTTAGCTACGAGCCTTGAGGGTCTCATGAGCGCCACTCTTCCAGGATTCCGAAATTCGTTGGAAAAGTATCTCACACTTGAGCGTGATTGAAATGCACAGTTAGTTCTGTTTATGAAGCCGCTTCAACCGCCACAGAATGCGCCGGAATAAGCCCAGAATGCGCCTGGTGTCTCGTGGATTCGGGTCGAGCCTGCGCAGCAGCAGCCGAAGGTCGCGGCGGTTTGCTTCGCGCATCGAGGGTGGCGAGTAGTCGGCGGCAATCATTGCTTCTTCGACAACGCCGGCGAGAAGCTCAAGGGCGTTGGAGGGTGCGGCAGGGCCTTGTTCATCTGAATCCAAATCAGTCTGCCGGGTCACGAATTCGGGGACGGCATTCTGCGGCAGAATTGTGCGGGATGCCAGCTCATAAAGGCAAACAGCCACCGCCTGGCCGAGGTTCATCGAGGGCTGACGAGGATCGGTGGGGATTTCAACCAGCATGTGGCAGAGAGATAGATCTTCGCGCGTGAGCCCATGCTTCTCTGGCCCGAAGACCAGTGCGATGCGTCCGCTATGCTTAATCTCCTGCTTCAGGATCGGAGCCAGATTGGGAAGCGCAATGACCTCTTGCTCGGGCTTGCGATAGGTGAGGGTCCCTGTGCCCACCACCAGCGTGCAGTTGGCGACGGCATCGGCGAGAGTTGCAGTCTCAATCGCAGCTTCCAGCAACTGGGGCGCACCCACGGCCGAGCGTGCCTCGCGCCAGTGCGGGGCGTAGGGCGAAACGACAGCAAGGCGAGAAAAGCCGAAGTTGGCCATGGCGCGCGCCGCTGCGCCGATGTTGAGCGGGTTGCGCGGAGAGACGAGAACAATCTCAATGCGGTCGCGATGGTCGAGTTGAGCGCCTGGAGTGGACAAGAAACGATTGTAGAGCGCGAAGACGCCTTGGGGGCGCGAGCCCGCCAAGCCAATCTCAGTTCGTGGTTGCCGCTGCGGGATGGGCCGCAGCTACCCCATCTGCCCCGACGCGGAGGGGAATCTCGAGGGTTCCAGCTTTGCCGGTGCTCCAGTCGTAGATTCCGGTTTCGAGGTACACATCGGTGTTGGGCAGATCGATCTCAGCGTGGGCTCGAATTCCCTCCGTCTTAATCTTGGCGTACAAATCCGGGCTCAGGTTGATGCCCATCGCGGCTTCCGCCCAATTCACAGCTTTGCCGTCGCGGTCGTATGCCAGCAAGCCAACTTGAATGTTTCCGATGTGCGCGCCTTGCGGCGACGTATCGAGCTTCACGTCTTTTCCATCGATAAGGAAGTCGACGTTGTAGCGGGTGGTGGGGCCGGTGAGCGCGGCATTTTTTCCTGCGCGCTTTGCGGTGGCGGCGGGTTGCGGGTTGGCTGGAACCACGCGCACTCCATAAAGAAGCTGAGTGGCGCTGGGCAGGCCGTGAATCAGCAGCGGGCGCAGCGGATCAGCCGCGGGTGCGGTCTCGGCCTTGCTGGTGTCGTCGGCGTTGTAGCCGTGGCGGTATGCGGTCTTGAATTTGCCGCTCGCGGTTACCTGAACGTTGATGCGCCGGTAAGATCCGTCCATCTTGTTGTTGGTGGGCGTGTAGACAATCGTGTAATAGTGCGAGCCATCGTCGATGGCCCGTTTTACGGCGGACTTCAGATCATTGGTGTTGAAGTAAGCTTTGCCGCCGGTGTCGGCGGCTATCTGCTCCATGTCCGAAATGGTTCGCGACCGCTCGTCGGCCTCGCCCCTGTACGCGCCCATAGGCCCTGCGCCGCCGCGACCCGGACCGGCGTTGTCAGCATTCATTACGTTCGATAGAACTACTCCTTGTGCGCCGATTGGATATACGGCTACCTTGGATATCGTCAACATGTCCGCGGTCTCTTTCACGTTGCTCAGGCCAATGTCGTGATTCGCGATGCTTTGCCGCTCACTGATGTTGGGGAAGATCTGAATCGGGAAGGAGCTTGAGAACCAGATCAGGTTTTTCCGGCCGGGGACCGATCCCAGATAGCGTGCAAGATACTGCAGCGCTTCAAGTGTCATGGACGCGCGGTCGATGTACTGATTCCTCGCGTAATCCGCATTGGCCGCGCTCACGACTCCTATCGCGGGGTTCGGCCGCCCGCCGGTGGCTATCGACATCCCCTCGGTGATGAATTCTTCGTCATGGGCGTCGGCGCGGGTCTTCTGCAGGATTTCCTTCTGCGGCTGGCTGTTCTTGTCGTTCAAGGCCGCGGCTAGGACGCCGGCGTCGGCGGTGAATCCCTGCACGAATCGCAGCTTCGAGCCCAGCATGAAGATCGCCGCCTGCGTACCGGGTTCCATCGTCTTGAGGAATTCCATGATCTGTTTATGGACAAATTCCTGGTCCTGCGGGTCGGTATTCAGGCTGTCGAGCAGCAGCACTTCCACCGCATCGTTCATCGGAACCGGCGGAACGTTGGTGTAAACATTGGGAGGCATCTTAGGCAGCGGTGGAATCGCGCCAGGGGGCAGCGTACGGGCTGTGTGCTCCTCGAAGAAATCGATGGTCTGAGGCTTGCCATCCTCTATCACCTTGAAGTCGCCTTTGTGCAGGGACGCGACCGGCTCGCCGTTTTCCCTGGTGACCACTACGTCTACCTGAACGGCATGCGCATTGGCCTTGAAGACGGGAACCGTGTCTTGCGCGGTGGAGGGTGAAGGGGCAGCGGTTTGAGCTCTAACAGATGCTGCACAAATCAGAATCGATGCGAACGGCAGAACACGTGAGAATTGCAAGCTCAACGACCCCTCCGGAGACAGCCTGGAATGAAGTGCCTCAGCCAGACGCTGTTTACTTAGACTCGCCGATTCTACGCCAGGTTAGGGCCATATTCTCGATTCGCCTGGCACTTAAGGAGTCGATTCGACGCTGGACTCTCTGCAACTTTCGGTCGGCTCGGTTCGACCCCCCTTCCCAAATGGGAATTTCATGAGAAATCTTCTTGAACCTCTGCACCTGCGGTTTCAACCGAGAGGCCACGAGGACTGACGTTATCAGCAGCCTCAAAGTGCGGCTCTGCGAGGGGTAAGGGGGCGCACGAAAGGGTAAGCTATTGGAGGTCAAATCACTATTTTTAAATAACTTATCAGCAGATTCTCTGATCCCGCTCATCCTCTGAATGTTGGTGCGCTTCAGGGAGTTTCCGATTGCAGCGACAAGCTCGCAGGCTCGTATATGTCTCGGCGTTTTAACCGGCTTCCAGCGCGCCTTGAAGTCAAGGTCGACTTCTGCCGATATGTTACGAGAATCTTCGCGGCGCCATGTCTTTCTCGACAAGTGCGATTGGACAAGTGCGCCGTGGAAGCCGAACATCGAGATGCAGTGTGGGCCCCAGGGAGTTTACGAGCATGGAAATTATGCAGTTTCGCTGGACCCCGGATGCGGAATGGGAAGCCCCACCATCGTTTGCGAATGAAGCACAGTTGGTGCTCGCATTCTCCGATGCGGAATATTTTCGCTCGCCCGAATGCTATCGGGGTCTGCACAGCGTTTTTCCGGCCGCGCACGTCGTCGGTTGTAGTTCTTCCGGCAGCATCTGCAACTCGCAGATCAGCGACACGGACATTGTTGTGACCGCGGTAAAGTTTGAGCGGGGCCGGGTTCAGTTGGTAAGCGCGGAGGCAGCCTGCGGCGAAGACCTTCATGCGCTGGCAACGAGGTTGATGAGCCGGCTTGAAGGCACTGAATTGCGCCATGCGTTTGTTCTATCGGACGGGCTGTCGGTGAATGGAAGCGATCTTGCACGCGGACTCGACAGCGCCGGCATTTCTGTCACCGGCGGGCTTGCGGGCGACGGCACTCGCTTCACAAGTACCTGGGTGATGGCCGATGCTCCTGCCGCGCAAAATGTGGTGGCTATTGTCGGCTTCTATGGCGATCTGGCTGCCAAATGCGGCTGCGTGGCCGGTTGGCATGAGTTTGGCGCGGAGAGGCGAGTCACGCGTTCAAGCGGCAATGTGGTATTTGAGATCGACAACGAGCCGGCGCTGGCGATCTACACCAAGTATCTCGGCGAACAGGCCAAAGACTTGCCAGGCAGCGGCCTGCGGTTTCCTCTGTCAATCCGCCCCACCGCACAGGATGAGCCGGTGATCAGAACTCTGCTGGCAATCGACACGCCGGCGCAGAGTCTTACCTTTGCAGGCGATGTGCCGCAAGGCGCATTCTGCAGGTTGATGAAGACCGATGTCGATTCGCTGATCGACGGCTCCGGTACGGCGGCGGATGCAGCAAAATCCGATGCCGGCACGCAAACCGGCTTGTGCCTGATTGTGAGTTGCGTGGGCCGCCGACTGGTGATGGGCCAGTTGACAGAAGAGGAACTGGATATAGTGCGGGAGCGACTAGGACCGGGTCCCGCGATCACAGGGTTTTATTCCTATGGAGAACTTGCCCCTTTCGCAAATGCGGAAGGGTGCCGTCTTCACAACCAGACAATGACACTGACAACGCTAAGTGAGCTAAGCCTGTGAGAGACAATCCTTCGACTTCATCGAGTGCGGATCGCCATCGGTTGCTGCGGCGCCAACTGAGACGGGTCTTCGGCACAGAGGTCTTGCCCGAGGGAGACTGGGCGGCGCTGCTGACCGCGGTCAGCAATGCATATTTCGAGGCGGATCGGGAACGGCGGCTGATCGAGAATGCGCTCGAAGTAAATGGCAATGAATTGACAGGAGCCAACAGCAAGCTGCGCCTGCTGATCGACAACGCTCCGGCCGGGATCGTAATGCTGGACCGCGAATTGCGCTGCATGTTTGCCAGCCGCCGATGGCTCCAGGACCGCCGGATGGAGATTGAGAGCATTGTTGGCAGGAGTCATTTCGAGATTGCTCCGGAGATGGCCGGCCGATGGACAGAAGTGCTTCACCGCTGTCTGGCGGGGGACATTGAAAGTTGCGAAGAAGCAGCGGTCTCGCAACCGGACGGGAGCATTGACTGGATCAAATGGGAGATTCGCCCCTGGCATGAAACGAACGGTGAGGTGGGCGGCGTGATCATCATGTCCGAGGACATTACCTACCGTAAGCGTGCCGACGAACAGATGCGCATTGCGGCAGTCGCTTTTCAGTCGCGCGAAAGCATGATTGTGACGGACGCTGACGGAATCATTCTTCAAGTCAATGAGGCTTTCAGCAGCGTCACGGGTTATAGCGCGTTGGATGCCGTCGGGAAAAGTGCTCCTTCTTATCGTCGGGCAAACAAGGCTCTGCATTCTTCCGCAACATGTGGGAAGCCCTGAAGCATGAGGGGAGCTGGTCGGGGGTCATTTGGAACAGGCGCAAGGATGGCGGCATCTACCCGGAATGGCTGTCGATTTCGAGCGTCAAGAATTCCGACGGCAAGACGACTCACTACCTGGGCACATATTCCGATATTCGTGACCCGAAAGAAGACGAACGCAAGATCATGCAACTCGCGTTCTACGATCCATTAACCGGGTTGCCCAACCGCCGCCTGCTGTTAGATCGTCTGAACCGCGCCATGGCAGCCAGCGCGCGCGAAGGCCAGTTCGGCGCCGTATTGCTGCTCGATCTGGACCACTTCAAGACGCTTAACGATACGCGGGGTCACGAGGTGGGCGATCAACTTCTCGTCGAAGTGGCGCGGCGGCTGGTGGAAACGCTCAGGGATAGTGACTCGGCGGCGCGCCTTGGCGGAGACGAATTCGTCATTCTTCTCGAAGGAATGAACGAAGAAGAGATGGCTGCGGGTACGAAAGCGGAAGTGATCGCGGAGAGAATTCGCAGTGCCCTGTCGAAGCCTTTCATCCTGCAAGACACGGAGCACTTCGCGAGCGCCAGCATTGGCGTTACGTTGTTCCGCGACCGCAGCGGCGGGGCCGATACGCTCTTCAGGCAGGCCGATCTGGCGCTCTACCAGGCCAAGGACGCCGGGCGGAATGCGATTCGTTTCTACAGCCCCACAATGCAGGCTTTGGTCGATCAAAGGGCCAAATTGGAAGCGGGTCTGCGCAGAGCGCTTGCCGAGGGTGAATTCCTGTTCCACCTCCAGCCCCAGGTTGACCATTCCGGCGCCATATTCGGCGCTGAGGTGCTGCTGCGCTGGCAACCGCCGAAGCAGGCCATGATCCCTCCCGGAGATTTCATTCCCGTTGCCGAGGAATGTGGGCTGATTGTGCCAATTAGTTCGTGGGTGCTGGAATCTGCATGTGATCTGCTCGCAGATTGGGCCGGCAATGAGGCTACTCGCGACTTGCGGCTGTCTATTAACATCAGTGCTCGGCAATTCAACGAGCCGGATTTTGTCAACGAGGTGGAGACGGCCTTGGTGCGCCGTTGCGTAAATCCGAACCGAATCATGTTTGAGTTGACGGAGAGCCTGCTCCTGAAAAACGTGGAAAATTCCATCCAGACCATGAAAGCGTTGAAGGAACTTGGCGTAGGATTCTCGATCGACGACTTCGGCGTGGGCTATTCATCCCTGGCGTACCTGAAGCGCCTGCCGCTTGATGAAATCAAGATTGACCGCAGCTTCGTACAGGACCTGGTTGACGATCCGGATGATCGGGCGATTGTCCAGGCGGTTATTTCTCTGGGCCATAGCCTTGGCCTGGACGTAATTGCTGAAGGGGTTGAAACGGTCGCGCAAAGACACTTCCTGGCCGCCCACGGATGCAAAGCCTATCAAGGCTATTTGTTCAGCAAGCCGGTTCCGGTGGATCATTTCCAGCGGTTGCTGCATGGCTTTGCGGATGAACGGAAGCCGGCTTACGAGTTCACTTAAGAAAAATAAAAATCTAGCTTCAACAAAACAAAACGTCGTCGTGGAGTACTACGAACTCCCACCCATCGGACAAAAACAAAAGCGTCCGATGATGGGGCACGGTTTCTCTGGCGGAAACTGCTCTGGCGGCTTGAGGGGCAAATGATCTAGCCTCAAGAAGTGATCTGGACCAATCCAGCCGAGGCGGCGTTAAGCGAACTGAACAGCGTTCCCTGGGTGCGCTTCTCGCTGCTGGCGTTGAGCTCCATCTTCTTCCTGGTCGATCCGTTCGCGGCCATCCCGTCGTTCCTCGCTATCACGCAGAGCGCCGATCCGGTGCGTCGCAAGCGCATGGCGCGCAAGGGCGCGATTACCTGCTTCATCGTGCTCACCAGCTTTGCGGTGGGCGGGCAGATGATCTTCAAGATGTTCGGGATCACGCTGCCGGCGTTTGAGATTGCCGGCGGGCTGATCCTGCTGCTGATCGGACTGGACATGCTGCGAGGCGCGGCGATCGGCAACGCAGGAGGCTCACGGGGACACCGAAGAGGCGGCTGTGAAGGAAGATGCCGGAATCGTTCCGCTGGGCGTGCCCATGCTGGCGGGGGCCGGCGCCATTTCAACCGTGATGGTGCTGGTGGGGCAGGTGCCGACCTTCTGGTGCTGGGAGATGGGCGCGATTCTTGGCTCGATCACCCTCACGTCCCTGGTGAGCTTCCTGGTGCTGGCCAGTGCGGACCGGGTGCGGCAGGTGATGGGCGAGACCGGGATCCGCATCCTGGTGCGTATCATGGGCTTGTTGCTGGTGGCCTTGGCCATGCAGCTGTTTATCAATGGGATGACCGATCTTGGGGTCCTTGCCGCGGCACTAGCGTTAAGGATGCATGGGGCTGAGCGCGTTCAAGGGATGCCTAAATGTGCGTTTCCCACAGATTCTGGAAGGCTTTCCACAGCTCTGGAGCTTGCGTTTCGGTCAGCGTCTTGGTATTCTCGGGAAGTTGCAGCAAGGCGCAATCACGTTTAGTGTGTCGTGCCGGGTTGCAAACGGGAGTGGCTTGTGCTACTCTTGAAAAGTTGCAGAGTGAGCAGTAGAGCCTCCCGGTGGCCATATGGCCTGCCCCGTAGAGGGAAGTGGGAAGCCAAGGTAATGGAACTAGTTCGTTGGGTCAGGTGAGGCAAGCGCCCCTGAACCCCTGTAGGGAATCCCTAGAGAGAACAAGCCATTGCATGACCCGGGAGTTTATCTCCCGCGAGCCCTATCGGCTCGGGCATTTTTTGCTGGTTGATCTTTGATATTTTGCGCAGCGTGGACCGCTTTCGGGGATCGGCGAATTTAAGTCCTTGACAGCGAGCCAAAAGTTCGATACTTTTGGAAGGTTCGCGTAAAAACGGCCGGAAGTGTGCAGAAGTACACACCGGCAGGTAGCGCAAACAAGTTCGAGGACACCCCGGCGTCACAGCCTGGGCCTCGATCCAAACGGCCCCGCTCAGGCGGATCAGCCGGAAGGATCTTTGACAAATTGGTTGAACGTGCCAGTCGTGAGAAGGGATCAGGTTTGGCTTGATCATTCTCACAAGGTAAGAGCATCTGTCGTCGATGTCTTCGGACATTTGCGTGCAGATGCCGTCAAAACTCTCTGACCTCCGTCAGAGGGTGGAGACATCAGGTTTCAAACGAGAGTTTGATCCTGGCTCAGAATCAACGCTGGCGGCGTGCCTAACACATGCAAGTCGAACGAGAAAGTGGTAGCAATACCATGAGTAAAGTGGCGCACGGGTGAGTAACACGTGACTAACCTACCCTAGAGTGGGGGATAACTGAGGGAAACCTTAGCTAATACCGCATAATACCTACGGGTCAAAGGAGCAATTCGCTTTGGGAGGGGGTCGCGGCCGATTAGTTAGTTGGCGGGGTAATGGCCCACCAAGACAGTGATCGGTATCCGGCCTGAGAGGGCGCACGGACACACTGGAACTGAAACACGGTCCAGACTCCTACGGGAGGCAGCAGTGGGGAATTTTGCGCAATGGGGGAAACCCTGACGCAGCAACGCCGCGTGGAGGATGAAGTCCTTCGGGACGTAAACTCCTTTCGATCGGGACGATAATGACGGTACCGGAAGAAGAAGCCCCGGCTAACTTCGTGCCAGCAGCCGCGGTAATACGAGGGGGGCGAGCGTTGTTCGGAATTATTGGGCGTAAAGGGTGCGTAGGCGGTTTGGTAAGTCTTATGTGAAATCTATGGGCTCAACTCATAGTCTGCATGAGAAACTGCCGGGCTTGAGTGTGGGAGAGGTGAGTGGAATTTCCGGTGTAGCGGTGAAATGCGTAGATATCGGAAGGAACACCTGTGGCGAAAGCGGCTCACTGGACCACAACTGACGCTGATGCACGAAAGCTAGGGGAGCAAACAGGATTAGATACCCTGGTAGTCCTAGCCCTAAACGATGATTGCTTGGTGTGACGGGTACCCAATCCCGCCGTGCCGTAGCTAACGCGTTAAGCAGTCCGCCTGGGGAGTACGGTCGCAAGGCTGAAACTCAAAGGAATTGACGGGGGCCCGCACAAGCGGTGGAGCATGTGGTTTAATTCGACGCAACGCGAAGAACCTTACCTGGGCTCGAAATGTTAGTGGACCGGGGTAGAAATATCCCTTCCCAGCAAGGGGCCGCTATATAGGTGCTGCATGGCTGTCGTCAGCTCGTGTCGTGAGATGTTGGGTTAAGTCCCGCAACGAGCGCAACCCTTATCCCCAGTTGCCACCATTTAGTTGAGCACTCTGGTGAAACCGCCTCGGATAACGGGGAGGAAGGTGGGGATGACGTCAAGTCCTCATGGCCTTTATGTCCAGGGCTACACACGTGCTACAATGGCCGGTACAAACCGTCGCAAACCCGCGAGGGGGAGCTAATCGGAAAAAGCCGGCCTCAGTTCGGATCGCAGTCTGCAACTCGACTGCGTGAAGCTGGAATCGCTAGTAATCGCGGATCAGAACGCCGCGGTGAATACGTTCCCGGGCCTTGTACACACCGCCCGTCACATCACGAAAGTGGGTTGCACTAGAAGTCGGTGAGCTAACCGCAAGGAAGCAGCCGCCCAAGGTGTAATTCATGATTGGGGTGAAGTCGTAACAAGGTAGCCGTAGGAGAACCTGCGGCTGGATCACCTCCTTTCTAAAAGAGAACCTGATGGCATTTGCATCCCTTCCGCGATAGCGGACTCGATTCGTGAAGTGACGGATGCAAATGATCCATCTACCCCGCAAGCGCTGTCCCTGACAGCAGGAGCGGGAGTCCTGATACAAGCCTTCTTTGCTTGATTGGCATTCGCACGATAGTCAGGGACAGCGTAGCTGTCCCGCACGTTCAACCTTGTCCTCGAAACCCTTTAACATTGAATGAGGATTGAGAGCCGCCGAGCTCCAGACCCGCCTTTGGGCTAAGCGCTATAGTGAGAGCCGGCGAATGGAGCTACCAACCGAGTGCGGCCAGAATTGGGCCTGTAGCTCAGTTGGTTAGAGCGCACCCCTGATAAGGGTGAGGTCGGTAGTTCGAATCTACCCAGGCCCACCATACTCCAGCAGCGGGCAGCCAACAGCTGCCGGCTGTAACCTGCTAGCTGTAAGCTTTGTGGGGCTGTAGCTCAGTTGGGAGAGCACCTGCTTTGCAAGCAGGGGGTCAGCGGTTCGATCCCGCTCAGCTCCACCAGTACTCATTCGCTGTTTCCCGATCGTTGCCCTGCTTGAGTTATTTGAGCGCGACGCCGATCTGGAAACAGGCTGGATCAGTCTTTCGAGCTGGTCTTTGGACTAGCCTTTCGAGATTGTTCCGGCAGGTTTCCCACCGTCTTGGGCGGGCCTTCTACGAGCAACAACGAGAAGGTTTGGATGTTTGACAACGAAATTAATTGGGTAACAGCGCATCAAGTGCTTGTTCCTCGTACCAG
>CAVVXR010000002.1:0-92716 GCA_963752215.1 uncultured Acidobacteriaceae bacterium | reverse complement strand
TTTTTTTTTGCTCGACTAGTCGTCTTGCTACGGAAAGCAAGCGTTAGCTGTTATTCGTCAACGCAGATTTAAGACACCACCAAGTTTGTGGGGCAGGCAAAGATGCTGGCGCAGACCATTCAACTCGGGATACGAATCGCCATTGTCTGGGCTGCGGGTTTCCTCATGGCTGTCACAGTCGCCGCGCTCCTCCCCGACAAAATCGGATACACCCTCACCACAACAGAAAAGACACTGTTCATTCCCTTCAGCCGCGTCGGCTTCTGGACCTGCGTTCTCGGCGCCCTCATCGTCACCTGCCTCATCGTCTTCCGCGCCATTCGCGCCGACATTGGATGGAGCGCGTTCCGGTAGGAGCAAAACTACCCTCTTACGGGTCGATTTCCATAGCGCTTCGATTCGTTAGGCACTTCCACCCAACGGATCCCAACAAGAAACAGAGGCTCGCTGTCCCGAGGTCCAAAAACAGGCCCAAAAAACGGAAAGAGCCGCCCGGCAACAGGGCAGCTCTCTCCTCAGGGAGAATAGTTCCAACGGAGGCAAAACCATCAGAACTTTCTGGCTGCATAGTAGGGGTGTGGGGACGGCGTGTCAAGCGGAAATCTGGAAGGAAATAAGTTGTTTTTATTCAATCATTTAAAAATCATTTTCCGGGCCAACCCGCGGACGTTTCTTCGCCCTGTCTTTGCCTTTTCGGCGTCTGAAATCCCCGTCTTTTGTAGGTGTTTCTTTGGCTTTACTCCCTGTTTCCCACAACTTTGAACGCTGCATTAACTCTTCGGATGCGGCCTGTCTGGCCTTGCGGTCGGCCCCGGCTCCATCTCGACCCATTCCTCCCGCAGATCAATGCGAATGAACTCCATTTCGTGGACCGAGGAAACTGGTTTTCCACGTGCAATCCGGTACAGCGCCCGCCCGCCGCCAAGGAAAAATCCCAGCAGAATAGCCGCGCTGGCGCCGATGATCACCAGGGTCACAATGCCGACAAGCAGCTTTCCTGTCTTTGCCACCTCTGACTCTGTGGGCTGCGGAATCGATGTAATCTCTGACTCGTAGTGCACCATGGCCAGCAGCTTGTGGCTTTCGTCGGGAATGGCGTCACCGCTGACAATGGCCACCAGCGGCCCGCTGCGTCGCACTTCAATCGAGGCTGAGTCGGAATCCTGCAGGGGCTTCGGCCATGCCGGCACAGCCTTGCTGCCTGCCTTGATGTAGTCGCGAATCTTTGTTTCCTGCGTTGCGGCCATCTGCGGCGTCGGGTAATCGATGATCGTGAGCGTGGCCGGGTTCGAGCGCAGCGAGTAGTTCGCCGTCACAGCCTCCGCGCCGCGATCGAAGCCCACAAGCTCCGCCGGCAATACTCCGCCAGCCCCGGCATAACTCGCGGGACCCAGCGCATAGTGCGTGGTCTGCCCATCCAGCGAGAACTCGAATCCAGCGAGCGAACCTTTGGGCAGATTGTCCAGAATCGGCGGCGGCAACGCTCTGGGCCCATCGAGCGCGGGCAACATTCCTGCCAGTTCACGCAGCTCGGCTGCGGACATGGGGCTGAGGCGTGAGAAATTTGCATCCACCACCGTGCTGCCTACCCAGAAGAGTACGCGGTTGTGATACGACGTCGCGCCTGTGCCGATCTCTTCCCTGGGCCATCCATTCTGCCGGTAGAACGAATAGGCGCCAAATGCGCCGCTGGCGTCTTGAAAGCGCAGCGCGCGCAGGCTCAGCGTTTCGCCGTTGCGCTTGTAGTTGGCCAGCACTCCATCGGTAAAGTCGTACTCCTTCAGCGCCTCCGCGTTTGTTGGGTCGGCCTGGCTGGCATCGGTGATCGCTTTCGGTTTATCCACGACGACCCACCCGGCAAAGCTATCCGGCAGCAGCGGCTTGGGCACAGGGGGAAGCGAAATGTGCGTGACGTCGGATGGAGCGAATGGCTTTGCGGGCGCAGCCTGCGCAACAGCCGCGGCCGCGCTTCCGAGCAGCGCCCCGGAACAGATCGCACAGATTGAACAAGCCAGAACCGAAATCCAACGCATGAAGAATGCTCCGGTATTCAGGGTACACTCAGCCGCAGGCGCAAGTCGCCGCTGCATCCCCTCTTGACTTGGACACTGAAGGAGCCGGAAAGGTTCCTGCGCGGCCTCTACCTTTTCGATTGGGCAACGAACGTCGGCTGCGGAGGGGGCGGATAGAGTATGTCTCCCAGCGCCTTGTAACGGCCGCCGTAGAACATCAGCGCATACTCCCGAACTCCGGTGCTCAGAGGTCCTCCGAGGCAAATGCTGACTAACACCGCCAAGCCGAATGCAACTACGCCGAAGAAGACCTGGACTAGGAAGCCGGCAACCGCGGCTCCGCCCGTCGCATCCGCGAAGGCCGAGTGAAGGCCGTACTCGAACGCCCCATACGCGCCGGCCAGTGCGAGCCCCGGGATGATCAACACGATGAACAAGCCGACCATCGCAATCGTCGGCAGCACCACTCGCAACAGCGCGTAAGCAAAGAACTGCCTCTTCTCGGCCTTAATGCGAGCCCACGCCTCGCTCCACGCTTCGCCGGCCGTTGCATCTTCGAGCGCAAAGTGCGGCAGCATGAAATCGCGCAAAATCAGGTCGGCCACAAATCCAGCCAGCGCCAGCAGAAGGACGATCGGAATCAGCGGCAACAGAAGAGCCACCATCAACCCGATATCGGGATGGCCATTCTGTTGAATCTCGTGAAACAGCCGCATGAAACCGGCTGCGAACGGAATCGCGACAACCGCCACCACCAACAGAAAGCAGAACCCCACTGCCAGGTTCACCCAAAAGAACCGCATCGCCTGCGATCCATAGAGCCACCAACCCGGCCGAATCTGCTTAGTGTTGTGGATCAGGCAATGAAAGAAGGCAAACCGCAGCCGCGTAATCAGATAGAAGATCACAATCGACACAACAATCCCCACCAGTACGGCTGCCACAATCGCCGCAATCCATTCCGGCCTGAGGCTGAACGGCGAATTGATGATCGGTCCATTCCCCGACGAATGATTGGTGTGCGAAGAAGAGTGGAAATTGCTTCCAAGGCCTTCCGTGATAATCGCGACCAAGCCAAGCTTCAAAAAGGTCCCCCACTTGAATGGCCTGAAAAGGAAGTCCCTGGTGCGTCGAATGGCAAGCGAAACGGCATCAACGGCAGAAACGGTGCTCATATGGGTCCTTTCCGAGGAAGGCACAGCTTACCAAACAACTACGCAAATGCTATGTGCGGAGTTCCGCAGCCTGATGCGGCATCGCACTCCACCAAGCATCGAATGCCGCCAACGCTCGCTCGCACACGATCCGATGCCGCTCCTTCTTGTCGCGAACTTTCTTGCGCACTTCTTCTTCAAGCGGCTCAAGCAAATCGAATGTGATGTTAGCCGGTTGAAAATCTTTGGGATCGGCGTGAGTGATGTAGTGCACGAGCGATCCGAGCGCGCTTGCACGAGGCGCGGGCACGGGTTCTTCTCCACGTGCGATTGCAGCCGCATAGATCCCCGCCAGCATTCCCGTAGCGATCGATTCGGTGTAACCCTCGACTCCGCAAAGCTGCCCGGCGAACATGATGGTTGGCTGCTCTCCCACCCATGAAGCAAAGGGCGCTTCATGGATGGGGCACCCAAGATTCTTCTTTAGCCGCAGCGTTTCATCCAGCAGCACAGGCGCCTGAATATATGTGTTGCGATGAATCTGTCCATAGCGCAGGAAGCGCGCATTCTCAAGGCCGGGAATCAGCCGCAGCACCCGCGCCTGCTCGCCAAACTTCAAATGATTCTGGAAGCCGACAAGGTTATAGCTATCCGCGCGGACATTTTCTTTGCGAAGCTGCACCACGGCCCACGGTGTTTTTCCGGTTCGCGGATCGCGCAGGCCCACGGGCTTCATGGGGCCGAAGCGCAGCGTGTCTCGTCCTCTGCGTGCCAGCACCTCAATCGGCAGGCAGCCTTCGAAATATTCCAGCTTCTCCCACTCTTTGGCTTCGGCAGCCTCGGCAGCCAGCAGCGCGTCGAGAAACTTGTCGAACTCCTCGCGGTTCATTGGGCAGTTGATGTAATCGGCCGTTCCCTTGTCCCATCGCGCGGCCATGTAGACCCGCTCCATGTCGATCGATTCGGCATCGACGATGGGAGAAATCGAATCGTAGAAGGCCAGGTGCCCCGATCCGGTGATGCGCTCAATCTCCGCGCTCAGCGCGTCGGATGTCAGCGGCCCAGTCGCCAGAATGGATAGTCCGTCAGCCGGCTCTAGCCGCGTCACCTCTTCGCGAATCACCCGAATTGCAGGCTCCGCTTCAATCGCTTCCGTAATGCGCCGCGAGAACTCCACGCGATCTACGGCCAGCGCATGTCCCGCGGGTACGGCCGTTTCATCGGCGATACGAAGCAGAGCCGACCCTGCTCGTCTCATCTCCTGTTTCAGCAGCCACGGCGCGGTATTTGGCGACTCGCTCTTGAGCGAATTCGAGCAGACCAGTTCACCGAACTCCGCCGTTTGGTGAGCGGGCGTGAGCCGTGGCTTTCCATCCACTACTGCGCGCATCTCGTAGAGGTCCACCTGACAGCCCAGCCGTGCCGCGGTCAGTGCCGCCTCTGGCCCGGCCAGCCCGCCGCCAATTACCCTGATCCTGGTCATATTTTCCTCGGCTGGGTCACGATCTTCATGGCGCGCAATCGCCGTCTGCCCTGCCGCTGATGGCCAGCCGCGCCAGCGCCTCCCCGGTGATGCGCACGCTGCGCCACTCGTCCATGAATTCCGCTCCCATGGCGCGATAAAACTCAATCGCCGGTGTGTTCCAGTCCAGCACTTCCCACTGCAGGCGCGGACAATTTTTTTCGACGGCAATTGCCGCGACCCGTTGCAGCAGCGCCTTGCCGATACCCAATCCTCGGAATGCCGGCTCGACGAAGAGGTCTTCAAGGTAAAGCCCCGGCCGACCCTTCCAGGTTGAATAGTTAAAAAAGTAAAGCGCAAAGCCGGTGGGCCGTCCATCATGCTCGGCTATCAGACATGAATAGAAGGGGTTAGGTCCAAAGCCATCGCGCAGTAGTCCCTCTTCAGTAGCCGAAACGGCGTCCGGTTCCCGCTCGTAGGCTGCAAGTGCGCGAACAAATGCGAGAATCTGTGGAACATCCGCCGCAATTGCAGTCCGAATCTTGGTTGCCATCCCTGTATTCTAGAGTGTCGTGCATGCCGCGCAGACTGTGATCTGGCTGGGCGCTGCTGCAACTTGCCATTGGGCCCAAACGTCCATTGGTTTCGGCTTGAGTCGTGGCTAAATGGGGTTTATTTTGCGATGGGCGTCGCACATATTGCCGCGAGCGCTTGTATTCAGTAGTCCATTGGATTTAACTTGGGTCCTGCTGTATGAGCGGTCTCTCAGCCGAGTTCCGCGCAGCGACCCTCGGAACCAGATTGAATGAGCAGCCGAGTACCCAGGTATTTCAGCTGCTCCAGTTCTGCTTCTGGCGCAAGTTGAAGGGCCCACTCGGGGAGAATGCGCGGTTGGCGCAGACCTGCGATGAGTCTGTATGAAATAAGTTTTTTCGAGCCTGCGGGCAGTCTTGGTCCCGCCGCTCCCAAGGAGAAGATGATGAAACGCAACCTTTCACTTTGGCTCTGCCTGTCTGCTGCGGCTGGCCTTGTGTCATTCGCACTACTGCCCGCGCTCGCACAACTGCCTCCGCCTTCCGTGCCCACTGGCAAAGTTCACGGCCACGTCACCAACCCCAGCGGAGCCCCTCAGGCGGGCGGCACCGTGTCGTTCTCGAGTGTCGACCGAGCCTCCTCAGGCCCTGGAATCGCCGCAACGACATCGGACAAGGGCAGCTTCCCGGTTGATGCCAGCGGCGACTATTCAGGCCAGTTGCCGCCTGGAACCTATGTTGCCATCTATCGTTCGCCGGGGATGATGTCGGATCAGCAGGCGGACCACGCCGAAGGCGTGAAGATCTCTGTCGGTCAGGACACGCTCCAGGACATCGACATGTCCCGTAAGGCGTACATCGATGCCTTGCCTGCGGACCAGCAAAAGCAGTTGGAGGAGTTGAGGAAGCACAACTCCGAGGCCTTAAAGGCCAACGAAGTCATCAAAGGCCTCAACGCCGACCTGAAAGTCACGACCCAGGACATCAAGGATGCAGACAACGCGCACGCAACGGCGGTTCAAACCCTTGGCGCAAGCGCATCCAAGTCTGACATCGATGCGAAGGAAACTGAGATCAAGACCGCCAAGTACACCGAAATCGAAGCCCTCATGACCAAAGACACAGCGGCTAAGCCGGATGCTTCCATTTTGTGGTCTCAATTGGGACTTGGCGAGGCGGGCTTGAAAAAGTACGACGAAGCGATAACGGCCTATAAAAAAGCTCTTGATGTTGAGAATACTTCAAAGAAGCCGAATCCTCAGGTTCAGGGCATGGCAGAGAGCGGCCTCGGGGAAGTTTATGCCCGCACCGGAAAAGTTGCCGACGCAAATGCCGCATACGATGCGGCCACCAAGGTCAATCCAACTCAAGCCGGCCTCTATCTAAAGAACGAAGCCGTAATTTTCTTCCAAATGAACAACGGCGATGCTCAGGTAGCTGCGGCGGACGAGGCGATTGCGGCCGATCCCAATCAGCCGATTCTTTACTACCTCAAGGGTCAGGGGCTTATCCAGAAGGCTACGCTTGACCCCAAGACTCAGAAGATTGTCGCGCCCCCGGGCTGCCTTGAGGCCTACCAGAAATATCTACAGTTAGCGCCCGATGGTCCCTATGCCGCGGAAGTGAAAGGCATTCTTGCTGGCTTCGATCAGAAGGTCGATAACAGCTATAAGGCCGCCGCACCCGCTAAGAAGAAGACCAATTAGTTTTCGAGGTTCTTTTCGTAAGGGCGTCCGCTGCTGTGGGCGCCCTTTTCCTTTGGGCATTAACCTGGGCCGTGCCGCCGCCTTCGCGACCCTCTACAATCCAATCCATGAGCTCCGCTTTGCCAAGTTACGAGGAAGCAGCCGCACTGGTCGCCGGCCATGCAGTTCGCCTGCTCCGGTCGCGTCCCGCAATTGAGCGAGTAAGCCTCGGCTCAGCGGCTGGCCGTGTGCTCGCTGAACCTCTACGCGCCGATCGCGATCAGCCTCCGTTCGCCCGCTCCACGCGTGACGGCTTCGCTTGCCGCGCCGCTGAAGCCTCCGCGCATGCGCCGCTTAAGCTGGCTGGCGCCACCCATGCCGGCGAGGCTCCAGCTGGCCCCCTGCTTAAAGGCGCAGCCTGGGAGATCATGACCGGCGCTCCGGTTCCAGCCGGCGCCGATGCGGTTATGATGCTCGAACATGTTGAGACAGTGGGCGGCAAAGTCCGGCTGCTTCCGCCGCGCAAGTTGAAAAAGGGTGAAAACATTGTTGCCCAGGGCGCACAGGCTCGCGAGGGTGACGAACTGCTCAGCCCGGGAACCACGATCCACTTCGCGCAGATTGCTCTCGCGGCAACCTGCGGCTGCGCGAGGCTGAAAGTCTTCGTTCGTCCACGCGTCGCAATTCTCTCCACTGGCGACGAACTGGTTCCGATTGATTCCTCGCCCGCACCGGGTCAGATTCGCAACTCCAACGCCCCCATGCTGGCCGCGATGGTTGCTGCCGCCGGCGGTGAGCCGTGGGTGCTGCCCACCGTCGCCGACACCGAAGCCGCTCTCGATCGGGCGCTGGCGCGAGGCTGCCGAAGCCGACCTGCTGCTCATCTCCGGCGGCGTCTCGGCGGGAAAATTCGACCTGGTTGAGCCGGCCCTGGCCCGCGCCGGGGCGCGGTTTCACTTCACCGGCGTGCGCATTCAGCCCGGCAAGCCGCTGGTCTTTGGGGAATTGCTTCGGCAAGCGGCATTCCGGCAATGCGCAAAAAATCAAAAACAAGAACGGCACGAAGTGCTTCTTTGGGCTTCCCGGCAATCCCAGTCTCTTCCGCCGTCACGTTTCTGCTGTTTGCCGCTCCGGTGCTGGCCGCGCTTGCAGGCAGTCGTGCATCGGCCCGCGCTTTGCCCTCGCCCGGCTTTCAAAAGATACCGACAAGCACGGCAAACCCGGACCTGACGCGTTTTCTGCCGGCCTCCTGCACTTTCACCCCAGCCGGCGGCGAACTCCCCGAAGTCGCGCTCGTTCCCTGGCAGGGCTCCGGCGACCTGCCGCCTTGGCCCGCTCCAACTGCTTTCTCGTCGTGCCCGAAGAACGTTGACCACTTGAAGCTGGCGCAATCGTCCGCATCCTTCTTACTGAGGCATTTCCGGTGGTAGCTCAGCACGAATCCGGTGCCCCATCCATTCCGCGTCCTTTGCGGAATGGGTGGCGATGACCTGCAACTCTCGGAACAATCGCCGAACCTCAGAGGACACCATGCCCAAGCCGTCGAAACCGAAGCTCTCCCACTTCGATTCATGCCGGCCAGGCCACCATGGTCGATGTCAGCGCCAAGCAGCCCACGCGCCGCACCGCCACCGCCTCGGCATTTGTCGAGCTGTCCGCCGCGGTTCTTGCCGCCCTGCCCGCCAACCCCAAAGGCAACCCGCTGGAGGTCGCCCGCTTCGCCGGCATCCAGGCCGCCAAGCGCACCTCCGACCTGATTCCTATGTGCCACCCGCTCGCCGCTCACCACATGTCGATGTGCAGGCGGAGGTCGTCTGCCGGCGGTGTCCGCATCACCGCGACCGCCGCCACTGTCGGCCCCACCGGCGTCGAGATGGAAGCCCTCACCGCCGCCGCCGTAGCCGCCCTCACCGTCTACGACATGACCAAAGCCATCGACAAGTCCATCGTCATCCGCAACATCCAGCTAGAACAAAAATCCGGCGGCAAGAGCGGCGATTTCCGGCGAACCGGAAGCTATGATTGACCGGGCTATCGCGCCGAAGTTCCTACGATCTACAATCAACATGAATGACGACTTATGCCATAGTCGGAATTGCTGCGCTAGTATGCGTCTCGGCATGTGGTTTGCTCTCGGCCCTCATACAAATCGAGATGGTAGAAATGGTGAACAGAAGGCTTCCGAAAGGAACGCAGTTTGAATCGCTGGGCTGGTACTGGCCGAAAACTCTGCGGCTCATTAGAGAATATAGAAGCCTCTATCCTGAGGGGGACCTCCTATTGCGGTTCCGAACTCTCATCGCTCTCGGGGTCGCCTGCTTGCTCGTTTCCGCCTGGGGCTTTGGGTTCTTCGGAAAGTGATCATTCGGGCTGGGAACCTAATTGGCCCCACCCCTGACCGGCAAACAACCGTCTTGCTTCGAATATCAGGACCTCGTCTTCTATAGTTCTAAGTGCTATAATCCTTAAGTGACGGCAACCCCTTCCAGCACGCTCCGGGTGTTTGCATCAAAGCCGTTTATGCGTTTTGCTCGCCGCTTCGGAATCGGCGATGGGGATTTATGGAACACCGTGAACGGAGCTTGCGATGCCGATCTGGGAGGCGGGGTCTTCAAATACCGGCTTGCACGGGAGGGCGAAGGTTCAAGCGGAGGAGCGAGAGCCTTGATCGCTTTGAAAGTCGGGCAACGCGCGGTCTTGATGTTCGGTTTCGAAAAGAAGGACTTGGCAAACATCAGGCCAGATGAACTAAGGGAATACCGAAAGGCCGCGCGAATCTATCTCGGCTACACAGAAGAAGAGATCACGACAATCGTCAAGCAGGGTGCTCTCTTTGAGATTGCTCCATCAACGAAAGGATTGGGAAATGGCAAAGGCATACAAGAGCGAAGCATTCGCAGCGCTGCACGAAAGCATGTCTGACCTGCACCAGGTCGGCGCTATCGACAGCAAAACTATGCGTGAATTTGATCGAGCGTGTCTAACCCCTGTCATGAAGCTATCTCCGGCGGCCATTCGCCGTATTCGGGCCAAAGCCGCTGTGAGCCAGGCGGTCTTTGCGGCACATCTCAATGTCACCACCGGGGTCGTCAGCAAATGGGAACGCGGCGAAAAACAGCCGCGTGGACCAGCAGCAAAACTGCTGACTCTTGCTTCAAAACACGGCATAGCAGCCATAGCCTAGCCGCGCCCCCCACGAATTCAAAGTACGCCGTCGAAGGCCACGAAACTGCGCTACCATTTCCACCAAATAGCCTATCCGCAACTCCTCCAAATGGTCTACGATTTTCCTTCCGCCCGAAGGAGGCTTTATGCCGCGCTCCAGAATTCTTGCTGCCTGTCTAGCCTTGGCCGTTCTCGTTCCAGTGAGCGCCGGCGCTCAGTCAGTCTCCGTCTACCAGACCACCCCTGACCTGCTTGAAACTCTGTCGCAGCAGGCAACACTGCACTTCTCCGGTGATACCGCCTCAGACGCAAAGCTTCCGCTCATCACCGTCGACGACGGTCAGCGCTTCCAGGAGATCGATGGCTTCGGCGCATCGCTCACAGACGCTGCCGCCTGGCTATTCGCCAAAAAGCTCACCCCGGCGCAAACCGAAGCCGCTTTCAAATCGCTCTTCAGCCGCAGAGACGGCATCGCGCTGAGCTTTCTCCGCCAGCCCATCGGCTCATCAGACCTGGCCGTCACCTTCTACTCCTATCGACGACCTCTGCCAGCAGACTGACAAGGCCTGCACCACTCCCGCCGGCTCAACCGACCCCAACCAGACCCCAACCTCGACCACTTCTCCCTCCAGCACGATCAGGAATACATCCTTCCGCTGCTGAAGAAGGCCATCGCCCTCAACCCGGCGATCCACATCATGATCACCCCGTGGAGCCCGCCCGGCTGGATGAAGACCTCAGGATCGATGCTTGGGCTCCAATCCCGATACCAAGCAGCCCTCATCCCTGCGCATCGAAGCGTATCCGGCATTTGCCAATTACCTGGTGAAAACGGTCCAGGGCTATCAGGCCGCCGGCGTGCCCATCTATGCGCTGAGCGTGCAGAATGAGCCGCTCTACGCTCCGCCCACCTACAGCGGAATGCAGATGCTGGCCAAGGAGCAGGCAGCCTTCTTTGGCGAGCGCTCTTGGTCCCGCACTGGCCGCCGCCAACCTCAAGACCAAGGTCATGGCCTACGACCACAACTGGGACCGCCCCGACTATCCGGAGACAGTGCTCAAGGACCCCAAGGCCGGCGCCTTCGCTGCCGGAACCGCCTGGCACCACTACGGCGGCGATCCCGCTGTGATGACCAAGAATCATGAGGAGTTTCCGCAAAAGGATCAGTGGGTAACCGAATCTAGCGGTGGAACCTGGCAGAAGGGCAACGTTCTTGCCGACGAGGCAGCGGAGCTGATCGCCGTCACCCGCAACTGGGCCAAGAGCTACGTGCTTTGGGCGCTCGCTACTGACCAGAATCACGGCCCGTATGTGGGCGGCTGCGACACTTGCCGGGGCCTGCTGACCATCGACACCTCCTCGCCGCCGAGCCAGGCCGTAAAGCGCGAAGCTCGACTACTACGTGCTCGGCCATGCCAGCAAGTTCCTGCTGCCCGGCGCGGTCCGCATTGCGTCGGATGAACCAGCGGGAACGAGTCTCAAAGACGTAGCCTTTCGCAACCCCAACGGCGACGATTGTGCTTTACGCGCTGAACGCCGGAACCAAGAGCCAGGACCTGCGCATCGGCTTCCATGGAAAGATCGCAGTCACACCCCTGCCGGCAGGGTCCGTTGC
The DNA here is from genome assembly GCA_963752215.1 of uncultured Acidobacteriaceae bacterium. Lineage (GTDB taxonomy): Bacteria > Acidobacteriota > Terriglobia > Terriglobales > Acidobacteriaceae > Telmatobacter. Next base: position 81,089 of record CAVVXR010000002.1, on the reverse strand, counting down.
CACCTTCATCTGGAAGCCGTGAGCAGCATGCTTCTATTTACTTCTTGACCCAGACTCAGACAACTCCATTGTGTTTCGCCTTCGCCACGCTTTTTTGTAGCCAGGGTGTGATCGCGAGCGACCGGCATCCATTGAACTGCAAGAGCTCTCTATTTCGCAGTCGGTGGCGCCATTGCCCCTGCCGGCGGTGCGCCCTGCGGACGCGGGCCGCCATCGTCACTGGGGATCACGAATGGCTCGGGGTGCAGCTTGCCGCGATGGCAGGTGCCGCAACTCACGGCCACGCCTGAATTGTCGATCTTACTGACGTAATTCGTATTGATGTCTTCGCTCATCTTGATCATCAGACGGGCAGTATTCTTCTCTGGCTTTGAGTCGTCTGCAAAGTTTAGCCGGGGACGTCCGTTAGGCGCGAGGTTCTTTGGGTCGGCGGCATGACAAGTGTCGCAATGCACGCCCAGTGAGCCTGAAAACTTTTCCATGATCTCGTGCAATTGCTGGCCGGTAAGGTTCTTCGGAAGCACCTGCAGGTTAGTGGGCGCGGGAAAGTTGCGCATCTGCATCGGAGGTGGGCCGCCGGCCGGTGGAGGCGCAGCTTGCGGGGTTTGGGCAACCGTGGTCAGGGCAAAGACAGCGGCGATCACAAGAGCCGTTGCGGCACGCGGGCAAAGACAGTGAAGAATGTTTCAAGGGAAATTTACCTCGCGAGTTTGTGTTGTTTCTCTGATGGACGGAATTCTAACCGACAAGGACGCGTTTGCCGATTAAACTCTTTGGTCCAGAGACACATTTGTGCTCCGGCAGAGCGAAACGCAAAGGCCAATCCACCGCCTGGTTTTTCTCGTTGATTCCGATGCGCGCCGTCACCAGCATTTCATGCACCCTGAACCCATCGTCTCGTATTTGCAGCGCCGAGCCGGGATGGGTGAGATCGATCCCGTCGTGGCCCAACCGCGTCAGTCCAAGCGCCTGGCTCAGCCTGCCGGGCCCTGAGGTAAGCTGCCATGCAGCTACGCCGTGCGCCAGCCCCCGATTCGCGGCCATCCGGGCCAAGCCCGAGCCGTCTGGCCCCGGTAAAGGTTCGAGCGCTCGCAGCAGCACGCCCCCGCCCTGTCCTTCCGCCTCGCACGAAGTATTCATGCAAAAATAGCGCCCATAGATTGCGTAAACATAAGCATGCCCGGCCGGGCCAAACAAGACTTGATTGCGCGGCGTTGGCCCGCGATAGCTGTGCGCCGCCGCATCGGCCGGATCATTGTGCGGACCGAGATAAGCCTCAGTCTCGACGATCCGCCCGGCTAAAATCCCGGCAGGCAAAATGTGCATCAGCACTTTGCCGAGCAGCCGCGCAGCCACCAACTCCGGCCCCGCCTCATAGAATTCACGATCCAGTAGTGCGCCCCATCCATCGAGCGCCTTTTGCTCGATGGATGGGAGAACATTCCGCGCGCGAGCCCGTCTCATTCCTTGTGCGCTTTCTTCCATTCCTTCAATATCGCCAGCACTTCCTCCGCGTGGCCCTCGGGCACAACATTGGGGAAGATATGCAGCAGCGTCTGGTCCGGCCCGATCAGGAAAGTTGTCCGCGCAATACCCCACACTTTCTTCCCATACATGTTCTTTTCCTTCATAACGCCAAACTGATTGCAGACTTTCTCGTCTACATCAGCAAGGAGTGTGTACGGCAGGTCGTATTTGGCGCGGAATTTGGCCTGGTCCCTGGGTGTGTCGCGGGAGATGCCCAGAACCACCGCGCCGGCCGCCTGCAGTTTTTTGAAAGTATCGCGGAAGCCGCAGGCCTCAATCGTGCAGCCAGGAGTGTCCGCTCTGGGGTAAAAGAAGAGTACAACCGGCTTGCCGGCATAGTCTGACAAGCTGGTTGTTTTGTCTTCGTCGGTTTGCAGGGTAAAGTCGGCGACTTTCTGGTTGAGTTCCATGGGGAGATTCCTCATTTAGCGGTTAGAGGCCTTAGCATGGCCATCAGGCTCGATTATTCCCGAGGTGGGCAACAAATGTCATCGTACAGGCCGGGTACTTCGTCGACAAATCTGGGTGGGATTCAACTGCGAGCGATCCTCATAGCCTCGGCCCTGCTTGCCGTTCTCCCCGTTTGCGCGCAATACCCAGGCCAGGTGACAAAGACCGGCAAAGACACTCCTGAACTTCGCGCCATCGCCGTCCTTGAGTTTACCGGTGAGCCGGGCAAACCAAACCGCAGCCGGCTCGTTCCCGTAGCCGTGCTCGACGCAGGCCAACTGCAGGATGGCGCTATCTATCTTGCCCGCCCCGAGCCGCTTTCGCTGGCAGGCGAGGTGGAATACGAACTCGAGCAGAACGGCAAGCCAATAGGTCTTTACGACATTCGCAACGCCAGCCAGGAGCAGGGCTCGTGGGTCGGCTACGGAACCTGGAGACCGTTGCCCGTCGCCAAGCCCAGGCCCGCAAAGCAGCAACTCGCTCGCATTGACGAAAATGATGCGCAGAGCGATGAGCCGGTCCTGCACCGCAAGCATCACGTGGACGAGCGGCCAGGCGCGGGCTCGGGCAGCTCCGGCTCAGGCGGCAATTCAGGTTCGTCGGGTCAGGCACAGGACACTGATCCGGTCTCCGATCCCGATCGACCTACGCTGCACAAGAGCGCCTCCGGCAGCGACGCCAGCACCACCGCAAACACAACCGGCGCAAGCTCCACTCAGGCATCGAGCACCGATTCCGATTCTGACCGCCCCACTTTGCATCGGAGTCCCTCCAGCGACAGCGGCAGCACAAACTCCACTGCGAGCACAGGCAGTACAAGCAGCCCCAGTCAGACCTCATCCTCTGACGCGCCTACGCTTCACCGCCGAGACTCGACCTCGAGCGACAGCACCGCTAACGATTCGGACTCAGGCTCCGCATCGTCCAACGATCCCGACCGCCCCGTGCTTCACAAGAGCAGGCAGGTGCGGCAGGAGGGCAGCGGCCAATCTGAATCAGTCGAGGCAGCCGACCCTGACCGTCCCACGCTCAAGCGCGGCAAATCGGGCGGTCCCACTCTCGAAGTGGTGCCCAGCCTGATCGGCACGCCGCCCGATGTGCAGCAAGCCGTGGCCGTATCTGACGCCAGGGCGCACCCAGTCCATCCGTGGACCTATTCGTGGTCCACTCCCGACGACGAAGCCAAAATGAAATCTTCGATGGAAGACATTGCGCGGGCGGCTCTGGGCATCAATCCTCCCGTCCCGCCGCCCGCGCCCAAGCGGACAACCACAACCAGAAGATCCGCCAAGCCCAAGCCTCCGCCCGCAGCGCCGGCTCCGCTCGTGGGCGAGCAGTTTCACGTCTTCGAACTCGCCTACGGCTCCGGCGCAACGATGGTGCTATCGGCACATACCGACGGTCCATTAACGGCGCAGAAATTCGTTACCCTGATAGCCCAGCCCGACCTTTACGGCAATGTGCTGGTGCTCTTGAAGAACGTAACGGACGCCAGCCATCTCGACGACACGCCGCGCATGCGCCTTGTAGACGCCGTGGACGCGATGGCCGATAATCGCGGCGAACTGCTCTTTGAGCTCCGCGGCGCCACCCAGCGCCAGTTTGCGCTCTATCGCGTGTTGCGTGGCCAGGCGGAAAAGCTATTCGTTACGGGCGGCGAAGATGCCGGTGTCGAGTAGAAACTCAAAGGCAACCGACATCCTGAACGGAGAGCACTTCAGCGGAGTCGAATGCCGGCTCAATCGGATTCGAGGGACCTGCATTTTCATCGAGCCAATTTCCTCATGAACTTCGGATTCAGACCCCTTCGAATTATCATGCCGATGATATCGAAAGCCTATGTTGCCTAATTGTGCGCACTATTGATCAGTTATGCCCAAAATCGTATCTTTTTCGCTACAACTTAAGGGGAGCGTGCTCGGGCGATGTTATTACTTCCTATACAATGGGAAACAGGGTGGGCGTGTCGCCACTCACCAAGGATCTCTTTTAAACATGGCATCAATTGTTACCGCTCTTCCTCCGGATACCGAGACCTCAAACCCAACAATTTTGATTCCGGTAATTGGTGAAGCACCTTCCTCCGCGGCGACTCGTGCGGTTCCAGCGCGCGAGGAAGTTCGCATGGGGCGTGCCGCTTCCATCGGCGACGGCATCAACTGGTTGACGCTGAGCGTGATTGTTGCCTTCCACGTGGGCGCTGTGGCCGCACTGTTCTTTTTCAGTTGGCCACGCCTGTTGGTTATGCTTGCGCTTTACGTCTTGTCGATCAACGTCGGCATCGGTATGTGTTATCACCGGCTGCTGACGCATCGCGGTTATCAGGTGCCCAAGTGGCTTGAATATGTTATGGCTGTTTGCGCAACGCTTTCGCTTGAGGGCGGACCCATCTTCTGGGTAGCCACGCATCGAGTGCATCACCAGAACAGCGATCACGAAGGCGATCCCCACTCTCCGCGCGAAGGCGGATTCTGGGCGCACACCGGCTGGCTTCTCTGGGGCAATGCCCTGCACGCGCAGACGGATGTTCTCGCTCGCTATGTTCCCGACCTATCTCGCGACCGCTTCCACTGCTGGCTGAGCAAGTATCACTGGATTCCTCTGGTTGCATGCGGCGTTCTTCTGTTTGGAGGCGGCTGGCTCACTGGCGGTCCCGTCAATGCCGTAGGCATGTTGCTGTGGGGAGCGTTCATGCGCGTTACACTGGGTCTGCACGCTACCTGGTTCGTGAACTCCGCAACGCACCTCTGGGGCAGCCGCCGTTTTGAGACCCGCGACGACTCGCGCAACAATTGGTGGGTCGCGCTGGTGAGCGGCGGCGAGGGATGGCACAACAACCATCACGCTCACCCCGTGGCCGCGCGCCACGGCCTTACCTGGTATGAAGTGGATCCAAATTACTATGGCATCTGGCTACTCTCCAAGATAGGCCTGGCCAGGAAAATCAAGCTGGCCAAATACGATCCTGAAGATCCCAAACCCGCCGGGCTCTGAGCGGACCTCGCACTGCTCATTTGAATAGCGACGACCCAATAGAACACAAGAAGGCGGCATCTCCAAACGGAGACGCCGCCTTCGTTGTTTGCTAACAAATGCTGGGTGGCTATGCGGAATGCATCGCCCCATCGCCGGACGGTAGGCCAGGGATTCATCCCTGACATGACGTCAGCGGAATCAGCGCGGGCATTAGCCCCGGAGGCATACTTCCAGCAGCTCCCGCCCCATCCTTTTGCAACCTTTCACTTCCGCATCTTCGCCCTGACCCACAGCGTGCCGAATACAGGCAGCGCCACGAACAGCACAATCACTGCCGCCGGCAACCCCACATAGAGATAGCTGTCCGCGTAGTTCACCCGGTGCTGCCCAATCACATTCCAGGCCAGCAAAGAAAAAATCGCAATGCATGTCGAGGCAAAAAACGTAAAGAAAGCCGATGCAAAAGCCAGCAGCAAGCTGGTAAAAAGCCCAAAACCCTCCAGCGGAAACCCAAATACTGTACCCCCGCGTCGGTGATGCATCTCGACGATCTGAGTCATCCGCAGCCCTCGTTCGACTAGAATAACAACTTGATGTCCGCCTCCGCACAAATCGATCTTTGGCCCGCTGAGAAAGTAGCCTCGCACGTTCCCATTCTCGAAGCCGTCAACGGAATCCACTATGCGGCCTGGGGCGAAACCCGCGTCACTGATTCCGATCTCGAGCGCCTGGTCGGCGCCGTCCCCGCCGGGCTCTCCGCGGCGCTCAGCCACCGCGCGTATTACTTTATACCGCTCGCCATCGCCGACACCGGCGAGGTCCTCGTCGCCCCAGGCTACTCCGTCGATCTGGGCGACCGCGCCATCTGCCATCGCAACGCAACCTTCGGCGACACCGAAGCGGTGTTCCTTTCTACTCGGCTCGTTGAAGACCGCTTCGGACTGGCCTTCGAGTTCTTCATCAACGTGGCCCACAACTTTGTCGAGGCCGCCGGCGTTCCTGAAAGTTTTTCATCGCTGGCCTGGTCGCAGGCCGAGGCCCAGGTCCGCGGAGAAACAAGCCAGGACGCCTGGGAGACTCGCCGCCGCGCCCAGGACATTCGCAACGGAAGCGGCCAAAAGATCATCGACGAACGCTCCCGCAACAGCTACTTCGAGTCGTCTTTTTCCGACGCCCTCGCCGTCTACATGCTGTCGCTGGCCGTCGACTTCGACTACCACGACCTGCGCGAGCGCGAGTACCCATTGCTAGCCGCCCCAGCCCTCGCCGAGCGTCTCCGCCACGTAGCTACCCTCTTCCCCGCCAACCCCGGCTACGAGTTTCAGGTCCTGTATCGCCGCAAAGGTTAAGTACAAACTCTCCGCGCCAAGGTGGGCGGCAGTTCGTTAGAGGTCTAGCGTGGCTGCATTTCTTGATTGACTATCAGAGCCTCAAACGCTCGGGCCGCCAGCTTCTTCGCATGATCTCGGACATTGATCGGCCATGGCTCGACAAACTCAGAAAACCGTACTTGATTGGCAGCAAACAAAGCCCGCGCCGCCTCCTCAAAGCCAGGCTCATTTCCTGCCATGGTGGACATGAATCGGTAGGCTGCCTCTTGTGCAAGGCGTAAACGATCTTTGTCTTGATTCGTTCGCCGGGCCTGTTCTACCAGCTTGCGTAGGGCGACGGAGGCTCCTCCCGGCTGGCCAGCCAACCAGTCCCAATGCCGCGGCAAGAGGGTCACTTCGCGTGGCACTACACCCAATTTCGGCCGGCCTGGCTTGCGAACAGCATCCACTGTCTCATTGTCGTCACGATCAGGGACGGACGCTTCCTTAACCGTTCCAATTCGCCGCAGCAGGTCATCGGGAGTCCCGCGAAGATCCAGCTCGATTAAGTTGCTGGTGGCATCGTCGAAGATCAGCACGGAAGCGGATTCTCCGGAATTCGTCGACTCTTGCGCCTTGAGCGCAACCTGTCGAAGTTCTCCAGAGCCAATTTGCCGCGAGCCCGCAAAGGCCGTGCAGTTTGTAGAAGAAGTGGATTCCATGAATGCCTCGCACCCGATATTATCCGGGTAAAACAATATTACCCGGATAATATCTAAGCGTCAAGGCCGCTTTTGTAAGCGATCCGGCCTTCGGAGATCGTCCAGCGAACCTTGCCTTGCATGGTCCAGCCATCGAAGGGGGTGTTGCGCGATTTGGATTTTGTCTCGCGGGCGTTGTAGGTCCACTCCGCCTTAGGGTCGAAGACAACCACGTCGGCAAAGCTGCCGACGGTGAGTGTGCCACGCCCTTTCAGGTTCAGCAGCGCAGCCGGCTGTGCGCTCAGCAGGCTTAGAACGCGCCCCAGCGGCATCCGCCACTCCTTATGCAGCCAGCGCAGGCTCAAGCCCAGCGCCGTCTCCAGGCCGGTAATGCCGTTCGGTGCGTTCTCGAACTCGACTTCCTTCTCATGCACGGCATGCGGCGCGTGGTCGGTTGCGATCGCGTCAACCACGCCGTCGAGAATGGCCTCGATCATCGCATCGCGGTCCGCAGCCGACCTCAGCGGCGGGTTCATCTTCGCGTTCGTGTTGTAGAAACCTACGTGCTCTTCGGTGAGAAGAAAATGGTGCGGCGCAACCTCGCATGTCACGCGCAACCCGCTGCGCCGAGCCTGACGCACAGCAGCGAGCGCCGCGGCAGTCGAGGTGTGAGCAACATGCAAATGGACGCGCGCGTCGCGCAACTCCGTAACTAGCCGAATGTCGCGTTCGACAAGCCCGGACTCAGCCTCCGTCGGCATTCCACGCAATCCCAGCTTGAACGCCATTGGCCCCGCATTCATGCTTGCGCCTTGCGTGAGCCGTGTGTCTTCGGCGTGCTGGATCACGCTCAGGCCCACGCGGGCCGCGGCGGCGAGCGTCTCCCGCATGATGCCATCTTTCAAAATCGGATGCCCGTCGTCCGTGACTGCCACTGCGCCCGCCGACTTGAGAGCGGCATAGTCGTTGATGGCCTCGCCCTTCGAGCCGCGCGTGGCTGCGGCAATGGGAAATACGCGAATCGCCGCGCCGCGCTCCGGCGCCAGCATCCAGCGCGTAGTCTCAGGCGAGTCGTTCACTGGAATGGTGTTGGGCATGGCGGCCACCGCCGTAAAACCACCCGCTGCCGCTGCTGCCGTGCCCGTGGCGATAGTCTCCTTGTAACCTTGCCCCGGCTCGCGCAGATGAACGTGAATGTCGATCAGTCCCGGCGCAACAGTCAGCCCCGTCGCATCCAGAACTTCCGCGCCGTTGGCAGACTTCAGCTTGCCCGGCCCGGCAATCTCCGCCACGCGCCCGTCTTTGAGCAGAATGTCTTTGAGCGCATCAACGCCCGCTGCCGGATCGAGAAGATGTCCGCCGCGAATCACCAGCGCCGTCATGCGCGGCCTCCATCCAACCGTGCGGTCAGTGCCCGCTCCACCACCGCCATGCGAATGGCGACCCCGTTCGTCACCTGCTCCAGAATCACCGACTGCGCGCCATCGGCAACGCCGGAAGTCACCTCAAGACCGCGAATGATCGGCCCCGGATGCATGACCAGCGCCGTCGGAGCGTGCGCAGCAAGCCGAGGCCCGGTGAGTTGGTAGTTTTCCTTGTACTGCGCAAGATCGAGTTGCAGCCCGGCCAGCCGTTCGGCCTGAATGCGCAGCATCATTACCGCCTGCGACTGACGCAGCGCCTCGTTGAAGTCGCGCTCGATGACAATCCCGGGCGCAATCGACGCCGCGACTTCCGGCAGCAGTTCTTTGGGTCCGCATAACAGCACGCGTGCCCCCAGCCGGGGCAGCAGCATCATGTTCGATCGCGCCACGCGGCTGTGCTGAATGTCGCCCACGATGGTGATCGTAAAGCCGGCCAGCGTCTCGGCATTCAAGCTCTCAACGCCGGGTCTCAGGTGCGCCAAAATCGTCCGTAGATCGAGCAGCGCTTGCGTCGGATGCTCGTGCATGCCGTCGCCTGCGTTCAGCACCGGCAGGCGCGTCTCGGCTTCAAGCAGCCAGGGAGCGCCCGATGAGTTATGGCGCAGGATAATCGCTTCCGCGCCCAGTGCCCGCAGAGTCAGCCCGGTATCTTTCAGGCTTTCGCCTTTCTCAATGCTCGATGAGAGGCTTGATACCAGAGTTGTATCCGCGCCCAGGCCTTTGGCGGCCAGCTCAAAGCTGGTTCTTGTCCGCGTAGACGATTCGTAAAAGAGCAATGCAAGCCGGCGCTTGGCCAGGATGCGATCCCGAACCAGCGGATCGGCATTCTCAAGCGCCGTAGCGCGATTGAGAATGTGACTTACGCCTTCCAGGCTCAGGTCCAATGTCGAGAGCAGCGATCCAGGATGATAGGGAAACGGCGAGGCGGGCACAGGCGGCGGATGAAGCTGGCGGCGAGTCGATGTGACGGCGGCGTTCATTGTCTCTCAGCTTCTAGCCTTTAGCTTCTAGCTAGAGGCTGCTCTTCTAGTCCACGCGCTCGACGAGCAGCACCTGCTCGTCGTCATCTACCTCACGAAACTTCACTTCGATAATCTCGCGGCTGCTGGTGGGAACATGCTTGCCGACGTAGGTTGCTTCGATGGGCAGTTCGCGATGGCCGCGGTCAATCAGCACGGCCAACTGCACGCGCCGCGGACGACCGTGATCAAAGAGTGCGTCCAATGCTGCGCGGATCGTGCGGCCGGTATAGAGCACATCGTCGCAAATGATTACGTCACGGCCTTCGATCTCAATGCCGATGGCCCCTGGCGTAACCACGGGCCGCACGCCTGCAGTTGAAAGATCGTCACGGTAAAACTGGATGTCGAGAACGCCGGTATCTACGGGACGCTTCTCGATGCCGGAGATCAGCTTGCCCAGCCGCTCGGCCAGCGGAACGCCGCGGCGCTTGATCCCGACCAGCGCCAGATCCTCGCTGCCATTGCTCTTTTCAACAATCTCGTGGGCCAGGCGCACCAGGGTGCGCTCAACCTCAGAGGCGGACATCAGCCTGCCCTTTACGCGCAGATTGGGTGTGCCTTCCTGTTCTTTCATAAGTGCTCTCTCGCAGCTGATTGTTGCTGCGTGTCTTCCGATGGATCATACGAGGGGGCACCATTGCTGAGCAAGTTGTGGAGAAATGAGGCTGAATGAGGTCATGGTGAGAAGAGCGGCCAATGATTCCTGCTGTTTGAACAAGCGGCCTTAGATTTCCGGCTTGCGTGATCGGGCAAGTAGCCGCGCTCCGATTGCGCCGCCGCCGATTGCAAATAGGAGCAAGCCAAAAGAGAGAAAAAGAACGGCGCTCAGCATCGAGCCGCCCCGGCCTTCCGGGGAAAGCAACCACCCTCTTGTCATTGCGATGGTCGATGCGTCGACGCCCATCGATGTCCACTGCTGGACCATTTGCTGGTTAACAAATTCGTTCCAGAAATCGTCAAAAAATCTTCCCTGATGCATAAAGAACCGCATCACAAACAGGGTGACTCCTGTGGTTGCGGCGGCGATCCAGCTTCCCATCAACCCGGTCACAAGCCCGATCCGCGCACCGGCTCCTACGGTGATCCACGCGGGACGCTGGCTGCGCACGTAAAGCACTACCGTCCATGCTGCGGCCATCGCCATCAAGAATAGCCCGAAGATACTCACCGGCGAGAGCATGGAGCATAGTAAGCCTGTTGGAACTGCCAGCATCACCGCGGCGCGAATAGCAGGCTTCCAATAAACGGTGCTCGCGTCTCGCACAGGCTCGGTCCTGTGCTCAGCCTGGGCCAGACCCTGTCCGCCTTCGGCTGCGTAAAGCAGTCGCGGCAGGCCGCAGGTAGGGCAGTAGCAGTTCTCGTCCTGGACAGTCTGGTGACAGCGGGTGCAGGTAATCTCCATACATCTATGAGCCTATCGCAAGCGGGTGGTTTCGTGCCCAACAGGTCAGTTTTGAACAAAGGGCTCGCCAGTAGGGTACGGACTTCAGCCCCGGAGGAAGGCCTCCCGAAAGATCGTCGCAGCTTAGCCCCGAGTTGGCGCCAGATTCAACTTGGCCGCTACAATGCCTTCAGCCGCTTCAACGGCTTGTTCCAGCGTCATGTGAGTCGAATCCAGAATCACGGCGTCAGAGGCGGGCTTGAGCGGTGAATCGGGTCGGCTGCGGTCGCGCTCGTCGCGGGCGCGCAGCTCGCGGATCACCTCTTCAGGCTGCACGGTCGGCGCTGGACCCAACTGGGCGACCTGATCATATCGTCGCAGTCCGCGCACCTCAGGAGCGGCGTCGAGGAAAATCTTGACGTCAGCGTGGGGAAAGACAACGGTGCCGATGTCGCGGCCCTCCATCACCACTCCGCCATCGGCGGCGAGCTGCTGTTGCAGGCGTACCATCCAGGCGCGAATCGCGGGAAAGACGCTCACCCGGGAGGCTGCGTCGGTTACGGTCTGGTTGCGAATCAGGCCGGTCACGTCCTCGTCGTCGAGGAAAACACGATTTCCCTGTTGGTCTGATTCGAGACTGCCGGGATCGGAACGGTTTGCTTCCAGGCGGATAGTAGTTTCCGCTGCCAGACGCTCAAGGCCTGGGCCATCATCCAGAGGCAACTCCTCACGAAGAGCCTTCAGGGCGAAGGCTCGATACATGGCGCCGGTTTCCAGATTCAGCAAGCCAAAATGCCGAGCCAAATGCCGCGCTACTGTGCTTTTGCCTGCACCGGCCGGGCCATCAATGGCAACGATGATTTTTCGAGCAGGCTCTGAAGCGCGCAAAGGGCGATCTTCCAGACTCATGCGCGCTTCTTAGACTCCTGCTTGGGCTTCAGCTTGGCCTTGGGCCTGGCAGTAAAGCCATACCGCTTGCTGTTCCCGGCCTTTGCCCCCGCCGTCAGCGCAGGTTTGCGGCCGTTGCGAGTGGGGCGCGCATCAGCACGCGTCTCCTTGCGAATTGCGCTGCCGTTGCGGGCCGCACTCGCGCTGCGTGCGCTTGTGTTGGGCTTTGCTCCGGCCTTGTTGGAGCCATTGCCGTTGCTGCCGTGGCCAATGTTCTTGCTCCACGACGGGGCGGAAGACTTGGCGGTCCGCGCTCCATTGGCGCCGTTGCCGGCGTGAACGCCATTTTGCTTCCCGTTGCCATTTTTTGCAGTCTTGGAGCTCCAGTTAAGGCCGGCTGACGGGCGAGAGCCGTTGCCTGCGTGCGAGCCGGTCTTGTGTGCCGCGGAGGGTCGGGCAGGTCTCGCCGTCGACAGCCGTGTCTCAGCACTTGTGCGGCGGGCTGGCCGGCTGCTGGTACGGCTGCCTGGCCGGGGGCTGGTCCTGCCGCCTGAAGAAGATTGCGCTGGCTTGCGGTCGCGGGAATGCGCGGCGGGCCGGCTGAAGTGGGGCCGGGCCGTCGGGGACGCTCCACCAGCAGCAGGCTTGCGCTTTGCTGGAGTTCGAGGCGTGTGGGTCTCGGCTGAAATGCGCGAATCCTTCGCAACGGGCAAAACGGGAGACGCGGGCGCAGCCGATGCGGCAATCCTTGGCGTCTCGAGGTGTTGTGCCTCTTCCTCATGGTCCCTGGAGTGCAGGAAGTAGGCTGAGGCTGGCATGGATGAGCTCGTATAGGCGGAATAAGTAGTCACCGGCGGAGCAAACTCCGGCAATGTGCCGGCAACGTAGAACTGCGGCGCATGGCCCATGGAGATGGTGTGGACCTGGCGCGTGGCCACCAGCCCGCGCAGCACTTCGCGCACCTTGCTGCGCGCCGTCAGAGGAGCCAGAAACAGTTCAACCTCTTCCATGCTGGCGGCAATCACAGCCTGCAGGTAGATGGAAGCAAGAACTGAAATCGCAGTCACCTGCGAGGTAGACGCGCCTTCGGCGATCGCCTTCTGGAAGCGTGGCCGCAGCAGTTGCCATTTGGCAGGCTCGCCCGGAGCGGAAATCACCGGAATGATGCGCAGTTGCTGCCAGAGCTCGGTAATGGCGCGCAGAACGGCGCCTTCCGTCACTTCACGGCCCAGCGCGTGGTTCAGAGCGGAAATCGTTGTGTCCCCGGTCTCCAGCAGCTTGTAGGCCTGAACGGCCAGTTGCGAAACCTGGCGCGACCCGGTCAACTGCGGGCTGCGGCGCCAGTCGCGGTCGCCCCGCAAGGCATACACGTAGGGCAGCACCCAGGCCGCCACAACAAAGTCGGGCTGCTCGCCGGGCTGCCCCAGCAGGTTCAGCCGAACCGCCACGCCGTCCGTCTCCAGGCGCACCAGTAGCTCTTCGGCTAACGCAATGTGCTTGGGATCGGGAGTTGCGTTCTGATGCCCGGCTACGGCCTCAACAAATGAAGGCGCGATGGAGGAAGAAAACTGCCGCCGGGGCAGGAAAAGACACAAGCCGGTCTCCTCAATCCAAGTCCGGGCATCCTCCAAGGTGAGAGCCCCATGTCCGTTCTGGCGCATCCTTTCGGCGCGCGATGCTTCCAATTGTTCTGCTGTCAAAGAAAAACCTCACTTCCAGGCTGGCGTGAAAACCAGTAAATGGTCCGGCCTCGGCTGTCGCCTCCATGCCCCTGAAGGCTGGAACTGCGGTTCGGCCACCTTGCCCTGAGAGCCGTCCCAGTACTCATCTAGATTCGATGGAAGGCCCGCTGGATCTCTTTCCACGAATACAGCAAAGCTATTGGACGTCCGTGCGGGCAACTTGTTGGGTGGCTGGTCTTTGCCAGCTCCAACAGTAACCATTCCATTCGAACCGGGTCAAGAGCCGTATTCACCTTGATCGCGGAATGGCAGGCGATGGAGGCCGCAATGCGTGTCCGAAGGGCCGTAAGATCCTCATTCTGCTTGGGTTCGTCGGAATCCGCCGCCGGATTGCTCAATCACTTCGGCCAGCATCCGCTCCAGCGCCGCTCCCTCCAGGCCCACCGGCGCAGCCTTTACCGCAAGTGTCTGTGGGCCAAAGGGTTCCACCTCAAATCCATTGCGATCCAGCTCCTCGGCAATGCGCGCAAAAACCACCATCTGCGAGGGCTTCAGTTCCACCAGCAGGGGCATCAGTAACCTCTGCCGCTGCACTTTCTCCACCTGGCGGTCTCGTAAAATTTTTTCAAAAAGCACCCGCTCATGGGCCACATGCTGGTCGATAATCCACAATCCTCGTCCCCAGCCGCCAAAATGAACGACTCGCGCAGCTGCGCCAGCGGCCGAAGCGAGCCCAGGTGGTTCAGGTTGGTCGCCGCCTGTTCGGCCTCAATCTGGGCGGTCGCCGTGGCCGGGCGCATTTGCGGCAGTGATCCGTTGACCACGACTCGCCTGGTGGTTGGTGAACAGCCGTCGTACGGTCGGCGCACCCGGCTGGAAAGGCCGCCGCCGCCTCGCCCCAGGCCTGCTGGTCCAGTCCGCCCCATCCGCCCGGGTTCCCCCACTCGTCCGCGTTCAAGGCCCGGCGTCAAACGGCAGCTTGCCAGGAACCGGCGAAGCGGCAGTCGTCGGCGTCAGTTGAAACGGCTCGGCTTCGTCAGCCTGGTTGCATCGCATCGGAATCGGCAGTCGGCGCTGAATCCGGCGCGCCAGGCAGCGGCGATACGGCCGGCGGCATCAGCGACGGGCTGGCCGCCGGCGCGGAATCGAGCGCGGCGAGAAAGCCCGCCGCCGGCCGCGCCTGGATCAGCGCCGTCCGCAGGCTGTCGCGCACAAAGTCGTGCACCAGGCTCTGCTGGCGGAATCGCACCTCGGTTTTGGCCGGATGCACGTTCACGTCCACCTCTTCCGGCGGCATCTCCAGGAACAGCAGCACCACCGGAAAGCTGGTGGGCGGAATCACGTTGCGATAGGCCTCGGTGATCGCGTGCATCAGCAGCCGGTCGCGAATAAGCCGCTTGTTCACAAAGATATAGATCGAGTTGCGGTTGAGCTTTTGCAGCTCCGGCTTGGAGTAGAAGCCGCTCAGCCGCAGCACGCCCGGATCGCGCTGCCGGCTCATCCGGATCCCGCTTCCACGGCGGCGGCTCCGGCAGGCCGCCGTGCGCCAGCGGCGTCTCAGCAGCCACGGGCAACAGTTGCGCCAGAGCGTGTCCTTGCCGAAGATCTGGTAAATGCGCTCCGCCGTTCGGCCACCGGCGGCGCGGACAGGATGGTGTGCGTGGCCGAGACCAGCTCGAAGTGCTTCTCCGGATGCAGCCAGCGCATAATGCGTCACCAGCGCCGTCACGTGCGACAGCTCAGTGGTCTCGGCGCGCAGAAATTTGCGCCGCGCCGGAGTATTGAAAAACAGGTCCGCAACGGCAAGCGTAGTTCCGCGCGGCAGCGCCGCATCGTCCACATGCAGAATCTTGCCGCCCGCAATCTCCATCCGCGTTCCCGCAGCTTCGTCTCCGGTCGCCGTCTCCAGCGTCACGCGCGCCACGGAGGCAATCGACGGCAGCGCCTCGCCGCGAAATCCCAGCGTCGCAATCGAGAGCAGATCGTCCGCCGTGCGCAGCTTCGAAGTCGCGTGCCGCTCGAAGGCCAGCAGCGCATCGTCGCGATTCATGCCGTGCCCGTCGTCGGTGATGCGGATCAGCCGCCGTCCGCCCGCCTCCACCTCGACGCGAATGCGGTTGGCCCCGGCATCCAGCGCATTCTCCAGCAGTTCCTTCACCACCGAAGCTGGCCGGTCCACCACCTCGCCGGCGGCGATCTGGTTGGCAACCTGGTCGGGAAGAATGCGGATGCGGCCCATAAGGTCTAAGGGTAACGCAGCAAGCGTGTGCGCGGTCAGTTGAAAAGCGGGCGCAATTGCGAAATGCCGGGGCAAACACAAAATGCCGCGAAGAGCGGCATTTTGCAATCATTCTGGGAATTGCGGCGCTAGATGCCCATGCCGAATTCGCTGGCATGCTGCTCGCCTGCATTTGAATAGAAGTCGTAGGGAGTGCGGCGTCTTGAACTTGCTAGCGGCTGCGCAGTTCATAGCCGAGGTAGATGCTGAGCGCGGCCACTGCCATTCCCACCGAGAACCAGCCGATCACGCGCATGGTGCTTGATTCTTTCTCGTCTTCGCCGGGCGCGAGGTTTTCGGGTTCGGTCGACATGGGGGCCTGCCTCCTACACAAACATAATACCCCAGTTTTAGATGAATTGGCTGTAAAGAAAGGTTACGCGAGCGTTGTTGTTTACTGCGTTGAGTCAATGCGCAAGAGCCACATTGCCTTGGCCAGCTCGGGAAGAAAGCTTGCACGAATGGAGTTGGCCGCTAGCTGGCGCAGCTCTTCGCGGGTAAAGCCCTGCTCGGTGTGCGCTAAGAAAAATTCATTAGCCACATCGGAGCCGAAGAAAGCCGGGTCGTCGGAGTTGAGCGTCACCAGCAGTCCCGCGTCGAAGTAATGCCGCAGCGGGTGCTCGGCAAACGATGCGCAAACCCCGGTGCGAACATTCGAAGTCGGGTTCAGTTCGAGGACGGCGCCTCGGGCCTTCAATTCCTCAATGAGCTTTGCATCCTGAATGGCGGATAGAGCGTGCCCGATCCGCTCTGAGCCTACAGACAGCGCTTCCCAAATTGCCTCGGGACCGGTGGTTTCGCCGGCGTGGTTGGTTAGCCTCAGGCCTGCCCGTGCTGCTTCCGTGTAAAGAGCGTGGAACGCCTCGGAACCGCGCTGCCGCTCGTCGCCGCCAAGACCGATGCCGATGATTGACGGGAACTGTGGCCGCATTTCGGCGGCCTTGCGGAAGACTCGTTCAGCCTCCTCGACAGTAAAGTGCCGCACGGCGTCGAATATCCAGTAGATCGAAAGTCCCAGCTCTCGCTCGGCACGTTCACGGGCTCGCTCCAGGCCGGCGAAGATGGGTTCGAAGGCCAGGGGATCGTGATTGCGCCACATATAAATCACGCCCACGGAGATGTACACCTCGGCATGGACCACGCCCTGCTCGGCCAGGTGCTGCATCATGCGCCAGGCGACAAGCTCATAGTCTTCGGGATCAATCAGACGGCGCGTCACGGCCTTGAAGCCTTCAATGAAGCTGGTGAAGTCGTCGAAGCGGTAGTAAGACTCAGCCTCGGCTAGCGTCATTGGCTGAGCATCGTGGCGCGCGCTCAGTTCCACCAGCGTGGCAGGCAAAATGGTGCCTTCGAGGTGCAGATGCAACTCGGCTTTGGGCAGGCGGCGAATGAATGCCTCGATCGTTGCCATGACTTAGTTTAATTGCAGACGGGTTAAGCTGGGCAGTTGACTTATTTAAGTCGCATTGCCCATAATTGGCATTCAATGAAACCGACGCGGCCATTCGCACTTCCATCGACCTGCCGCGGGATCTGCATCGCAAGCTGCACGAGGCTGCCGCGCGCAAGGGTTGCTCGGCGCGCAAGCTGATCCTGGCGGGGATCGAAAAGGCCGTGGAAGAGACCTCGCCGGCCAAGCTAAAGCGACGGTTGAGCCTGGACACTCCGCTGATTCCGCCCGCGGGCCGCAAACTTGGCCTGACCAATGAAGAGATTTATGAGCTCATTGAGTTCCCATAAGCATTTTCCTGATCTCAACCCCACTGGACTCGGCATTCCGGACATTAACATCTGGCTAGCACTTGCCGCGCCCGAGCACCCCCACAACACACTGGCCAAACGCTGGTGGAAGCAGCACCACGGTCCCATTGGCTTCGCGCGCCTGTCGCAGCTTGGGCTTCTTCGCCTGACAACCACAGCTGCCGCCATGGATGGAAAGCCGTTGACAATTGACGAGGCTTGGCGCGTTTATGACAGCTTTTACGACGATGACCGGGTTACATTCGTCGCCGAACCATCAGAGGTAGAGAAAGAATTCCGCGAGAGGGCGGCTGGTCGCGCGGCATCGCCGAAGATCTGGGCCGACGCATGGATGCTCGCGATGGCAGAAGCGGCAGGAGGCGTCCTGGTCACTTTCGATAAGGCACTCAGACGGCGCGGCGCGCATTGCCTCTTGCCGGACAGAGGCTGAAGCGCCTCGCATCTTGAGGCGCTACCTGGCCTTCGCGAACTCCGACCGGTGACGGCTGTAAAAGAAGTAGATCACCAGGCCGATGGCCAGCCAGGAGAAGAAACGGATCCACGTAATCACTTCAAGCCCCATCATCAGCACGATGCAAAAAATGACGCTCAGCACCGGAAACACCGGTCCAAAGGGAGCCCGGAATCCGCGATGGCGGTCCGGCTCGCGATAGCGCAGGATGAGCACACCGATGGAGACCAGCACAAACGCGAACAGCGTGCCGATGTTCGACAAGTTCGAAACCGTGCCGATGTCGAGCAGTCCGGCAGGAATGCCAACGACGAATCCGGCCACCCAGGTAGCTACAGCGGGAGTGCGGAACTGCGCGTGGATGCGGCTGAAGATTGCCGGCAGCAGGCCGTCGCGGGACATGGCAAACCAAACGCGCGCCTGGCCAAGCTGGAAGACCAGGATCGACGAAATCATGCCCATGAGCGCGCCAATCAGCACAAACAGCCGAACCCAATGCAAATCTGCGCCGCCGGGCAGCAGCGAGAGCCTCTTCAGCGCGTTCACCACCGGCGCCGCGTCGCCCATCATCGACTGCCAGGGAACAATCCCGCTGAGCACAATGGCCACGCCGCCGTAGAGCACGGTGCACGCCACCAGCGTGGCCAGAATGCCGAAGGGCACATCGCGCTGCGGGTTGTTGCATTCCTCCGCCGCGGTCGAAACCGAATCGAATCCGATGTAGGTGAAAAAGATAATCGATCCGCCGGTCAGCACGCCTGTCCAGCCGTTGGGCATGAAGGGATGCCAGTAATGCGGCTTGATGAAGCTGGCGCCGGCGAAGACGAAAACCAGAATGGCGGCGATCTTGATCAGCACCATCGCGTTGTTGGTCCGGGCCGACTCGCGAATGCCGCGCACCAGGACCACGGTAAGCACCATCACCACCAGAAACGCGGGAATGTTGAAACCGAAATGCCAGCCGGACTTGTACAGATCGTTGCCGGCCAGATCCTGCAAGCCGGTCGGGCAGATAAGCGGGCGAGATCCATCGCAGCGACGGGTGCATGCCGAACCAGTCCAGCAGGTCGACGATGTGGGCGGCAAAGCCCACGCTCACGCTCATGTTGCTGAACGGCGTATTCAAGAATCAGATCCCAGCCGATGATCCACGCGATCAGTTCGCCCATGGTGGCGTAGGTGTAGGTATAGGCCGAGCCGGCAATGGGAATCATCGACGCCAGTTCGGCGTAGCAAAGCCCGGTGAAGCGCGCAAACAATGGCCACCAGCACCAGCGACAGCGCGAGCGCAGGTCCCGCGCCCGGCCGGCCCGGCCAGCGCCGTGTGGTGGATCAGAGTAATGCAGCAGCGGCGTGTCGCCGATCGCCGGCGTGTCGAACTTCTCGCCGGAGATGGCGGTGCCGATGACCGTGAAGATGCCTGAGCCAATGACCGCGCCGATGCCGAGCGCGGTAAGCGACCACGGCCCGAGCGTCTTTTTGAGCCTGTGCTCGGGCTCTTCCGATTCCCGGATCAGCTTATCGATCGACTTGCGGGCAAGCAGTTGGCTGGGCAGTGCAGTTCTCCTCATCGGGAGGTTGCGGGAACCTGTCCGCCGCAACCTCCCTTGAGCAATCATTGCCGAAGATTACAGGGGGTACCCGGTAACCTGGCTACCGCTTCGACAGGCCGCGTGCCAGTTTCTTGAGCTTCTTCTTGTTTTCCCCGCGCGGTCCGGTGCGTTTTGCCTTGGGGGCGGCTTTCTTGCGGGCGGCGCGCTTTACCTTCTTGCGCTCCAGCTTATCTTCAATCTTTGTGGTATCTGCCACGCGTAACCTCTTTCGTTGCAATCTGTTCAGGGTTCCCGAATATTCGGGTTAATGCGAACTCTATGTTAACAGGGAATTGAACCCGGCGAAAGCAGCGCATTCCTTGCGAAAGCGGCCCTTCAGGCGATCATTTGCGTTCAGGTTGGCTTTTCGCTTCGGCGTTGCAGCGCTTTCCATCGTACAATGAAGTCAGACCGTCTGGTTTCGACTGCCTGCTCGGCTCCGGCCCTCCTAATCGCTTCTGACGAGCTCCGCACCGCACGCAACAATCCACCTTGTTTGCCGGAGTTCGTCATGCGTTCCAATAAAATTCACCGCGCACTCGCGCAGGGAATGAACCGTTTTGAAGTTTGCCAGCTTGTTTCAAAGGGCGTGAAGGCCACCCACAAGACTGGCTCGCCGCTTTGAAGATTCGATCAACGATGTGCTGCAATACCTGGGCACCCACGAGACTCCCAAGGAAAGCTCTTCACCCGGCGATCCCGCAAGTCAGCGTCAAGAGCCTGAAGCCGGCCGCTTAGCAAACGGTTGTCACCGGGCCAGTAATCGGTTTTCAGCCGCTGGGAATTCAGGGATAGTTACAAGTTCGAGTCGGCTCTGGAGATTCACCGCAAAACACAAGAAGAGGGACGGCAGCTTTGCCGTCCCTCTTTTGTTGTTCCGAACAGTTGCTCGGCGTTAAGCCTTAGACAACCTGAACGTTCTCAGCCTGCCAGCCCTTGGGGCCCTTGGTCACGTTGAACTGGACGCGCTGGCCTTCCTGCAGTGAACGGAATCCGTTCGACTGAATGGCGGTGTGATGAACGAAGACGTCCTCGCCGTTTTCGCGGCTCAGAAATCCAAAACCCTTGGCGTCATTAAACCACTTGACTGTTCCCTGTTCCATTTTGTGTTGCTCCTTCGATACTGATTTACCGCGAACGCAATGTGGAAGTTTGCGAGTAGGCGGTAACCGGAACAGGCAAGAACTTCAGATCGAATTCTACGATTGAATAGAGTGTAGCACGGAATGAGTTACGCGCATCTGCTTATTGTTGCTCACTTGAACGGTGTGGTCCATTTAAACGGGTGCAGGTCAAACACTTTCGGGGCAGGCGAGATCGGACGGCCGGCAGTTGAGCGCTACGCTTTTCTTGACATCTCGAGGCAACTTTTCATATGGTTCCCCCGTAACTACTTCACACTTGTTGCCCAGCGGCTAACTGGCCCTCGTCGTATCGAGCACTTTTGGCAAGGTTTGTGGCAAGGACAATCAAAGGGGACGCAATCATGAAACTGCGCAGCGCACTGGTTTTGACCATTCTGGCGGCAACGTTGGCATTGTCCGCATTTGCCTCCGACATCAATGGGCAATGGACGGCAACATTCGACACGCAAATTGGCGAGCAACACTACACATATACGTTGAAAGCAGACGGCGAGAAGTTGACCGGAACCGCCAAAAATGACCACGGATCGACCGAAATCACTCAGGGAACGATCAAGGGCGATGATGTCTCATTTGTCGAGAATATCGACTTCCAGGGGACGCCGCTTGTGATCACCTATACGGGCAAGATCTCTGGCGACGAAATCAAATTCACTCGCAAGGTGGGAGAGTTCGCAACTGAGGAACTAACCGCGAAACGGGTGAAGTAAAGGTAGGAATCTGGCAGGAGATCGATCAGCCATTTGCCATGCGGATGTTTGCAGGCGGGCTCTCAGCAGGCCATGGTTCCGACCAACCGCCGCCCGATGACGACGCGGTCTCTGCCTTCTCTCTTGGCTTGATAGAGCGCAGCGTCCGCAAGGTTCAGAATCGTCTCCGCCGGAGCGAAGCAGTCTTCTCTGTGCACCGGGACCGCGCCTATGCTCAGAGTGAAGGAAATTTCGCCGGCATCCGTCAGTACGCTGGTTTCCGATGCGGCTTTGCGCAATTGTTCCGCCCGCTCCTGCAGGAAGGCCGGATCGCACCCGTTCAGCAGTATCAGGAATTCTTCTCCGCCGAACCTGCCCACCAGATCGTTCGACCGCACTCCGCGCCGGAGCCGGACAGCTAATTCACGAAGTACCGCATCCCCCACTAAATGGCCATACTCATCGTTGACTGCTTTGAAATGGTCGATGTCACACATCAGGATGGCGATCGGATCCATTTGCATTAGAGCCTCGTCCAGCGCTTCAAGAATTCTTCCGCGATTCCATAAAGAGGTCAGCGCGTCATGCGTCGCTTTGAAACGCATCTCGTCGCGCGCAGATACCAGCTTATCTTCCAGATGCAGAATCCGTTCTCCGGTCCGCAGCCGCGCCTTGAGCTCATCTGCGTTGCAGGGCTTGGTGAGGTATTCATCGGCGCCCGCATCCAACCCCTCGACAAGCGCTTCCGGCGTGTCCTTCGAGGTTAGCAGGATCAAATAGACATACAATTGCCCGTTGGCGCCGCGAACGCGCCGGCAAACCTCGGGCCCATCCATTTCCGGCATCATCCAATCGAGCAGTGCAAGACGCGGCCCGTCCGCATCCATCAATTTGAGAAGAGCTTCGCGTCCGTTGGACGCCAACTCAACTTCATAACCCATTTTTCGGAGCGTCATTCCCATCATCTTGCGGGACACTTCATCATCTTCGGCGATCAGGATCTTCATGGAGTGACCCCTTCGCAAATAGCGCTAAGGGCGTCGATGACATGCGGCAATTCGAGATCGAGATTCAGGAACGCGGCGTTGGCTCGAGTCAGGTCCTCGAGCTTTGCTTGCATGTTCAATCTCCGCCGCCAAATCTGCCGCGGCCTGAGCGGCGAGGTTGGCCAGAGTTCCGCGGAGCGAGTGAGCGGTACGCAACGCATCTTCCAGATCGTTGTTCTCCAGCGCTTTCCTGATCCTGTTCAATTGCCTGGGGCCGTCCTCGCGGAAGAGGCTCACCAACTCGGTGAGGAATTCTCGGTCGCCGCCAACTCGTTCGAGCAGCTCCTGCGCGTTGATCGACTCTTGTTTTAAGGTGCGCGAGGTTTCGGCGGGCGTCTTCGCAGCATGTTCATGTGCAGTTCCAGCTTTTTCATGCGCGGTCCCGGTGTGCCCATGCACGGCTCCGTTTTCCCGCTTTTGCGCAACGTACTGGTCGAGCACCTCGTCCAGCTCCTGCGGACGGATCGGCTTGGAAAGATATCCGTCCATGCCGGCCTCGATGCAGCGTTCCCGGTCGCCTTTCATCACCAGCGCCGTCATCGCAACCACTGCCTGGCGGCGGTCTGTGCCCTTCTCCTTCTCGCGAAGCAGCCGGGTCGCTTCCAGCCCATCCATGATGGGCATCTGCACATCCATCAGCACCAGATCGTAAGCCCGCTTCTCAAGAGCAGACAGCGCTTCCTTGCCGTTGCCGGCAAGCACCACGTGATGGCCTCTCTTTTCGAGCATCCGTATCGCCAGCTTTTGGTTCACCGGGTTGTCTTCCGCCAGCAGAACATGCAGGCCCCTTGCAGCTTGAACATCCTCTCGCAACGAAGTTTGCGTGATCATTGGAATCGCTCCTGGCTGGTCTTTTGCGCTCAATACCCGCTGAATGGCCTCGCGCAACTCGGACTGACGTACCGGCTTGAGCAGATAGGCCGAGATGCCCAGCTCTCCGCAACGCGTCGCATCGCCACGTTGACCACCGGAGGTAAGCATCATGATCGTCGCTGTACAAAGCTCCGGTCTCTCCTTCACATGCTCCACAAAGGTGAACCCGTCCATCTTGGGCATGTGCATGTCCGTCAGGATCAGGCCGTATGGATCGTCCGCCTCGCGTGCAGCCGGCAGCGCGCTGAGGGCAATTCTCCGTCAGCTGTGGCCGTTGGATTCATCCCCCAGCGTTTCACCAGTCCTTCCAGAATGCGGCGGTTCGTGCGGTTGTCATCCACAATAAGAACGCTCGTTCCCTTCAGCACAGCATCGCTGCGGCCCCTGGAGATCCGGACACAACCTCGTGCCCTCGTTCCAACTCGACCGTGAAATGGAAGCGCGAACCCTCGCCGAACTCGCTCTCCACCCAGATTCGGCCATCCATGATCCCCACCAAACGCCGGAGATGGTCAAGCCGAGGCCTGTGCCGCCATATTCGCGAGTGGTGGATGTGTCGGCCTGAGAGAACGACTCGAACACACTCTCCAGTTTTCCTCTGGGATTCCGACGCCTGTGTCGGTCACGATGAAGTGCAGCAGATAGCGGCCATGCCGTGACTCGCCCGTTTCCACCTTCAGCGCAACCTCTCCAACGGGGGTGAACTTGATTGCGTTGCCAACGAGGTTCACCATGATCTGACGCAGCCGGTCCGGATCTCCGCGAAAAATCTTCAGGAACTCCGGCTTTACATCGCACAGCAGCTCGATCCCTTTTTCATCCGCGCGCAAGGCCAGAGTCTTGAGAGTCGCTTCAAGGCACTCGCGCAGGTCGAAGTCCACAGCCTCCAGCTCCACCTTGCCTGCTTCAATTTTTGAGTAGTCAAGAATGTCGTTGATAATGGCCAGCAACGACTCCGCGGAGAAGCGAACAGTCTCCAGATACTCCCTCTGTTCTCGCGTAAGCTCAGTCTCCAGCGCCAGCTCGGTCATACCAATTACGCCGTTCAAGGGCGTGCGGATCTCATGGCTCATATTGGCCAGGAACTCGCCCTTGGCGCGGCTCGCCGCTTCCGCGGCCTTCGCCAACCGCTCAAGCGCTTCGTTGGTGCGCGCCAGTTCTTCCGCCTTGCGAGCCAACTCCTGCTCTGCCAATTTGCGTTCAGTAATGTCATGGGAGATTCCCATTGTGCCGATGATATGTCCGCGCCGGTCTCTGAGCGGAACCTTATTGGTGAGTGCCCACGCCCGGCGTCCGTCCTCCCAGGACTCTTCTTCCTCTTTTCCCAACAACGGCAGGCCGGTGCGAATAATCTCCTTTTCGTCCGCAAGCGCCTCTATGGCATGCTCCGATGCGAACAGATCGGAATCTGTTTTGCCCATCAACTGCGATGCATCTTCGAACCCCGAGTGCTTGGCTGTCATCAGGCTGGCGCGCACAAAGCGGCTATCGAGATCCTTGAAATAGACTGCTTCAGGAATGTGCTCGAGGAAAGCGTCGAGCAACTGCCGCTCTTCCCAAAAGCGCCGGTCTGCCCTTGATATAACGACAGACATTGCCAGAATCACCAGCGTAAGAAGGGTGATGACAGCGCCGCCAAGCGGAGAAATATAGATAGCATTGCGGAGCACCTCAGCCTTGAGAACCGATGGGACGAAGCTGACTGCGGCCGCTCCCGTGTAATGCACCATAGGAAGTACCGACCCGACGATCGCCGCACTTGCGCACTTTCGCCAATCGAAGACGGCGGCGTCTCCGCGGAACCGAAATGCGAGAAACAACGCTATGCCGCCAACCACAAAGGCCAGCACGAGCGAGAGGATGATGAGCGAAGGCGAGAAATAGCGCGCCGCGGGAAGCCGCATTGCATCCATGCCGATGTAATGCGTTGCTGCGATTCCGTATCCTACCGTGACGCCGCCGGCCAGCAAAGCGATCGTTCCCATTTTTTCGCGACTGACGATATAGAGCGTGATGGCCGAAGTAACCACTGCGGCCAGGAACGACAACGACATGGTTGGCCAATCGTAAAACACCGGGACGGGCAGCCGAAGCGCCTCCGTGCCAATATAGTTCGTGGTCCAAAGGCCCGTACTCAGAGCAACCGCACCGCCGCTGAGCCATGCGAAGGCCGCCCAGTAGCGGGCAGACGCGACTCGTCCAGCGAGTTCAAGCGCTGCATAGGCTTCAAAAATGGCGACCAGAACTGACAGCGCCACCAGCCGGTAATCGTAATGACCAATCATCGGAAGAGCCGTTCCTGACATTGGAAGCTCCCTTTTGAGCTGCGAGACATTTGTTTGGCGATCACATTCCGCCCGGATAAAAAATAATAGGGCGGAGAAAATGACTTGATGAAAAACAATCGCTCGCCCTTTTATCGGCACATATACGTTTCGAATGCAGAGGCGTGCTCGGAATAAACATTAATGGACCATGAAAACGGGCGGCAACTACCCAAACGGGGGACTATGCCGAACATTTTGTGCAGTTTGCAGACGGGTTCCCTCAGTCGGACGAAGGGCGGCGAGCATCGGGAACAGAGATGGGTGTGAGGCTCGGCGGGTGTTTTCGGACGTCATTTCAGACGGCCTCTGTAAGATGAAACTATGAGCCACGAAGGCATTCGATTCGTCGACAAGGACTATGCGGCGCGCGAGACAGCAGCCGACCGACCGCTAGCACGTGGCGCTATAACTCCTGAGAAGGTTCGTGTGCTGCTCACTGAAGGCAAGGGTCTGGAGATTGATTGGTCCGACGGTCACCGCAGCGCCTGGACGTTTGCCTGGCTGCGCGAAGCCTGCCCCTGCGCCACCTGCGTAGACGAACGTACTCAGCAAGGCCGCAAGCCCGGCCAGCCCAAAGCCAAGCCGGCTTCAGTTTTGCCCATGTACACCGCGCCGCCAAAACCCGCCAGCGCGCATGCAGTTGGCCGCTACGCTCTTCAGTTCAACTGGCAGGACGGCCACACCGCCGGCATTTACTCATGGGAATATCTGCGGCGGGTTTGCCAGTGCCGTGAATGTACGTTCGCTGCTGAAGAAACGACGGGAACGCCTAACTGACTGGTGCACGGAAGTGGGCGCCCCATCCATTCCGCCCCTTTGGCGGAACGGGTGGACAGCTCCTTAGACTCTTATGGGCTCTTCCTTGATCGGTGCGGAGAATGAGCATGGCGATGACGATGTATAACCCGCCCCACCCCGGCGAATTACTGCGCGAATATCCGGCTCCGTGCAAGTCAGCGTGGCGGCAAAGAAGCTGCGTGTGGCGCGGTCAACGCTTTCGCGGCTGCTGACGGAAGAGCCTCTTTTACCGCGGCGATGGCGCTGCGGTTGGCAGATGCTTTTGGAACCGAGCCGGGCGTGTGGCTCGACTTGCAGCAGCAATACGATTTGTGGCACGCCTCAAAGCGCAATCGGCCCAAGGTCGAGGTACTCCTGGGCCTACGTGAGCCCTCACAGGCCTCAAATCCAGGCGCGAATGGCAGACCAACTATCAGCTGCGGCGGCGCTCTGACAAAACCCGGCCAGCAAGCCTACTGCAACCCGAACCGCGCCTTGCGCGACGCAGCGTACGTCCCGCGACACTACCCATTCGACGATTTGGTTTCCTCACGGTTTGATACTCCTTTGAGTTCAGTATCCACCAAATTTGAAACCACCGCAAATACTCCACGTTCTACCTTGATCGAATGGCGTACTATCAGCAGAAAGAAAGAAAGAAGGAAGGAAGGAGATATGCCTTTAGAAGTGTGCTTAAATTGCGGGAAAAAACAGTTTAATGCCTCTTCAAGGAAGTGCTATGCGTGCAAGGCGGAGCAACGCAAAGACGGAACCCTGGTTGACGTGCCGGCAGGTTATATCTTAGACGAGAATGGAAATATCCGTTCATTCACGAAGTACGAAACAGAAGAAGGGAAGCTCCATGTGAGATATCACTATGTCTTAGAACCTGGCAAAACAACACTTCGAGGAGAATATCCAAAATTAGCTGCTCCCCCGATTTGCGTCCACCCGGAAAGGCTGTCATGCAACCATGGAGACGGATTCGGCCGATGTGAGTACATGCTCTACGTCAGTACGCAATGGGCCTGCAAGGCGGACTCAATCTGAGCACGTCGATGCTGGGCGCCTCATTTCCCCACTTTTGATACCTGTATTTCGCATTACCTCCCTACCACCATCTGAACCGCCTCGAGCGCATTCCCTGCCACCCGCATCAACGCCCGGTTCTTCGGCTTCAGGAAGCCCGCCGCGACAGCCGTATCGAGAAGCGCGAGCAGACCATCCCAATATCCGGCCGTGTTGATCAGGATGCAGGGCTTGGTGTGCAGCCGCAACTGCGCCCAGGTGACCGTTTCCAGGAGTTCTTCCAGCGTTCCGTAGCCGCCCGGCAAGATGAGAAACGCGTCGGCCAGCTCCACCATTCGTGCCTTGCGCTGGTGCATGGTTTGAACCAACTCCAGCCGGGTTAAACGGGAGTGCGCAATCTCTTTTCCCGCCAGCACATCCGGCAGCACTCCGATCACCTCAGCTCCCCCAGCCAGCGCCGCATCGGCCACCGCGCCCATCAGCCCGGCGATGGCTCCGCCATACACCAGCCCCAATCCCGCCGCCGCGACTGCCTCGCCCAGCGCCACTGCCTCGGCGCGAAATGCAGGATTGGTTCCATCGGCCGATCCACAGTAAACGGCCACGCGGCGAACAAGAGTTTTAGACGATGTCATGATGCCTTCAGAATAACGCTGCGCCGCACGCGACTACTCGCGCTCAAGATATTCAGCAGGCGTGAGAATTGCGATCCCGCGAAATGGATTCAGATCCAGCAGGTCACGATCTCCTGTGATAATCGCATCGGCGAGCCCGTGCACAGCAACCTCCAGAAATTTGTCGTCCCGTGGGTCACGGCAGGCGCGGATGGGGAACGGAACCTCGATATTCACAGTTGCTCTCAAAAATTCGGCCGCCAGGCGCCGCCTGACCTCACGCTGAACATAGCGATCGAAGCGGGTTCGTTCGATGACTTCCATCAGTTCCTGACGAGTGGCGTTGGAGGCTAAAACGACATTCCCTTGCACCTCCAGAAGTACGCGGCTAGGGATGGAGCCAGGGAAAAGTAGACCGCTCAACACAACGTTCGTATCCACGACCAACCGCGCGAGTGCGGTCATCGCTCAGCCAGAATCTCAGCCAGAATCTCTTCGGTGAGGCCGTTGGCTTTGGCCTGTTCGGAGGCAATCGCCGAGAGCCGATTGAACTCAGCCCAGCGATCCCGGTTCATCCGTTCATACTCCTCAGCCGATACCAACACCGCCACATCCCGCTGGTGACGCCGAATGCGAACCGGTCCTCGTTGCGCAGCCTCCAAGAGTGCTGCGAATTGCTGTTTGGCCTGAGTTGCGGAGACTTCGGTCATAGCCCAATGATATGCAAGAAAAAACAAAATGTCTATTTTAGACAAAATAATCATTTTGTCTATTTGTTGCGAAGTTTAGTTCCTTCTCACTCGTGCGTTGCTCCGACCAATCGACCAGCACCCGTCTTCGCATTGCCCCAAACAGTACACTGATAAGGAACCTTCCCGCCTGGACTCTCAACTTGCAGCCGCTCCTCGCCAATCTGAATCCCGAACAGCGCGCCGCAGTGGAGGCCACTGAAGGCCCCCTGCTGATCCTTGCCGGGGCCGGCTCGGGTAAGACGCGCGTCATCACCAGCCGCATTGCGTGGCTTATCCATGAAAAAGGCGTGGCGCCCGACTCGATTCTTGCAGTGACTTTTACCAACAAAGCCGCCAGCGAGATGGCCGAGCGCGTCGACAAGCTGCTGGGACACTCGACGCTGGCCAAGCCCCTGATCGCCACGTTTCACTCGTTGTGCGTGCGCATACTGCGGCGCGACATTGAAGCTCTCAAGGTGGGTAACGAGGGCCTGACGCGCTCCTTTGCGATCTACGACGAGAACGACCAGCAAGGGATCGTGAAGCAGATTATGCAGCGCATGGGGCTTGACACCAAACAATTGACCCCGCGCACGGTGCTTGGCCGCATTACCTGGGCGAAGAACCACATGGTCGATCCGCAGGAATACTACCTTGCGTCAAAAGATCCGAACAGCGAGAGCGATTGCCCATATCTACCAGGGCTATAAGGCGGAACTGCGCAAGAACAATGCGCTCGACTTTGACGACCTGCTGCTTGAAGCGGTGCGGCTGCTCAAGGTGTCGAGCGAAGTGCAGCGAGCGTTATCAGCGCCGCTATCGTTATCTGCTGGTCGACGAGTATCAGGACACGAATCGTCCGCAGTACGAGCTGATGAAGCTGCTCGCCGGCGAAGCCAAAAACGTCTGCGCCGTGGGCGACGAGGACCAGAGCATTTACTCGTGGCGCGGCGCAGACATCCGCAACATTCTGGAATTTGAAAAGGATTTTCCCAACGCGCGGATCGTCAGACTGGAGCAGAATTACCGATCGACGCAGATCATTCTGGAAGCGGCGGGCGCTGTGGTCGCCAATAATCTTCGCCGCAAGGGCAAGAAGCTGTGGACCGACCGCCAGGGCGGAAGCCTGATCGGCTACTACGAAGCTCCGGACGGCGAAAACGAAGCGCTGTTTATCGCCGACCGCATTCAGAAATTTCTGCGCCAGGCAAGGTCGTCCGACTCTGAGGACCCCGCGGTGAGCGCATTGTGCGGTGCTCTATCGCACCAACTCCCAATCGCGGCTGGTTGAGGAAGCGCTGCGCCGCTACAACATTCCGTACACGATGGTCGGCGGATTCAGCTTTTACGAGCGCGCTGAGATCAAGGACCTGCTCGGCTATCTGCGCCTGGTCCGCAATCCGCACGATTCGATGGCGCTGCAGCGCGTGATCAACACGCCCGGCGCGCGGCATCGGCAAGACGACCCTCGAAACGCTGGAGCGGCTGGCGCTTGAAACCGGCCAGTCCACATGGGATGCCATCGGCGCCGCAATCGCGAACCGGCTGATTCCTAACCGCGCACTCATGGCCATTGAGTCCTTTCGGCAGTTGATTCTCGACGCGCAGGCCATGATGGATCCTGACTTTGCGGGCAAGCTTTCTGCCGACGTAGCCGCGGGCGCGGAGAGCGGACGCGGACACAGGTTTCGAATTCGGAGCAGGCGAATGATTGAGCCAGCGCGGACGCCGCCAGCGCGGACTCCGCCACCAGCTTCGATTTCGGCAGCGACAGATCAGCTCCCGCTGCTCGATGCCAGCAACTTCTCGCCCTTTGCCGCTCCGCCGAAGCGGCCTTTCCTCAACATGCCGAAGAGGCCGATCAGCGAGGAATCCGCACCCCGACGCGGAAGAGAGCCGCGAAGAGAAGAAGGCCGGCCTTTCGCGCCCCCGGCGATGCCGCCACTCTTGCCTGAACTGATCCGTTTCCTGATCGATCGAACCGGCTACATCAAGGCTCTCGAGGCCGAAGGGTCGCCGGAAGCCTTCAGCCGCATTGAAAATCTGAAGGAACTGGCCAATGCCGCGCACGATGCAGAAGCCCGCGGCGAAACGCTGGCTGAGTTTCTCGACCACGCGGCTCTGGCCTCCGACACCGACCAGTTCGACCCCGAATGCGCGCGTGACGCTGATGACTCTGCATGCCGCCAAGGGACTGGAGTTTCCGCTGGTCTTTCTGGCCGGGCTTGAAGAAGGCCTGTTTCCGCATTCGCGCACGCTCAACAATCCCGGATGAGCTCGAAGAAGAGCGCCGGCTCTGCTACGTGGGCATGACGCGAGCCATGAACACGCTGATTCTTACGCGCGCGCACTATCGCAGCCGCTACGGCAACGACGCACCGGAGATGAGCATTCCTTCGCGATTCCTTGAAGAGGTGCCCAACGCAGTTGGTCGAAAACCTCGGCGGCCGCTCGCCTCAATGGTCTACGCCCGGCTATCCCAACACCTACTGGCGGAGGCTCAAGATTCGGCGCGCGACGGCCCGGCCATTCAGGCGATTTACGGAGCAGCACTACAACTACGAAGACGAGAGCCAGGAAGCTCACGACTCCGGCGCAGCTTCCGGTGCCGGTGTCAGAGCAGGGAACAAGAGCTCACCGGCCAAACCATTTGTCGCTTCATGGATGACGGCGACCGCAAAGAGTTCTCCTTCCAACCCGAAGCCGACGGAAGCAGCCGCAGGTGCGGAAGCGCCGCCCGATTCCATCGACAACATCGCCCGCTTCTTTGGCGGCAAACCAGGTGCAGTCAAGCCCGGCGCTCTTGCGCGCCCGGCGATGGATATTCCTGAGCCAAGCGGCGCTGCCAACCTGAAAAAAGGTCAGCGCGTACGCCACGCGAAATATGGCGAAGGCACCATCCTCATGCGCGAGGGCGACGGCGAAGACGCGAAACTCACGGTCCTGTTCAATCGTCATGGGATGAAGAAGCTGATGGAAAAATTCGCCAACTTGCAGAAGATTTAATCTCCTGCACCCTCCGAAAGGGCAGGCCAGGGCAATCGTAATGCCTCATTCTGCCGGGAGTTTGTCAGACAGTTTAGTTGCGTTACCCCATCTTCGGTCTTCAACTTCTAGCCAATCTCCGCAATTGGTTGATAGGATTGTTTGGCTCTAAAAAAACGTTTTAGCCAGGGGGCACCTTGAATCTTTCAGTTAATCGACACACGATTCGGACTTCAGCGCTCGCGCTTCTTTCTCTTTGTCTATTGAGTGCTTCCGGTCTTTCACAACGCCGGCAGCCACCCAAGCCCGCCGGTCCATGGATGAACACAAGCCTTTCTCCCGATGAGCGCGCCGACCTGGTCATCAAAGAAATGACGCTCGACGAGAAGATCGCCACGCTGCACGGCGTTGGCATGCCCACCGACGACCCGCTCACGCCTGAGAACATGCCCTCGAATCGCGGCGTTGGCTACGAAGTTGGCGTTCCCCGCCTGGGCATTCCCGGCATCGATATGAGCGACGCGGCTTACGGGGTTCGTTCCAGCGGCGCCAACGGACGCTACTCCACCGCGCTGCCGGCCAATGTTGCCGCGGCCGCCAGCTGGGACCCTGACGCGGCCTACGAATACGGCAAGCTGATTGGCAGCGAACTTCGCGCGCAGGGCTACAACATGACCCTCGGCGGCGGAGTGGACATTACGCGCGAGCCCCGCAATGGCCGCACCTTTGAGTACCTTGGCGAAGACCCCATCCTTGCCGGAACACTCGTCGCGCACCTGATCCAGGGCACTCAGTCGGCACCACGTGATCGGCGACATCAAGCACTACGCCTTCAACGATCAGGAGAGCGGGCGCAACTCCGTCAACATCACCATCTCGAAACGCGCGGCGCGCGAATGCTGACCTGCTGGCCTTCGAGATTGGCGTCACCGAAGGCCATCCGGCCGCGGTGATGTGCTCGTACAACCGCGTCAACGGCGACTTTGCCTGCGAAAACAAGTGGCTTCTGACTGACGTGCTCAAGAAAGATTGGAAGTTTCCCGGCTTTGTGCTTTCCGATTGGGGTGGCACGCACAGCACCGAAAAAGCCTCAGCCGCCGGCCTCGATAACGAGGAGCCGGGCCGCTTTTTCTATGAAGACAAATACAAGGCCGCGGTCGAGGCCGGAACCATTCTCGCAGGCCGAGCTCGACGAGCATGTGCACCGCATTCTGCGCTCCATGTTTGCCGCTGGCGTCATCGACTTACCCGCGCCAGCGCAGCGTTGTCGATCCCTTGGCCGGCCTCGAGGTTGCGCGCAAGATTGAAGAGGGCGGCATTGTGCTGCTGAAGAACAAGAACGCTGCACTGCCGCTGATTCCCAGCGGTCTGCACACCATCGCTGTCATCGGCTCGCACTCCGATGTGGGCATGATCTCCGGCGGCGGTTCGGCGCAGGTTGATCCGATCCGGGGGCAACGCCATCTCCCCTCCCGGCAAGGGCGCCACGCACTGGCAGGAAGAAATCTGGTTTCCCACCTCGCCGCTCAAGGCTATTCAGGCGCGCGCTCCAGAGGCGACAGTCAAGTATGATTCCGGCGACGACCACGCCTGCTGCGGCCGCTTTGGCAAAGAGCGCCGACGTAGCCATTGTCTTTGCCTATCAGTGGGAGAGCGAAGGCATGGACCTGCCCAGCCTGTCTCTGGCACATAATCAGAACGATCTCATCGCCAAGGTAGCCGCCGCCAATCCTCACACGATCGTGGTTCTCGAATCCGGCTCGCCGGTGACTATGCCCTGGGTCGATGCACCCGCAGCCATCGTCGAAGCCTGGTATGCCGGAAGCGATGGCGCCAACGCTGTTGGCAACGTCTTGTTTGGCAGCGTCAATCCCTCGGGCAAATTGCCCAACACGTTTCCAAGAAGCGAAGCCGATCTGCCGCATACGACTGTCACCATGCCGCCGCCCGCGTCGGCGGGTTTCGATGGCGCGTCTACACCCGAGCAATGGGCCAAAGGTCTTCCGCCATTCCAGGTTGTTTATGACGAAGGTCTGAAGGTTGGTTATAAGTGGTATGACGCGGAGAAGAAGCCCGTGCTCTTCCCGTTTGGTTATGGATTGTCATACACAACTTATAGCTACTCGGGACTTTCTGTAACTTCAGAAAACAAGGTCAAGGTAACTTTTACCATTGCTAACACCGGGGCTCGCGCCGGCGCTGAGATCGGCGAAGTCTATGCGGCACTTCCGGCAAGCGCGCAGGAACCGCCCAAGCGGTTGGTTGGCTGGAGCAAGGTCAAGCTGGAACCCGGCGAAAAGCGCACCGTAACGGTTGAGATCGATCCGAAATATTTATCGATTTTCGACGAAGCCAAGGATGCCTGGACCCTTGTCCCAGGCGACTACACATTCCTCGTTGGAGGCTCCTCGCAGGATCTTCCGTTGACGGCAACCGTGCACTTGAAATAAGGCGGAATTCCTATCGGCGAGAGCCCCGCCGTCCTGCTCTCCGCTTTTTGCTGCGGGGGGTGGGACGGTCTCCGTCTAAAGCCGTCGAAGACATGCGCCAAAGGCTGTGCCACTGCTACTCTGCATCTATCTGATTTGGCTCTAGAATTTCCAGAGCACGTTTGCAGGGATGTGGACGGTCACAATGGCAGTTCGCAGGCATGACGTTCTGATTTCGGGCGCGGGGCCAACCGGCCTGGTGTTGGCTCTATGGCTGACGCGACTGGGCGTGCGCGTTCGGATTGTGGATAAGACAGCGGAGCCAGGAACGACATCTCGCGCGCTCGCGGTGCAGGCTCGAACGCTTGAGTTGTATAGCCAGATCGGCATCGCGGATGCGGTAGTCGAGCGTGGACGAAAAGTCGCTGCCGCCAATATCTGGGTTAGCGGCAAAATGAGAGCTCATGCCGTCCTCGGCGACATGGGCGCGGGTCTTAGCCCCTATCCCTATGCGCTGGTCTTTCCGCAGGATGAACACGAACGTCTCTTAGTCGATCGCCTGGCAGCAGCCGGCGTTTGTGTCGAACGCCGGACTGAAGTGCAGGACTTTGAGGATTCCGGAGACGGCGTTGTTGCGCACCTGAAGCGCCCGGATGGAACCATTGAGACATGCGAAGCGGTTTATATTGCCGGCTGCGATGGTGCTCACTCCATCGTGCGCGAGGTAATGGGGACCGGCTTTCCAGGCGGAGAGTATGAACATCTTTTCTATGTGGCGGATGTGGACGCGGGCGGTCCAGTAATCAACGGCGAGCTGCACGTCGGGCTCGCAACTGACGAATTTCTGGCCGTCTTTCCATTGCAGGGTGAGGGCCGCGCGCGGCTTGTGGGCACCGTGCGCCCGGAGGCCGAACGGCGGGGAGAAAGTTTGTCCTGGGAGGATGTGACTAAGAAAGTAGTCGACTGGATGCAAATCGAAGTCAAGCGGGTGAACTGGTTCTCGACTTATCGTGTGCATCATAGAGTCGCAGATTGTTTCCGTAAGGGCTCCGCATTTCTGCTCGGAGACGCCGCGCACATCCACAGTCCCGTTGGCGGACAGGGCATGAACACCGGCATCGGAGACGCAATTAACCTTGCCTGGAAGCTGGCTGCCGTTCTGCAATCGCGTGCAAACGCGTCGCTGCTGGACAGCTACGAACCGGAACGAATTGCTTTTGCAAGGCGGCTGGTGGCAACAACCGATCGGGCGTTTACAGGCGTGGTCAGCAAGGGCGCGATCGCGCAATTCATTCGATTAGAGCTGGTGCCGTTCATCGTCCCGGTTCTTTTCAAATTCAGCGCTTGGCGGCGAGTCATGTTTCGGACCATCTCGCAGACGGCGATCGAGTATCGCGCCAGCAGCTTGAGTGAAGGACGAGCGGGCAAAGTTCACGGAGGAGATCGGCTGCCCTGGGTGAATGCGGATGCGCATGGCATACACGAAGATAACTTTGAGGCGCTGACCGAGCTGGATTGGCAAGTGCATGTATACGGCGAGGCCAGCCCGGGGATCCGGAAAGTCTGTGAGGAACGGAGCTTGCAGCTGCACGTTTTTCCGTGGCACAAATCAGCAGCTCAAGCCGGTTTGCGGCGCAATGCAGTTTATCTTGTGCGGCCCGATGGCTACGTGGGCTTAGCGGATGCTGAAAGCTCGCCGTCGGGAATCAAGTCGTATCTTGACGCACGGGGGATTGTCGCGAAGGGGTAGACGGCTCGGACAGGCTAGGTTGGAAACATCGGGGCTGAGGGCTGTAAATAATAAAGACCATAAAGTTGATCTATCCCTCTTTAGCCGCAAAGTGCTGGTGAAGGTGGGAGCCCGCTTCACGCGGCGACCGGCTTCTCTTGACAGCTTTGCATTTTGTAAAGTACTTTAAGTATGGAGTACGATTGAAGTGGCAACTGCTGCGGCAGATGGATTAGGAAGGCCCTGATGCACGTTGTCACCCGCAAGCACCTGGCAGCGGCGGAAGAGCAGTATCCAGAGGCGGCCAAGGAGATTCGGACCTGGTACAGAATTGCCAAGGAGGCGCGGTGGCGAAACCTCGTGGAGGTGCGGCGAGTCTTCAAGGATGCCGATGATGTTGAAGGATACGTGATTTTCAATTTCCGCCGGAATCGCTATCGGCTGGTCACGATCATTCACTACTCGCGGGAGAAGAAAGGCCACGCCACACAGGGGCACATCTATATCCGCACTTTTCTGACGCACCGGGATTACGACAACAGGGCGAACTGGGATAAGGGGTTGAAGCGATGAGCACGGTGCTTGCAAATCCGGCGGAGATGATTCGGCGAGGTGCGCCACGTCTGATCCGCAACGATGCGGAACTTGCGGAGTACACACAGGCTTTATTCGAGCTGACGGCGAAGGCAGACCCTTCACCGGATGAGGAAGAAGCCATCGAGTTGATGACTCTGCTGGTGGAACGTTACGAGTCGGAACGCTTCCCAGTGCCGGAGGCCGAGCCCGCGGACGTGCTGCGCGCACTGCTGGAATGGAACGGACTTTCGCAGCGAGACATTGCACCTGATCTCGGAGGCGAGAGCACGGTGTCGCTGGTTCTTTCGGGGAAGCGGCATTTGAACCGGGAGCACATTGCGCGATTGAGCCGAAGATTCAATGTTTCGCCGGCAGTATTTTTTGGAGCAGCTTCTAGCTTCTAGCTCACTCGTTGTTGATGGCCGCAGACGGGTAGAATTTAGCGAAGTTCGTCTCAGAGGTCGATCTTCCGGCCCTTGTCGCGGCTGGTCTGAATCTCAAAATTTGCCACCTTTGGTCCGCCGAGCAAATAGTCATTGAGATCCTGCTTGGTCCGCAGATGCCGCGCCAGAGACCACTTTAACTCTTCGATGCCCTGGCCAGTTACCGCGGAAATTGCGTGGAATTCCAGCTTCTTTCGTTTCACGTGCGCGGATAGTTTTTTCAGTTTTTCCGGGTTGGCAGAGTCGATTTTTGTTGCACAAACGATCATGGTCTTGTTGGCCAAGGGATGGATTGGACCGGCCTGCTTGTCAGCGTCGTCCGAGAACGGGTCTGGTTCCTGATTGGTGGGAGTGCTCTCAAAGCTGGCCAACTCCTTGTTGATCACTTTGAAATCTTCTACTGGATCAGGCCTGCCGCTGGCGTCGCTTACATCGACTAAATGAAGCAAGAGCCTGGTGCGCTCGATGTGGCGGAGAAACTGAATGCCGAGGCCGGAACCCAGATGTGCTCCTTCAATCAGTCCGGGCATGTCAGCTACGACGAATGATTCCTGATCGGGCTCCTCGCCTACGGTGACTACGCCCAGGTTGGGTTCGAGCGTGGTGAAAGGGTAGTCTGCGATTTTTGGCCTGGCGGCGGAGAGGCGTGAGATGAGCGTGGACTTGCCGGCGTTGGGGTAGCCAACCAGACCGACATCGGCCAGAAGCTTCAATTCCAGACGATAGTTGCGCTCTTCGCCGGGCCTTCCAAGCTCGTGCTCTCGCGGGGCCTGGTGCGTACTGGTGGCAAAGTGCTGATTGCCGCGGCCGCCACGTCCGCCCTTGGCGATGACCAGCGAGTCGTCGCTCTCTGAGAAGTCGTGAATCAGCTCGCCCGTGTCCTGGTCATAGAGGGCCGTGCCGACCGGCACCTGGAGAATGACGGAGTCGCCGTCGGAGCCGGAGCAGTTGGATCCCATGCCGTGCTGGCCGCGCTGGCCCTTGTGCTCAGGGTTGTACCGGAAGTGGATGAGGGTGTTGTGGCGCTGTGAGGATGTCATGACGACGTCGCCGCCTCGGCCACCGTCGCCGCCTGACGGGCCGCCTCGGGGCACGAATTTTTCGCGGCGGAAGGCCATGCAGCCGTTGCCGCCGTCGCCCGCTTTTACACGAATTTTTGCTTCATCAATGAACATGCGAAACCAGAGACCAGAGACTAAAGATCTGCTTTCCAATGCGTACGATCGGCACTAAATCCGATATGCCGTCTTTCCAGTTTACCGAATTGGGCTTAGAATCGGTTTCACGTTGCTTTTGGGACGCCCCTCTTGAAGTGACAGGTTCGAATCCTGCCTGCCGTTAGAGCAGCCTGAAATAGACAACTGCATTGCTTTCCCACGGTCTGCCGCGAGCAGGTGACTCGATGGCAGGGATTGAGTGGAATTGGACGAAGGCGCTACTGGGGTTTGCGCTTGTGGTGACTGGAGCCGCTGGGCAGGTTGCCGCTGCTCAGGCGGTGAACAATGGCGGAGCAATCGCGGGAAAACTCACGGATGTGCGCTCCGTACCACTGGCCGGTGCCACTGTGGTGGTTCGGAATGAGGCCACCGGGACTGAGTCGCGCACCACAACAGCCCAAAATGGGAATTTCCGGTTTACCGGTCTCGCCCCCGGCGAATACACGCTTGAAGCCCAATGCGAAAAACTGGGGCATGGGAGGCTGGGCGGAATTTTTGTGGCCGCTGGGCACGAGGCCCGCGTGCAGGCAGCGATGGAGTTTGAGCCTGTCGCGCCAGGCTCGATTCAGACCGCGTCAATTCCTGCCATCCTGGCCCCAACCAATCCAGCAATCAGGACTGCGCCCACACCTGCGCTTCAGATTGCATCTCGTCCGGTTATTCTGACTGCGTCCGATCCAGCCATCCAAGCTATCTTTTTTCCGCCCATTCAAGCTGAAAATCTTGCGTTAGTTGACACTCCCGCTCCTTTGCCGGTGCGGGCCGCGCTTCATCCGATGACTGCATTGACGCCTCTGGTGACGACTTCAATCGCCGTAGAGCCTCTGCTTGCGATTCCAATCGCCGGGCAGACCTTGCCGAGCCGCCCCGACCTGATTTTTCAGTGGAGACGCCCGTGTGAGTCCTTCGCCGGTGATTGCGGAGCAGGCAGGGCCAGCGTCTTGGCCCTGGAAATGAAGGGCCCGCATGGGGAGAGGAAAGCAGTCTGAGACCGGCCGAAGCTGCGGAAAGCGCGGCAAAAACAGCCTTGCTGCTTGCCGA
Organism: uncultured Acidobacteriaceae bacterium; assembly: GCA_963752215.1. GTDB lineage: Bacteria > Acidobacteriota > Terriglobia > Terriglobales > Acidobacteriaceae > Telmatobacter. The sequence continues at coordinate 41,995 of CAVVXR010000002.1, read as the reverse complement.
GCTGAGGCTGCATGCGAAGCCGGTAGCAATCGTAGCCTCAACCAAAGGCGACATTGATCCGGTCGCCCCAGTGGTCACGACTACGGTGACCGGCGCGGAGCTGCAGGCGCTTCCGGTCAGCGGGCGGCGGTGGCAAAATTTTGTACTCGATGCTCCCACGTCCTCGACAGCGACGGGCGGCGAACCGCAGACTTCGCTTCGCGGAGCGGGGCAGGAGCCGATCGAGACCACTGTCGATGGCGCGAGCACCAGGCTCGCATTTGGCGGCCAGGGGTCGCAGGAGACAGGGCAAGCAGGAGCGGATCAGAATGGAATGGGGCAGGCGTGGGCAAATGGGCACGGGTTCTCGATCGCCGAGGCCGCGATTCGCGAGGTACAAACAGTTGCCGGCAATGTGGAGGCGGAAGCTTCGCGCGCCAGCGGCGGCCGAATGAACGTGGAAACCGAACGCGGCACAAACGAGTTCCACGGGCAGGGATTTGTCTTCGATCGCGGAAGGTTTCTCAGCGCGCAAAATCCCTCTTCTCAGTGGGTCACAGAGACTTCGGAGTTCTCGCTGCTCGCGCCGTACAACGCCGCTCTGTTTCCGGTCTTTGATAATTTTCAATGTCCGAGCGAACCGAACTGCCCGCCGGAGTCTTATACGCCGCCGGACCACGAGACGACCTGGGGCCTTGGCGCGGGCATCCAGATACGCCGCGATAAGCTCTTCTGGTTTGCCGCGATTGACAGTTACCACCGCAACGATCCAGGGCTGGCGATGGTGAAGCATCCCTACCTTGTGCAGCCTCCGAGCACCTGCGAATCCGGCAGCTCATGTACCGCAACAACGACCGGGTTCTTTGAAACGCCGAGCGATTGCCAGCTCGTAGCGCTGGCCGCCCGGCTGGGATTCACGGGGGTGGGGAAGCTAACCGATTGCGTCTCAGGCTTGGTCCAAGGGCTGACGGCGTACTCAACGATGCTGGAAGCCCTGACAGGTCTGCTCGGCCCTGCTCCGCGCACAGCCAAACAGTGGACTGGCTTTGGCCGCATCGACTGGAAGGCTTCGGAACGGCACCAGTTCACGCTTGACGGAATTGGCGCCGACTGGAACTCGCCCGGCGGCGGACTGACCAGCCTGTCTGAGAATTACGGCAGCCACAGTTTTGGATCGAGCCAGGCCAGCCAGGATTGGCTGCTGGGGCGCTGGGAGGCGTTTCTCACGCCGAATCTGCTTTTGGTTACGCAGGGCTCGGTGGGGCGCAACATCCAGAGCACGCGGCCTTCGACTCCTTCAGCTTTTGAAAAAACTTTCTTCAGCGCAAACGTCTGGAGCCAGTTGCCGGAGATCGTCGTGGACAATCGCTACGGCTTCACCATCGGCAATCCCTCGCGATTTGGCCAAGGGAGTTATCCCGACGAGCGGCTTTATCAAGGCCAGGAGTCGGTGGACTGGGTGCGGGGCAAGCTGCTGGTAAAGGCCGGCTTTGAATCTTGACCACAATGCCGATGCGACAAGCCTGCTCCGCAATCAGACAGGAACTTATACCTATTCGAGCGTTGAGAATTTCGCTTCCGACGCGCTGGTCTTTCAGCAAGTTTGGACCTTCCGGCGATTGTGACCTTTATACTCAGCCCAACTGCCAGACGGGGGGCTGCGATGGGACGGGCAAGGTCTGGACAGACTCGACAGGCGGGCTGCACGGGCGGGGTCCTCTGCCATGCTATTCGTCTTACTCGCAAGTGATGGGTCCGGCGGCCTGGCAATTGAGCACAATCGACTGGGCAGGATATGAAACTACGCAATGGCAAGTAGAGTAAGTTGCTGGTGCTTTCCGCCGGGTTGCGCTGGGAGCGGGAACAGTTACCGCCGCCGCTGGCTGCGTTGGCCAATCCGGAGCTTCCACTTACTGAGAAGCTGCCCAGTCTGGGCAATAACTGGGGTCCGCGATTCGGCCTCGCAATTGGAAGCTTGGAGACTCACTGGCCGGTGTTGCGGCTGGGTTATGGGATGTACTTTGGGCGGACAGAGAATGCAACTGTCGAGACAGCGCTGACGCAGACGGGCAGTCCCAACGGCGACCAGAATTTTTTCATGCGGCCGACCGATAATCTGAACGCTGGAGGCGCGCCGCCGTTTCCCTATGTGTTCAGCGGGCCGCCGGGCAGCGTGGTTAAGCCGGGAGCGGTGGAATTTGCATCAGAGTTCCACAATCCCGAGATCGACCAAGGCGTGGCGGCGCTGGAAGAGGAGCTGCCCGGCCACCTGCAGTTGACTGCCGGCGCGATGGTGAGCCTGGGCCGCCGTTTGCCGATCTCGATCGACACTAACTTCGATTCCCCGACCTCGCAACAGACCATTACTTACGCAGTTGTAGACGGCGCCGGAGCGGGTCCGATCAAAACTCCGATGATTACCGTCCCCGCCTTCTACGCCTCTTGGCCGACAAGCGATGGCACTTGCCCATATTACAAGCCGACAAGCACAGCCGTTGCCGGGAGGCCCTGCCCGGATTACCAACAGATTGACAATATTGAGAGCCGGGCTAACTCGACTTATGAGGCGGCGATGGTGAAGATAACTCGCTTTGGCCGGCGCGGACTCAGTCTGCATGCCTACTATACTTACTCGCACGCTATGGATTGGAATCCAAACGAGAGCACGACAGTGGCGGGGAGCGATGTATTTGACCCTGAAAACCTCAGCCTGGAATATGGGACGAGCGATTTAGATGTTCGGCACGCGGCGGCAGGGATGCTGATTTATGAAGCGCCTTGGAAGTTGCGTGGGTTTGCCGGGCGGCTCGCAGAGGGCTGGATGCTGTCAGGGACCGGGCAGTTCCGAAGTGGGATGCCTTATACGATGCGCACCAGCGGATCGCTTCCCGAGGAGTTCAACATTACGACCGGAGCGGCCATCGTGGGCCTCGGGCCGGGAATGAACGGCAGCGGCGGCGACAATCGCGTGTACCGCGTGGGCCGCAACACCTACCGCTATCCGGCAACGTGGAAGGCGGACCTGCGGCTGGGCAAGAGCTTCGACCTGGGGCAGATGCGAAAGCTGGAGCTGGTTGTGGACACCTTCAACCTCTTCAACCACCAGAACGTGACGGAGCTCGAAACGACCGGCTATACCATTGAATCCGGCTCACCGGGCTCACTCCCGACGCTGAACTTTCTCGCCGGCCCAGTCAAAAACGCATACGGCACAACCGAGAAGGCCAACAGCACGGCCTTCGGGCAGCCGCTGAACATCAATGCCAATAACTTCTTTAGGCAGCGGCAAATTCAGGTGGGCGTGAGGATGAGGTTTTAAGTTGCGTTCGAGAACTCAAACGGAATCCCGGGCGGCGATTCTCGACGCCGGGGCCAAAGTTTCAATTTGCTCTTCATAGACTGGGACGAATCCCGCATTCCTCCATGCGCATAGATTAGAATTCGCGCTAAAGATAATCTAATCATGGCCTTGCAGGAACATATCGCTTTTTCCGCGACGCAATTCAGGCGGCTGTTCGCAAGGTCGCCTGGAAGGCCATTGACAGTGCGCGAAAGTAGGTGAAAAATGGCGGGTCGGATAGAGTTCTGGAGTTTTACGCGGTCAATGGAGGGAAAGTGAAAAAGGCGTTGAGTTTGAAGATTCTTGCGATATTGGCATTTGCGGGTCTGGGACTTGTGCTCGGGCTATCGGGCTGCAAGTCGGCGCCGGAGCTAACTGCCGCTCAGGCGCAGGCGTTGATCCAGGCCAAATACGATCAGGATCCGCCAGTGGGCGCCAACATCACGGTGGACGATCTGGGCATGAGGATGGGCGTCACGGCGAAATATTGGGACCGCTCCAAGGCATATCCCAACAACTTCTGGGCCGATTTTACGCTGACCCCGGAGGGCAAGAAGGCGATCACGCTGCCGGGCGGGGGAGACGTCATCAAGTGGCGGCCTGAGAGCGCCGACGATAAGACATTTTCGGTGGTCGTGGTAACCGCGGCGGTCAACCATCTGAAGGTGCGTAACGTGCAGGATCCGCAGGACGAAGTGGGTGGAACCAAGAGTGTTGTGTTTACTGAGGCGGTGAACCTGGACGGGGTGCCCAACGGGCTGCAGGACATTGCCCACAATCCCGGAAACAAGCTGAGCAGCAAGAAGACGGCGACCTTTGCCGTGGATGGCGGAGCCTGGAAGCTGGTCGGCATCGTCTAGGGCCGGAAAAATTCTTTGGGGCGGAGGGTGGAATTCGTTGACCCCGCCCCCGTTTCTTGCTATTGTAAAAAGGTTCCGCAAGAACGCGCCTAGTCGTGTGTCTTAACGGCGGGTGGGTATGGGCAGCCCCGGCGAGCTACGAAGGTCCGGGTTGATTCCCAAGGTCAGGTGTTCGCTACGGCGAAACCGGCCAGACATGACCCCGAAATCGCTCTCATCTTGCGGAGGGCAGCCGGGGCCCCCAGCGACAGGCTTCGTCGTTGGGGTGAAGAGACGATTCGCATCGGCGCCCGCGCGTTCTCCACCTTGGAGGGCTATGCGGGCCGGAACCGCGAAACGGAGTTGGCTTTTCCTGCGAAAATCAGGGAAACGCCCGGCCACCGTCCCGGTTCTCGTCTGAGATTGGAACGAAGGCAGACGCGAAGCAGTAACGAGAGGGCTTCTGTGCGTTTGTGCGGTTAATTTCCGTACAGAGCCAGAGCGGCCCGAAGGGTCTGCGCGCGGCTTGGGATTGGGTAGCAAGGTTTTAAAGTAAGGTTTTGAGCGTAAGGAGTTTTGGTTTGCCTACATTCAATCAGTTGGTTCGCAAGGGGCGCACGGCCCCCCGGTACAAGACGGCGTCGCCGGCCCTGCAGGCCTCGCCGCAGCGGCGCGGTGTTTGCACCCGCGTGTACACACAAACGCCCAAGAAGCCGAACTCGGCCCTGCGCAAGGTTGCCCGCGTCAGGCTGACCAACGGGATTGAGGTCACCACCTACATCCCCGGCATCGGCCACAACCTGCAGGAGCACTCGATCGTGCTCATTCGCGGCGGCCGTGTGAAGGATCTTCCCGGCGTCCGGTATCACGTGGTGCGCGGCACCCTGGATTCGGTGGGCGTGGCCAACCGCAAGCAGAGCCGGTCGAAGTACGGAGCCAAGCGCGGCAAGGGCGGCGCGGCGCCGGCAAAGAAGTAAATAACGGTACCGGGGCGCGGGATTTGGACCCGGACTAGGGTAACACTGGGCGCGCGAGCGCGAGGATTTTGAGGATTATGCCGAGAAAAGGGCACATTGCGAAGCGGGAAGTGGCGCCGGACCCAGTTTATGGGTCCACGCTGGTCACCAAGTTTGTGAACTCGATGATGTGGGGCGGCAAGAAGTCGACGGCCCAGGGCATCTTCTACCAGGCGATGAAGAACCTCGAGGAAAAGGGCGGCGGCGACGACGCTCTCAAGCTCTTCAAGAAAGCGGTAGAGAACTGCAAGCCGCTGCTCGAGGTAAAGACCCGCCGCGTGGGCGGCGCCAACTACCAGGTGCCGATCGAGGTTGGTCCCGACCGGCGCACCTCGCTGGCCATTCGCTGGCTGATCACCTATGGCCGCAACCGCGGCGAAAAGGGCATGACCGACAAGCTGTCGAACGAGCTGCTGGATGCGGCCAACGGGCGCGGCGCGGCCATGAAGAAGAAGGAAGACGTGCACCGCATGGCCGAGGCCAACAAGGCCTTTGCTCACTACCGCTGGTAATCCGGAGGGACTGCAATGAAGAGTTGAAGCCAGCCTGATTTGATGGACTGCTTTGAAGTAAGAGAACCGCAGGCAAATGCCTGCAAGGAAAAATACCGTGGCTCGCACTATACCTCTGAATCGTTGCCGGAACATCGGAATCATGGCGCACATCGACGCCGGGAAGACGACAGCGACAGAACGCATCCTGTTCTATACGGGCATCACGCACCGCATCGGCGAAGTGCATGAGGGCACGGCGACCATGGATTACATGGAGCAGGAGCAGGAGCGCGGCATCACGATTACCTCGGCCGCCACCACCTGCATGTGGAAAGACGTCCGCATCAACATTATTGACACCCCCGGCCACGTGGACTTTACCGCTGAGGTAGAGCGGAGCCTGCGCGTGCTCGACGGCGCGGTGGCGCTGTTTGATTCTGTCTCCGGTGTGCAGCCGCAGACGGAGACGGTGTGGCGGCAGGGCGACAAGTATAAGGTTCCGCGCATCTGCTTCGTGAACAAGATGGACAAGAACGGCGCGGACTTCGAGCACGTTCTCGAGACCATTCGCAAGCGCCTGGGCGCGCGGCCCGTGGCGCTGCAGATTCCCATCGGCGCAGAAGCCGGCTTCAAGGGCGTCATCGATCTGATCGAGATGAAGGCTATTGTCTGGCACGACGAGACCATGGGCGCGCAAGTTCTCGGTCGAAGCCGTTCCCGCCAACCTGCTGAAAAGAAGGCCGAGGCCTTCCGCCTGCAGTTGATTGAGATCATCGCCGAGACCGACGATGTGCTGCTGGAGAAGTTTCTCGAAGGCGAGACGCCGACCATCGCCGAGCTGAAAGCCGGGCATTCGCCAGGCCACCATCGACCTGAAGGTCTTCCCGGTCATCTGCGGAAGCGCCTTCAAGAACAAGGGCGTGCAGACGCTGCTTGACGCGGTTGTCGATTACCTGCCCAGCCCGCTCGATAAGCCTCCTGTCGAAGGCATCGATCCTCACGACATCTCGACACCATCGTGATCCGCAAGCCGGACGACAACGAGCCGCTTTCCGCGCTGGCCTTCAAGATCATCAACGATCCCTTCGGCAAGCTCTGTTTTGTGCGCGTCTACTCCGGGCTCGCTCAAGACCGGCGACACGGTTCTCAATCCGCGTACCGGCAAGACCGACCGCATCGGCCGCCTGGTGAAGATGCATGCCAACAAGCGCGAAGACGTCACCGAGATTCTGGCCGGCGATATCTGCGCCGTGCGTGGGCCTCAAGGAACTGAAGACCGGCGACACGCTTTGCTCGCCGGCTCATCCCATCGCGCTGGGCGCCATCACCTTCCCGGAGACGGTGATCTCGGTAGCCATCGAGCCCAAGACCAAGGCCGACCAGGAAAAGATGGGCGTTGCTCTCTCGCGGCTGGCCGACGAGGATCCCACCTTCAAGGTGCGCACCGACGAAGAATCGGGCCAGACGATCATCAGCGGCATGGGCGAGCTGCATCTCGAAATTCTGGTCGACCGCATGAAGCGCGAGCACAAGGTCGAAGCCAATGTGGGCGAGCCCAAAGTTGCCTTCCGCGAGACCATTCGCAAGATCGGCCGAAGCTGAGGGCAAGTACATCCGCCAGACCGGCGGCTCGGGCAACTACGGCCATTGCAAACTGCGCATCGAGCCGAACGAGCCGGGCGAGGGCTACGAATTCATCAACGCCATCAAGAGCGGCTCGGTGCCCAAGGAATACATCAAGCCCATCGATCAGGGCGTGCAGGGCGCAATCGAGCTGGGCATTCTGGCCGGCTATCCGCTGGTGGATATCAAGGTCACGCTCTACGACGGCAGCTACCACGAAGTCGATTCGAACGAAATGGCCTTCAAGTTTGCCGGATCGATCGCCTTCAAGGAAGCCGCGCGCAAGGCTTCGCCCGGTGCTGCTGGAGCCGGTGATGGCGGTCGAAGTGACGGTTCCCGAAGAGCACATGGGCACGATCATCGGCGACATCAACTCGCGGCGCGGGCGCATCGAGGGCATGGAGCATGTGGGCGGATCGCAGTTGATCAAGGCCATTGTGCCGCTGAAGGAAATGTTCGGCTACGTGAACGAGATTCGTTCGTCCACGCAAGGCCGGGCTTCGTACTCGATGCAGTTCGCGCGGTATGAAGAAGCGCCGCGCATGATTGCCGATGAAATTATCGGCCGGGCGCAAGGGAAGTGAGAGTGACAGCGACAGTTCAGCGACAGTGGAGACGCTGCGAGAGTTATTCGCGAGCAGGATGAACTGATAGCTGTCGCTGCACTGAACTGGTTTTGGGGCTGGAGCCGGATGGCCGGCGCCCCTGGGTGAAACGGGCAGTACAGCTACGAAAGGGATGCAGGGACTTTTATGGCGAAGGAAAAATTTGATCGTTCAAAGCCGCATGTGAACGTGGGAACGATCGGGCACATCGATCACGGCAAGACGACGCTGACGGCGGCGATCACCAAGGTTTTGCAGAAGCACAACCCGAAGAACACGTTCCGCTCGTTCGACTCGATCGACAACGCGCCGGAAGAGCGCGAGCGCGGCATCACCATCGCCACGGCGCACGTTGAATACGAGACCAAGAACCGCCACTACGCGCACGTCGATTGCCCCGGCCACGCCGACTACATCAAGAACATGATCACCGGCGCGGCGCAGATGGACGGTGCGATTCTCGTGGTCGCTGCCACCGACGGCCCCATGCCGCAGACCAAGGAGCACGTGCTGCTGGCCCGCCAGGTTGGCGTGCCCTGCATCGTGGTGTTCCTGAACAAGTGCGACGCGGTTGAAGACGAAGAGCTGATCGACCTGGTCGAGATGGAAGTGCGCGAGCTTCTGTCGAAGTACCAGTTCCCCGGCGACGATGTGCCGGTAATTCGCGGCTCGGCGCTGGGCGCGTTGAACGGCGAAGCGAAGTGGGAAGCCAAGGTTGACGAGCTGATGGATGCGGTGGACGCGTATGTTCCGCAGCCGGAGCGCGCGGTCAACCTGCCCTTCCTGATGCCGATCGAAGATATCTTCTCGATCTCCGGACGCGGCACTGTGGTGACGGGCCGCATCGAGCGCGGCAAGGTGAAGGTGGGCGAGGAGACGGAGATTGTCGGCTTCCGCGAGACGCGCAAGACGGTTGTCACGGGCGTTGAAATGTTCAAGAAGCAGTTGGACGAAGGCCTGGCCGGGCGACAATGCAGGGCTTGCTGCTGCGCGGCATTCCGAAGGAAGACGTGGAGCGCGGCATGGTGCTGGCCAAGACCGGTTCGATCACGCCGCACACCATTTTCAAGGGCGCCGTGTACGTGCTGAGCGAAGGAAGAAGGCGGCCGTCATACGCCGTTCTTCAAGGGCTATCGGCCGCAGTTCTACTTCCGCACGACGGACGTGACGGGCGTGGCGGAATTGCCTGAGGGCGTGGAGATGGTGATGCCGGGCGACAACGTGGAGCTGCAGATTGAGCTGATCACGCCGGTGGCGCTTGAAAAGGGCCTGCGCTTCGCGATCCGCGAAGGCGGACGCACGGTAGGCGCGGGCACGGTTGCAGAGATAATGAAGTAACAGGGCTTAGGAGCGCAGGGCGGGCCGCCCTTCGGGCGCAATGCAGGGCGCGGCGAGACGCGAGCTGGTCACTGACCCCTAGACCGACTGGAAGGAAGAACATGGTAGGACAGAGAATTCGAATTCGGTTGAAGGCATACGACTATCGCGTGCTGGATACCTCGACCGGCGAGATTGTGGAGACGGCCAAGCGCACCGGAGCAACGGTGGCGGGCCCGATTCCATTGCCGACGATCAAGAACAAGTACTGCGTGCTGCGTTCGCCGCACGTGGACAAGAAATCGCGCGAGGCCTTCGAGATTCGCACGCACAAGCGGCTGATCGACATTCTGGAGCCGACGCAGCAGACGGTGGACGCGCTGATGAAGCTCGATCTGCCGGCCGGCGTCGATGTCGAGATCAAGGCCTTCGAAAAATAGCTAGCCGCTCGGGCGGACGCGCCTTCGCGGCGCATAGACTGCGGTAGTAGCGGACGCAGCTGAAAGGTCCGTAAGGTTTAACTCCGGCAGTGCGATGCAAGCAGCTCGCATGATGAGGTGAGGAAGACATGGCAGTTACAGGGATTCTGGGAAAAAAGATCGGCATGACGCAGGTCTTCGACGAAAAGGGCGATGTGCACCCGATTACGGTGTTGCAGGCTGGCCCCTGCGTGATTACGCAGTTGAAGACGCTGGCGCGCGACGGCTATGAGGCGGCGCAGATCGGCCTGGTCGAGTTCGTGAAGAACAAGAACGTGACCAAGCCGCAGGCCGGCCACTTCGCCAAGACCGAAGCGCCGCCGGTGAAGGTGATCAAGGAAGTGGACCTTGATGGTCGACGCCGAGGGCGCTGAAGCAGACCAAGGCCGGCGACCGCGTGCTGGTCGACATCTTCTCCGACGCCAAGTTTGTGGACGTGATTGGCACCTCCAAGGGCCGTGGCTTTGCGGGCGTAGTTCGCCGGCACGGTTTCGGCGGCGGTCCCAAGTCGCACGGGCACATGTTCCAGGTGCAGGGTTCGATCGGCGCATCCAGCTTTCCGTCGCGCGTGTTTCCCGGGCCAGCGCATGCCGGGCCACATGGGCGCGAAGCAGATCACGGTGCGCAACCTGCGCATTCGCGGCATCGACCTCGAAGAGAACCTGCTGATGGTCGAGGGCGCAGTGCCCGGATCGCGTGAAGGCTATGTGCTGATTTCGAAGGCCAAGGCTCCGCCGCGCGAGCGCCGTGGCTTTGCCGGATCCGGCACGGTCGATCCGCTGAAGGCTTCGAAGAAGGCCAGCGGCGAAGCGCAAATAGGCAGCCTGGCAGGCCTGCGGTGCGGCAGATCGCGCCTTGCGGCGCACTGAGAGTTTCAGAGCCGGGAGCGAATAGCTCCGGCGAGAAGAAGAAGACGATGGCAAACGTGGATGTAGTGAATTTGAACGGCGACAAGGTGGGCTCGATCGAGCTGGCCGACGCGGTGTTTGCGCCCGATCAGGTGAACGAGGCTCTGCTGTGGGAGGCGGTGAAGCACTATCGCGCCTCGCTGCGCCAGGGCACGCACGAGACCAAGAACCGCAAGCCGGTGGCCGGTTCGGGCAAGAAGCTGTGGAAGCAGAAGGGCACGGGCCGCGCGCGTATCGGCTCGGTGCGTTCGCCTCTCTGGCGTCACGGCGGCACGGTGCACGGACCTCAGCCGCGCAGCTACGATTATGCCTTTCCCGCGCAAGAAGCTGCTGGGCGCGCTGCGTTCGGCTCTGGCCTCGAAGCTGGCCGACGGCAAGCTGACCATTGTGGATTCGCTCGAGATCAAGGAAGCCAAGACCAAGCTCTATCGCGCGGCGCTGGACAAGCTGGCGCGACGCGCACGGCGCTGATCGTCGAGAACGGCAAGACGCTTACGCAGGAGTCTGCTGCTCGGCGCGCGCAACCTGGAGGGCGTGGAGCTGGTGCTCAACAACGAAGTGCATCCCTACGATCTGCTGCGCTACGAGCGGGCCATCTTCTCGAAGGCCGCCATCGAGCAGCTGGCCGAGATGCTCGAGAAGCAACGTGTCGAAGCGCAAGCTCGCCGCAGCAGAAGGAGGCCGCGTAATGCCGACTCTCTATACCGTGATTCGCCGCCCGCTGATTACCGAAAAGGGTCTGAGCGTGAAGGAAACCGAAGGGACGCTGGTGTTCGACGTGGCTCCCGGAGGCGACCAAGACCGAAGTGAAGCAGGCGGTCGAGGCGCTCTTCAAAGTGAAGGTGGCCGCGGTGCGCACCGCCAACGTGGTGGGCAAGGAACGCCGCCGCGGCAAGTTTGCCGGCTTCAAGCCGGACTGGAAGAAGGCTTATGTCCGGCTGAAGGCCGGCGAAAAGCTGCCGGAGTACGTGAGCAACCTGTAAGGCAGCGACTAGTTATCAGTGAACAGGAATCAGTGGATCAGATAGCTGAGCGAGAAGGATTATCGGAGCCGTGAAGTAAGTATGAGTTCCGGAGAAACGGAGAGCTGAGGCGCAGAGAGTTGACGCGCCGGCTCTCAAGGACAAAGACGATGGCAATCAAGACATACAGACCGATTACGCCGACGCTGCGCTTCAAGACCTCGCTGGTGAACGACGACCTGACGACGGACAAGCCGCACAAGCCGCTGCTGACCACGCGCAAGCGCACCGGCGGACGCCGCAACTCGGGCGACCTGACCATCCGCCATCACGGCGGCGGGCACAAGCAGAAGCTGCGCCTGATCGATTTCAAGCGCGACAAGTACGGCGTGCCGGGCAAGGTGGCGACGATCGAGTACGATCCCAACCGCTCGGCGCGCATCGCGCTGGTGCACTACGCCGACGGCGAGAAGCGCTACATCCTGCAGCCGGTGGGCTTGAAGGTGGGCGCAACGGTGACTTCGGGTCCCGAGGCGGACATTCTGGTCGGCAACGCGCTGCCGCTCAAGAACATTCCCTCCGGCACCACGGTGCACGCCATCGAGCTGCGGCCCGGCAAGGGCGCGCAGATGGCGCGTTCGGCCGGAACGCAGGCGCAGTTGGTGGCCAAAGAAGGCGACTACGCGCTGCTCAAGCTGCCTTCCGGCGAGACCCGCAAGGTGCTGGCCGAGTGCATGGCGACCATCGGCCAGGTGGGCAACACGGACCACGAGAATGTGTCCATCGGCAAGGCGGGACGCAACCGCTGGAAGGGCATTCGCCCCACCAACCGCGGCGTCTCGATGAACCCGGTCGACCACCCGCACGGCGGCGGCGAGGGCAAGACCTCGGGCGGCCGTCATCCGGTGACCCCGTGGGGCCAGCCGACACGCGGCTACAAGACACGCAACAACAAGCGGACCGACGCATTCATCGTCAGCCGCCGGGCGAAGTAGGAAGGCAGCCGCTAGCTACTAGCTTCTAGCTTTTAGCTGAATGCGGCGCAGGAAGATTTCAGGCAATAGCTCAGCGGTTAGCTTGGGCAAGAACAAGCTAGAGGCTAGAGCTGGAAGCTAGGAGCTGAGTTTTATGGCACGTTCGACAAAAAAGGGCCCGTTTGTGGATGCGCACCTGACCGTGAAGATCGAGGTGCTGAACCAGGCCAACGACAAGAAGGTTGTCAAGACCTGGTCGCGGCGCTCGACGATCTTTCCCGAGTTTGTGGGCCACACCATCGCCGTGCACAACGGCAAGAAGTTTGTTCCGGTCTATGTGACCGAGAACATGGTGGGACACAAGCTGGGCGAGTTTGCGCCGACGCGCACCTTCAAGGGACACACCGGCGGAGCAGCAAGGCAGCCGAGGCGCGCGGCCAAGCCGCGGTAGCAGGAAGACAGCTCTTAGCTATTAGCCTCTAGCCAGAGATCGGCGGGAGCAAAGGCATGTTGGAAACAGGTGCAAGCTAGAGAGCTAGCAGCTAGAAGCTAGTAGCTGCATTTGAGGAAGAGACGATGGCAGTCGAGACAAAGGAATACCGGGCCGAGGCCAGGTTCCAGCGCGTGTCGCCGCAGAAGGCGCGGCTGGTGCTGGATCTGATCAAGGGCCGGGGAGTGAAGAGGCGCTGGACGACGGCGGCCTTCACCAAGAAGCGCATCGCCCCGGTGATTCACAAGCTGCTGACCTCGGCGGTTGACAACGCCAAGTATGTGGCCGGCGAGCAGGGCCTGGATCTCGACGTGGATAATCTCTACGTCAAGCTGGCACTGGCCAACGACGGACCGCGCATGAAGCGCATCCGCCCGGCTCCGATGGGGCGAGCGTTTCGCTACCAGCGCAGGCTGACGCACATCATTCTTTCCGTGGCCGAGCGCGCGGCCAAAACGGATCTGGTGACCAAGGTCGACGAGGCGCAGACAGTGGATGCGCCGAAGCCGGCTGCGAAGCCAAAGAAGGCTGCCAAGTCGGCCAAGCCAAAGGCTGGAGCAGCAAAGCCGGCGGCCAAAAAGGCTGCGGCGGGCAAGAAGGCTGAAGCGACAACGGAAACGGCAAAAGCAACTGCAGGAACAGAAAAAGCAACAGCAGGAAAAAAGGCCAGCAAGAAGGCCTAGAGGGTTTGAGAGGAAAAGCATGGGACAGAAAGTCCATCCTTATGGATTCCGGCTCGGAGTGAACAAGCCGTGGCGTTCGCGCTGGTTCTCAGAGCGCGACTATGCAAAGCTCCTGGTCGAGGACGTGAAGCTCAAGGCTGAGCTGCGCGAGAAGCTGAAGGCCGCGGGCGTGAGCTCGGTCGAGATCGAGCGTCCGGGCAACAAGCTGCGCTTCCTGATCCGCACCGCACGTCCGGGCATCGTAATTGGCCGCAAGGGCGCCGAGATTGAGAAGCTCAAGACGGAGCTCGGCAAGCGCACCAACCGCGACGTGTTCATCGACATCATCGAGGTGAACAAGCCGGAGCTTGACGCGCAGCTGGTTTCGGAAAACATCGCGCTGCAACTTGAAAAGCGCGTCAGCTTCCGCCGCGCCATGCGCAAGAGCGTGGATTCTGCGCTGCGCTTCGGCTGCAAGGGAATCAAGGTGCGCGTTTCGGGCCGCTTGAACGGCAACGAAATCGCCCGCTCGGAGTGGTATCTGCAGGGCCGTTTGCCGCTGCATACACTGCGCGCCGACATCGATTATGGCTTCACCGAGGCGCATACGACGTACGGTGTAATCGGCGTGAAGACCTGGATCTATCGCGGCGACATCTACGAGCAGAAGCGCCGTCAGACGCCAGCGGTTGGGACGTCGGTGTTTTAAGAGCAGGGACCAGGGAACAGGGACTAGGGAATAGAGGTTCCTTCACTGGTTCAACGATTGTTGGTTGTTGAGATTTGCAGTAAGCGGGCAGAAAGGCGAATCGCGACGGGACGGATCTAGTCCCTAGTCCCTGTTCCCTAGTCCCTGGCTTTTCGAGGTTTTGCTATGTTGATGCCAAAGAAGGTGAAGTTTCGCAAGCAGCAGAAGGGCAAGCGCCGCGGCAAGGCTTGGCGCGGGTCTTCGCTGTCGTTCGGGGAATACGGTTTGAAGGTGCTGGAGTGCGGCTACATTACCGACCGGCAGATTGAGGCCAGCCGTATTGCCATGACCCGTTTCATCAAGCGCGGCGGCAAGATCTGGCTGCGCCTGTTCCCGGACAAGCCGATCACCAAAAAGCCGGCCGAAGTTCGTATGGGCTCGGGCAAGGGCGCTCTCGATCATTGGGTAGCCGTGGTCAGGCCGGGCAAGATCCTCTTCGAGATGGAAGGGGTGGCTCCGGACGTTGCGCAGGAAGCGATGCGGCTGGCGTCGAACAAGCTGCCGCTGAAGACGAAGTTTGTGATGCGGCCGGGCGCCGAGAAGGTTGTGGCCGCGGCCAAGTAGAGATGCAGCTTTTAGCTGCTAGCCCTCAGCTTCTAGCTCTTCATGCTGAATCGAAGGGTTATGCGTGAGCAGGACGAGGCTAGAAGCTAGCGGCTGGAAGCTAGGAGCTAGAAAAAGATGGAACTCGAAAAGATTCGCAATTTGAGCGACGAAGAATTGGTGCACCAGGAGAAGACAACCTCCGAGCAGCTTTTCCGGCTTCGCTTCCAGGTCTCGCTTGGGCAGAACGACGGAGTAAAGAAACTCCGCCAGTTGCGCAAGGAGATCGCACAGATCAAGACCGTGGCCAAGGAGCGGGAACTCGGCATCCGCGGCGCGGCCAACGATGCCGCCGGGGATCAGACTCCGGCCGTGTCTGGCAAGAAGGGAGCCCGCTAAATGGCGACGACAGAGGCATTGCAGGCGCCGGCGACAACGGGCGCGCGGCGTAACGAGAAGGTGGGCGAGGTGGTTTCGACCAAGATGCAGAAGACTATTGTGGTCGCGGTCGAAATGCGCAAGGCGCATGCAAAATACAAGCGGATTGTGCGCAGCACCAAGAAGTTCTATGCCCACGACGAGCAGAGTTCGGCGCGCATGGGCGATGTGGTGCGCATCCGCGAGACCCGGCCGCTGAGCAAGCTGAAGCGGTGGTCGCTCGAAGAGATTGTGCGGCGTTCCTCGCTTGGACAGATTGAAGACGCGGCTGTGAAGACCGCTAACAAAGCCGCGAACTAGCGCGGGCGGTTAAGGAGAAGAACCCATGGCTGTGCAAATGAGAACCATGCTCGCGGTGGCCGACAACTCCGGCGCGCGCAAGCTGCAGGTGATTTTGCCGCTCGGCGGCGGACTGGGCAAGAAGGCGGGCCTTGGCGACATCGTAACCGCGGCAGTGAAAGAAGCCTCGCCCGACGGCACAGTAAAGAAGGGCAAGGTAGTGAAGGCGGTCATCGTCCGCACCCGCAAGGAGTATCGTCGTCGCGATGGAACCTATATCCGCTTTGACGAGAATGCGGCCGTAGTGATCGACGATGCGCATGAGCCGGTAGGCACGCGCGTTTTCGGTCCGGTGGCCCGCGAGTTGCGCGAGAAGAAGTTTTTGAAGATTGTTTCGCTGGCGCCGGAAGTGGTCTAAGTGCAGTCGTGAAGGCAGTGAGCTGTTTTGACTGTAACTGTGAGAGAAAGATGCCGAGTTTGAATATTCATCGCAACGATACGGTCAAGGTGCTCACGGGCTCTGACCGCGGCAAGACAGGCCGCGTGCTGCGCGTCTTCCCCGGCAAGGGGACGGTTCTGGTCGAGCACGTGCGGGTGGTCAAGAAGACGGTTTCGAGCAAACAGGGTCAGCGGACCAAGGGCGGTATTGCCGAGCAGGAATCGCCGATCAATGTTTCGAACGTCGCGCTTGTATGCCCTAACTGCGGCCCGGCGCGGTTGGCCACAAGGTCGAAGGCGACCACAAGACGAGGATCTGCAAGAAGTGCGGGCAAGAGTTGCCCACCAAGAAGTAAGAGGCAGCTTCTAGCCTTTAGCTCCCAGCTTCTAGCTCCATTGAACGGGCCGAAGAGCTGGAAGACGGAAAGACGAAGCTAGGGGCTAGTAGCTAGAAGCTAGTAGCTGATTTGAGCACCTTCCGAAACGGTAAACGGTCTCGAAGGCCACTCCGGGCGCCGGAAGAAAGAGAGTAAAGGAAAATGGCGGCAAGGCTTAAAGAGAAGTATCACAAGGAGATCAAGCAGGCTCTGCAAAAGGAGCTGGGGCTTGACAACCCGATGGCGGTACCGGAGCTGGACAAGATCGTGATCAACATGGGTCTGGGCGAGGCGACGCAGAACACCAAGTTGCTGGACCCGCTGGTTGCCGATCTGGCATCAATCGCCGGACAGAAGCCGGTGACGACGAAGGCCAAGAAGTCGATTGCGGCCTTCAAGGTGAGGGCGGGCATGTCGATTGGCGCGATGGTGACGCTGCGCAACGAGAAGGCCTATGAGTTTCTCGACCGGCTGATTTCAACGGCTCTGCCACGGGTAAGAGATTTTCGCGGCGTGTCGACGAAGAGTTTTGACGGGCGCGGCAACTACACGCTGGGATTGCGCGATCAGTTGATCTTCCCTGAGATCGATTACTCCAGGGTGGAGAAGCTGAAGGGCATGAACATCACCATCGTGACCACGGCCAAGGATGACAACCAGGCTCGGGCGCTGTTGAAGCACTTCGGGATGCCGTTCCGGGTAGGCGCGTAAGGAACAGGTTCGCGTAAAGGGGATTTGAGGATTTATGGCAACAACTGCAAAGAGAGTGAAAGACGCGCGGAAGCCGAAGTTCAGCTGCCGCAAGCACAACCGGTGCCAGCTCTGTGGACGGCCGCGGGGGTTTCTGCGCAAGTTCGGCGTCTGCCGTTTGTGTTTCCGCGCACTGGCGCTCAAGGGTGAGATTCCCGGCGTCGTGAAGTCGAGCTGGTAGTAAGACAGTTGTCAGTCGCTTGAGAACGAGCTGATATGCGGCAAGGGAAATCGACGAGCCGGAAACTGACAACTGAGAACTGATCACTGTAGTGACATTCCCGCTGGTTCTCGCCACGGCGAGCGAACGGGGAATGAAGGAGAAGGAATGAGTCTGACCGACCCAGTAGCAGATTTTCTGGCGCGGATCCGGAATGCAATCCGGGCGCGTCATCAGAAGCTGGATGTACCGGCTTCCAAGCTGAAGACCGAGATAGCCCGCATCCTCAAGGAGGAGGGGTATATCTCGAACTACAAGACCCAGGAAGAGGAAGGCAAGCCTGTACTGCGGGTGTACTTGAAGTACGGCGGCACTGAAGCAGCCATCCGCGACCTGGCGCGCATTTCGCGTCCCGGCTGCCGTGTGTACATCGGCCGCGACGAAATCAAGCGCGTCCAGGGTGGGCTTGGCATCTCGATTATGACCACGCCAAAGGGCGTTATGACTGGCCGTCAGGCGCGCCGTGAAGGCGTGGGCGGCGAACTGCTCTGCGAAGTGTGGTAGGACTGGCCGTCAAGGCAACTGCCTTCGGCGTTTCAGGACTGTGCTCTGCCGAGAATTACGAAGTTGTTACGTGGGGAGCTTCCCCGGGCTGCAGTGGAACGCATGAGCCAAGACGCTCTGGCGGGACTCGCAAGCCAGAAGAAGGATTGAAACGATGTCGCGTATTGGAAAGAAGCCGATCCCGCTGCCCGCGGGCGTGAAGTATAGAGTCGAGGGCAACACGGTTCTGGTCGAGGGACCCAAGGGCAAGGTTTCGGCGCTGATTGCCGAGGGCATTTCTCTGGAGACGGTCGGCACGGAACTGCATGTGAAGCGCGAAACCGACAAGCAGGCTCCGGTGCATGGATTGACGCGCGCTCTGGTTTTCAATGCGGTTCAGGGCGTGACCAAGGGCTGGACGCGCGAACTTGACATAGTCGGTATTGGATATCGCGCCGAGTTGAAGGGCAAAGGTACCGTCGTATTTACGCTGGGCTATTCGCATCCAATCGAGGTTCCACTGCCCTCCGGCATTGAGGTAGCGATCGATCCCAAGCAGACTCACTTGACCGTCTCCGGCATCGACCGCCAGAAGGTCGGTCAGGTTGCGGCGGACATGCGCTCGTTGCGCAAGCCCGATCCGTACAAGAACAAGGGCGTGCGCTATTCCGACGAGAAGCTGAAGAAGAAGGCCGGCAAGACAGGGGCGAAGTAACAAAGGCAGGGACCAGGGACTAAGGGACTAGGGAATTGTTGAACCCGCGAATACCCACAAATTGGGCTAGTCCCTGTCCCCTTAGTCCCTAGTCCCTAAACCCAACCGAACGGGGTCGCTTGGCGGCTCCGCTGATAGGAACGAGAGACCCATGATTACGCAGACCAAGAGAAACGCAATCCGGCAACGAATTCACAACCGCATCCGCGCCAAGTTGTCGGGCACCACGGAGCGGCCGCGGCTGAATGTGTACCGCTCGCTGAATCACATTTACGCCCAGGTGATCGACGATCACACGGGGCAGACGCTGGTTTCAGCTTCTTCTATCAAGTTGAAGACCGGCGGCAATGTTGCGGCGGCCAAGGAAATCGGCAAAGCCGTGGCCGAGAAGGCTGTCGAAAAAGGCATCAAAAAGGTGGTCTTCGATCGCGGCGGCTATCTGTATCACGGGCGCATCAAGGCGCTGGCCGACGCGGCCCGCGAAGCAGGCCTGGAGTTCTAAAAGCAGCTTTCAGCTATTAGCTTCTAGCTCCTAGCTTGATGGTCGGAAGCCGAAAGACTCCACCGGAGCAGGGAAGAGCAAGAAGCTAGAGGCTAGAAGCTAGCAGCTCAAGAGAAGAGACGAGAGAGCAATGACGATCCTGAAGAAGAAACTCGATGCCAACCAGTACAACCTGAAAGATCAGGTGGTGGCCATCAATCGTGTGACCAAGGTGGTAAAGGGCGGCAAGAACATGTCGTTTGCCGCGCTGGTGGTGGTGGGCGACGCCGCTTCCGGCGTGGTGGGTTACGGTTCAGGCAAGGCCAAGGAAGTTCCCCAGGCCATTCGCAAGGGAATCGAGTCGGCCAAGAAGAATCTGTTCCGCATCAACCTCACCGAGACCACCATTCCGCACCAGGTGCTGGGCCGTTACGGCTCGGGCCAGGTGCTGCTGAAGCCGGCCCCTGAAGGCACAGGCGTGATCGCCGGCGGCGCGGTGCGCGCGGTGATGACCTCGGCCGGCGTGCAGAATGTGCTGACCAAGAGCCTGGGCTCGCCCAACCCGCATAACGTGGTCAAGGCCACGTTCGATGCGCTGATCCAGTTGCGCGACCGGGCCGAAGTGGCCAACATGCGCGGCAAGACCGTGGAGGAGATGTAAGCCATGGCGGAGACTGCGACAAGAAGATTAAGACGATTCAGATCGATACTACCGCTCCAAGATCTCGACGCCGGTTAAGCACAAGCGGTGGTGAAGGGATCTGGGCTTTACGCGCCTCAACCAGATCGTCGAGCGCGTGGACAACGAATCCATTCGCGGCATGGTGAAGACCATTCCGCACCTGGTGCGGATTCTGGAAAGCTAGCTCGACAACGAAGGGGCGGGCGGCCGTGCCCTCCCGTACACAAACCGGAAAGTGTCGGCGAGTCGGTAATGGTCTGAATCCAGTGTACCTAATCCGACAACTGGAATCGGCCGCAAACATTCGCAACCTTAGCGGTTGCTACAACGCGAGTCGGCGGGGATCAACCCTTCCGGCGCTATAGCGAGGAAAATCATGGCAAAGAATCTTTCGAATTTGCGCGCGCCCAAGAAAGCCAACACCGGGCGCAAGCGCGTGGGCCGGGGTATGGGATCCGGCATGGGCAAGACTTCAACCCGCGGCCACAAAGGCCAGGGTTCGCGCACCGGCTCCAGCCTGATGCGCGGCTTTGAAGGCGGCCAGATGCCGCTGCATCGCCGCCTGCCCAAGCGCGGCTTCACCAACATCTTCCGCACCGAATACACGGTGGTGAACCTTGACCGGATCGCCGAGCATATTGAAGGGCTTGCGGTCACCGAGATCGGCCTCGACGACTACAAGAAGCTCGGCCTGGCCTCGAACAAGAAGGCGCTGATCAAGATTCTCGGCTCCGGCGAGCTGACCACGGCCATCACCATCCATGCCCACAAGTTTTCCAAGTCGGCCGTCGAAAAGATTGAAAAGGCCGGCGGCAAAGCTGTGGTTCTGGGCGGCGAAGCTCCGGTGGCACCCAAAGGAAAATTGATTTCCAAGGTATCCAAATAGAGACCTGGGGCACCTCGAATGGGCTCTGCGGACAAGTGTGACGGCCCGCATAGTCAGCGTCTCCCGGTTCCAATATCCTGACTCGGAATCGAGAAATGCTCTAAGATGGAGTAGATCAAAGATTCAATTGGCGGCAAACGCCCTGAAGCGGATACACAAACATGCTTGAGAAATTCCTCAATATCTTCCGGATTCCCGACCTGCGCAAGCGGGTACTGTTCACGCTGGCATCCTTGCCGTTTACCGGCTCGGCGCGCACATCCCCACGCCCGGCGTGAACGCCAACCAGCTCGAACTGCTCTTCAACCAGCAGAGCGGCTCGGCGCTGGGCCTGATGGATTTGTTCGGCGGCGGCAACCTGCGCCGCATGACCGTCTTCGCCCTGGGCATCATGCCGTACATCACGGCGTCGATCATCTTCCAGCTCCTCACCGTGGTCTATGAGCCGCTGGCGCGCATCCAGAAGGAAGGCGAACTGGGCCGGCGCAAGATCACGCAGTGGACCCGCTACATGACAGTGGTTCTGGGCGCCCTGCAGTCGATCGGCATCGCGGCCATTCTCACCAAGCAGGGGCTGGTGCTGAATCCCGGCATCGGCTTCAGCCTGATGACGGTGCTGACGCTGACCACCGGCACCGCCTTCATCATGTGGCTGGGCGAGCAGATCACCGATCGCGGCATCGGCAACGGCATGAGCCTGCTGATCTTTGCGGGCATCGTCGCCGGCCTGCCCCGCGGCGTGGGCGAGCTGGTGCAGAAGGTTCAGACCAACGCCTGGGGATCGCTGACCTTTCTGGTGGTGTTGTCCTGCTGGTCGGCATGGTCGCGGTGGTGGCCTTCATCGTCTTTGTCGAGCGCTCCGAGCGGCGCATCCCCATCCAGAGCGCGCGGCGCATTGTGGGCCGGCGCATGATGGGCGGCCAATCGAGCCATCTGCCGCTCAAGGTCAACTCCGGCGGCGTGATGCCGGTCATCTTCGCCAGCTCCATCCTCTCCGCGCCCATGCTGTTCGGCCAGATGGAGTGGGTGCAGAACAACCGCTTCCTGCAGCCGATCATGCAGGCGCTGCAGCCCGGCTATCCGTGGTATGAGCTGCTCGACATGCTGGGCATCATCTTCTTTGCCTATTTCTACATTTCCATCGTGATGAAGCCGGACGACATTGCCGACAACTTCCGCAAGTCGGGCTCGTTCATTCCCGGAATCCGTCCCGGCAAGCGCACCTCGGACTTCATCAACGACATTCTCACCCGCATCACGCTGGTTGGCGCGCTCTATCTGATCTGATCTCGCTGGTGCCCACCTTCCTGATCTCGGGCATCCGTTTTGACAAGCTGTGGCTGATCGGCCGCGCTTTTGAGAACTTGCCGACCTGGACGACGCACGGCATGGGGGTCAACTTCTACTTTGGCGGCACTTCGCTGCTGATCGTCGTGGGTGTGGCCATGGATACGGTCAACCAGATCGAATCGCAGCTGATCATGCGGCATTATGATGGCTTTTCCCCTCGCTCCGGTCGCATTCGCGGAAGGAAAACCTGGTAATGTCTTCCTCTGTAACCGATGGAAAGGGGCCGGGAGACGGAGTTCGAAAACCGTCCCCGGCCCGATTCTTTTGCTGGGCGCGCCGGGCGCGGGCAAGGGAACCCAGGCCAAAGAACTGGTGAAGCTGTGGGGCATTCCGCAGATCTCCACCGGCGACCTGTTGCGCGCCAACGTGGCCCAGGGTACGGCGCTTGGCAAGGTGGCCAAGGAGATCATGGAGCCGCGGGGAGCTGGTTCCCGATTCGCTGGTCAATGAGATGGTCGCTGTGCGGCTGCAGCAGCCGGATACCGCCAATGGCTATATTCTGGACGGCTTTCCGCGCACGCTGGGCCAGGCCAACTGGCTGGACGGCCGCTTGGCGGCGCAGACCAGGCGATGCGCTGCCGGTGATTGCCGTCAGCATCCACGTGGACTATAATCAATTACTGCGCCGAATTACGGGGCGCAGGAACTGTCCTGTCTGCCAGACCATCTACAACGTCTACGTGAATCCGCCCAAGCGGGATGGATTTTGCGATGTAGAAGGTGCGGCGCTGGTCCAGCGAGCCGACGACACGGAAGAGGTCTTCAAGGAGCGCATGCGCGCTTATGAAGCCCTGACTGCGCCGGTTATCGAGCACTACCGGGCTTTGGGACGCTTTGCGGAAGTGGATGGAGACCGGCCGATCCATTGGTCGCGACCGGAATTGTTGCTGCCGTCGAGCGGTTGCGGAGGTAGCGCAGCCGAACGGCGGGCTTGTGTTGTTGGGGGCTTGGGGCACGTTAGTGCGCTAGTCCCTGAATACTGAAAGCTGGGTTTGTCGTGGTTGTATTGAAGTCTTCCCAGGAGATCGAAAAGATGCGCCGCGCGGGTCAGGTTGTCCGCGAGGTGCTCGAGTTGGTGCGCAGCCGGGTGAAGCCGGGTGCAACAACGCTCGATCTGGAAAAAGCGGCGCAGGCGCGCGTGGATGAACTGGGTGTGAAAGCTGCATTCAAGGGCTATCACGGGTTTCCCTGTGTGCTTTGCACCTCAGTCAACAGCGAGGTGGTGCACGGCATACCTTCGTCCAAGCGGGTTCTGAAAGAAGGCGACATTGTTTCGGTCGACTTCGGGGTGGTGGTGGACGGCTACTACGGCGATGCGGCCATCACGGTTCCAGTGGGCACGATCGATCCGGATGCCGCAAGACTTTTGGCGGTGACGGAAGCGTCGCTGCAGGCGGGCATTGCGGCGGTAAAGCCGGGTGCGACCCTGGGCGATGTGGGAGCCGCGGTGCAAGGCGTGGTTGAGGCCGAGGGCTTTTCGGTGGTGAGGGATTTTGTGGGCCACGGCATCGGAGTTCAAATGCATGAGGATCCGCAGGTGCCGAACTTTGGCGAACGGGGCCGCGGCATGAAGCTGAAAACCGGAATGGTGATTGCCATCGAGCCGATGGTGAATGCCGGCAGGGCGGATGTGAAGGTGCTTGGCGACGGCTGGACGGCGGTGGCCGCGGACGGAAGCAACAGCGCTCATTTTGAGCACACGGTGGCGGTGACCGCAACCGGATCGAGAGTTTTAACCGAGTAGCACGCTCGGGCGATTGCATTTTCAGCAGAAATTCTGAAGATGCCAGAACAGGCCGGTTGCACAAGTTGGCTCCGGCGGAATCAGGATGCAGTTTGTCGAAAGAAGACATGATTGAGGTAATGGCGGTGGTTACGGAGACTCTTCCGAACGCCATGTTCAAGGTCAAGCTGGAGAACAATCACGAAGTGTTGACCCATGTTTCGGGAAGGATGCGAAAGAATTTCATTCGCATTCTGCCCGGTGACCGGGTTGCCGTGGAGCTGAGTCCCTACGACTTGAACCGCGGACGGATTGTTTATCGCTATAAATAGCTTCTGGCAATGAGCTTCTGACCTGTGCAATAGCCGGTGATGCCGGCAGTTGCAAGGCGGGCCAGGAGCTAAGAGCCAGCAGCTAAAAGCTGGAAAAAGGGAAGGGCAACAATGAAGGTCCGGGCATCGGTAAAGAAGATTTGCGTGAAGTGCAAGGTGATTACCCGCCGCGGTGTGGTTCGGGTGATCTGCGAGAACGCAAAGCACAAGCAGCGTCAGGGCTAGCACGCGGCCTGGCATAACGCGGAAGACTCCATGAAAGCAAGGGGCTAGTTAGCCTGAGTCAAGGCTTGCGATGAACCCCTGGAGGCAATCCGCAAAACCCGTGCGAACCGGCTGAGGCCGGGGGCACACAAACTGAAGCAGCAAAGGAAATCGAATGGCTCGAATTGCTGGCGTCGATCTGCCCCGCAACAAGCAGGCACGGATCGCGCTCACATACATTTTCGGCATCGGTAATCCTCGCGCGCTCACCATTCTGGAGAAGGCGAATGTCGATCCCTTCAAGAAGATCCAGGATCTGGGCGAGGACGAGGTCAACCGCATCCGCGTGGTGATCGAAGACGAGGGCAACGTTGAGGGCGACCTGCGCAAGGACGTCCAAATGCACATCAAGCGTCTCATCGACATCCAGAGTTATCGCGGCAACCGTCATCGGCGTTCGCTGCCGGTGCGCGGTCAACGCACCCACACCAACGCCCGCACTCGCAAGGGCCCGCGCAAGGGCACAATTGCCGGCAAGAAGAAAGCGACGGGTAAAACATAATGGCAAAAGCAGAGCAGAAAGCGGGAGCCGGCAAGCCGGCCGCTGGCAAGGCCTCAAAGAACAAGAAGTTCAAGAAGCGCGAGCGCAAGAACGTGCCGTTTGGCATTGCGTACGTTCAGGCCACGTTCAACAACACCATTGTCACCATCACCGACCAGGTGGGCAACACGCTCAGCTGGAAGAGCTCCGGGTCGCTCGGTTTTCGCGGTTCGCGCAAGGGCACGCCCTTTGCGGCGCAGCAGGCTGCATCGAACGCCGCAAGCATGGCGCGCGATCACGGCCTGCGCGCGGTTGAAGTGCGGGTCTCCGGACCGGGTTCGGGCCGCGAGTCCGCAATTCGCGCCCTGGCTGCGGCCGGGGTTGAGGTTCGCTCCATTCGCGACGTGACGCCGGTACCGCATAACGGCTGCCGTCCACCAAAGAGACGCCGCGTCTAAGGCGCGGCGGGGACTAAGGGACTAGGGACATAGGGACCAGGAAAAGCCAACTCAGTTCGTTCAGCTATCTAGTCTCTTAGTCCCTGGCCCCTCAAGAACAACTGGGCCGGGAGGAAGCTCCGAAGGATCAAAAGTCCGGAGGACCGTAAACCGGCCGTCATCCGAAGTCAGGAGAAGAAATGGCACGTTATACAGGACCCGTCTGCCGCCTTTGCCGTCGCGAAGGCACCAAGCTCTTTTTGAAGGGCACCAAATGCACCTCCGATCGCTGTCCAATTGAAAAGCGCAATTTTGCTCCCGGCCAGCACGGCAAAGACCGCAAGGCCAAAATTGTGGGCTACGGCCTGCAACTGCACGAAAAGCAGAAGGCCAAGCGCATGTACTTCACCCTCGAAGGCCAGTTCCGCGAGTACTACGAAAAGGCCAACCGCGCCACGGGCGTCACCGGCGAATTGCTGATTCAGCAACTCGAACGGCGCCTGGACAACGTGGCTTTCCGTCTTGGCTTTGCCATCTCGCGGCGTCAGGCGCGCCAGGTGGTTCGCCACGGCCACGTCACCGTCAACGGCCGGAAGGTGAACATTCCTTCCTACCAGGTGAACGTCGGCGACGAAATCGCCATCCGCGAGAGCGCCAAGAAGTTGCTTGATCGTGGAGCAGGGCGCGCAGTACGCCGCGCAGAATCCCGTCCCGGCATGGCTCGAGATGAACTTCGAGACCCTCACCGGCCGCGTGCTCGCTCTGCCCAAGCGCAAAGACGTCAACCTGCCGATCAACGAACAGTTGATCGTCGAACTGTACAGCAAGTAAAGTGGACAGTAGGGATTAGGGATCAGGGAATCAGAAATCGCGCCTGCAACGGCATCGTGATCTGATCCCTGATCCCTTAATCCCTGTCCCTGCAATTCAACCGAAGGAGAACTTGCGCGGCCGCCGCAAAATGCATCGCGACGTACATGCCGCGCGGGAAAAGAGAAAACGATATGCTTTGGAGAGGATTTCAAAAGCCGAAGCGTTTGGCAGTCGATGCCGAGACGCTCACCGACACATTTGGCAAGTTCAGCGCCCAGCCCTTTGAGCGCGGATTTGGCACCACGATCGGCAACGCCCTGCGCCGCACCCTGCTCAGCTCCATTGAAGGCGCCGCGGTCACCGCCATTCGCATCGAAGGCGTGCTCCACGAGTTCCAGTCCATCGGCGGCGTGGTTGAAGATGCAACCGACATCATCCTGAACCTCAAGCAGGTTCCTTTCAAGCTCGCCGGCGAAGGCCCCAAGGCGCTCTATCTGCGCGCCGACCAGCCCGGCGTTGTGACCTGCGGCATGATTGAAGCCGACGGCGACGTCGAGATTCTGGACAAGAACATCTATCATCGCCACGCTCTCAGAAGGCGGCAAGCTGGACATGGAAATGCGCCTCAAGCGCGGCCGCGGCTACATCTCCGCCGACAAGAACTTCGACGCCGACCTGGGCCTGGGCTTCATTCCCGTCGACTCCGTTCACTCGCCCGTGCGCCGCGTGAATTACGTTGTCGAAGCTGCCCGTCTCGGCCAGATCACCGACTACGACAAGCTCACGCTCGAAGTGTGGACCAACGGAGCTGTGCTGCCCGCCGACGCTGTCGGCCTGGCCGCCAAGCTGCTCAAGGACCACATGAACATCTTCATCAACTTCGAGGAGGAAATCGAAGCGGAAGCGCGCGGCGAAGAAGGCCGCATCCTGCTGCGCAACGACAATCTCAATCGCTGCGTTGAAGAGCTTGAGCTTTCGGTCCGCAGCTACAACTGCCTCAAGAACGCCAACATTCAGTCCATCGGCGAGCTGGTGCAGAAGACCGAAGCCGAGATGCTCAAGACCAAGAACTTCGGCCGCAAGAGCCTGAACGAGATCAAGGAAATCCTCGCGCAGATGGGCCTCTCGCTGGGCATGAAGATCGACGAAAACGGCAACGCGGTTCCCGGACCCACCAGCATTCCTCCCGCCGCCGCCCTGGCCGCCAGCTACGGCCGCTACGACGACGAAGACGAGCCGCTGGATTCCGTGGACCTGCAGTTGCCCACCGAGACCGAGAACTTCTAAAGACAGTGGTCAGGGGTCAGGTATCAGTGATCAGTCAGTGAACGGCTGATCACGGCGATTGTCATCAACTGATCCCTGATCTCTGACCACTGATCACTAATTTTCGAAAGAGAGTTTCATCATGCGCCATCGCAATGCAGGATTCAAGCTCGGACGCAACACCAGCCACCGCCGCGCGCTGCTGCGCAACCTGGTCACGTCCGTCATCATCGAAGACCGCGTCGAGACCACCGTGGCCAAGGCCAAGGCTGTCCGTCCGCTCGTGGAAAAAATGATCACCCTGGGCAAGAAGGGCGATCTGCACTCGCGCCGTCAGGCGCTCAGCTTTCTCATGACCGACGACGTCGGTCGAGCGGCTGTTTGACACCGTGGCTCCGCGCTACGGCGATCGCCAGGGCGGCTATCTGCGCATCGTCCGCACCGGCTTCCAGAAGGGCGACGGCGCCGAAAAGGCCTTCATCGAACTGCTCGGCGCCGAAAAGCAGCTCGAAGCCAAGCGCCAGAAGCGCGACGACATCAAGGCCAAGAAGCGCGCCGAGCTCGAAAAGCAGTTGGAAGAAGTCAAGAAGGAAGAAGACGCCGACGAAGAAGCCGCCTAAGATAGCGAGTCTTCTGTCCAGGCAGTCCTTTTGCTCAAATAACACAAGCGAGCGCATCCGCCACCGCGGATGTGCCCGTGTTCTGGGTGCTGTTTGGCTTGGCTGCGAATAAGCTGTTACGCCGCCCTAGCCAGCCGCTTCGGCCTGAAGGTCCGCATGATAGACATAAACCAGCAAGCTGCAGTGTGATCGCGCCGCAGCAATCCAGCAGCACGTCCCACGGCGTGCCCGTGCGATTGGGCAGGAAAGTCTGGTGCCACTCATCGCAAGCTGGCCACCAGCGCTGTGCCCAGCAGTGCGAGTAGATGCGTCGTGACGGAAGCGAGAGTGCGGCAGAGTCATCCACCATGCGCGCAGCCACGCCAGCCCGATGAATCCATAGCCAGAAAAAGTGGCCCGACTTGCGAATATAGTGATGCAGGATTGCCCATCGGGCGTTGCTCACACGGCCGAAGATGCTCTCGAAGAGCCAGCGCAGGGGGCCGCTGGTGTGATCGGCGCCAAACATCTCCGTCGACTCCATCAGCAATGACGCCAATGCCTACAGCGACCGGCAGCCAGGCACTTATCCAGTAGCCTGTGCCGTGTCTTTCCCTACTCGACATGATAGTTGGGCGCCTCGCGGGTGATGATCACGTCGTGGACGTGGCTCTCGCGCAGGCCGGCGCCGGAGATGCGCACGAATTGCGCCTTCTCCTGCAACTCCTCGACGGTGCCGCAGCCCAGGTAGCCCATGCCGGAACGCAGGCCGCCAACCAGCTGAAAGACCATCGACTCGAGCGGCCCGCGATAGGGAACGCGCCCCTCAATTCCCTCGGGAACAAACTTCGCCAGGCGGTTGCTGGCTGGCGCGCTCGCGCTGCACCACGCCTTCGGTGCTCCACTTGCGCGCTTGCCAAATCTGCGCCGTTCTGGAAGTAACGCTCGCCCGATCCCTGGCTCATGGCCGTCAGCGATCCCATGCCGCGATAGGTCTTGAAGCTGCGCCCCTGGTAGAGTATCGTTTCGCCGGGGCTCTCGTCCACGCCGGCAAACAGTGAGCCGATCATTACCGAGCTGGCGCCGGCGGCGATAGCCTTGGTGACTTCGCCGGAGTATTTGATTCCGCCGTCGGCAATAACCGGGATGCCATGATCGGCGGCTGCGCGGGCGGCCTCGGCGATGGCTGTAATCTGCGGCATTCCAGCGCCGGTGACCATGCGCGTTGTGCAGATGGAGCCCGGCCCAAAGCCAACCTTGACTGCGTCCGCGCCTGCTTCGATCAGCGCAAGGCGCCCTCGTAAGTCGCTACGTTTCCGGCCAGCACGCCCACATGAGGGAAGGCCTTCTTGACTTCGCGCACTGCCTCAAGCACACGTGAGGAGTGACCGTGCGCCGAGTCAATGGCCAGCACATCCACGCGCGCGCGAACCAACTCAGCCGCGCGTTCCAAGAAATCTCCAGTCGCCCCGATGGCTCCGCCGACGCGCAACCGGCCCTGATCGTCTTTGCTGGCGTTCGGGTACTTCAGCTTTTTCTGAATGTCCTTGACCGTGATGAGGCCCTTCAACTCGTACTGATCGTTCACCACCAGCAACTTTTCAATGCGGTGCTCATGCAGAATCAGTTCAGCCTCTTCAAGCGTGGTGCCCACCGGCACCGTGATCAGATTCTTTCTGGTCATTACGTCGCCGACCGGCACGTCGGTGCGGGTTTCAAAGCGCAGATCCCGGTTGGTAAGAATGCCGACCAGCCGCTTACCCTGCGTAACCGGCACGCCGGAAATCTTGTAGCGCCGCATGAACTCAAGCGCGTCGCCAATCATCTGGTCAGGTGAAATGGTGACCGGATCAACAATCATGCCGCTCTCAGAGCGCTTCACATTGTCGATCTCGCCGGCTTGATCGACGATGCTCAAATTGCGATGCACAATCCCAATGCCGCCCTGCTGCGCCATGGCAATGGCCATACGCGACTCGGTGACCGTATCCATCGCGGAGGAAATCAGCGGAGTGTTCAGCGTAATGTCGCTGGTCAACTGGGTCAGCGTACTGACCTGCATCGGCACGACTTCACTGTAGGCCGGCACCAGCAACACGTCATCGAAAGTGAGAGCTTCGGGTAAGTTTTTGGATAGCATATGCTCTGATGCGCCTGGCAGCCGGGGAATCCAGTCCCCGGCTGGGCAGGCGCTTCTAATTATTGTAACGGAGGGGGCCTGAGGCAGAAACGAGGAGCGCTATTGCCTTTAGATATTGTCTGCGCCGCACTCGATCGGTTCAACCTCGTCATCTGCATCGCTCTCAATCGACTGAAGCGCTTTCGCCAGTTCAATTGGCCACGCTGAATTTCCAATCGCGACGGCGAAACGATCACATTCGGACGGATTTACGCACTCGTTGGGGAGTGCACAGACCTTGAAGAACCAGAGTGCCTCCTCCAATGATTCATTGGCGTGCCACGTGGTCATCACGATGTAGTCTGCGTCTCGAGTCTCAGGTCCCTTCTCAATGTCGCACCTGTCGACGGCGTCATCGACAGCCTCGCAGTTGCTACCCCTCGTAGGCATATCGTTCGCTCCGCGTGGGCAATCTTGCGCTGATGATGGGTATCTCGTCCGGATCTTCGGTGTGGGCTACAAGAACAACCCGATGTGGCAATGATAGCCAAAGAGTAAGAAACCTGCTCTCTGTTACTGAGTGATCCGGATCAGGCTTTGTCACCGAGAGCCGATCCTCAAAAACCGTGGCGGCTTCCTCAAACGACATCTGGTGTTTGCGAAGGTTGGCCCGCGCTTTGCGTGGCTCCCAGAGAACCCTTGGCTCTCGATCGGAATTTTCCACGAAGTCCTCACACTCCGACCGGGAACGGCTTGGGGCTCGATTCGTCCGCGTTGGCGGCGGCGCCGGTGCGCCAGCGTTCGAAGCGGCCTTGCAGCAGGCTCATCAAACCGGTGTACCAGTAGCCGATGACAAACAGGATGAGGAACGGCGCAGTGAAGTAATTGTGATTTGAAAAGGTGTACAGGATGGCGAGAAAGAAGTAGACGCCAAAAATCATCTCGATCCAGGGCGCCAGCACCAGGCGCTTGCGATATTTCGCGGCCTGCGAGACTTCACCCTTCTTGGCCACGCGGTATTTGGGAGTGCGCACAAAGGCGCTCTTGATGCCGAACAGCGCTTCCATTACCGCCTTGGTGTTGGTGACCGTGAGGCCGATGCCCAGGGCCATCAGAAAGGGCAGATAGAGAAATGTCTTCATCCAGGTTTTGGGGAACAGCTCGCGCTGGCTCATCACATAGAACACGGCGATGGAAAATGTGGAAGCGGTGAACAGTGGAAAGTCGATGAGCAGCATCTGAAACCAGCCCTGGTAGAAGCGGCAGATCATGGCCGGAATGCAGCAGAGCGGACATGACGACCATGAGCGGATAGCTGAGGTTGGCGGTGAGGTGATAGACGGCCTCAACCTTGATGCGGCGCGGCACGTTGGAGTTGAAGATCAGCGGCAGCACCTTGATGCTGGTCTGGATGAGGCCCTTGGCCCAGCGCGCCTGCTGGGTTTTGAAGGCGGTCATTTCGATGGGCAGCTCGGACGGGCACTCGATGTCGGGCAGATATTTGAACTTCCAGCCGGCCAGTTGCGAGCGGTAGCTGAGGTCGGTGTCTTCAGTGAGCGTGTCGTGCTGCCAGCCGCCGCCGTCGGTGATGGCCTGGATGCGCCACATGCCGGCGGTGCCGTTGAAGTTGAAGAAGTCGCCGGAGCGGGAGCGTGCGCCGTGCTCGAGTACAAAGTGGCCGTCGAGCAGGATGGCCTCAATCTGGGTCAGCATGCTGTAGTCGCGATTGAGGTGGGTCCAGCGAGTCTGCACCATGCCGATTTCGGGCTCGGCAAAGTGATGAATGACCTTCATCAGCCAGTCGGGCGGGGGCACAAAATCAGCGTCGAAAATGGCGACGAACTCGCCCTTGGCAACTTTGAGCCCGGCATCGAGGGCGCCGGCCTTATATCCGTGACGATTTGTGCGATGGATGTAGACGATGGGATGGCCGAGCGCAGCGTAACGCGCAACGATGCCAGCGGCCACCTGCTGAGTTTCATCGGTTGAGTCGTCGAGGACCTGAATTTCAAGCTTGTCACGCGGATACTCCATGGCGCAGATCGCTTCAATCAGGCGATCAATGACGAATTGCTCGTTGAAGATGGGCAACTGCACGGTGACGCGAGGCAGTTCGTCAAAATGCTTCGGCGGATCGGGGTGGTAATTCTTTTTGTATTTGTAGTAGAGGTAGACCATCGTGTAACGGTGGACGCCGTAGATTGCCAGTACGATCATCACGGCAAAGTAGGGAAGTAACAGCGCCGCATCAAACAGGTTCCAGTGGTAGAGATTCTTGAAGGTCTGGTCGGTGGTCTGCATCGCCTTCAGGTAGTGACGCAGGCCGCTCTGAGGCGCAAAAGCAAGATGCGCTGCGAGGTTCGACGCTACCGCCCCGAGCTGTGCCGGGAGCTGGCTGGCGGCGGGCTTCAGATGGCTGACAAACGCGGCGAACAGGGGCAAGCCTCCACAATATAGATATTGTTCATTGTATGCGACGTGGGGCTGGCTGGGCGGCTCGCACCGTCGAGTTGCCGTTTCGTCAGCTTCCGGCGTAACGTTGGCAGTATCGTAGGAGATCGACCTGTCATGTCTACGTCTATTGCTTCTCCCATAGTTGCAGCCGCGGGTGGCAGTTTTCTGCTCGAGACTCGAACGCCGACCGAAGTTTTTACCCCTGAAGATTTGAACGAGGAGCAGCGGCAAATTGCCTCGACCGCGGCACAGTTTGCACGTGAGCAGATACTTCCCGCTATTGACGCCATCGAGGCCAGGGAACCGGGCGTGATGGCCGGGCTGATCCTCAAGGCGGCGGAACTGGGGTTCGCATCTGTCGATATTCCAGAAGAGTACGGCGGAGTGGGCATGGACAAAACCACGTCGACATTGATTACCGATCATCTTTCAGTGCTGGCAAGCTTTTCGACGGCTTTCGGAGCGCATATCGGCATAGCCACGCTGCCCTTGGTCTGGTATGGCACCGAGGAGCAGAAGCAGCGCTACTTGCCCAGGCTGGCGAGCGGCGAGTGGATTGGAGCGTATGGGCTTTCTGAAGCCAGCTCCGGCTCCGATGCGATGAATATTCGCACCCGCGCCACGCTTTCGGAAGACGGAACTACCTACACGCTGAACGGCGAGAAGATGTGGATCACCAATTGCGGCATCGCCGGTTTGTACACGGTCTTCGCCAAAATAGATGGCGAAAAATTCTCCGCGTTCCTCATAGAGCGAACCACGCCCGGCCTCATCGTGGGCGCGGAGGAACACAAGCTTGGCATTCATGGCTCCTCAACCTGCCCATTGATTTTTGATGAGTGTAAGATTCCGGCGAGCAACCTGCTTGGCGAGGCCGGCAAAGGCCATCACATCGCATTTAACGTGCTGAACGTGGGCCGCTTCAAGCTGGGCGTAGCTTGTATCGGAGGTGCTCGTCATGCGTTGGCACACATGATTCGATATGCAAAGGAGCGGATTGCGTTTGGCAAGCCGATCGCGGAGTTTGGACTCATTCAACGCAAGATCTCAACATCCGCCGCGCGGCTTTATGCGGCCGAAAGCATGGCCTACCGAACAGTCGGAATGATCGATGCGTCGCTGGCGCTAATCGAAACGCAGTCTGATGTGCCCCATGCGCATTCCCAGCGCGAGACGCAGAAGCGCATTGAGGAGTACGCCGTTGAATGCTCCATCCTGAAAGTGTACGGGTCAGAGATGCTGAGCTTGGTAACCGACGAACTCGTCGCCACCATGGGCGGATACGGTTATGTGGAGGAGTATCCGGCGGAGCGCTTCTACAGGGATGCGCGCATTAATCGGATCTTCGAAGGTACCAATG
This sequence comes from uncultured Acidobacteriaceae bacterium, assembly GCA_963752215.1. GTDB lineage: Bacteria > Acidobacteriota > Terriglobia > Terriglobales > Acidobacteriaceae > Telmatobacter. The sequence continues at coordinate 8,069 of CAVVXR010000002.1, read as the reverse complement.
AGATCAACCGGCTCATCATTACCGGTTGGCTGATGAAGCGGGCTGTTAGCGGCCAGCTCCCATTGCTTGCGGCCATCAAGAAACTGATGGATGAAGTAATGCAGCCGCCGAGCTTCGATGCCGGAGCGGATACCAGCGAACTATTAGCGCGCGAGGCTGAGGCGCTGGCTGCGACAAAAAAGATTGCGCTGTTTGCCGCCGGAGTAGCGAGCCAACGCTTCATGACAGCGCTACAAAATCAGCAGGAGGTCATGGCCGATCTAGCCGACATCATCGCCCAGGTCTATGCGCTTGAGTCGGCGTTGCTCAGAGCGCGCAAGCTGGTGCAGCAAAATGTAAATGGGAGAAGCGCCAGCGATATCGCCGCAAATATGACCAGCCTGCTGGCGGATGAGACCATGGCGCTGGCTGAGCAGGCGGCTCGGCGCGTGCTGGCGGCGTGCGCCGAGGGCGACCTGCTGCGCACCCAGTTGGCTATCCTGCGCAAGCTCGCACGGTTTACGCCGTCAGATGCGGTGGGCTTGAGCCGCGCTGTGGTGCAAGAGTGCGTTCGACGGGAACGGTATCCGTTTTAATCTCACTGGAATGTTGAAACCCCTCACCCTGAAGGCGCAATCGCAATCAGGGTGAGGGAGGTCTGGTGTTGAGTGCATTAAAGGAATTCTTTCGCATTTCACGGGGAGGGTCTTAGCTCCGGTTAGCGCTGAACCGTAACCGTCAGGTTGAGAGGAATCTGAATGGCTTGGTTGTCGAGCGTGGCTGGACGGAAGCGGAACTTGCGAACCGCGTCGACTACGGGAGTATTCAGTTTCACGCTGTCAGACTTGACGACTTCAATATCACGTGCCTGGCCGTCTTCGCCGACGTTGAGCTGCAACACGACTTCTGCATCGGAAGGAATGCTGGTGCCGAGTGGGATAGCTACGCCTGCGGCGTAGACAACTTGGGCGGGAACTACACCGGTGCTTACTGGGCGGGCCGGGGCTGAGGCGTCGGCGTCGCTAGCGGGAGTGCTTGCGATTGCCGTTGCGGTTAAGAATAGCGGGGATAACAGGATACCTGCTGCAATTATACGGCGCATGAAGTACCTCCTTGGCGTTAATAGTAACCATCACAATCTTAAGCTTAATTGAATACGATTGTCAATCATTTTTTTATTACTCAAGTATTTCAATGAGTTACGGGGGTGCGAATAATTAATAATTGACTCGTTATTCACAGTGCGCTGGAATACCAAACCTGAATGTGGTGGGATTGGGCGGGCGTCAGCCTGACGGCTTGCTCAGGAGCGGCCCCAGGTGTGCTGCTATGATCTGGTGCCTATGGCACGAAATGTGATTCGCGCGGGTAGGCGAGAGTGGCTGGCGCGCGGTTTGCTCTGGAGCGGAGTCACTTCTCTGCTCTCGCGAATTCCAGATCGAGATTCGCTGCTGGTCTTGAACTACCACCGTATCGGGAATTCAGCTGAAGATTTGTTTGACCCAGGCGTCTTCTCAGCGAGCGGCGAAGATTTCGACCAACAGATTTCACATCTCAAGCGGAGTGGTTCGCTGGTGACGCTTCAGGAGGCGCTTGCGTTCATCAGAGATGCGGGCGCAGTCAAGGGGTCTGTCCGCCGCTGCCGCGTCTTAATCACATTCGACGACGGGTACCGCGACAACTACGGAATTGCATTTCCCATTTTGCGCTCGCATGGTGTGCAGGGCGTATTCTTTCTTGCCACGGACATGGTTGGGTCCTGCGCGGTTCCGTGGTGGGACCGAATTGCGTGGCTGTTGAAGACTGCGCGAAGACGCCGGTTCACGCTTCACTTGTCTGGCGAGCCTGGGGCGCCTGCTGAGCTTCAGGTGGACATCGAAGGGAACGGTTTGGATGAGAGTTTGCAAGCCGTTCTGAGGCTTTATAAGATGCGAGAAAATCTCGATCCCGCGCGCTTGATGCGGGAGTTGATTGAGAAGGCAAAAGGCAACCCGATCCCCGAAACCGAGCGGCGATTCCTGAGTTGGGACGAAGCTCGGGAGATGATCCGCGGCGGAATGGCGATTGGGTCGCACACCCAATCGCACGCGGTGCTCGGCCAATTGACCCCGCAGCAACAGTACGAAGAATTATCTGGCTCTCGATCAATCTTGAAACAAGAGCTCGGTGTCGAAGTCGAGGCGCTTGCCTATCCGGTCGGTCACAGGGACAGCTTTTCCAACGAGACAAAGAGCATTGCGCAAGAAGCAGGTTATCGCGGCGCGTTCTCGCATTATGGCGGGACCAATTTTCATGCGAACAAATCTGCTTTCGATATCAAGCGAACGAAAGTCGTCAGACAAAGCATGAGCCGGTTCCAGGTTCAAACCTCCGTGTGCCAGGCAACGGGGAAGTTTTGGCCTTGATGGTCTCCCGCCCTGACACGTCAGCTCGGTGGGATGCACTTTACGAAGCCGAGCTTCCCGTAGCCCAATATCTCATCGTCGGCGGTGATCATAGTCGCGTCCAGGTGACGGGCTGTGGCCAGCAGAATTCGATCCGCTGGATCGCCATGCGCTTCCCAAGGCAGGCGCGTGCTGGCAACGGATATCGCAGGTGAAAGCGGCTCCAAGCGGACTCCTGGAAGGCTTAGCGCGGCGTTGATCCACTCCGCTACATCGCGGCTGAGCCGTAGCTTACCTTTGGACACCAGCATCGCAATCTCCCAGGGCGTAATTGCGGAGACGAAGAGCCGGTCCTCATCTGCCGCCTGCTGGATCTGTGCATGGATTGAATCGGAGATGCGCGCTGAGTCTTCGAGCAGCCACACTAGAACGTGCGTATCGAGAAGCAGCTTCACTCTTGAGCCGCTTCCCACTCGTTCTCAAGAGGCGAGACAATATCGCCTTCAAAAAGCACGCTGCCCTTCAAGGCTCCGCGGAGCTTGACCTTCGGAGGCATGGGAATCACCGTGGCCACCGGCTTGCCGAATTTTGTAATCACGAGGGGCTCGCGGGTTTCTGCTACCTCGTCAAGTAACTGCAAGCACTTGACTTTGAATTCACCGGCACCGATTCTTGCCATCGTAGCACTACCCTTCCATGGTCATCAACCATGGTCGTATTATGGTCTGTAATCGCGTCTGCTGTCAAGAATGGTGGCGAAGATTTGTGGTCCTTCACCTTGCGCGACCAGGTTGCGGAAGGATCGGCCACCGGGCAGTGTCGGCTCGGCGAGTCGAAGACGAGCGATTTTACGGCACTAAAGTCCACTGCGGAGTTGATACCACCAGGGAGGGGGGGTGGGGGGTGTCCGGCCTGAGATGGAAGAAAGAATTGACAGCGATGCTCTTCATGCGCGCTCAGTCTGGCGGCGCTGCTTCTTGCACTGACTGTCTATTTCTATTGTGTGCTGCGCGAGGGTTATTTTATGCAAACAGCCGCTGGCAAAGATGGGCGGGCTGACGCGGATTGCAGTCTTCGCATTCGCGCTCTAGATGGCGTCGACGTGATCGCAGGGGAGGGACCTAATCTTTGCCTCGCAGTTCCAGAACTCCGTCTGCCAGTATGGAGTCTTCAAGTCGGCATTTAACTTAAGAGGCCAGGTAGGCACTTTGTTGATGGGTTCCTTGAATGTGAAGGTAAAGCTCTGGAGTATTTGCCACGATATTGGCCTGCTTAGGAGAAGCTTTTTTGATAGGTCATCGCAGAACCCAGAGGGCTTACTCGCTTTTACCGGAAACACATAGTTGGCTACAGGTTCTGCATTGTCAACATATTGAGCAATGCGTGTTGAGAAGTATCGGATACCGTCAAAGTCGGGCTCGTTCTGAATCCATTGCAGCAACAGTTGGGGGATTACATATTCGGGAATAAACGGGCAGCCTGGATGCTTAACAACAACAAGGCCACGCCGCAAACAATGGCCAGCACATAGCATGTGCAAGAATGAATTTGGAATGCTGTCCTTCTATGCCGTAACTGGAAGGATGGGTCGCCATGAACGCGGCAATCACTGCAGGACGAAACCCCAGATCCAACAGCTTTATACTCGACCCTTCCGCAGCCCTGAACCGGGAAATCTGCATTTTCTCAAAGCTCGGTCTCCGTAGCTCTTCCCAACAAGCCCAGATTGAGCCGCCAAGATAAAGCGAGGGTAGGCCCAAGATGCTGTAGCGCTGCGGCTTAACGAGGATGCGCTTTTCAAATGGTATGTGAAAGAGGTCCTTCCTCGAAAAATCTGTCAAGCTGCCGACCCGGACCCTATATAGAAACTGAAGGTGGTTCGACACATTCTCAGGAGAAGCCAAAGGAAAAAGCCAAGGGCGTACGGCCTCCATTGCTTTCAGAAAATGCTCGTACGCTTTGCTCGGGTGACCATTGAAGTAGGAGTTCAGAGCCCAAGGATACCTTCACACAAGGAACTCACGACGGTCTTGTTAGTCTTGAGCTCTTGGCTCACCCAATCTCCCGCCGTCAAGGGGTCAATCGAAGCGAGAAACTCATCGAACCAACTTTTTAGGAACTTCTCGTAGTTCTCCTCGGAACGACTCTTTGGCAATTCGAGAAGGTCGGAATCGAACAGATCAATGATGTCCATCCACCATATTGGAGCACATTTCTTGTGCACTGCGGGCGAATTGTGCGGCGGTGGCTATGATCGCCGCTCACAGCTCGATGGGCCGCGATCCGATGCTCCAAGTGAACTGGCCCGTCCCTCATGGAGGAGCGGGCCAGTTGTATTCAGGTAACTTGGTGAAGTTATGCCTTGGCAGTAGTTAGCGCGCCTAGGTCGGCGGCTAGTCTTTCGGTGGTGAAGGCTTCGATGAGGTCGCCTTCTTTCAGGTCGCTGAAGTCGGCCAGGCCGATGCCGCACTCCATGCCGTTGGTGACTTCGCGGCGTCGTCCTTGAAGCGCTTGAGCGAAGCGATCTTGCCCTTGAAGACCTGCTCTTCGCCGCGCATCACCTTGACCTCGGCATCGCGGCGGATCACTCCGTCCTGCACGCGGCAGCCGGCGATGGTGCCGACCTTGGGAATGCGTGAAGACGTTGAGGACTTCGGCGCGGCCGACGTAGTTCTCCTTGAACGTGGGGTCGAGAAGGCCCAGCATGGCGAGGCGCATTTCGTCCTGCAACTCGTAGATGATGGAGTGCAGGCGAATCTCGATGCCTTCCTGCTGCGCGAGCTCGGCGGCCTTGCGCTCGGGGCGGACGTTGAAGCCGATGATGATGGTGTTGGAGGCGGTGGCCAGAAGCACGTCGCTCTCGGTGATGGAACCGACGCCGGAGTGAATGACCTTGACGCGCACTTTCTCGGTGGACATGCGGACGAGCGAGTCGGCGAGCACTTCGACCGAGCCGGTGACGTCGCCCTTGATGATGAGAGGCAGATCTTTGACGCCGGCGGTGCGAATCTGCTCGGCCAGGCCTTCGAGCGAGACGCGGGAACTCTTGGCGAGCTGTGCGTCGCGCTCCTTCATCTTGCGGTATTGCGCAATGCCCTTGGCCTTGTCGCGATCGGCTACGACGAGGAAGGTGTCGCCGGAGTCGGGCATGGACTTCGAGGCCGAGAACTTCGACGGGAGTGGATGGGCCGGCTTCTTCGAGGGCGCGTCCGCGATCGTCGAACATGGCGCGGACTTTGCCGAATGTATTGCCGACGATGTAGCTGTCGTTCAGGCGCAAAGTTCCGTCTTGAACGAGGACGGTTGCCACAGCGCCGCGGCCGCGATCGAGCTTGGCTTCGATGACGGAGCCGACGGCCTTGCGGCCCGGTGTTGCCTTGGGCGCGCGAATGTCGGAGACCAGGCAGATCATTTCGAGCAGCAAGTCGAGGTTGAGTTTGCTTCTTGGCTGAGACTTCGACGAAGACCGTGCCCTCATCGCCGGCCCCTGCCCACTCTTCGGGGATCAGGCCGCGATCGGCGAGCTGCTTCTTGACGCGCTCGGGATTGGCTTCGGGCTTGTCGATTTTGTTGACGGCGACAATGATCGGCACGCCGGCGGCCTTGGCGTGGTCGATGGCCTCAAGGGTCTGCGGCATCACGCCATCGTCCGCGGCTACTACGATGACCACGATGTCAGTGACCTTTGCGCCGCGGGCTCTCATACGGGTGAAGGCTTCGTGACCCGGCGTATCGAGGAAGACGATCTCGCGGCCGGAAGCAGGTGAGCCTTCCTTGGAGAAACGCACCTTGTAAGCGCCGATATGCTGAGTGATGCCGCCGGCTTCGCCCGCTGCGACATCGGTTTCACGAATGGCGTCGAGCAGCGAGGTCTTGCCGTGATCGACGTGGCCCATGACAGTGACCACGGGCGAACGCGGGAACTTCAAGCTCGCCGGTGTTCTCGGCTACGAGAACCTCTTCGATAGCCTGGTTGGCGATCTCTTCTTCGTAGCTGATGACGGTGGCCGCCGCGCCGAACTTGGCGGCAACGTCTTTGACCATCTCAGCATCAAGCGACTGGTTGACGGTGACGAAGACACCGCTCATGAGCAGCGTGGCGATGAGGTCCTTGGCGCGGACTTCGAGCTTTTCGGCCAGGTCCTTAACGCTGATGCCCTCAGTCACGGTGATCTCGCGCGTAATCGGCAGCGGCTCGCCGCCGTATTGCATGCCGGCATAACGTGGCGGCGGCACAAAGCCCTTCATCGGGCCTTCTTTGGTCTTGGGATACTGCTGCGGGCGTCCGCCACGGCCTCTGGATGGGGAACGCGCCGGACGCGGGGCCTCGCCGGTTGGCGGAGGTGCGCCACCGGGGCGTGGAGGGCCGCCAAAGCCGCCTGGACGAGGTGCTCCAAAGCCGGGACGTGCTCCAAATCCGGGCCGGGCTCCGGGTCCTCCAGGCCCTCCGGTTCCCGCTGCGCCGGCAAAGCCACCTGCATTGGTGCGGGTTGGGTGTTTTGGCCGCGGCCCGCCCGGGAATTGGCCGGGCGCGCCTGCACCGGAGGAGGTGCGCGGCGCATAGCTGCCTGGTCCACCGACCGGACGATTGCGATCGAAGATTGGTTTACCTCGCTGTAGCCCGGCGCCGGGCGCTTGATTGCCGGTGCCCGCGACAGGAGCGGGTTGAGTCACGAGCGGCGCCTTATAGACAGGACGAGGCCCGGTTTGCGGCATTACCACGCGACGAGGCGCCGGCGCGGCTGCTGTGGGGGACGCAGCCAGAGGATGGCCCTGGCCGCGATGCGCTGGAATATGCGCAGGGGCATCGATGACTTCGTCTTCAACAATTGCCAGAGCTTCCGTGTCAGTCTCCGCTGCTGATGTGGCATGTTCCGGAAAAGGAGGAGCGACTACCGCAGCGGCCTCAATCGAAGCATCGGAAGGTGCAACGGAAGCCACAGTTGGCGCGGCAGCAGGAGCGGGTGCGGCGGCTGCCACCGGCTCTGCGACGGGGACAACCGGGGTCTTGAATGCCGCCGGCGGTTCCGTGTGGCGAGGCGATAGAGTGGTGGGCTTCAGCCCTGCAGGAGGCGGCGCGACAACCACCACTGGACGCGGTGGCACAGCAGCGCCAGCCGGAGCCTTGGCGACCACAGGGCCTGCAGGCGGGCGCGAGGCAATAGCGGGAGCCGGCGGAACCACGGCTGTCGAAGCGGATCGCGGCTGGGGAACAATTTTGCGCGGTTCTGGACGGCTTGGTTGCGGCGGGACAACAGTGACCGGAGGCGCGACTGGGGCTGCAGCGGCCGGTGGGCGGATTGCTTCAGAAGGGGCGGCCGGCGCTGCTTTGGAGCGAGCGTGCAGGCTCTGCTTTGCCTCTTGCTCTTCCTTCTGCTTGGTTGCCAGGATGGCCTTCAACACATCGCCAGGCTTGGAGATGTGAGAGAGTCGATCTTGGGCGTGATCGTTTGTGCTGTGCGAGAGGGCGCGGAAGTGGATTGAGCGCCAGAGCGCGATCCACGCTCGTAGTGCGCGCGAACCTTCGCCGCCTCGTCCTCTTCGAGCGAACTCGAATGGGTCTTGCCGCTCGCCAGGCCGAGCTCCGCCAATATGTCGAGAACCTGCCGGCTCTTGACTTCCATCTCGCGCGCGAGATCGTTGATACGAACCTTACTCATCCGCCTCTTTTCAATATTTGCTACCCAACGCCGCTAGTCGCTCATA
>CAVVXR010000001.1:0-242987 GCA_963752215.1 uncultured Acidobacteriaceae bacterium | reverse complement strand
ATCATTCGCTGGTTGCCGCTTCGCCATCCGGCCAGGATCAGTGCCTGCGAGAGTCTCGCATTGGAGTAAGAAAGGCTCTTCTCAAACCATCGCCACGTCGCGGAGTGGCTGCGCTCATAGATATCGAGTAGCCGATTTGCAAGCGCATTGCGGGCTCCCTGAATCGCTCTGTCCCCAGGGAACCAGTCCAGATAGGCCTGCATCCCCAGAATGCAGAACGCCCAGGCGCGCGGGCTGGTGAACGTGAGCGTTGCGGGGAGGGCGGCTTCAAACAGTCTGCCGGCCGCGCCTCTCAGTCCGGCATCGCGTGAATGGCCGAGCACATTCCCGAGCGACCATAAGCCACGGCCGTGGCTGTCGTCGGAACCGACATCTTCAAACCATCGCCGGTCATAGCCGAGAAAATTTCTGAACCTTCCCTTTTCGGCGTTGAAGGCGATCCATAAAAAGGCCAGATAGCGATGCGACAGGAGAGACGTCTCGAGTATGTCTGGGCGCAAAGGAGTTTCATCGAGAAGAGTCGACACGATGAGCGCGCGCGCATTGTCGTCTGTTGTATATCCCTCGTTTGAATTGGGGATCGAGTAGATGGCGTGCTGCAGGATTCCGGTGCCATCCGTCAAACTCAGCAAATGCGCGGTGTTCAACTCGGCAGAGATCGCTTGCGAGAGCTTGCAGCCGGCCTTCCTTTTGGGCTGCCCTTGGCTGCAATGTTCGCTCGAAGCGTGCCCGCTGGAAACTGGCCATGTAGTTTCGTGCCGTCTTGGGCCATATCGTCTCGCGCGACTTTAGATAGGCGCGTTTTCGCATCGCGTGACGTTCTCCATCGTTATCGAGCAAGTCGAAGCACCGCCTCGGCAATTGCATCGGGCCTCTCGAAGGGCACAATCACGCCGGTTTTATCTGCTAACAGTTCTTTCGCGTGCCAATACGGAGTCGACACGATCGCCTTGCCTGCGCCGAGTGCGATGGCCAGCGTGCCGGAGACGATCTGCGCTTCCTGCCGGTAAGGTGTGATGTAAATATCTGCCGCGCCGATGTGCTCAACCAGCTCTTCCGCACTGACAAAGCGGTTGTTGAGGATCAATTTGGAAGAAACGCCAAGCTGATCCGCCAGGGCCAGGAGCATTTCTCGATAGCGCTCGCCCTCATGACGCCGGATATGCGGATGCGTGACGCCGGAGACGATGTACACAACATTTGGATGCCTCGCCAGAATCGCGGGCAACGCTCGAATGACGTTCTCGATTCCTTTGTTGGGTGACAGCAAACCGAACGTAAGCAGAACGGACTTGCCTTCTGCGCCGAACAGATCTTTGAAGTAATTCGGATCCATGAACTGAAAGTCGGGCACGCCATGCGGAATGATGTCGATCTTGCCGTCGGGACCGCGTACACGTCATGCAAAAACCGCGCCGCCTGTTCGCTCATGACAATCACGCGGTCGGAAAGCCGCACGATCTCTTCAAGCACCGCTCGCTGATTCTGATCGGGCTCGCGCAGAACGGTGTGGAGAGTGGTCACAACCGGCATCTTCAATTTGCGCAGCAGGGTCAGAATGTGGCCGCCGGCAACGCCGCCATAGATTCCGTATTCATGCTGCACGCAGACGAGATCGTTGCCATTGAAATTGAGGAACTCCGCAGCCCGCTCATACGAGGCCAGGTCTTCCTGCTCCAGTTCCAGGCGCACTTGTTCGCGGATAGTCGTAGCTTGACTCCGGATCGTTGACCGGAATCGCAAACAGCCGCCCTGCCATATTCGTTTCCGAGCGCGCGCAAAGATCCGTTGTAAACGTGGCGATGCCGCACTGGCGTGGCAGATAGTTTCCGACAAACGCGATGCGCGTGGGCAAAGGCAGGTTGGAAACCTTCAACGTTGCCGTCAAAGCGATCGCCGGTGAATTGCTCCTGGACATATCCCCGTGGCCATTGGTCCCGGTGAGAGCCATACCGCCTCCTTTTGCATTCATCTAATTGGCGTTGGTTTTCACCCGATGATGCAGGCACTCACCGGGGCCCCAGTTGAGAACGCTGCGAATGCTGAACTGCGTTAGCGTAGACTGCCTGTCGTTACAGCCGCCGGGCTGCCAATGATGTCTCCCGACACTACAAGCTCAACTCTTCGGTTTTCCTGGCGGCCGCTGGCGTTGTCGTTCGAGGCTACGGGCAAGCTGTTGCCGAAGCCTTTTGCGCTTACCGAGCCTGTTGCTACGCCTTGTTCGACAAGATAGCCGCGAACGGCGCCTGCGCGATTTTCTGAGAGCTTTTGATTCATGTCGTCGCCGCCCACATTGTCTGTGTAACCGCCGACTTCAATGTTCAGGCCTGGATAGGCAAGCAGAATCCCGGCCACTTTTGCCAGCTTCTCTCTGGCGCCAGGTTTCAAAGAATACTGGCCGGTGTCAAACAACACGTCTGACATGCTGACGATGAGTCCACGCGCGCTGTCACGCGTTTCCAGTATTTTGTTCAGTTGCTCCGACAATTGGATGCGCATCGCCACTTTGTCGCTGTTGGCCTGATGTTCACGCTCGAGAGCTTGATCCGCAACCTGGCGAGATTGTTCGGCGTCGGACTGGGCGGCCGAAACTGCGGTTGCCGATGCCGTTTGATTGGCAGCCATGTCGGCCTGCGCTTTGGCCGCAGACGCTTCGGCAGTTGCGGCATTCGATTGCGCCTGTGCATTCATCTGGTTTGCGGAATCCGCTTGAGCCTGCGCCTTTGCTGTTGCGTCGAGTAATGACTGGCGCTGGTTCGCGCTTAGTTCCGCATCTATCTTCTTGACAGCAATCTCGCGCGCATCTTCCGCTGTCTGCACCGTGTCTCGCGAGGCGGCAATGAGCGGCTTCTTTTCTACATGAGGGCTGATGGCATAGTCGTCGGCGGACTTCATCAACTGCACAGCATGCTGATAGCTGTCCGCTGCGTAGCTCTCGGCCCCTTCGGACTTGGCGATGCGCATCGCGTTCCGCGCTTCGTAAAATTCGAGCGGCAGATTGGCGCTCAGGACCACCGGATCGAACTGTAGCCGGTGGGAAGGTAGCCCCCGCGTTCCATCAGCTCATACTTCGCGCTGACTGCCTCGCTGGTTGCGTTGGTATCCCGGCGAACGACATTCTCAAGCACGACGACGTTGCTGGGCTGGCGGACCGCGTAATATGGCTCCGCTGTGACAATGAGAGCGAATGCCTGGAGATCGGTGGTCGCGGTCAGCTTGCTGCGATCGTTGCCGCCAACCAGCACTTCGCCCAGGTTTACAGCGCGCCCCTCAGGCGAGATAGCCCACATGACGTAAGTGAGGTATTCGCCCCCGAAAGTTGTGGGCGTCTGAAGGTTTCCGAAGTCCGCCTCGACTTCCATGGTGCCACGCTTGCTGCGCACCTTGGCTTTGCCGTCGGCTGAGGGCAACAATGCGGTTCCAAGAAGATCCACATCCGTGGCACCGCTGCGATGCCGATAATTGATGGCCTGAACGGTGCGGCTGATCTCAATCACATGGTACGTGGAGCCGGTACCTGAGTGCTCGACGACCGCGGCCGTCTGCGAGCCGGCATGAGCGAACGCGCTCAAACTAAGGACGGCTACCAATGCTGACAAATGCGTACATTTCACGAAATCTCCTGCGCGCGGTACTCTGCAGTACCGCATCGTGCTTGCCTTGCGTGGACGGGTTCAGGGGTGGCGGACTGGGCGGCCTGCTTCATTGGTGGCCGACGCGGAACTGGGAAAGGTACTGCCACAGGCCGAAGATCCTCATCAGCCACAGAACCAGGGCAATCACGACAACGGCGTTCAAAATGCCCTTGATCTGGCTTTGCATGGGGATAAAACGATTCACGAGCCACATCAACAGGCCAACAACTCCAATCGTGATAACAACGGTGACGAGGGGCATCGATATTCTCCTTTTCAATCTGATGAAACTGATAAATTCTCACGGGAATTGTCGATCGGGGCCGCTTTATTCGATGCCGTCCTATCCCGCCTTTGTCCGTCCGGGGACCGTCTTGACGCGATTGGGATGGCTGAGAAGGTTTGCAGCATCGCCGTAGCTCACGGCTCAAAGGGACGGGGCTGCTACAGCACTATCCTTGCAAACCGAGAAGAAATATTCTGAGCTAAATTGCTCTTCCGTGTACTTCCGAAGGCCATCGCCAAATGCCTCGGCACAAGTTCAGTGCCTTCCCGGAAGAACGAAAATCGCGTCTACGGAACCTTGGATGCCGGCTACTGCTTTTGTGTTGCGTCCCCTTTGGGCAGGTCCGGCGCCCCCAGGGCGATTCCCGCAGTGGCTGCGACGGGCGCCTTCGCATCGGGAGGGGGAGTGGTCCCTTCCGGATAAATGACAATCCGGATCGATCCCCAATCCGCGTCCGGATTCTCGCCAGTCTGCTTGCCCATGCCCAGCGTCTTCAGCTGGCTGTCGTCGAATCCGAAATTATCTACCAGATACTCGCGAACCACCATGGCCCGGGCCTGGGTGAGCACCAGATCCTTCTGGGTATCGCCTTCCATGCCGGAAGAAACTACGATAACCGCATATCCAAATTGATTGGCCGTAAGAAAATCGCCGGCGGCTTTGAGGAGCTTTTGATCCTTCAACTTGGCTGAATCTCGAGCGTCGAACAATTGCTTGGCTGAGAAAGTAAACTCCTTGGCCGGGGCTGCCTGGGGTAGTCCTTTCGACTTCGTTGGCTGCCAGGTCTTCCGAATCTTCATATCCGCGCTTCTTGAAATACCCGCTCAAGAGGAAATTATGCTTCAACGCTTCCATATTCTCCTGGAAGTCCGTCACCCCGGCCTGCGCCTGGACCATCGTAGCGTGCAAGGTCGCCGTCGTCTGCTCAAGTTGTTGTATAGCTGCTTGTCGTTCACCAGAGCTCCAACTGTTCCCTGGCCCGAATCGATCTTCGCGCTTACCGAATTCAAATGCGCTGTGGCCGCAGTTGCGTTGGTCGATGGCCTGCTGACTGCTGTCCAGAATGCCGCTGGCTTTCTTGAGCAGATCCGACATCACCAGCGGCGGCACGCTCGGTATGGTCTCGCCATCCTTCACTTCGGCTTGCCCGGCAGATCCAAACGAAATCGCCACGTACTGATTGCCCAGCAGCCCTTCGGTTTCGATCGAGGCCACAGAATCCTGCTTGATAATCTCGTGCGTGGACTCTGTCCAGCTCCATGACGACCGTGACCTTTTCACCAGGCTTGTGCGGCAGCTCGATGCTCCACACGGTTCCGCTGTGCACGCCGCCCACCTGCACGTCGGCGCCGTTCGAGCAGGCCCGCCACGTTGTCGAATTGCGCCTTCAGTTGGTACGTGGAGCGAAACAGATACTCCTTGCTCCCGATAATGAAGACCCCGGCGGCAAGAACTGCCAGCGTCACAACGATGAATGCTCCCAACCTTGCCACTCTTGACATATTCCCTCCTACGACTGCTTCAGAAATTCCTTCACAAACGCGATTTCGCTTTGCTGAAGATCCTCAAACGTGCCTTCGATCACCACATTGCCCTGGTCCAGCAGGGCCAGACGATTGGCGATCGTTTTGGCGCTATGCAGATCGTGGGTGACGACGATCGATGCCATCTGACGCTCGCGCTGGAGCTTGAGAATCAATTCGTCGATCTCCCCGGAGCTGATGGGGTCAAGGCCGGCCGTGGGCTCGTCGAGAAGCAGAATCTCGCGGTTCGAGCGCAAGCGCGCGCGCCAGGCCCACGCGCTTCTGCATTCCGCCGGAGATGTCGGAAGGCATCTTGTCGAGGTCGCCTTCCATGCCCACCTCGGCCAGCAACTGCTTGACCCGATCGGCGCGCTCGGCTCGCGACATGTCTCTCCGATGGTGTTCGAGCGGAAACGCCACGTTCTCGCCGACAGTGAGCGAATCGTAGAGCGCCGCGTGCTGAAACAGAAATCCCATCTTCTTTCTGATCTCGCCCATCCGATCGAGGGCCAGCCCGGCAATGTCCTGGCCATGAATGCGAACCGATCCTGAGTCGGGCTGTTTCGAGACCGATAATCAGCCTCAGCAATACGCTCTTCCCTGTGCCGCTGCGCCCGAGCACGGCCAGCGTTTCTCCCCGCTTCACGCTCAAGGCTGATCCCATTCAGAACCTTGTGGCTGCCGAAGGTCTTGTGCAGGTTCTCGACGGCGACAACAGGCGCATTGCCGCCTTGCTCGGGTCTCGTCTTGCTTCATCGCGATGTCATAGGCTGTGGCCATAGTCGTTTCCGAGCTCGCTTGAGCAAGCTAGCGGGTTAATGGAAAGATGACAAGAATGAACTTGACCAGCACGACATCGGCCAGGATAACGAAGAGCGAAGCCAGCACCACCGAGCTTGGTGGCCGCGCGGCCCACGCCCGCCGCGCCCCCGCGCGTGCGCATTCCCTGAAAGCATGCGATAAGCCCGATGATCAGGCCAAAGACCGCCGTCTTGAATGTGGGCGGCAGAAAGTCGCTGAACGTGCGCCGCTAAAGCCGCTTTAATGAACTGATGAAACGAGATCGGCTCAACCAGAGTCTGCGCAAGCCAGCCCGTCGAACAATCCGCATGCGTCAGCGGCAACGGTAAGCAGAGGCAGCATCAGAATGCAGGCCAATATGCGCGTCGCCGCCAGAAGCCTGAAAGGGTTGACGGCGGATGCTTCGATGGCGTCGATCTGCTCGGTCACCTTCATCGACGCCAGCTCCGCGCCAATGCCCGCGCCCACGCGCCCGCTGACGACCAGGCCGGTAATGATCGGGCCCATCTCCTGGACAATGGAGTACACGAGGGCCGAAGGAAGCAGCGATTTGGCGCCGAAGCGCGTCATGCTGGAACGGGCTTCCATCGACAGACACAACGCCGACCGCGGCGCCCGCCAGGGCCACCAGCGGCAAGAGACTTCGAACCGACTTCGTCGAGCTGCCGAATCAGCTCGCGCCACTCAAACGGCGGCGTAACCGCAGCCTTCATGACTTGCCAGGAAAAGATCCCCAGTTCTCCGAACCACTCGAAGAATCCATTGAAAGTCCCCGAGACATAGGTCGTCAGCGACGCCGGAAATGGAGCTGGCCGCTCCGGAAGCGGCCTCGCCGGGCCGGCAACGACGATGGATCCGCGATCGCTCAATGGTTTGGTCCAGGGTCGGGAGAGCCATGAGAATTGGTCAGGTGCATGCGAGAGAGCAGAGAGTGCGGACCGCTATAAAGAAACTCCAGGCTGATGTTCTCGCCCATATACGCGAGCATGCTGTAGTTGCCCATACGGAACGCGTCCTTGGCGCCAAAGCGCCTGGGATACCAGCCATAAACAGCGGTCATGGTGCCCGCATAGGGTGCGACGAGCGCGGGAATCGAGAACACGCGATGCCCGTCTTCGCCACGGCGTCCGGTCAGCGTCGACACCATCGCGTGGCCGAGCCGCGGAAACATGCCGGTACATTCGCAGCGGTAGTAGAGCGTGTCTTCTTTGAAAGCTTCGGCAAGCGCGTAACGCGTGGTTGTACCGGCTATCGCGACTCCGAAGTTCGAACCGAATCGTCTGCCGTAGCCGGCCATGCCCTGCCCCCACTCCGGAGGCGCATTGCTGAATTGGTTGATGCCTGCCGAGACACCGACGCCGACAATCGTATAGGGTCCAAAAGCGTCAAAAGCGTAGTTTTTGAACATTGTCGCCTGTGTAGGGCGCACGTAGATCACGTCTATCGGCTCGGAAGGTTTGATGACCGCCGGCATGGGAGGCGTGGTTGCTGCAAGACCGTCAAAATCCTTTGTAAGAGGGGGCGATTGCGCGTCGATAAGAATTGGAAGGACGGCAACGAGCAGCGTTAACCACTGGATGTGACGAATATTCATGCCGCAACTCCCTCTGGCCCGATTAGATGTCAACCTCTGCGGATAAGGTTGGTAGCTGCCCGGAACAATCGTGAATTCATGTTGATCGCACCGGACAGCAAAGAAGTCTTCAACCCTCCACCAACAAACTTGAGAACCGCGGGCGACCGAAACGCAGGAGCTTCAACAGATTCGAAACCTGCTGATTCAAATATTGGCAGAGTCGATGTCTCGAGGGATGGTCACATTAGCTCGGAGCGATCGTTTGTCAGCGGCGAAGGCTCCCTGTCCCGATTTGAAAATCACGGTCTGACAAGTGAGCAATAAGGACCAGACCGAAACCGGTGACAAGCTCAAAATCCAAAGAGTATGGGTGGGATGTCCGGGCGATGATCTGTTCACATCCGATCGCGTAATTGCGGACACGTCTATGGCACTCGATCAAGACTTTTTCGGCGAGCCTGCGTTGACCGGCGTTTCGCAGAACGACCGGAGGCGTTTTCTCTTCAATCGGATCTCGATCGTCTACGGTCATTTCAATTTAAGAGGGACACTCGACGGGACGGAATCGGTCGGCGCCAAATGATTCGTTTCCAAATGAGGTATCACGATTTTGAACAATAATCGCACAGCTACATTCGATCCCGCCGCATTTCTTGCCAACGCCGGACTTGGCCGCAAGGTTGTCGAGTTGGAGCCGAAGGAGAATTTTTTCTCGCAGGGAGATCCGGCCGATACCGTCTTCTATCTCCAGAAGGGCCGCGCAAAAGTATCCGTGGTCTCGGAGAAAGGCAAAGAGGCCACGATCACATTTCTCTCTCCGGGCGACTTCGTAGGCGAGGAGTCGATCGCGTCGATACCAGGGCTGCGTCTTTCCACGGCTTCTGCCGTCAACTCATGCACAGCGCTTATGATTACCAGGCAGGAGATGGCTCGCGTGATGCATGACGAGCCCACGTTCGCGGACTTCTTTGTGAGGTTTCTGCTGGCCCGCAGCATGCGCATTCAGGCCGACCTGGTCGATCAGCTCTTTAACTCCAGCGAAAAGCGCCTGGCGAGGATTTTGCTGTTGATGGCCGAATTCGGCAAGCCCGGAGACCGGGATACCTTCATCCCTCCGGTATCTCAGGAAACGCTGGCGGAGATGATTGGCACCACGCGATCCAGGGTCAGCTTCTTCATGAATCGCTTTCGCAAGCTCGGCTTCATCAATTACAACGGCCGCATCCAGGTGAATAAGTCGCTGCTCAATGTGGTCCTGCTCGATCAGCTTCCAGAGCACAACGCAGAAAAGCCGCGGATTCCATTGCTCAAGGCAATCCTGGAGCCTGTGATTCCAATGATGCGCACTATGCTAAAGCCGGTGCGTCCGGTGAGCGCGGATGTTAAACGCAGGCTTTCGGCCGGATAACACTTCTGAGAAGAAGATGGCGATCTGCGCTTGGCGCAGATGAATCGCGTAGAGCATTAGGACCGCACTGCAAAATACAAAGCGGCGGAGCTGGTTTGCCCGCCGCTTCGTGCAGAGCCAGTGGAACAGCTCAGCAATCCCGATTAGTGCCTTCCGCCGCCGCCGCGTCCACCGCCACCGCCTGCACGGCCACCACCGCCGCCACCGCGCGCCGAGGCAGCGTGACCGGCTGCTTCATGCGCTGGGGCTGCACCACGACCAGCACCCGAACTGCGACCAGTGCTCGCGTGCGCGGTCGAGGCGCGGGCTCCGCCGGTTGCGGCTGCATGCTGCCCGCCGCCACCGCCTCGTGCATAATTGCTGCGATTGGCGAGAGCGCCGCCGCCGCCGCGATAGTTTCCTCCCCCGCCGCCGCTAAAGCGATGGCCGCCCCAGCCGTGTCCATAGCCCCAACCGGCCCACGGACCCATGCCGAGGAAGATGCCGTTGTAGAAATACCCCGGCCCGTAAAATCCGTAGGGCGAGCAGGCGTATGGAGCGTAGTCATAGTAACCATAGGCGCAGACCGGTGGAATGCCGATGCTGACCATAACCTGCGCGGGAGCCGCTGGCGCAAAGGCCAACCCTGCTAACAACGCTGAAGCAGTGAGGATTGTTTGGAGTAAGCGCATCGTTGACCCCCCTAAGGTGTCTGCGGTTGCCTGTGCTGCGTGGGATGCTCTGTTGCCGTCACGAAGAGCCCGCCAACAGCAGCCACCATAAGGATTTTGCATCCGAATATCGATGCCCCAAATGCAGGGGTGCTAAGCCATCTATCCTTACCTATCTGACTCTAGTCCTGGGGATCGCCGCAGTCTGAGCAATCCGGTGCACACCGCGCGATGGCGGTTTTTGCCCGTCTGTAACGCTTCAGGCCATCCTGCGTGGATCGGCCTTTATAACTTCGGAGTTTCCCACGTGCTGTAGATTGCCGATTTGAATACCGCATCGATGACCGCCATATTGGCAATGGAGTCTTCAATAGAAACCGGAACCGGCGTGTCTTCAAGAACGGCTTTGGAGAAGGCATCTCCCTGAAATGTGTACTGGTCGCGGGCCGGAAAGGTCTCCGTGGCGATTCCGCTGCCGGATAGATCGCCTGTGCTGTCAATGAACATCCGGGTAGGACGATCTGGAGGTGCGTTGGCGGGGATTTCTATTTCAATGCGTCCGCGCGCGCCGAGAAAATGGATGCGCTGGTAGGGAATCAACTGCGTGCTGCAGGTAAAGATCGAATGGCCGCCGGGAAATTCGAGAATGGCCGAAGTCAGCCGGTCTGTGCGCATCTCGGGATCGCGATCAATCAGTGAGACGACGCGAGTGGGCTCCTGCGCGAAGGCAAAGCGCGACGCGTGGATCAAGTAGCAGCCTATGTCCATAAGCGCGCCGCCGCCGATATCAGCGCGGTTGCGGATGTTATCCGGGTTGACGTTGAAGTAGCTGAAGAAGCCGGTGATGGAACGGATCTCTCCGATGCAGCCCTCGTCAAGCAGTTGGCGGAGTCGGAGCCACTGCGGAAAACTGCGAATCATGAATGCTTCGCCGATCTTGACTCCGGTGCGGGAGCGGACGGCGAGAAGTGTTTCAGCTTCAGCGGCAGACAGGCCAAGGGGTTTTTCGCAGAGAACGTGTTTACCGGCTTCGGCCGCCTTGATGGTCCAAGGTACATGAAGGTGATTAGGAAGGGGGTTGTAGATGGCGTCGATGTTCGGATCGCGGAGGAGCTCTTCGTATGATCCGTAAGCCGCAGGAATGCCGAGTGCGGCCGCGGCTGCTTGCGCTTTGGCAAGATCGCGCGATGCGATGGCGGCAACGATCGAGTATTGGCCCTGCTGCATCGCTGGAATTACTTTCTTCAGACCGATGTTTGCGGTGCCAAGAACTCCCCAGCGGAGTTTTCTGGAAATCGCGGGATCGGGTTCTGAAGCCGGCGCGGGCGAGGTCTGCTCGGGCTGAAGCATGAAAGCCTCCTGCGTCGATTCTACCGTCGGAACTTTCTGCATCTTCTTAGAAGTGCAACCGCAAGAACAATTTCATTCTCGCCGCGAGTTACTTCTCGCCGGCAGCGGCTTTGTCTGTCTCGACTTCCCGCTCGGTCAGATGATCGAACCATGTGAATTTTAAAATGGCCGATGTCGCCAGAATCACCGCCAGCGCGATGCCGGCACGATCAAATTCCTGAATCACGACGTAGAGAGGCAGCGCGACCAGAGCGATTTGCCATACGATGCCGACAGCGATATTGAACATGTCGCGGAAAAAGTCTTTGTTGCGCTTGAAACCCGGGTCTTCGGCAAGTACCTTCTTTAAGACCGGCCCCCAGAAACCCCACGGACGGACACGGCGGTAAAAATCAATGAGCACTTCATCCGACTCCGGCTTGGTGAGGAATGTGCCGAGAAGACAACCGATCAGCGAGATCAGGAGCACCACAGGAAAGATGATGACCACATCCATGTTTATGGAGTAGGTTGCCAGCAGAGTCTGCACGAGCGGCACCTGTGCGACGATCGGCGGCAAGCCCAGCGCGGATGCAATGCCGGTGACCATGCCCCAGAAATATCCGTAGCCGTTGAAGCGCCACCAGTACCACTTCAGCACGTTTGAAGCCGTGTAGCCGCCCCAGAGACCGGAAACGATCCACACCACCACGGCATTCACGGATGTGACTTTCCAGCCGATGGCTACGCCGATTACGACCACCGCAAACGAGGCGAGATAACTCAGGCGCACATAAGTTTTTTGCGACGCATGAGGATTGATGAAGCGCTTGTAAATATCGTTGACAAAGTACGGCGGGGCCGCGTTCACGGTGGCCGCGAAGTTTGACATGAAGGCCGCCAGCAAGCCGGCGATGAGGAAGCCGAGCAGGCCGACGGGGACGAAGCGCCCCAGCGCATAAGGCAGCACCAGCTCGAAGTCCATGTTGGTTCCCATGGCGCGAAGATTAGGCCCATAGAAAGCGGCGGCCAGAACGGTGAGCCCGATGACGAGAAAGTAGCGCGGAGGGGTAAGCACGATGTTGACCCAGGCGCTCATCATCGAAGCTTCGCGCGGGTCTTTCGCAGACAACACGCGCTGCATATCGTAGTTCGGCGCGGGGCCGGCGGCCGAAATTGGGATGCCCTTAAAGAGCAGCATCACTACAAAGAAACCGAATAGTCCGTAGCCGTCTTGCGCTACTTTGGCAGTGGCCGCGGGCAGCAGCGTTGACCAATCGAGATTCAAATGCCAGCCAAAAAAGATGTTGTCCCAGCCGGCGGGCACCACCCGGTGCAACATATCGGGCGCGACTTTGCTCATGGCAATAATGCCCACAGCGAACGAAGCAATGGAGAGAATAAAGAACTGAACAACTTCTGTAATCACGACGCTGATCATGCCGCCCTTGATCACGTAGATGGCGGTGATGCCGATCAGGATGAGTGCGTATTCATTGGCTGTCAGGTTCCAGGGCAGGAACGTCTGCGCAAATTTCCCGATTCCTTTGAATGCGTAACTGAAGAAACCGATGATGCTGACGAAGGCGTAAATTACGACAATCAGATGCGACAGTTGTGCGCCCCGCCCGGTTCCAAAACGCGTCTGAATCCACTCCGCGCCCGTCATTACCTTCGAACGGCGCAGCCACGCGGAGAGATAGACCATCAGGAAAATTTGATTGAACGTAGGCCAGAGCCATGGAATCCAGACGCTCTTCAGTCCGTAGACGAACATCCATGAGACCAAAAGCATGGTGCCGCTGATGTCGAACATGCCGGACGCGTTTGAGATGCCCAGCATGTACCACGGCATCGTATTGCCGCCGAGAAAATAATTCTGCATGCTTTGCGAGGCGCGGTGCGAGACCCAGTAACCGATCACGACCGTGGACAGCAGATAGACAACGATGATCGCGATATCAATGACGTGAAGATGCATGACGCCTCAATCTCCGTGGAAGCCGGCATCCGCACCGGGCTTCCGCAATTCTCTATCGCAGTTCGCCGGCCAGCAGAAACACCAGCGAGGCTTGCCAGTTGATTGCAATCTCATTGCTTGCATACGAGGCTGTCTGATCGGCATAGACCTTAGCCGGAGGCAAAGGTTTGGGCAGTGCCTGCAGTACCGCGTCGGAACGCCATGCATTTGGCCCGCCTGAGAGCAGCCCCGGCCAGGGTTTGTCTACTTTTCCATCGCCGCTGGGCCGGTGATGAGGATGCATGAAGGGATTCTCACCCACCCACGTAACCCATGAGAGTGAAAACGTGTTTCGACCCAGGAGGTAGTGCAGATTGTCTCGCGCAGCATCAACGAAACTCGGGTCCGGCGCAAACAGGTTGGCAATGAGCAGATACTTTCCGTAATCGGCGTCGACGCCGTTCGAGCCCCAGATGTAGTCTTTGGCCTGCATGCTTACGTGGTAGGGATTGGCGCGGGTGCGATCGACGATTGAGTGAGCCGCCGCAATTGTCCGCTGCCGGATTGCTTCAACCGCCTGTGCATCCGACTCCTTCCGAGGGCTAAGGGCGTAGGTCCAGAGCGCCATCGGCGAAAGCTGGCTCCAGCTTTCGGACGGAGGCGAATCAAGCTTGGGAAGAAACTCTGCATAGTTCTTCAGAAAGAAGTCGTTGAACGCTGCCTCGCCGGTGGTGCGGTTCAGCTCTGCAGCAGCCCAAAGACGCTCGTCTTTGCAGTTGGCATCGCCGTATTCGCCGGTGCTCACGCCGGGCGGATTCCGGAAAGTGACGTTGGGATACTTTTCTGTCCATGTCCAGGCGCGGCGAGCGGCATCGAGCGCTCGCGCGGCAAACTTTGCGTCGTAAGGTTTAAATACGCGCGCGGCAATCGCACCGACAGCGGCAAGATCGGCAGTGGCGCATGTGCTCTTGTACGGCGCAGTTCCGGTTCCAATTACCTCGCTCGGCAACTTGTCGTCTTCGGGCGCGATAAATGCCGGAAAGTGTTCGCTGGTCTGCTTGTGCCACACGCCGCCATCGTCGTCCTGCATCTTCAGCATCCACTCCAGGTTCCAGCGCGCTTCATTCAGAATGTCGGGCGTACCGTTGCCCGTCTCGGGAATATTGAGTTGAATACTCTTGAGCTTGTTGCCGTAAATTTCCCAGGCCCACAATAAGGTGCCGGTGCTGATGCCGGAATTGACGACGTATCGGCCATAATCGCCTGCATCGTGCCATCCGCCGATGTTATCGCGCGGCCCCGCTGCGCCTGAGGATGAATGAAACTCGCCATGCAGGTGACAGGCTAAGTGGGAGTAGCCCGGAAATTCGGCGCCCATATCGACCGCCGTACCGCATCGCTGGCCATAGAATCCGCGCATTGCCAAATAGTAGGTGTGCTCGAAGACGTTCTCGCCAATTGCAAAGCTCCAACTGCGGCCCATGCCGGGGATTTCGATGTAGTAAGTTCCTGGTTTGCGGAGGCTGGAGAAGTCCGCTGCCTGCACCTGATCGCCGGAGTTCGCGTCAGCTTCGGGGGGCAAAAGCTTTCCGCGAAATACGACTGAATTGTCGGCGGAACTTAGAACCTGAAAGGATGCATAGGCGGGGTTAGCTGGGCCGTTTTGCAACGTGACCAGCGCGACCTTCGAGCCGTTCAGCGGATAGCCCACCTGATCGACCTTGATGGCGAGGCTCGGACCATCTGCGGCATGGGCCAGAACTGTTGGAATGAGAAGAAGAAATGAAAGGACGATGGAGCGGGAAGGCTCTCGGAGGAACGATGCGCGCGTGAAGGACTGAAACCAGGAACCTGACATGTGTTAGCTTTCGTCTTGAGCAACGGACACGGTGACAATTGGAACCGGCAAGTCTCTCACGCCCTGCTGATTCCTGGCAACGATTCAGGACAGAGCACGAGTTGTTAGACGATTATGTACGCGGAGATACTCTGTCACATTCGCGGTATCCGGCGCAAGTGTTTCTTTAGGCAGCAAAGTATGACGAAGGGTTCTAGAAAAACGTTTGATTAGCTTTCCGGACGAGGGCTATACTTGCTGCGTCCTTCATTCGAGGAAACGCGGATCATGAAGTTCGGCCATTTCGACGATTCAAATCGCGAGTATGTAATTACCCAACCAGACACGCCCCTGCCGTGGATAAATTATCTGGGCTGCCAGGCTTATTTCGGAATCATATCCAACACGGCCGGAGGCTACTCCTTCTATCGCGACGCGCGCCTTCGGCGTATCAGCCGCTATCGATACAACAACGTGCCGCTCGATTACGGTGGCCGCTACGTCTATTTGCGCGACGACGAATCAAAGGAATTCTGGTCTCCATCGTGGAAGCCAACTTGCCATGAACTCAAGGACTACTCATGCAGGCACGGCATGGGCTACTCGATCATCGGATCGAGCTACAGCGGAATTGAAGCGCACACGCGCTACTTTGTGCCGCTTGATGAGAACCTCGAAATCTGGCAGATGACGGTTACGAATCGCCGCACAACGCGAGCGACCATTTCAGCATTTGCAAACATTGAATTCTGTCTTTGGGATGCGCAGGACGACGCCACCAACTTTCAAAGAAATTTCAATATCGGCCAGGTAGAAGTAGAAGACGGCGTGATCTATCACAAGACGGAATACCGAGAGCGCCGCAATCACTTTGCTTACTTCGCCTGCTCCGAGCCCGGCGCCGGATTCGATACGCAGCGCGAGGCGTTTCTGGGCCGCAATCGCGGCTGGGACAGGCCCGCGGCTGTTGAGGCCGGTCAACTGACCAACTCGATTGCGCATGGCTGGTCGCCCATCGGCGCGCATCAAGTGAAGCTCAATCTGGAGCCCGGCGAAATGCGGCAGATGGTGTTCGTTCTCGGCTATCAGGAAAACCCGGTCGACGAGAAGTTCGATCCGCCCGGCTCGCAGACCATCAACAAGAAAACCGTCAAGCCGATCATCGCGAAATATCTCGATGCCACGGAGGCCGACGCTGCATTCGAACGGCTGCGCATCTATTGGGAAAGCGTGCTACGCGTCTTTCAGGTGAATACACCGGACATTCACACCAACCGCATGGTGAATATCTGGAATGCTTATCAATGCATGGCGACATTCAACATGTCGCGGTCGGCGTCGTTTTATGAATCGGGCATCGGGCGGGGGCTGGGCTTCCGCGACTCGAATCAGGATCTGCTGGGGTTTGTACACATGGTTCCGTCACGAGCGCGGGAACGCATCCTCGATCTGGCTGCAACGCAGCTTGCCGACCGGCGGCGCATACCACCAATATCAGCCGCTCACCAAGCGCGGCAACAACGACATTGGCGGCGGATTCAATGACGATCCGCATTGGCTCATCGTCGGAGTGTCGGCGTATCTGAAAGAGACTGGCGATTGGAGCATTCTGGATGAGCCGGTGCAGTATGACAACGAGCCGGGCTCGGAAGCTCCGCTCTACGACCACTTGCTGCGCAGCTTCAACTACACGTTGTCGCGGATTGGACCGCATGGCCTGCCGCTGATTGGGCGCGCAGACTGGAACGACTGCCTGAATCTGAATTGTTTCTCAGACACGCCGGGGCAGTGCTTCCAGACCACGACCAACAAAGACGGTAAAGTTGCCGAGTCGGTTTTCATCGCCGGGCTGTTTGTCTATGCGGGGCGCGAGCTTGCAGACATTGCGAAGCACCGCGCGCTGACATCTGAAGCTGAATCTTACCTGAGCGAAGCGGCGAAGATGGAAGCGGTCATTCGCGAGCATGGATGGGACGGTGAATGGTTTCTGCGCGCCTACGACGACTTCGGCGCCAAGATCGGCTCGAAAGATTGCGAAGAAGGCAAGATATTCATTGAGTCAAACGGCTTTTGCGTTTTGGCCGGAATAGGATTGGACGATGGCCGGGCGATCAAGGCGATGGATGCGACACGAGAACATCTTGCCACAAAGCATGGCATCGTTGTGCAGCAGCCGGCATACTCCAGGTATTATTTGAACCTTGGCGAGATTTCTTCTTACCCGCCGGGATACAAGGAAAATGCAGGCATCTTTTGCCATGTAAATCCCTGGGTGATGATTGGGGAAACGCGTCTGGGCCGCGGCGATGCGGCACACGACTACTACAGCCGCATCAATCCATCGGCGCGTGAGGAGATTGGCGAATTGCACCGCTGCGAGCCGTATGTTTATGCGCAGATGATTGCGGGCAAGGATGCGCCTACGTTCGGTGAGGCCAAAAATTCGTGGCTTACCGGCACAGCAGCATGGAACTACTACGCGATCGTGCAGTGGATTCTTGGCATTCGCACTTCGCTGGATGGTCTCGAGATTGCTCCGGTGATTCCGAAGAGCTGGCCAGGGTTCACGGCGACGCGTACGTTTCGCGGAGTGGTCTACAAGATCTCCATCGAGCGCAAGGGAGACGGCAATCGGATTGCGCTGACCGTGGATGGCCTGCCGATTGAAGGGAACACTGTTGCTGCGCCCTCGGATGGACGAAAGACCGTTTCGATCAAAGGTTTTCTGAGTTAGGAGATATATCTTGTACATCGCGAGTGAACAGCGTTACGACACGATGCAATATCGTCGCTGCGGGCGTAGCGGTATTCGCTTGCCCGCGATTTCTCTGGGGCTATGGCACAACTTCGGAGGGGTGGACACATTCGAGAATGGCCGCGCTATGGTGCGGCGCGCATTTGATCTGGGCATTACGCACTTCGACCTGGCCAACAATTACGGCCCACCGCCGGGAAGCGCGGAGAGCAACTTCGGCGAGATTCTGCGGCTCGATCTGAAACCCTATCGCGACGAACTGATTATCAGCAGCAAGGCCGGCTGGGATATGTGGCCGGGACCGTATGGCAACTGGGGTTCGCGCAAATATCTTTTGGCCAGTTTAGATCAGAGCCTGAAGCGCATGGGCCTGGACTACGTGGACATCTTCTACTCACATCGGCCCGATCCGGAAACTCCTGTGGAGGAAACGATGGGCGCGCTGGATCAGGCGGTGCGTTCCGGCAAGGCTCTCTATGCCGGCATCTCCAGCTACGATGCGAAGCAGACCAGCGTTGCGGCGAAGATTCTGCGTCGAGCTTGGCACTCCGTGCCTGATTCATCAGCCGAAGTACTCGCTGTTTGACCGCTGGGTTGAAGATGGACTGCTCGATGTGCTGGGCGAGGAAGGAATCGGCGGAATTGCGTTTTGCCCGCTGGCGCAAGGGCTTTTGACCGACCGCTATTTGCAAGGCATTCCCAGCGATTCGCGCGCATCCAAGCCGTATAGCTTCCTCAAGAAAAAAGACATTGACGAGCAGCATCTCGGGCAAGTCAACGCGTTGAACAAGTTGGCGGCTGAGCGCGGACAATCGCTGGCGCAGATGGCGCTGGCCTGGGTGCTGCGCGACGAGCGAATGACGTCCGCGCTGATCGGAGCGAGCCGCGTGGAGCAAATTGAACAGAATGTGGCGGCGCTCGCCAACTTGAAATTCTCACTGGATGAATTGGGCCGCATCGATGCGATTCTGCGGCCTGCTGGGGAGATTGCGCAGTTTGGTCGTCCTCTCGGCGGCTGATGAACCCGATCACCTGGCTCATTTATTAAGGCGGTAAATAGGAGCTCCGTGTGGACGATTTACGGCAAAGGGTTGAAGCGGAGCTGCACGAGCGACATCCTTCCTTTCTGGCTCAAGTACTCAATCGACGATGAGTACGGCGGCTTTCGCGGCCAGATCGCCAACGATCTGACAATCGATCGCCGCGCGGCCAAGGGGCTCATCCTGAATGCGCGGATTCTTTGGACGTTTTCAAAAGCATTCAGCGTCTATCGCGATCCGGTGTATCTTGCCGCGGCTCGGCGCGCGTATGAATACTTCTCTCAATACTTCTGGGACCGATCAGTTCGGCGGCGTCTACTGGATGGTCGATTACGAAGGCCGGCCGCTGGATACAAAGAAGCGCATCTATGGGCAGGCGTTCACTGTTTATGCGCTGGCAGAATACGCTCATTCGAGCGGCGACGCAGGAAGCAATCGTAAAGGCCATGCGACTGGTGGAGCGGATCGAATCCGCTGGGCCATGACAACGTGAACGGCGGCTACTTTGAGACGTTCGAGCGCGACTGGACTGAGTCGGCCGGATCAACGGCTGAGTGAAGTGGATATGGACGAAAAGAAGTCCATGAACACTCATCTGCATCTGCTGGAGGCTTATGCGACGCTGTTGCATTACCGGGAAGATTCGACGGTTCGTCTGAGGCTCAGGGAATTGATCGAGATTTTTCTCAAGCCACATCATCGATCCGACGACGCATCATTTCATTCTCTTCTTCGATGAGCAGTGGCATCCGCGGTCTGGGGTCATCTCGTTTGGCCATGACATTGAGGGAAGCTGGCTGCTGTGCGAAGCGGCGGAGATTCTTGGCGACTCCGGCGCCTGGTAGACGTGTTCGACAACATTGCGGTGAAGATGGCGCAGGCTGTCTACGACGCAGGGATTCGACACGGATGGCGGGCCTGTTCTACGAACGCGAACCCGACGGCATCATCGACGATAGCAAGCATTGGTGGCCGCAGGCCGAAGCGGCAGTAGGCTTTCTGAACGTTTACGAATTGACCGGCCGCCGGCACTTTATGGATGCTGCCGAACGCAGCTGGGCGTTCATTGAGAAGCACATCGTCGATCACGAGCATGGCGAATGGTTTTGGCTTGTATCGCGTGCCGGCGCGCCCGAAGCAGATACAGGATAAAGTGGGACCGTGGAAGTGCCCTTACCACAATAGCCGCACCTGCTTTGAGGTGATGGAACGGCTGGATGCAAGAACGCGCGCGATCCAGTCGCACGCAACTAGAGACAGCGGAGTGAACGCAATGAAGCAGGCAGCATTCAAGAAGAACGTATTGGCGTTGTTGAAACAGTCAGGAGAAACTGCTGGCGCGGCGCAACCGAAAATTGACGCGGCGGCAACGGCATCTATGAGCGCTATGAGTTTCCAGTGCTTACTGCGGCGCATGCGCCCGTCACATGGCGCTACGATCTGGACCAGAAGACGAATCCATTTCTGATGGAGCGGATTGGGGTGAACGCCGTCTTCAATGCCGGCGCGATTCTTCACAAGAACAAGTTTCTTGTTGTTGCGCGGGTCGAGGGAGTTGATCGCAAATCGTTTTTCGCGGTAGCCGAGAGCCCCAATGGAACGGACAACTTTCGCTTCTGGGATTATCCGATCTTGATGCCGGAGACCCGTGACCCGGATATCAATGTCTATGACATGCGGCTGGTGAAGCACGAAGACGGCTGGATCTATGGGCTGTTCTGCACCGAACGAAAGGACCCGAAGTCGCCAGCGTGGGATACATCCTCAGCGGTAGCGCAGTGTGGCATTGCCCGCACCAGAGACTTGAAAACGTGGGAGCGGTTGGCGGACTTGAAATCGAAGTCTCTCCAGCAGCGCAATGTGGTGCTGCATCCCAGGTTTGTCGAGGGCAAATACGCTTTCTACACCCGCCCGCAGGACGACTTTATTCAGGCGGGCAAAGGCGGCGGCATTGGATGGGGACTGTCGTCGAGCATCGAGAGAGCGGTTATCGACAAGGAGATTATTCTCGACAATCGCGAGTACCACACCATTCAGGAGGTGAAGAATGGGCTTGGCCCGGCGCCGATCAAGACGCCCAAAGGCTGGCTGCACCTGGCGCATGGTGTGCGCAATACGGCGGCCGGATTGCGCTATGTGCTCTATCTGTTCTTGTGCGATTTGAATCGGCCATGGATGATTACGCACAAGCCGGCGGGATACTTCATCGCGCCTGATGGTGAAGAGCGCGTGGGCGATGTTTCTAATGTGGTGTTCAGCAATGGCTGGATCGAGCGCGAGAACGGCGACGTGCTGATTTACTACGCATCCTCAGATACACGGCTTCACGTGGCCACTAGTTCTGTCAGCCGTCTGCTGGATTATGTGCTGCACACGCCTGCCGATCCGCTGCGCAGCCATGCCTGCGTTGAACAGCGCTATGCGCTCATCGAGAAGAACCTGGCAGTGCTCGGTGAACTGAAGGTGTCGGGCGGAAAGAAAGCTTCGAGAAAGACCGGCAGGCCCGCGAAAGCGAAGAGACTGTAGACTGTATCGATTTGGATTGAACGCTGCGACGCTATTTCTGCTGATTCTGATCGGTGGGAGCCGGTTGAGGAGCAGACTTGGTGGAGCTTTGCGCGGCACCCTGAGCGGCCAGGCGCGCCGCCTTCTCAGCTTTTTTGTGCTGGAAGTGGCGAGCAATGTCCGGCCAAAACTCGATGATCTCAGCGCCAATAATTCCCTGTGCGGACACGGTCAATCCGTTTTCAAGGGTATTGCCGACGGTCCGTTGTGACGCAGGGTAGTACGTATCGGAGATGGCCGCGCCGATAAAGTTGCCCAGAAGATTGGCGTAGTTCGGCCCCCATGTTCGATTGTCGCGTCTGCACCATGCAGTGCTTGATGCCGCCCACAGAGCGCGGTTGATGAACTTACCCGAGCCCTTCTGGTAGTAGCGCGGATCTTCATGGAGCAAAGAAGTCAACACCGCGTTGCCGAAGAAATTACCGATGAAGGCATCGGAGTAGCCTGCGCCAAATCGCTTAGCGTAGCCTTGAACACCCTGTCCCCACTCCGGGTAAGTGTCTTCAGCCATGCCCAGGCCGGCCACAAAAGCTGCCAGGCCGAAGGGCCACGGATCGGTTTCGCTCTTGAAGAATAGCTGAAATTTCTGCTTCGAAGTGAGCGGCAGCGCGTCTCGGTTTTTGGTGGTGTTGAAGGTGGCCATGACGCCCATGACTCGCTGATGTTCTTCCGCTTTAAGCTGTTCCTGGGCCTTGTCATGCAGGCTTTTTTCGGTGTCGGTCTGGTCAGCGGGCGGCTTCGTGCTGGAGCTTCCGGGGGCCTGAGCTGAATCTGCGGCTGGCTGCTGTGCGCTCTGCCCAGCGGGGGCCTGCTGGCTGGAAGACTCTACATCGGAAACCGGGACTTCGGGTTGCGGAGCGTCGGGAATCGCCGCTGGAGGGTTTGACTCAGCGATCACGCGCGAGTCCGGCTCCTGCGAGAGAAGACAACTTGGCGCAGCTGCCAGGGCAACGCCTCCAAAAAGGATTGCAGAGATAAGAGCGGAGCCTAAACGCATCATTCACCAAGTGTTAGAGTGGGCGCTCGCCAGAGTCAGCTGACCTCGCGTGAGGCAAACGGGGTCGGGGAGGGCTGGATTCCAGGATAAATCACCGTAGGGAAACTCTCGTTCAGGTTCCGCGGCAGGGCTACGCTGCCTTGGGGGCAAATGTACTTGTGAGTTAGACGCAGTTTGCTACTTCAGGGACACAGAGAAATGCCAGTGAAGAACCCATAAAGATAAGTTTAATGGTCCAGGCCTCGAATTTCATGGACTTTGCAAAGTGGGCTTTGGCCGCAGTCCGAACTGGGTCTCGTTAAGAATCGGCGGCAGAAGCCAAGTTGAATGAAATAATTGAGAATCCGGTTCTCCTACGCCGCGAAATCAATAAACCCCCGCTGGGGGTCGGTAGAGATCAGCTTGACGGTCACCTTGTCGCCGACGTCGAGACCCTTGCCGCCCTGAACTAACATGCCATCGACGGGCGGATTGAGGGTGCGGACGAAGGTGCCGTACTTGTTTACGCCGGTGACTATCGCAGGGAAGCTCTGGCCGATGCGGGGGTGAAGGACCACTGCGGCAATGCGCTTCTGCATGTCGCGCTCGACTTTGCGGGCAGCGTCCTCCATCAGCGTGCAGCGCGTGGCGATGGCGTCGAGGTCATTTTCGGAGTAGGGTGACGGCGGTTTGGCCAGCAGAGCCTTCACCAGTCGCTGCGTCACGATGTCGGGGAAACGGCGGTTGGGCGCGGTTGAATGGGTGTAGTCCTGCACAGCCAGGCCGAAGTGGCCGGGCGAGGGCTCGTTGGGCTTTACCAGCACGTATTCGCCGGGGCCCATCAGCTTGATTACGGTCAGCGACAGATCCGGAAAGTGATCGGGATCCTTTTGTTTCTGGGCGAGCAGGAAGTCGTTGAGGGCTTTGGAATCGGGCTGCGCGGGGAGGGTTGTGCCCAGGCCGGCGGCCACTTCCACGATGCGGTCCCAGCGCTTGGGGGTGCGAACGATGCGGCGGATGGAAGCCACTCCGGCGGCCTCGAAGGTTCGGGCGGCGACGCCGTTGGCGGCCACCATGAACTCTTCTATGAGAGACGTGGCGCGGTTCTTCGGCTGGGCGACAATGCTGACCGGCTGATCTCCCCGCAGTTCGGGACGGGTTTCGATGGTTTCAAGATCGAGCGCTCCGTGCTGGAAGCGCGCGCCTACCATGCGTTGAGCGGCTGAATCCTGAAGCTTGAGTTGCGCAGCGAGATCGGCGCTGGCGGCGACCTTGGCCGGGGCGGGGCCAGTTCCCTGAAGCCACGCGCCCACGGCGTTGTAAGCCAGTTGAGCGCGGTTGCGGACCAGAGCGGCGTAGATCTTGCCGTCGGACACAGCACCTGCTGAGTCTACGGAGAATTCGATGACGTGGGCGACGCGGTCCTGATTTTCATTGAGCGAAGTAATTCCCTCGGAGAGCTCAGTGGGAATCATGGGAAAGACCTTAACGCCGGTGTAGACGGATGTCGTTTCGCTGCGGGCGTGAGTATCGATCACCGTGCCCTGTGTGACGCGCGCGTCCACATCGGCCACGCCAACGAGCACGCGAATGCGGCCATCGGGCAACTGCTCGGCCCACTCAATCTGGTCGAGATCTTTGGAGGTATCGTTATCGATTGACGACCAGAGCAAGGCGGTCAAATCTTGAATTCCGGGCACGACTGGCGCTTCGGGATGAGCCTGAATCTGCGGCCAGTTGCGCATCGGTTCCGGCGGGGAAATCGGGCTGAAATCCGCGCTCAATCATGGAAGCATGGGCCGCGGCGACAAGATTGAAGTTCACAGGCTGGCTTGAAGGCATGAAGAATCTGGCTCCTTGAACACGAACAGCAAGGCTAACACGTTAAGGCAGTGGTTAGTGACTGGCGGCTAGCGATCAGATGCAGCAAGAACATTGGGCTTGGACTTCATCCCTGAGGAGCAGTTGCCGGCGGCCCACATTATCGGAGCGCCTGCAAATGAAGGTGTAAAACAGGTTATTGCTTACCCTGCTCCCAACTTACCCTTTGCCGAAGTCAAAGAGCTATGATTTGTGGTAGCGCCCTGATTTTCAGGCCGGAGTTCCTCGTGAGAATGAATCGATTATTGGCTCTTTTTTGTGTTGTTCTTTTCTCCTTTTGCGCTGCGCATGGCCAAAGCCCGGACTCAGCCCCCGTCCCGGCCGGCGCCACTTCTGCTGAAAGTCCCGAGATGCGCCAGTTCCAGACGATTGAGGATTCATGGGCGGATGCTATTAACTTGCGCGATCAATACGCCCTGGAGTTGGTTCTATCCCCGTTATTTGTCGATGTCTCCGCGACCGGCGATATCACCACCCGAAATCAGCAAGTGGCCGCGGTGATTACCGGCGAAGACAAGACAGTCCATCTGGATCAGCGTGTGGTGACGGTGCGCATGCTGGGTGATATCGCTGTGGCCAATGGCACCTATACTCTGCATCACAGAGTGAACACGGCAGAAGTCAACGAAAAGGGCGTTTTTACCCACGTGTTTGAGAAAGCGCATGGTGGCTGGCTGTGCATCAACTCGCAACGCACGCTATTGCGCGAGGACTCAAATGCCAAGCCAAAAAAGCAGTCCAGCAGTGCGGAGCTTCCGTTCCATATTCCGCTGTTCTCAAAGAGCGACAAGGGACCGCAATAAAAATGCGACCCCCAAAGTGCTAACTTGCCATCCGCCTGGCTGCCTGCAGGCGGATTGACACGTGGACCAGGCTGAGCGCGGCTGGAGTGAGGCCGGGAAGACGGCTAGCCTGGCCGATGGTGATGGGGCGAACGCGCTCAAGGATCTCGCGCATCTCGCGCGATAGCCCGCTGATGGCGCTGTATTCCATCCACTCTGGGATAGCCACGGACTCGGCGGCTTTCAGCTTTTCTATCGACTTTTTTTGTTGTTCGAGATAGCCCGCGAACTTGATATCCGTCTCGACGGCGCGGGCTTCGTTGCGCAGCACGGCGGGAAGGGCTCCCGCATTCCCGTTCAGATCCTGACTGTTCAGCGCGACGGAAAACTCCGCCAGCGACGGCTCTTCTGCAACAGCTTCGCGCACGGCTCGCAACACCGGCTCAATGGTCACCTCGGGACGCTTGAGAAGTTGCGCCCAGGTGAGCCCGGCGGTGGCCGTGAGCGCGCCGAAGCCAGCCGTGGCAAGCTTCTCGGCATTGACTTTTCCGGTAGTCAAGAGTCGCTCAAGTGCTGCCATGCGAGCTTGCTTTTGCTCGTACTCGGCCCAGGCCTGGTCGCCGATCAGTCCCAGCCGGTGACCATATGGGGTGAGGCGGCGGTCGGCGTTGTCGATGCGCAGATGCAGCCGGAACTCCGCACGCGAGGTAAACATGCGGTAAGGCTCGTTGGTTCCCTTGGAGATAAGATCGTCAATCAGAATACCGGTGTAGCCTTCCGTCCGGTCCATGGTGAAAGGCGGCTCACCCTTGAGCCAGAGCGCGGCGTTGATGCCGGCCATGATGCCCTGGCAGGCTGCCTCCTCATATCCGCTGGTGCCATTGATCTGGCCGGCAAGATAGAGGCCCTCCATCTGCTTGACCTTCAGCGATCGGTCGAGCTCGGTCGCGTCCACGCTGTCGTATTCAATGGCATAGCCGGGGCGCAGCATCTCTGCCTCTTCAAGGCCGGGAATTGAGTGCACGATCTGCGCCTGCACCTCCATGGGAAGCGAGGTGGACATGCCGTTGATGTAAACCTCATGCGTATTCAGCCCTTCCGGTTCGAGGAAGAACTGGTGTTGTGTCTTGTCGGGGAACTTGACGATCTTGTCTTCTATCGAGGGACAATAGCGCGGCCCAATGCCCTCGATCTGGCCGGAATACATGGCCGAGCGATGCACATTCTCGCGAATGATGCGAAGCGTCTCCGGTGTGGTGAAGGCGATATGGCAACTGATCTGCGGCTGCACGATTTTCTTCGTCCGGAAGCTGAACGGAGTTGGGTCGGCGTCGCCGGGCTGCTCGTCGAACGCATCCCAGCGAATTGTCCGGCCATCGAGTCGAGGCGGCGTGCCCGTCTTCAGGCGGCAAGTCCGCAGGCCCAGCGCACGCAGCGCCTCGCCAAGCAGGACAGACGCAGGCTCGCCGCTGCGGCCAGCCGGATAGCGCTCTTCACCGCAATGGATAAGGCCATTCAAGAATGTGCCAGTTGTGATGATGGTTGCGCCGGCCAGCAGGCGGCGGCCATCGCGCAACTTGAGGCCTAGAACGCGAGGACGGAGCCGAATGGGACGTGGCATCTCGGCGAGCCCCTCGTCTGTTCCCTGTTCCCTGCCGGGGGCCCCGACGAGCGGTCTGTGCTCGGTGGGGTGGCTGTTCCCTGTTTCCTGCTCTATGACCAGATCCACGACTTCGGCCTGGCGAATGTGCAGGCCCGGTTGCGATTCAAGCACCTCGCGCATCTTGATCCGATAGAGCTGCTTATCGCACTGGGCGCGCGGACTCCACACAGCCGGTCCGCGCGAAGTGTTGAGCAGGCGAAACTGAATGCCCACGGCGTCGGCCACCTCGCCCATGATGCCGCCGAGAGCGTCCACCTCGCGCACCAGATGACCCTTGGCCACGCCGCCAATGGCTGGATTGCAGCTCATCTGAGCGATGAGGTCGAGGTTCATGGTGATTAGCGCGGTCTTGAGTCCCATGCGAGCAGCGGCCATCGCCGCCTCGCATCCCGCGTGGCCAGCGCCAACTACCAAGACATCGTATTGTTCTGTAAATGCCATTCAGCTTTATTCTACGGATTCCTGTCTTTTCGTGCTGAAGCGCATATAAATCGAGAGACGCAATGCCTCTTCTATAATTGGGCCGGCTCCCTAATCTGAGATGGAAGGGCCAAGCGCCGATGAACACTTGTTCGTGCGGAAATCCGGTTGATCGCAGAAGCGTACGGTGTCGCCGGTGCGCTGCTCTTCAAGTGCTCGAACTTGGCCCGAACGCAACAGAGAGCGATATTAAAGCCGCATATCACGTGCTGGTCAAAGTGTGGCACCCGGACAGGTTTCAGAGCGACAAGGCGCTTAAGGATGCAGCCGAAGCCAAGTTGAAGAATGTGAATTCAGCTTACGTGTTTCTTTGCTCGGCCGATAGCAAGGCAGGACGCTGGCAGCGGACGGGATCCGGGACTGCGGGTGCGGCGCCGCAAGGGCCGTCGTCGACAAAACAGCAAGCGGCGAATCATCCTTCGATGCGCGGGCCGTACCGGACGAGAAGGCGCGCGCCAGGCGTCCCCAGCTGGGCGATTTTGACGCTCAAGATCGGTTTCAGAATTGTTCTGGTCTCAATCGCACTGCTTATGGCGCGCTACTTGTGGATCGCCTTCGGCATGCAGGATTCCACCAGTGTAGCGACGGATGCGCTTGGCAGCAGCAAAGATAGTTTGCTGAGGTTTTTCGATGCGCCAAAGAGAAGATTCCTGGCAGCCGTGGAACAAGACCTTCGGAGAATTGATCCAAGAAGCGCTGCGCGCGGAGTGATGCCGCAAGCAGCGGAGATGCCGGAAGCGGCCGAGAAACCCGAAGCGGCCGAGACGCCCGAGGCGGACGCATCGCAATCGGGGCAGGCGGCACTCGCCAATGCAAGTGCGCGGCAGGCAGCGAAGACTCGAGCCACGCCGCTTAAGCTCTATTCGTACATCACGGTTGGTTCGACCAGAGATGAAGTGATTCAGCAGCAGGGACGCCCTACGGCGTCTTCAGAAAGCAAACTTGTTTATGGCAGCTCGGAACTTTATCTAAGAGGCGGCAGCGTGATCGGGTGGAAGATTGACCCTCGGTCGCCGATCAAGGTAAAGCTCTGGCCGGCATCCCCGGTAGACCCGAGTCTGGATCATTTTTCGGTCGGTTCCACGAAAGATGCCGTGCTTGTGGTTCAAGGTACGCCAACGTCATTCACGAAAAATGAATTTGAGTATGGCGGGTCTCTGGTTTATTTCCAGAACAACCGTGTCGTGAGTTGGAAGACCGATCCTGCGTCGATTCCGCTCCGCGCAAAACCTAACTAGCGTTACGCGGCCTGCAATTCCAGGATGATCGCTGCGCCGCGGGGTTCCAGGTTGATAGCTGAGGCGCGGCCGTTGTGGTCGCGGAGAATTGTGGCGCAGAGGCTCAGGCCGACGCCCGCTGTCTCCTCATTCGGTTGCGCGGATGCGTAGGGGTCGAATGCGCGTTCCGGATGCAGGAAGCCGGGGCCGGAGTGAGCCACAAGAATCTGCACAAGGTTGCCCTCGCTGGTGGCCTCGAGGCGAATGGTCTTGGGGTCGGCCCCGGGCGCGGCTGGCGGCAGTGCCGGAATCAGGCCTTGAGGCGCGCTCGAACCATCCACGGCTTGAATGGCAAACTGCAGGCAATGCAACACGGCGTGGCGCAAATGCTGGGCCTGGCACCGCACCATGGGCAATGCGGGGGCGATGCTGAGCCTGAAATCGATTGAGCGCTGCAGGAACTCCGGGCGGTGGAGCTCTTCCATATCGGCCAGCAGTTCGGCCACTGAAACGACGGTCAACTGGTCGCTCTGGTGGCGTGAGACGCGGGCCAGACTATCTAAAGTGGATTTCATACGCCGCGCTTCGACGAGAATCGCCTCGACGGCTTTCCGGTCAGATGTCTCGAGCGACGTCCCTTCATCGAGCAGCGAAGCGTAGCCCAGAACCACAGTGAGGGGATTGTTCAACTGCTCAGCTACGTTGGCCGCCAACTGGCCGACGCCGGCAAACTTCTCCGAGTCGATGAGCTTTTCAAACATCATGGTCTGGCTGCGCGCGGCCTGCAAACGAGCGGTTAGCACCTCAACGGGCAGAAGATCGTCAGGGTGAAGCTGATTGTGGAACGGGCCGGGAATGCTGCCCGGTGGATTGCGCATTCCTGCCAGCAGCAAAACACCTTCGGTGCCCAGGCGGCCGACAATGGGCACGGCCAACGCGTCGGTAAAATGCAATCGCTTGAGGTCGTCGCCCGGAATGAGCCAGGGAGCGAAGTCAAGCATGACGGTCTGCGTGTGTTCGACTACAGGAGTCGCTGATCCAGGCTCCAGGAATCCCGCAATCGGAATTCGTGCTGCCAGGCCGGCCAGAGCGGTGGCAATGGCAGCTTCAAATCCAGCAGAACCGGTCAGCCGATAGCGGCCCTGACTTTCCAGCAGCAGAGCGGCTTTGGCAAAACGGCTATTCTGCACCACGGTCTCGCAGATTTCCTCGCCCTGTCGGTCGAAATCCTCGACGCGTCGGCGAGAGAGGATGAGATTCGTATAGGCCTCAACTTCGCGCCGCGCCCGGCGTTCGCGTTGCTGGGCGGCCTGGTTGATGGCCAGTTGGTCCTCCAGCGTAATCAGGATCATGCCCATTGCCGCGACTACCTTGGCCAGAACGATGACGCGGGTCAGGTTGCCATCGATTGCGGGGTTGGAACTGATTGCGGTGAAAAGGTCCAATATGGGGAGCGACCAGGCCAAAAAGCCCAAAACACTGAGGAAAACACCCGCCGAAATACGCCGGAAGACGAAGACCAGCAGCAAGGCCGTCATGAGGTGAATGGCGCTTTCGGCAAAAATCAACGGCCAGCCGCCCCCGCGAGCGATGCAAATCCAAAATCCGAGAGAGCCCAACACTAAACTGACTGGAACCCCCACCCAGACAGGCATGCTCCCTTTTGCCGCGCCCCAAAAACAACCGGCAACGAGAGAAACGACTCCCAGGGCGGGAAAGATCAAAAACAGAGCTCCAGTGGGCTGCTTGCCGTGAAAAATCCCGGTCAGGAGAATGGAATAGATTACAAAGGGAATCGTGAATGGAATGACGTAAAGCACATTGGATCGGCCGACGCGAAAGCGCAACGGCGAAAGCGAGGCAAGAAAGAGTGAGGAGCTGATCAGCGCCGAAGTTTGGCCGACAATTGAGAGCCAGGGATGGCGTCCGTTCGATAGATCCAGCGGCACCAGGTTGTAGTGTTCCAGCATGCGCAGGGTGGCAAACAGAAACCCCAGGAACCAGAGCAGGGTGCGCGTGTCTCGAAAGCGCAGATACATGTATCCGAATGCGGGCAGCAGCAACGCAGTCAGAACGAGCGCCGGAACCTGGTAATAGTCGAGCATTGAGGGCCGAAAATCTCCTTTAGTTCTGGTCGCCGCAAGGCGCAACAGGTTTGACGGTAACAGGGCCCAAAGCGGAAATGCTTGCACAAACAGCACGCCAGTTTAGGGGCTCCGCGAGCACCAACCGAAGCCGCCGACACTGGAAAACTGGTCCCTGGCGGCAGACGGACGACTCCCCTAAACGCGGAGCGCTTCGCCCCTATATTCTGAGATGTTCCCGGTCGCAGTGTACATGCGTCTAATGTTGTAGATTGACGAAAGAACGACCAAGACAGCCGCTGCGATTTCAGTCGGTTTCCAAGCTGATTCCAAAGCCTCTTAAGGAGCAAACAGGGTGCGAAATCGATGGGGTAATGCGCGGGTTCTGGCGGGGTGCGCTCTGGCGAGTTGCGCGCTGATGGTCGCGGCACAAAAGGACTCTTTCACGCCCATGGCGCTGGATTCCGGATTCGGACGCATGGACATCTCCGCCGCCCGCCATAGCGCCGGATCAGATCATCAAGCAGTTCGCCGCCAAGGAGAGCGAGTTCCAGCAGGCGCTGAACCACTACACTTATCGCCGCATTGCCCGCGTGCAGACCATCGACGACGACAACAAAGTCGATGGCGAGTGCTACGAGGTTGACGACGTGATCTTCGACCTCACCGGCAAGCGCACGGAAAAAGTCGTCTATGCGCCGGAAAACACGCTGGCGCGCGTGCAAATGTCGCCATCCGATCTTCAGGACATCCAGCACGGATACCCGTTTGTGCTGACCGCCGAGGATATCGGCCAATACGACGTGAAATACGTGGGAAGGCAGAAGGTGGACGAGATCGATTGCTACGTCTTCGATGTGAGCCCAAAAGTCATCGAGAAGAAGAAGCGCTACCTGCTGGGCCGCATCTGGGTGGACACGACCGACCTGCAGATCGTGGTGACGAATGGGCGCATGGTTCCCGACGACACGCGCAAAGGCAGCGAAGACCTGCATCCGCCTTTCATGACCTGGCGGCAGCAGGTGGATGGCCACTACTGGTTCCCGGTGTACACCAAGGGCGAAGGCATTCTGCACTTCACTGGCGGCAATGGTTATCATGGGCGAGGACGTTCACATACGCGACGTAGTGAAATACTCCGACTACAAGCAGTTCGGGTCCACAGCAAAGATCATCTACGACGGGCAGGATATTTCCACGCCGGACGGACAGCAAGGAAAGCCGCCGGACACGCAGCCGAAGAAATAGGGAACAGGGTCCCTGTTCCCTCAATAGAAGAGATACTTGCTCCAGCGGTCATCGCCGCGCCCCAGCATGCGCATGATCTGGCGGCTGGTGTGGAGCGAGAATGGGCGCGGGTCGCGCAGCAGCGACATGTCGTCGATCTCATTGAGCATGCGGTTGCCCTTGCGGCGGTTGCAGGCGTGGCAGCAGGCGACGAGATTCTCCCAGGTGGAGTTGCCGCCGCGCGAGCGCGGAATCACGTGGTCGAGCGTGAGCTCGCTCGACGGCAGCAGCACACGCGCAATACTGGCAGGTGTTACGGTCGCGCAGCAGGATATTTTTGCGCGAGAGGGCGCGCGTCTGGTGCGGGATGCGGCGGTATTCCAGCAGCCGGATGACGGACGGCATGGCGACGCGGCTGCGCTGCGCATGAAGCATGAGGCCGTGCTCTTCTTCAGTGCGCGCGATGCCTTTGAGCACCAGCACCAACGCGCGGCGGGCCCCGCAGATGTTGATGGGCTCATAGGACGCGTTGAGCACCAGCACCGGCATCTGCAGCATGTGGTGACCTGGTGTGCGACCGCTGCGTGATCGCCGGCAAGCGCCGCGGCCTTGGCGATCGACTTTTGCTTGCGGGCATGAATCATGGCTTTTCCCAGCGACATCTCTTTATCCCCTCGTCAAAAAGATGGTTGGTCCGTGCGATGAATGTACGCTGCTTGATGCACTCGGCTGCCGCGGTTGGCCGCCAGCGCAGTTGCCGTATGAAACCGTCGTTTGAATCCTGATCGTCTTCTCGTGCTTCGAATATCGGAACGCCGCTGCAGGTCTCGCTAAATCGCGGCGCGCCCGGGCCAGCGTGGCGACCCATCACCGACGCTGCTCCGGCGCGCATCAGCGCCTGGGCCGCGGCGCGCGCGGTTGCGCCGGTGGTCAAGAATGTCGTCGATGAGAAGAATGTGCTTCGACTTCGACTCGCGCTGGATCGGAAACCGTGAATGCGCCGCGCACATTCAGCCGCCGCTGACGCGGAGGTAGCCCGGCCTGGCTGTC
Source organism: uncultured Acidobacteriaceae bacterium (assembly GCA_963752215.1). Lineage (GTDB taxonomy): Bacteria > Acidobacteriota > Terriglobia > Terriglobales > Acidobacteriaceae > Telmatobacter. The sequence goes on along the minus strand of CAVVXR010000001.1, from coordinate 210,262 downwards.
GGTGGCGCGCAGCCGCATCAAGGTGCTCGACGCAAGCGTCAGCCGCCACTCCGGGATGCGACTTGCGCAGAAAAGCCGAGCGCGTATTCGGCCAGAGCGCGCGCCTGGTTGAAGCCGCGATCCGCAGTATCTTGGCCCGGTGCAGCGGCACCGGAACCACCAGCATCTCAGCAGGCGCCTCAGCCGCCAGTTGCGCAATGGCCTTGGCCAGCATCCGGCCCAGTCCGCGCGCGGCGGGATGCAGCCGATCGTACTTGAGCGCATGGATGGCTGCCTTCATCCGGCCCTGATAGAGTCCAAAGGCCACGGCGCGCACAAAAGGCGGCGGCGCCAGCCGGCAGGCGCGGCAAAGTGAGACACATTCAGCACTGGGTACAGAGCTTCGCCGATCCAGAGAATCGCCGCAGCGGGCGCACACAGGCCCGCTCTGGAGCGGAAACTCAGTCCAGCAGACATCGCAAATTGGCACAGAGAGAGAGCTGCGGCAGAGGGGAGCCGCAGAGAGCACAGGATGCAGGAAGGAGGGTGCAACTCATTGCATCCATGGGACTTCGAAGCACGCGGGCAACTGCGCGCCAACGGGAAGTCTCCGATGGCGGAACGTCGAACGTCAGTGAACCGGAGTCCCTGCGGAAGACGCACCTCACTTGAGCCGGCGGGGGTCAACAGGCGCCGCCTTGGCGACAGTATACCCGGAGACTAAGGAATGTTCTACCTTTCGCGGCACACGGCCAATCTCATGGCAGATTTCATCTGGATCTCAACAAATGGCGCTTCTGTGATCGGCCGCGCGGACAAATTGGAATCGCGATTGAGATTAGCGGAGGGAAATGGCGGGAAATGCATCCTGTTTTGAAGGATCTTTCCCTTGATTCATGAACGTGACATGCAAGTTGGCGGCTTGCGCGGACCGGAATCCGCGCAAACCGTCAACCAATTTCAGAACATGCTTCGGACGTTTGCGAGACTAGCCGCGGCTGGCTACTGCGTGTTTGTTCTCAGCTGCCTTTTCCTTGGCTTGCTCGTGTGCGCGTTCCGCATCCGCTTTCGCGTCGCGAGCCGCATCCTTCACATTGCCCCAGGCCTTTTCGGCCTTGCCTTTGATTTGTTGTGCAGCGCCTTCGACCTGGGCGTTTGTATCACCTGTCCACTCGCCAACTTGCCGCTTGGCGCGTCCCGCTACATCGTCGACTGTACCTTTAATTCTGTCCTTGTCCATAACTCCTCCTCAGGAGATTTTGCGTTCGCGGCACAGAAATGTGCCGTAAGTTGAGTTGAATGCGACCAAGTGATTAGCGCTCTCAGAGAGCAGCCCTTCGGCCTGAGACCAGCTGGATAACCAGCACAATAAGCGCCAACACCAGGAGGATGTGAATAAATCCTCCGAAGGTGTAGGTACTTACCAGTCCGAGCAACCACAAGACCAGAAGGATTACAAAAATCGTCCAAAGCATCTGCTCACCTCCTGCAATTTTGCATCTGTTCCTTTACTCGTATTTCAACAACACAGGCTTTGACGTTGAGCGGCTCTCGGATGGTTGTCTTGTCTCTCGATATAACTGGCACAATTCACTGATTTCAGCGGGAATTGGCATTCAAGAAAACCATTATCGCGGTTGGCGCAACTAAGAACGCTCAGAACTTGGGCCGCCCAATTTACACCCGTCGGCGCAAGAGGCTCACGCGCATGATTACTCGCCCTTCTGAACCCATTGAATTCTTACGAACATCAGCCCGCTGCCCCCGAGAACGGCCGCGATGCCCAGCATTGGTGGAATGCGCACGGGATGGTCTTCAGTTGAGCTAACCATCACGAGCTTCGCATTGGGAGTTTGAACATGGCTCTTATAAGAGAAGCCTCCAAAGAGTACGGCTGCTAATCCGGCAACGATCAAAATGATTCCGGCGAATTTCATAGCTGAACCTGCTTCTTTTCATGAATCAAGCCGCCGGTGGGAGCGTATGTTCCTCTTCCGGGCGCAGTCGTCGGCTGAGCGCGATAACGCTTTACCGATCGTGGATAAGCAAGCTGGACAATTTCTGTCTGGACTAAGCTAGATTGCTGCCCTCTACGACTACGGTCTTGCGATGCTAGCGATCTGCGTTTGGGTCGGCTTGATGCGAATCGTTGGCGCTGTCCTGGGTGTCGCGGGCCGCATCCTTGACCTTACCCCAGGTGTTTTGCACTTTGCCTTTTGCCTGTTGAACGGCGCCTTCGACCTGCGTCCGAGTGTCGCCAGTCAAATTGCCTACTTTGCGCTTCGCGCCTCCAACCACATCGTTCAATCGTGCCCACAACTCTATCCTTATCCATGTTTCCACGCTCCTGAGTTGTAGTTGTTCACGAAAGCGTTGCGCGGGACAGTACCATATGGATCACAGCGAATCTAAAGGTTGCGATTCCGGCGGGCCAAGGCCAGTTCTAAACGAATTGACTCGTCACGGAAGCTTGCGAACGAAGACCAAATTGTTATCGCAATCCTGGAGTGGATTCGGGATCAAAACAAGCGCAAATTGATAATCCGGGAACCGTCTCGAATACACGGTCTCCAGGTGAATGCGCCATTGCTCGATTTCGCCGTTACTAATATCCTCAATCACGTAAACCCCACCTGGGCGGAGGTGTTCCAGCGAGTGATCCAGGAACGACGCATTCCCTTCAAACCTATGCAACCCGTCGTCGATTATGATGTCGGCGCCACCCAAGAGGCCTGGCTGAGACCAAAGTTCATCTATCGCGGCGCAGTCAAGCTGATCGCAGAAAAACGTGTTGATGCGATCTTCTTCAAATAAGATGTCTCGATCGATATCCGCGCCATAAATGCGTGCATGAGGAAAGAGTTCGCGCCATCCACGCAAAGATGCCCCTGGGCGCCCAGCCACTCCCATGGTCGAAATGAGGTTGGGGTTGTTGGTGCCCAATCCAATTTCCAATATCTGCAATGGCTCACTGAAGCGTTGATCGAAAAGAGAAGAATAAATAGTCGTGTAATTATGCCAACCACGTCCTTTATCGCTTCCATGCCAGGTCATGATCCTGCACATTCTTGTTGGTCGAGCCACGTTTACATCGCGAAGCTGTCGCAAGAACACCTGAGATCCGGGACTAGTGGGGAATCCTTCAACCCTTGGAGCGCGCCGAACGAAAACAGAGGCGAGCCGCTTAGGAATGTAGAACGCGGCAAGCCACTTCAAGTAACGCAAATATTGATAAGATCGCGGCGAGATCCTCTGCTTAATGGATTCGCGGAAATTGTAGGCCATCGTATCGAGCTCCGAAGTGGTCAGGGACGGGCCGGAGAGTCAACGACACAGAAACGGAAATGCACAGAGACTTCCGAGCGCATACATTCACTTCCACCGGACTCACAGATTCTTCAATTCGATTGTACCTGCCGATATTATCCTTAGCCGGCCATGCGTCCGCGTGACGCTTCGGATCCCAAAAGCCGGTACCGCGAATTCGGACAGAGCTATAAGTGAGAGTTCTGTTTTTCCGCAGCCTAAGACGGCTGAGAAGAGGAGATCGGATGTGCAGACTACCATGGAGGAACCACCCCTATGTCGCCTGTATTTCTTCCGGCTCCAAGTCGCTGAGCCTGTCTATATCGATCAACGGGTTTTGAACTTTATCCATGGTTCAAATTAGTTTTCCGCCGGGCCGCGAGGGGTGCGTGTTTGGCGCGCTGTCCAATTTGTCTTTATCTTTTCGTATGTGGACTGCATTTCATCCAATTCCAAATCGCTCAATCTCTCGATATCGATCATTTGGTTTCTGGCCTTATCTACCGCCAGAATCAGCTCATTCAGTTTCAGGTTGATCGCTCGCGAGTCGCGATTCTGGGTGCTCTGAATCAGCAGGACCATGAAAAGGGTGGCAATGCCCCCACCTGTGTTAATGGCCTGTGCCCATGCTTGCGAAAAATGAAATTGAGGCCCAGTGGCAGCCCAAATGATGACTGCCATGCCCGCGGCGGCAAACGCCCACGTCGACCCGAGCCAACTGGAACCCGCCGCGGCGAATCGCCCGAAGTGATCGTGTACAGTGCGCTCCCGTCTCGCCACTTGGACTGTGCGCAATTTCAGGGGATTTGTTTGTTGCTTTATCCATCAGGTTTGCCTCCGTCATTTGGCTCCTGGTAGACGATACGACTGCGATCGTCAATTGGTCTGTCCCAAATCGACCAGAGGCGCAATCACGGACGTTCACGGCGGTGATTGCGATACACTGCGAACCGTGGAGGACATTCGGTGCTGTCTGTACGCGGATTGTTTTCATGCGTTCTGGTTGTGGCCTTATCGATTCCAGTCGATTGCCCGGCACAACAGGCGCCTTCGCAGCCGCAACGGGGCGAGAGCGGTATCGCGGGGGGCTTGGGGGCCGCGCCGGTTTATGACGAACAAAAGCGGCCCATCACCGCGGGCGGATTTGTGGATTCCGGACCGGTGGTCTTTGAGGACGTCACAAAGCAGCGGGGCTTTCCGGCTGGATCCATAAGATGGGAACGCCGGAGAAGAAGTTCATCGTCGAGACCAATGGCTCGGGCGTCTGTCTGATTGACTACGACAACGACGGTTGGCTTGACATCTATCTTGTGAATGGCTCGACCTTCGACTGCGCTCGATGGCAAAGAAGACGTCGCCGCACGCTGCGCTGTTCCACAACAACCACGATGGAACGTTTACCGATGTGGCGCCAAGGCCGGCGTTACGAACGACCGCTGGGGCTACGGCTGCTCGGTTGCCGACTATGACAACGACGGCTGGCCCGATATCTATGTGGGCAACTACGGCAAGAACCGGCTCTACCGCAACAACCACGACGGAACATTTACCGATGTGGCCGAGAAGGCCGGCGTGACGCTGGGAAACTGGTCGCCGGGCTCGACCTGGGGCGACTACGACGGCGACGGCCTGCTGGATTTGTATGTGAGCGGCTACGTGCACTTTGACCGCGATAACCTGCCCATCGCCGGCACCAAAGCGATGGGGTACGCCAGCATGCCACTACCGAGGCACAACGGTCAACTGCGGGCCGCGAGGCCTCAAAGGCGAGCCGGACCATCTTTTCCATAACAACGGCGATGGAACTTTTACCGACGTGACGGTGAAGGCGGGCGTGGAAGACAAGGAAAGCTATTACGGGTTCACTGCGATCTTTGTCGACGTCAACGGAGATGGCAAGCCGGATCTGGTTGTGGGCAACGACTCGGAGCCGAACTTTCTTTACATCAACAAGGGCGATGGAACCTTCGACGACCAGAGCTATGTTTCGGGATTTGCGCTGAACAAGGACGGGCGCGAGATTGCCTCGATGGGCATTGCAGCGGGCGACTACGAAAACAATGGCCTGATCGATTTCTTTGTCACCGACTTCGGCGACGACTACAAGGTGCTCTACCACAACGACGGCGATGCCAGCTTTACCGATGTGAGCTACAAGGCAGGAGTCGCGCAGACGACGATTCCGTTTGTGGGCTGGGGCGATGGTTTCATCGATTACGACAACGACGGCTGGCTCGACCTTTTCATGGTCAACGGGCACGTCTACCCCGAAGTAGATAAACACGACTGGGGCACTACCTTTGCCGAGCGGCCACTGCTCTTTCACAATGTGGCGGATGGCGAAGAAGGCGCGCGAAATTCGAATATGTTCCGCCAGTGAAAGATACAGGACTGGCAGTGGTGATTCCGGCACGCGGGGCCGCGTTTGGCGATCTGTTTAACGACGGCAAGATCGATGTGATCATCAATCCTGTCGACGGGCCGCCCACTCTGCTGCGCAATGTGAATCAAGGACCATCATCATTGGGTTGAAATTGCGCTGGTTGGTGCCGTCAAGACCGCATCCAATCGAGGAAGCCCGCGCGATGCCACCTGCGCGACCGTTTACCTGAAAGCAAACGGCACGCGCATGCGGCAGGATGTGCTTGCCAGCGGGAGTTATATTTCAGCAAATGACCGGCGGCTGCACTTCGGGCTGGGCGATGCAACCGACGCGGGGACAGCGGAGATTCACTGGCCCTCCGGCGCAAAAGAGATTGTGAAGCTGCCTGCGGAAGATCGCATCTTTACCATCACTGAGGGCCAGGGAATTACTGGCGCGCTATGCGGCGGAACACCATGCGCGACCAGCTCAACCGCTGAATCGACGCACGAGGCTGAGCAGCCAATGAAGAAGAAACAGTAGCGATCAGACGCGGCGAGCAGAAGCCTCCGGATCTTGTCATCGACCGGTCATCTGCTCCAGTTTTTCGGGATACCGGGCGCCTTCCACCGTGATCTTCGATGCCGCGCTGTCGATCTGCTTCAGGTCTTCAGCCGAAAGCTCGATCGCGACAGAACCTATGTTCTCTTCAAGGCGATGCAGCTTGGTGGTCCCTGGGATGGGAACGATCCACGACTTCTGCGCCAGTAGCCAAGCAAGCGCGATCTGGGCGGGCGTGGCTTGCTTCTGCGCTGCGATGCTGCCCAGCAGATCGACCACCGCCTGGTTCGCCTTTCGGGCCTCCGGCGTAAAGCGAGGGACGATGCTGCGAATGTCGGTTGAGGCAAAAGTAGTGCTCTCGTCAATCTTTCCTGTCAGGAAGCCTTTGCCGAGTGGGCTGAATGGTACGAAGCCGATTCCGAGTTCTTCGAGCAAAGGGATTATTTCTTCCTCGGGCTTCCGCCACCAGAGCGAGTACTCGCTCTGCAAAGCCGTAACCGGCTGCACGGCGTGGGCGCGACGGATGGTTTTGGCGCCGGCTTCAGACATACCGAAATGCTTGACCTTGCCCTGCTGGATTAGTTCCTTCACGGCGCCAGCGGTGTCTTCAATGGGTACATCAGGATCGACGCGGTGCTGGTAGAAGAGGTCGATGGCGTCGATCTTGAGGCGCTTGAGGGAGGCTTCGGCGACCAGACGGATGCGCGCTGGGCTGCTGTCGGTGCCCTTGGGGCCATGAGTACCGTCGGGGTTGATATCGAATCCGAACTTGGTGGCGATGACCACCTTTCCGCGGAAAGGCTCAAGGGCTTCTCCGACGAGCTCTTCGTTGTTGAACGGGCCGTAGACCTCAGCCGTATCGAAAAAGGTGACGCCACGCTCGACGGCGGCATGGATAAGAGCGATCGAGTCCTTCTTCTCCGGGAATGGCTTATAGGAAAAGGTCATTCCCATGCAGCCGAGCCCGAGAGCCGATACTTCAAGATTGCTGTTTCCTAGTTTGCGTTTTTGCATTTGTTCTCCTGGCGATTGTTCAGAATCGCTTTTTGATTGATGCCCTTTTTCACGACTTGCGGGTGCGTCGTTCAGCAGCTACTCGGATTTGAGCGAGGCCATATCGATGGAGAAGCGGTACTTCACATCGGACTTAAGCAGCCGCTCATACGCTTCATTGACTTTCTGAATCGGGGTGACCTCGACGTCCGCGGTGATGTTGTGCTCTCCGCAAAAATCGAGCATCTCCTGGGTTTCAGCGATGCCGCCGATGGGAGAGCCGGAAAGACTGCGACGTCCCATGATGAGCCCGAATGCGGCCAGGGCCAGGGGCTTTTCCGGCGCGCCTACAAGCGTGATGTTGCCATCGCGGCGCAGCATTCCGATGTAGGCGTTGATATCGTGATCTGCGGCAACGGCGTCGAGGATGAAGTCGAAGCTGCCGGCGTGCCTGGCCATTTCATCAGCGTTGCGGGAGATGACGACCTCATCGGCGCCGAGGCGGAGAGCATCGTCCTTCTTGCTGGGCGAAGTGGTGAAGACCACCGTGTGAGCTCCGAACGCGTGCGCGAACTTGACGCCCATGTGGCCGAGCCCGCCGAGGCCGACGACGCCGACCTTCTTGCCCTTAGTCACGCCCCAGTGACGCATAGGCGAGTACGTCGTGATTCCGGCGCACAGCAGAGGCGCGGTTCCGGCGAGGTCGAGGTTAGAGGGGACGCGGAGCACGAAACGCTCGTTAACGACGATGCTGTCAGAGTATCCGCCGTATGTAACGCCGCCGGTGTGCTTGTCAGGGAAATTGTAGGTGAGGGTGAAGTTTGGGCAGAACTGCTCGAGGCCAGCCTTGCACTCGGGGCAAGTGCCGTCGGAATCTACCATGCATCCGACCGCGGCAAGGTCGCCCTGGCTTGAATTTGGTGACTGCCGAACCGACCTCTGTGACGCGGCCGACGATCTCATGGCCAGGAACGCAGGGATAGACAGTGGGCATGACCCCGCTCCACTCGTTGCGCGCCTGGTGGAGATCGGAATGGCAGATGCCGCAGAAAAGAATCTCAATCTGGACGTCATGCTCGGTGGGATCGCGCCGTTCGATCGTGGAGGATGCAAACGGTGAAGTTGGGCTGGAAACGGAAAAAGCTTTTGCCTTGAACATGAGGAACCCTCGACCTTCTGATCAGATGGCGAACAACCCGCCCGTGAATCAGAGTACGAAAGAGTACCGTTCGAGCGGTATCCTGATTCTGCCGATCTATTGCCTATTCCTGTTGATGCATACACTTTTGTGCAAAGAATCGTGAATTGAGCGTTAACTTGGTTATGAAGGAGTGCTGCAAGTGAAAGGGTCGAAAGATAAGAATGCGACAGCAGATCTGTGCCTGGTCGAGGCGCGGAGAGAACTGGCGCGCAGGATTGCCGGGCGCGCAATTGCAGAAGGAAACACGCGCACCGAAGTGCCTGGCCTGCAGCTCAACCGCCGTTCCGCTCCGACCGCTTGCGCCTCGGCTGCCTACGAACCCATGCTGATTGTCTTTGCGCAGGGACAGAAGCGCATCAATGTCGGCAAGACAACCTATATGTGCGACGATTCAAACTTCCTGCTGACCTCGATCGATCTGCCCGTCGTGAGCCAGGTGACCGCGGCAACCGAGAAGGAGCCGCTTCTCGGTTTGGTGCTCAGGCTCGACATGCCGCTGGTGAGAGAGATTTTGAGTCAGCAGGAGTTTTATTTGCCCAGGGACTCGGGCGACGCTCGTGGCATGGCAGTCGGCGTTACCTCAGTCGAGCTTCTCGAAGCTTGTTCGCGGCTTGTCAGCCTGCTGGATGCGCCGCAGGACATTCCATTTCTTAGCAGCCTGATTCAGCGTGAGATCATCTACCGATTGTTGCGCAGTCCGCAAGGGAAACATCTGCGCGCAATTGCAACGCTCGGAGAGCAGAGCCATCGCACATCGAAGGCGGTCGAATGGCTGAGGACGAACTACGCCAAACCGCTGCGCATTGAAGAACTGGCAACGATGGCGCGGATGGGCGTGTCGACGTTGCATCACCAATTTCGATCTCTGACCGCGATGAGCCCGCTGCAATACCAGAAGCAGCTTCGGCTGCATGTGGCAAGGGAGCGCATGATCAATGGCGGCGTGGACGCCGCGAGCGCCGCCTTTGAGGTGGGCTACGAAAGCGCGAGCCAATTCAATCGGGAGTACAGCAGATTTTTCGGCCAGCCTCCGATGCGGGATGTCAAAGCGCGACGGTCTGCAGGCTCCGCGGGCTCTGCGGCAGTTCGCGATTGACCTCGATGTGATTCAAATCACATGCAACAATTGGACGAGGGCTTGATTCTAATTTTGCAAGACTCCTCAGAAATGGATCTTGAAGTTTCTGCCGGCAGGTAGCGGGAACGGTTGTAATAGCAGGGCGAGGTAAAGCATGCGGACGGCGATTATTGGCGGCGGCATTGCGGGGCTGGCTGCCGCGTACGAGCTGGAAAAAGCGCGTGCGGCTGGGGCACAGCTTGAGTACACAGTCTTCGAGGCACGGGACAGGCTTGGCGGGACCCTGGCGTCGGAGATTGTAGACGGCGTTGTGCTGGAGCGGGGTCCGGATTCCTTCTTGACGGAGAAGCAGGCGGCGGCAGAGCTGTGCCGTGAGCTTGGCCTGAGCGGCGACCTGATGCCCTCAAACGACGCGGCACGGAAGACATACATTGTGGTGAAGAATCGGCTCGTGGCTCTGCCAGACGGGCTTATGTTCCTGGTGCCGACGAAACTGATTCCCACTGTGACGACGCGGCTGTTCGGCTTGACGACGAAGCTGCGCATGGGTATTGAGCTACTGCATCCTCGGCGGCCGAGAGGGCAAGCGGATGAATCTGTAGCTGCGCTGGTGAAGCGGCACTATGGCGCGGAGGCAGTGGACCGGCTTGCCGATCCATTGCTGAGCGGAATCTATGGTGGAGACGCGGCGCAACTGAGCGCACGAGCGGTGCTGCCGCGGTTGGTAGAGATGGAGAACGAGTATGGCTCGCTGACGCGAGGCATGCTTGCCGCGCACCGCAAGATGCGGGCAAGTGCAGCTGCGCAAAAGAGCGCAAATTTGCATGGGCAGGGCGTCAAGTCCGGCGCTCGGCCAATTTTTACGACGTTGCGTGGCGGAATGCAGCAATTCATCGATGCTCTGGTCGCGCGACTCGATGCAGGTTCGCTGAGGTGCTCGACCGCTGTCAGCGCGCTGGAGCTAGTTAAAGCCGGATGGAAGGTCGAGTCGGCGGGGAATAAGGAGATCTTCGACGCGGTGATTTTGGCTATTCCAGCGTGGGCAGCTGCTGTTCTGCTGGGCAATGTGGACGCGGCGCTGGGTGAGGAGCTTGCGGCAATTCCCTACTCGTCTTCAATCACGGTGAACCTGATCTACGACGAAGCCAACCTCGGAGAGTTGCCTGATGGATTTGGGTTTTTGGTTCCAGCCAGCGAGAAGCGTGCGATGCTGGCGTGTACTTTTGTGCACCGCAAATTTCTGGGACGGACGCCGCCGGGAAAGGCTGTGCTGCGGGCGTTTTTGGGCGGCATGAAGAATGAGGCGCTGCTCGCGGAATCGGACGGAGCACTGGTAGATGTTGTGCGACGGGAGCTTGCGGAGATTTTCGGCGAGGACGTGATTGGACTGGGTATTGAGCCAGATCATACGCGGGTTTCGCGTTGGCGGCGGGCGATGGCGCAGTATGCCGTAGGCCATCAACAACGTATCGAGCGCATCGCAGCGCGGGTCGCGGAACTTCCGGGGCTGCGGCTGGCGGGGAATGCATACGACGGAATTGGAATTTCGGACTGTATTCGCACTGGGGCGGAAGGCTGCAAAGGAGCTACTGGCGATTGGCGAGTCAGCGGGTCAGTTGGTCAATTAGTCGCGTAAAAAACACAACACTTCATCGGCCAGATTCTCTCCGTGCCCAAAGCTGAGACTCCTCTTCAACTTCACTTAGCACAGGCGCTGGGGCATGGACCTTCAAATCAAGAACCAACTTAAATCCACTACCTCGGCGCCACGGGCAAAATCAACGCGCTGGGGTGTGAAGCGTCGTGAAGGATGGTATTTGTCGCCTTCACCATCGTTGCATCTGTGCTCGCGTCCTTGCCGGTGTTCAGGTTGCGGTCGAAGCGCGGGAAGTTACTGCTGCTTACTTCCAGGCGAATCCTGTGGCCCTTCAGAAACACATTGCTGGTGGACCAGAGATCGATTTTGTACTCATAGATCTGGCCGGGAACAATGGGAGTGGCCGTGCTCGTCGACTCGCGATAACGTGCGCGCAGAATGCCTTCAGTCAGGTTGATCGCGGCGCCATCCGGAGCTACATCGACTAACTTGCCGGTAAAATCCGTATCGGCCGCAGATGATTTGGCGAATAAGTCCAGAGTTATGGGGCCAGTTACTTCGATGTCCGCTTCGAGTGGAGACGTTGAGTAGACAAGCACATCGGAACGGGCCTCGACCTGCTTCTGGTCCCGGGGGCCAGGCGCCAGGTGAACGGGGTCGCAGCACAAAGGGCCGCCAACGGTGGGAACAGGATTGGCGGGGTCGTAGACATAGACATCGTTCGGCGCAAGTTGGCCGGCGACCACCGTCGTCAATGCACCATCTCCAATAGCTGAATTCGCGTGGCCGCCAGACTCAAGAAGATAGCGTGCATTTTGAGCTCGCTCTAGCGGCCAGGCGGCCTCATTGCGCCATTCGTTCTTGCCCATGACAAAAATTGTGACCGGCTTGTCAGAGGCAAACTGATTCTGCTTGCCCAGGAACAGATAGTCGTACCAGTCGAGGGTGATTGCGCTCTCGTCGAAGGCAGCGTTGGGGCCGAAATCGATTTCGCCAATCTTGCGCCCCGAGCCGGAGTGTCCGCCGATGGCAACCAGCAGGTGCTGGCCGTTTCGTGCTGCTTCGTTGCCGGCGTGCGCCTTCAATCCGAGGTAGTTGCGAATCGATCCACCCTGAAAGATGTCGTACCAGGCGGTGATGGTGAGCGACGGGACCTGAATGTTTTGATAATTCTCCTCGATGGACCACTGCTTCCAATAGTCGTCATAGGTCGGGTGATCGAGCCAATCGAGAAAGTAAGGAGCAAGCGCGCGGGTGAGCCCTTGGCCATCAAGACCGGTAGAAACATTGAAGACCGGATATTGCTTGAGCGGCAGAACGGTGCTGCCCACGAGTGCATTCTTCGCCGCCGCTACATGCCGGTCGAGTGTGTCCTGCGCAAGCGACGAGGTCCACGACTCGTTGAACCACTGCTCAAACGCGCCGCCCTGGTAGGTCCAGTTTTCGTGGTAGTTGCTGGCCGTGACGACGGGACAGATTCCAGCCAGATGCGGAGGATGACCGATGGCGGCGAGCATCTGCGTTGCGCCCACATAGGAGCCACTGAACATGCCGACTTTGCCATTCGAATGCGGAAGCGTGGCGGCCCACTCCACCGTGTCGTAGCCATCATTGATTTCGTTCTTGAAGGGATACCAGTCGCCTTCTGAGGCAAAGCGGCCGCGCACATCCTGTGCAACAACCATGAATCCGCGCGCAACGCCTTTCTGGCCAAAGGAAGCTGCGCCGTCCTTGTTATAAGGCGTTCGCGTCAGCAGGACGGGAAAGGCGCCATCACCGGCGGGGCGATAAATGTCGGCGCGCAGAGTTACGCCGTCACGGGCCTTCATGGCGACGTTTTTCTCGATGACGATTTGCGGAGCAGTTTGGCCCAGGGCTGAAACACAGGGCGAGAGGGTTGCGGCAAGAGCGAGAAGGCAAAAAGCGGATTTTTGCATGGGTACACATTTCCTCGGCAGCGAAGGCCGGAACCATTCTAGCGGCTCAGGGGGCAGATGATGCCAGTCTCCTTGGCGGTGTATCGTTGCAGACGGGGTAAATTCGAGTGGGTGAGGTGCGGAAATGGAGATCTTGAATCGCAGGAGATTTCTGACGGCGGCAAGCGCGGCGACGACGGGAACGCTGCTGGGATCGCGGCTTCACGCGCTGTCATTAGCGCAAGATGAACCTGCGCAGCCGATTGCGGCCAACGATCACATCCAGATCGCGCTGATCGGCGCGGGCGGCCAGGGCATGGGCGACACCAAGACGCGCGTTCGAGGTTCCGGGCGTGAAGCTGGTGGCCGTGGCCGATTGCTACAACGGCCGGCTCGAGCACAGCAAAGAGCTCTGGGGCGACGACATCTTTACCACCCGCGACTACAACGAGATTCTCGCGCGCAAAGACATTGACGCGGTGATCGTCGGCACGCCCGACCACTGGCACAAGCAGGCCTCAGTCGACGCGATGAAGGCCGGCAAGGATGTTTACTGCGAGAAGCCGATGATCCATCTCTATGCCGACGGGCCGGAGATGATCGAAACGGCGCGCGCGACCAATCGGATTCTGCAGGTAGGCAGCCAGCGCGTGAGTTCGGTGATCTACGCGAAGGCTAAGGAACTGCTCGCCGCGGGCGCGATCGGCGAGCTCAACATGGTGACGGCGCGCTGGGATCGCAACTCCACGATGGGCGCGTGGAGCTATACCGTGCCGCTCGATGCCTCGCCGGAAACCTGCGACTGGCCGCGCTTTCTCGGCACCGCGCCGAAGATTCCATTCAATGCCGAGCATTTCTTCCAGTGGCGCAAGTGGAAGGCCTATGGCAGCGGCGTGGCCGGCGACCTGTTTGTGCATCTCTTCAGCGGCACGCACTTCATCACCGGCTCGCATGGGCCCACGCGCGGCATGGCAACGGGCGGCCTGCGCTTCTGGAAAGATGGGCGCGACGTGCCCGACGTGATGCTGGGTCTGTTCGACTATCGCGAGGGCTTCAACCTGAGCCTGCACGTGAACTTTGTGGACGGCGGCGAAGAGAGCGAAGGGCTGATCTTTACCGGCTCAGAAGGAACGATGGAGATTGGCGGCGGCGCGAGTGAGCGTGAACCGCGTGCCGCGCGAAAAAGCGCCGGGATACACCATCGACACCTTTACCGAGGCGATGCAGAAGCAGATTATCGCCGCAGTACAAGCAAGAAATATCCGTCGCACGCATCCTGAAGGAGCGCCGCCGGTGGGATACGAGAAATTTGTTGCGCCGCCGGGATACAGCGACAGCTACGATCACTTCAAGAACTTCTTTGCATCGGTTCGGTCGCGCCAACCGGTGGTGGAAGATGCGGTGTTCGGCTTCCGCGCGGCGGGAGCGGCGCTGCTGAGCAATCTGAGCATGGAGCGCGGGACGATTGTGAGCTGGGATCCGGAGAGGATGAAGCTGGTTTGATCGGTCGCTTGAATGAGCCGGTTAGACTCCGCCTTTGCCCAGCAGAATTCCGATCCCGTATGTAACCGCGCCTTCGACTGCGCCTACTACGGTCATCTCAAATCCTGAAGACCACCACGATCGCACTGTGATCAGCGACTTGGCTGCGCCAACAGCGAAGTGGGCGGCCAGCGAAATGACGGCGGCGGCGATGACGGCATTGATGCCCGACATGAAGAAAAATGGGATGATGGGGATGGATGCGCCGATAGCGGTGGAGAGTGCGCCGGAGCTTGCCGAGACCATCGGATTCGACAGCGCTTCTTCGGACGAACCGAGCCGTTCGGTGGCCAGCGCGCGAAGCAACTGCTCGGGATCGCTGGCGATGTGGTTGACCATGTGCAATGCGTCGGCCTCGGGCAGGCCCTTCACCTGGTAGTAGAGCGAAAGAAGCTCGCGAGCCTCGGGGCCGTTCATCTGGATGGCTTCGCGCTCGCGGGCCAATTCGGCCTGGTAGATTTCGCGCTCGCTCTTGGCGGCGAGATAAGCGCCTGAACCCATGCAGAGCGCGGAGGCGATCATGCCGGAAAGGCCCGCAAGAAGCACATATTTGCTGTCGCCGGCAGTTGCGCCGGAGACGCCGGAGACGATGCCGAAGATAGCTCCCAGGCCGTCGTTGACGCCGTAGATCGCGTCGCCGATCCATGCGCCTGGCTGCTTTCGGCCCTGGTTGCGCTTGGCGAGAAGCTCATCGAGAACCGCCTTGGCGTCGATTTTGGGCGCGCCGGCGTGGGCAGTGTAATGGCCGCGAAGCAGCGATCCGAGCTCCCGGTAGTGATCCTTCTCGTCCTCAATGACATGATCGAGAATGGCGATGGAACCCTCGTCGCCCAGCGCCTTGAGCTGTTCGCCGTAGTTGGCGATGTGACGGCTTTCCTCGATTTCAAGCCGGCGCAGCGCCATGCGAACGCCGCCGGCGCGACTGGCCAGGGAATCTGCCTCGCCGTGAGCGCTGCCGGTATAGACCGGCTCAGAACCGCCCAGTTCGATGATGCGGCCATGCCACAGGGCGGCATGCTCCAATTCTGCAGCGGCCAGATGGCGCAGCACCTGGGCGCGCACCGGGTCCGTATCGCGTTCCGCCAGAGCCAGATAGGTGTTGTAACCCTCCATCTCTGCCTGCCAATTGCCTTCAAGGGCTGCAAGAACCCTTTTCAACTTGGCGCCGCTCAACGTCGCTGTGGGCACAGGTACTCCTCGCTTTGCTATGAGGATACGGCATTTTCGCGCGGTTCGGGGAACCTCGCTTTGACATTGTGGTAGCGCCCGATGCGTCCGCGAAGGGAGTTGAGGATTGAAAGTGACTCGCGCGGCTGCTCAATCGGTTTTCGTCACTTCCCCATCGGGGGGTCTTCAATATAGTGTTGTGTGGTTGAAAAGAGCCGGGATTCCGGGCCAGGGCAATCCAACTGGAGTGCCCACTTGGCGGCAACCAACGTCAATCGCTCCGGAAAAATCCCGTAGCCACAATGCAGAAACAGGCCCTAAACCGGGCAAACTTTATTGAGGAAGCGGGGAATCACATCTTATGGCAGCACAAAAGCAATCTGCGGCGCTCACATCACCGGGGTACTTTGTCCCGTTCATTATCGTCACTGCGCTGTTTTTCATCTTCGGGTTTATTACCAACCTGAACATGGCGCTGGTTCCACATCTGAAAGCGATTTTCGCCCTGTCGTATGCATGGGCAATGCTGGCCGAGTCTGCATTTTTCCTGGCGTACTTTGTGTTTTCAGCGCCGACTTCGAAGCTGATTGAGACCATTGGTTACAAGCGAACAATGGTGGTCTCGCTGTTTATTCAGGTTGTGGGTTGCCTGTTGTTCATTCCGGCTGCCAAGATGGTCAGCTTCCCGCTGTTTCTCACCGCAGTCTTCATCGTGGGAGCGGGAGTCACCGCCCTGCAGACCTCGGCGAATCCGTACGTCTCCATTCTCGGCCCTGAGAGCAGTGCGTCCATCCGGCTGAACCTTGCGCAGGCTTTTAATTCCATCGGAGGAACCATAGCCCCGCTCATTGCCGGCGCATACATACTCACCGATCCCGCCAAGTTAGCTTCGCCTGCAAGCGTGGCCGACACGGTGCGTGGGCCCTATATTGCTGATTGCCGGCGGTCTGCTGCTGTTGGGTCTGGCGGTTGCCTTCATGCACCTGCCCCCCATTCAACAAACGCAGGCCTTCCGTCCCGCCAAGGAAGGCGATCCGATTCTGAGCCGCAGCATCTGGGCATACAAGCATACGGTCCTGGGCGCGCTGGGCATCTTCTTCTATGTTGGCGTGGAAGTGGGCCTGGCGTCGATCGCTGTCAACTACTTTAACCAGCAGGGCATGAGCAGCGCCAAAACCGCGTCGTATCTGGTCTCGCTTTACTGGTTCGGCGCGCTGGTTGGCCGCTTGCTTGGCGCCGGAATCATGACCAAGGTGAAGGCCGGAAAGTTGCTGGGCATCTTCGGCTTTACCGCGGCGATCCTCATTACCATTTCGATGTTCACCAGCGGAGAGGTGGCCATCGGGACCCTGGTGCTGTGCGGATTTTTCAACTCCGTTATGTTCCCCAACATCTTTACGCTGGGCATCGCCGGGCTGGGACCGATGACCAGCAAGGGCTCGGGGCTGATCATGACCGCGGTCGTGGGCGGGGCCGTGATTCCCTACCTTATCGGCGCGCTGGCGGACAAGGTCGGCATTCAGCATTCGTTTGTCATTCCGGTTATCTGCTATCTCTACATCGCGTACTATGGGCTGTGGGGATCGAAGCCGACGCGAACGATCACTGCGTAGCTTGCTTCAGTCTGACTTTGAAGGCCCTCCAGCGCGAGTTGGAGGGCCTTCATGCTTCCAAAACGGGGGCGATGCGATCCTCAACCGGAGGGGCTTAAACGGTAACGACAACATTTCGTCGTGATTTGCGCCGGGCATGCCCAATTCGCGATAAGATGAGTTCGTTTCGCATCGTCTTCTTCCATGGCTTCCCACGAAAAGTCGCGGCTACAGAGTCTGGTTCTGGCAGGCTTTGTTGCGCTTGCCGTTCTGCTGCTGTTGCTGCGGCTGTTTGTGTTTGCGCATGGTCATGGCCGGCGCAAGGTTGGGCAGGCGGGACAGGGCTCCGCGGTAGCGATGGCGGCGGCCCGTGCGGCAAGCTACAGGCCACACCACAGCGGAGAAGTAGATTGGAATACGCGCGCGTGGACCGACCGATTTGGTGATGGAACTCCGGACTTCCTCCGCCTGACCGATCCGGCAGATCAGGCAGCGTTCCGCCAGTGGTTCACGTTGATTGCCGACTACCAGGCGATTCGGCCTAAGTGCAGAAATCCCGGCGGAGATTACGGACTGCGCGAGCCTGTTGCGCTACTCCTATCGCGAGGCGCTGAAGCGGCACGACGATACACTGGTTTGTAACCTCGGGAATTGAAGTTGCGGCGCTGCCCGGCGAAATTCGTGCCTGGCGCTATCCGGAAACGCCGTTAGGCGCAGGGCTGTTCCGGGTGCGGCCGGGCAGCTTTGAAGCCGCGGACGCGACCAACGGAGCCTTTGCGCAGTTTGCCGACGCGAAAACTCTGGTCGAGCGCAATGCGTTTCTCGTCAGCCGCGACGTGCACGCAGGCTCAGCCGGGAGACCTGCTGTTTTACAGGCAGTTTGGCCAGTCGTCGCCCTGGCACTCGATGATTGTGACCCGCATCGGCGGGCAGGCTGCGGTGGTCTACGACACGGGCGAGGATCATTCACCCCACGGACGAAGACCTGTCCTTGGGGGCCCCGATCATGGTCAGGCCGGCGAGTTGCGCCGCGTGGCGTTGGCGGAGTTTCTCGATCATCCGCAGCCGCAATGGAGGCCGATGGCCGCCAATCCCAACTTTCTCGGCGTTTATCGATGGAATATTCTGCGAGGAACTTTATGAGGCTGCAAAAGTCGCTGCTTTCTGCATCATTCTGCTTCTTGCTGTTCGCTCGCCGAGCCGGCAGCGGCGAAGGATGCGCCGCGCTCATTTTCGCTATCGACTACGCGGACCTTCTCGCCGGGTGAAAGTGTGAAGATCCAACTGCTCGCGCGCAATGTGCCGGCGCTTGAGTTTCGCGTCTACAAAGTGCGCGATGCGCAGAAGTTTTTCTCGGGCTTGAAAGACGTACAGCTTTTGGGGCGAAGGTTCGTGGTCGCCGACGGAGCAGATCGACGAGCGGACGTGGATCGAGCGCATTCACGATTACAAAGCGCATTTGTGGTTCACGGTGCGGCATTTCTTCCGCGGGCAGTTTACCGACGGCGCGCGCGACAGCTTTCGCGAGCAGCAGGGCAAGATGGGCAAGCGCAGCCAGGTGCTGGGGGCGACGCAGTTTGCGCAGATTCCGCTGCTGAACGAGAGCCAGCTTGTAGCGCGATGGAAGCTGGAGGCTGCCGCCGGCGCTGGTGAGCGAGACGCAGCAGTTGCCCATCGACGGACTTGGCGCGGGCATTTATCTGATCGAGGCGACAGACGGAACGTACAAGGCCTACACGGTTGCTATTGTGACTACTATCGCGATCGTGGAGCGCGCGCGAATGGCAGCGCAGTCTCTATGTGGCCAATCGCAAGACGGGCGCGCCGATCGAGAAGGCGGACGTGGCGCTGTGGGCGGCGGAAGCTGCAGTCATCAGGCAGGACCGGTGCGGGATGGCCTGACATCATTGACGATGAACGTGCGCGGCGCAGCCCAGGGAGCCGAGCCGGAGAATGTATGGATTCTGGCGCGGCACGGCGCCGACGCGGCGATGGTAACCCCGTGGAGTTATGGGTTCAGCGGAGATACATCGTCCTCTATCAAGAGTTATGTCTACACCGATCGGCCTGTCTACCGACCCGGACATACGGTTCATATCAAGGCGTCGTCAGGAAGGAAGACAAAGACGCGCTGGATCTGCCCGACGAGCAGACGCTGGGTTTAACCGTGAACGACGCAGACAACAAGAGCGTGTTCAAGCAGGATGTGACGGTTTCCGCGCATGGAACGGTGACCGCGGACGTGACGCTGGCGGCAGATGCGAGGCTGGGCTTTTACAACATTGTGTTGAGCGACAACAAAGGCGCTGAGAACGGCTTTGGCAATGGCAGTTTTTATGTCGAGGAGTATAAGAAGCCTGAGTACCAGGTCGACGGTGAAACCTTCAGTACAGCGTGTCTTGCAGGGCAACGCGATTCAGGCAGTGATTGAGGCGCGGTACTTCTTCGGCGAGCCGGTTGCTAGCGTGAAGGTGAAGTATGTCGTGCATACTTCGCAGCACTGGTGGTGGGATCAGGACCAGGACGACAGCGATGCGGCCGATGATGAAGGCTCAGTCGATGATTCCGGTGACGCAGACTACAACTATGACGAAACCGAGCAGCAGGAACATGAGGGTGTGCTCGACGCAAACGGTCGGCTGACGGTTACAGTGCCGACCGCAGTTGACGGAAAGCACAATGATCAGGATTATCGCATCGAAGCGCGAGTTACCGATGCGGCCAATCGCGAAGTCAGTGGCCACTCGACCGTGCTCGCGACTTATGGGTCATTCAGGCTTAAAGTAGAGCCGACGAGCTATGTCTTCGAACCGGGCCAGTCGCCCAAGGTGAAAGTAACGGCGCAGGATTACGACGGTAAGCCGGTGCAGACCGCAGTTCACATCGCGGTGAACTTGCGGAAATGGGATTCGGTTACTCATAAGCTTGCAGACATGCCGGTAACAAGCCGCGATGTTGTAACTAGCGCGGATGGGACTGCACTGGCCGATTTCGTCATAACTAGCAGCGGCGATTTCAGCGTGACGGCGAGCGCCGAGACACCGGAGAGAAGAACGGTTGAAGGACGGACTTGGATCTGGATATGGAACAATGCGGGTGAGTGGTACAACCAGAACACTCAGGCGCAGATTGTTGCGGATAAGAAGAGTTATCAGGTGGGTGATGTAGCCCATCTGTTGCTTGTGACGGGATTGCCCGAGTCATGGGCAGTAGTTACGGCCGAGGGTGACTCGGTGCAGTCGCGGCAATTGATACACGCGACGGAGCAGAACTTCGCATTTGATATTCCTATTACCACCAAGGCGCAGCCTAACCTCGTGATCAGTGCGGTGATTGTCCATGACGATCAGGTAATAACTGCGCAGAAGAGTCTGAAGGTACCGCTGTTGGAGCGAACATTGACCGTTACGGCTACGCCGAGCAAGCCTACTTATGTGCCTGGTGAAAAGGGCAGCTTCGATGTGCTGGCGTTGGATTACAAAGGCAAACCAGTGGAAGCGGATTTGAGCTTTGGCGAGGTCGATGAGGCGCTTTACTCGGTGCGCCCCGATGAGAGCGGAGACATCGTGGCTCAGTTCTATCCGAGGCGAGAGGTCGAGCTCGATCCGCAGTCGTCGTTCACATTTTTCTTCTCCGGTGAGGCTGGATTGAAGAGTCCGCTTCTGGCTCAGGCCGCTGGGCTCTACCATCCGCGCATGGCGCAGGTAAAGCCGGGGTCGGACCTGGTCGTGCCGAAAGTGCGAAAGGCGTTTCCGGATACGGCCTACTGGAACCCCAATGTGCATACGGGCTCCGATGGCCACGCGCATGTCGAGTTCAACTTCCCGGATTCGCTCACAACGTGGCGCACCACGATTCGCGCGATTACAGACGATGGTAAAGCCGGTGGCGTTGTAACACGTGTGCTGGTGCGCAAAAACCTGATTGTGCGGCTTGCCGTGCCACGATTCTTCCGGCAGGGAGACGAGACCACAGTGCGGGTAATTGCGCATAACTATCTGGAATCCGCAAAGGATGTGACCTTTGCTCTGGATGTTACCGGCCTGGATGTTATCGGAGGGCAGTCACAAAAGACAAGCATTCCCGCCAAAGGCGAGAGTTATGTGGATTGGCGCGTGAAGGCGCACGCCACTGGTAATGCAGTGCTGACGGCCAAGGCACTAACCAACGAAGAGTCCGACGCACTGGAGATGACACTGCCGGTGTTGCCGTTTGGCGTGAAGCAGCGTGCGACAGGGTCAGGGGTGGCGTTTTCAGGAGCCGGGCAGGTTAGCTGGAGTTACAGCTATCCGCCTTACTCGGATGCGGGCACGCGAGGGCTAACTATTACTGTCGCGCCCAGCGTGGCCGGTACCGTGTTTGAAGCCCTGGATTACCTGACAGGTTATCCGTGGGGTTGCACGGAACAGACTATGTCGAGCTTCCTTCCGGATGTAATTGTGGCCCAGGCGGTGGATAAACTGCACCTGAAATCGCCGATCGACAGGGCCACGCTGAACGATGAGGTGCAGGCAGGCCTCGAGCGGCTTTACAGTTTTCAGCATGACGATAACGGCTGGGGCTGGTGGCCCGACGATGAGAGCCGCGTGTTTATGACTGCCTATGTTGTGAGCGGGCTGGGACAGGCGAAGGATGCGGGCTACAAGATCAACGACGAACGGCTGTCGAACGCGCGGCAATGGTTGCAGAACGCGCTGACGGCGCACCCGAACATGCTGGCCGACCTGCGGGCTTACACGGTGTATGCGCTCGCCACCACTGGCGGCGCACCGAAAGATGCTGTCGATCAGGCGTGGGGGAGCCGCGGCAAGGTGAGCGACGAAGGTTTGGCGCTGATTGGCCTTGCGCTTGACGCCGGCGGCGATGGGCGCGCGAAAGAGGCAGCGAATTTGGTTGAGAAGAAGGCAAAGGTCACCGACTCCGAGGCCTACTGGTCGGGAAACTACGATGAGCTACTGGACTTCTGGGGCGACACCGCGCCTGAGACGACGGCCTTTGCGGTGAAGTTGCTGGCTCGGCAAGATCGGGCGAGTGGTCTGCTTCCGAAGGCGGCGCTTTGGTTGGCCAAGAATCGCAATGGAGATTACTGGTACTCGACCAAGCAGACCTCAATGGTCATACAGGGACTTACTGACTACCTGGCTCTGAGCGGCGAGTTAGCCAACACATCGGATGTGGATGTGCTGGTGAACGGGACAAGCGTGGGCAAACGTCACTTTGGCGCCGGCGATGGCTTCGCGCTTCCATGGAAAATCGCAGTTCCAGCGGCGCAATTGGGCAACGGCGGGCAGATTACGATTCGCAAGAGCGGCAATGGGATTACTTACTGGTCCGCAGAGAGCACCTGGTATTCCGCGGATAAGTCGGAGTTCCAGAAGGAGCAATTGGCGCTGAATATCACTCGCGACTACTTCGTGCTGGCAAAGAAGCAGGCCTCGCCGAGCGATCCGATCACTTACGATTTGGTCCCGCTCAGTGGACCCGTAGATGTGGGCGACATTATCGCGGTAAAGCTGGCGGTCAACGGCACTGACTGGAAGTATCTACTGGCTGAGGATCCGATTCCGGCGGGGACGGAGTTTATGGCAAACACCGGACTTTACACGCTGAATAACAAGCCGGACTGGTGGGCGGATTGGTTCACGCGAAAGGAATTTCACGATGATCGAGCCGCATTTTTCAATACGGACTTTAGCCGCCGGCGTGAGTATGTGTATCTGCTTAAGGTGGTAACTCCGGGTAAGTTCGCGATAAGTCCGGCGCAGGCGGGACCAATGTATCAATCGAATGTTCAGGCGACAAGCGACCCCGCAACTCTGGAGGTGCGGCAATGAGAATTCCGGGGGGATTATTTGGCCGGTTATGGACGGCGCGGCGCTGGGTCGCAGGTCAGTTCTGCGGGACGCTGCTGCTGATTCTCGCCGCCCTCGCGTGGACACGGCTGCCCGACAAGCACGACTGGCAGGTGGCTTTTTCGCTGCTGATTCCTCTGCTGCTAATAATTTCTGCGCTTGAGTTGCAAGCGGGGACAATACGGAAACTGGCGGACGACGACGGCAAGCGGGTGAAGCTGGTGTGGGGTGCGATGACGCTGCTGGTGTGGATCGTTGTGGTCTGGTTGAGTTGGTGGATTCTCGATTGGTGCGACGACCAATTTCCGCTCTGGGCGGGTTACCTCAACTCAAAGGCCTCACCTCATGCGCGGGTTACTTATCTTTCGTTTGCGCACATTGTCCGCGATTTGAGCTTCCTGGAATGGGCAATTCGCTGGGTGGCGATACCGGCGAAGGTGATCCCTTACGCGGTCGCTACCGCGCAATGGGGATGGCGGCTGCCGTTGCGGAGCATTTTGCGGATTTTGTTCAACTGGCGTTGGTGGCCGGCAGTGGTTGTGGCATCGCTGGCGGCGGTGTGGCTGCCCAGCAAGTTCTTTGCAGTTGGGCCGAGCGGGACGGTATCAGCACAGGTCTGGCACGTGGGGTGGAAGCTGGCTGCGACCTATCTACTGGCGGTGGGGAGCTGGGTTTTTCTGCTGGGGTGGGTGGCTACGCTGTTTGGCCGGCAAGAACCGCCGTTCGAGGAGGTTGTGGTGCCAGTGCCGGTGCCGGTTGGACCGCCCGAACGAAGACAAACTGCCGCCATTGAGGCGCCACCGCCGGAGCAGCACGATTGAAGAGGAAAGCTGAACAAGTTTTAAGTTACTCCTTGCCCTGCCCGAGCCGCCAGGCTTTGATGAATTTCCAGTGGATGTAGACGGAGTGGTTCAGGTGAAGCAGCAGGCCCTCGCGGCCATCCAAGAACCCCAGGCGAAAAAAGTAGTTATAGATAAACGTTGCTGCGGGGTTGGCTACGGCGTTCCAGAGAAACGCCAGCCATGAGTTACTGGTGCGGCCTTTCTTGTAGAGTAGCCTGGCTATCTCAGAGCTATACCGATTCATGTGTTCCAGATAAATGGTCAGGGTGGGATAGGCGTAGTGGAGCATGTCGTGCTTGAGCTTGCCCTTGGGACCCAGAAACTGAGGGGTGCTATGCGGGCCGACACCTTCTCTAAGCCGGGCGGAGCCGCATTTGAAGAGCCTTAGCTTGCGGTCGGGATAAAAGCCCCCGTGACGCACCCATCGGCCAAATATCAGGTTGAGGCGTGGAATCCAATAAGCACCAAATTTGGGGACGGCTCCATCTTCGCAGGCCAGAAGCTGGCGTATTTCCTGCTGTAACTCCGGCGTAAGAACTTCGTCGGCATCGAGAAGCAGAATCCAGTTCGAGGTGCAGAGATCGAGAGCAATGTTTTTCTGTTCGCCGTGGCCGGTGATTGCGTGATAAGTAGTTTTGGCGCCGAAGGAATGGGCAATTTCGAGGGTGCGGTCGGTGGAGCCGGAGTCGACGATCACGATTTCGTCGGCCCAACGCACACTGTCGAGGGTGCGAGGCAGGTTCGCCTCCTCGTTCATGGCAATCATTGCAATGGATAAGGTCTGACGCATCGTTGCAAGGATAAACCGGCTGGGCAGAGTGCGTTTATTTAAGGCTGGCAAGAGCGCTGGCGGGCAGGCTGTTGCGGAGCCAGTCCATGACCTGATCGCGGCCGAAGCGGATGAGAATGCGCTCGGCGTACCGGGCGGCGGCGCGATGAGCTGCCTGGGACTGCGACTCGGTAGCTGCGTGGGCGAGCTCGCGGTCGATCTGGTCGAGCGTGAGGGTGGGCGCCGGATTTTCGCGCTTGCTCCCGGTGTCAAAAACCTCGACCAGTCCCTCGCGAAACCACAGCGGAGTGGCCGGCGCGGCCTGAGTTTCAATCAAAGCGTGCAGAAATTCGTGACGAACTACGGAGACGAGTAGCTTGCGAGCAGCCAGCGTAGAAAGGGGCTGAGTTGCGATCCAGTTTCCTTCTGTAAAAGCCGCTACCCAGCCTGGAGCCCCCGTCGCATCGCGAAACGCGTTGGTGGAACTGAAGACGCGGACGGTGATGGGCTGTTTGGGCTGAAGTCCGGAGCGGGCTTCCGCATCGGCAAGGGCTTGATTGAGTTGAGGAAGATCGGCGGAGTCGGCGGGGTTGAGGGTTTCAAGCACAAAACCCCGGCCATGGAGAATTTGCCAAGGCTGGCCGGTGGATTCATCGGCTGCGATTGCGCCGGGAAAATACTGGGAGAGAATCTGCGCAGAGTCGCGGCCCTGTGCGGACATGGCGGCGGCTCCGGCCTGGCAAAGACCCACGCCGTGACCCGACCCGCGCCCATGAAACAAGAAACTGTCACCCTGGCGTGAAACTTCAAACCAGGTGCTCAGGATCTTGTTCCAGCCAAGGGTCCGTCCCACTGCCAAGCGAAAGTCTTCGGCTGAGATTTGGGCGGAATCTACTGCCAGGACTACTGCACGGCCCGACTCGCCGCGTCGGACAACAGTCAATCTGCTCCATCCGGAACGGGCCAGGCCGGCTCTGGCCAAGGCGGCTGTGAGATCCGGGACTGAAATCTCGGCGGACCACTCGCGGGCGCCTCGGGTGGTGCAGAAAGGGTCGATGCGCGACACGAGCCACGGCATCTTCTTGCTGGCCAGATCGCGGCCCTGGGTGGTAGTGGGCGGCCAGACTTCCTGAGGCGAGGCGGTGCGCCCACCGCAGTTTTGATGGAACCAGGCTTGCGCGCGCTGGCCGTGGAACCAGAGGGT
The DNA here is from genome assembly GCA_963752215.1 of uncultured Acidobacteriaceae bacterium. GTDB lineage: Bacteria > Acidobacteriota > Terriglobia > Terriglobales > Acidobacteriaceae > Telmatobacter. The sequence goes on along the minus strand of CAVVXR010000001.1, from coordinate 184,301 downwards.
TTCGCCGGCTGTGGCGAGAGTGGCCGCGTGGGCGGCGGCACGGCTTCCCACCCATTCCGCAAAGGGCCGCGGAACGGATGGGGCACTTGGCTTTTCAGTTGAATCTGGCTTTCCGCCCCAGTGCAGAAGCTGGCAGTGCGTGGAGTCGCAGAGATCGTAGTCAGCGTGACCGTGGGCCTGTTGCAGAGCAAAAGTGCGGACCACGATGGCTAGAGCTTTGAGAGACTCGGGGCCGTCGGCGGGGCCGCTTTCGCTGGCCACTACCCGCTCGACATAGGTTTCGACGGGGAGCGTTACGGCCAGGACCAGTTCGCCTGAGCGGGCGGAGATGCGCAGCGGACTGCGGAGGCTCAGAGTTTCGCCGTGGGCGGTTATTGTGACAGGGCCGGCAAGCCAAACCGTTTCTGCTTCGCGTTTGTCGGCGAGGGCGAGACGCGCTTCGCTGGCGCGTACCTGCAGGTGCTGGGTCAACGGAGATGCGGTGCAGGTTTCGCAAACACGGAAAGTGGCTGAGCCTTCCGGGTTGGGTGAGACAGCAATCTCCTTGTCGTGCCAGAGGGTCCAGAGCCCTATTCGGAGAGTTGCAGGAGGATTGGAAGATAACTTAGCCGGAGATTGGGCCGGAGCCGCAATGAGCACGGCCAGGAGCAGCGCGAGGCCAACTGCTTTACGAGGAGCTTTCATTGCTGGCGCCTCAGGGGCGAGTGAGCGAGGAGATCGGCGGCTACTCGGGCTGCATCAGAGCCGCGCCCGGCGGGAAGATAAATGGCAATCACGACACGCGGCGTGGCTGATGGCGCAAGACCCATGAACCAGCCGTGGGTCTGGGTTCCAGCTTCAGGGCTGGCGGTTCCGGTTTTGCCGGCAATTGAAACTTCACCGAGAGACGCTGCGCCGGCCATGCCAAAGCTGGCTGAGTCTTGAAGCCCAGCCTGAGTTACCTGGGCTGCTGCGGAATCAGAATGAGCAGCATGCTGGATCGCCAGCCAGCGGTAGGCCATCGCCAACTCTAACGGGGTAACCCTGACGCCGTCCACTCCGAGAACAGTCAGGCGACCTTGATCCGAAGTTTTGGGATCGCGGAAGACGGCGGTTGCTTCCGACCCGGCGAGCCCAGCCTGGCTTAGCAGTCCAGTCTGGCTCAACAGCCCGCTAGGCGCGAGTAACTGGCGGAGTTCGCCCGGAGCCAGAGCTCCGGCCACAACGGCGAAGTAAGTATTGCAGGACCAGGTGAGGGCCTGGCGTGCATCCATGGGGTCGGCGGGCGGGTGAGAACAGTTCAGTGAGCGGCCGGCGATGGTGAGCTTTCGCGAGCAGGCAATGCGGCGGGATGGGTCCCAGCGGCCTGCGGCGACCAAGCCGTAGAGCACCAGCGGCTTGAGCGTGGAGCCGGGAGCGGCGAGAGTGCGGGCGGCCTCAGACAAATGATTGGCGGCCAGCAGATGGCCGGTCGCAACGTCGAGAACCACAATGCGCGCTTGCGGAGCGAATTGTGCTGCGTGAGCTACAGCTGAAGGCCAAGTGGCCGCGGGTTGGGCGACGCAGAGAGACGGCGCAGCCATAAGAGCTGCAATAGCCGGAATAAAAAGAGCGGCGTGCACACCACGAGTATCCGTCATTATGTTGGGATTATGCTTGAAACGGGCCTTGCAGAAAAAGAATTGGGGGCGCAATGAAGGTGTTGGTTTTTGGAGCAACCGGGATGGTTGGGCATGGAGTGCTGCTGGAGGGCCTGCGCGACCCGCAGGTGGAACTGGCAGTCACCGTGGGGCGAACTGCGACTGGAATGCAGGATACGAAGCTGCGCGAGATTGTGCATGGCGATTTGACGAGCTATGCGGGAATTGAGAGCGAGCTTGTGGGATTCGATGCGTGCTTCTTCTGTCTCGGCGTGTCTTCGAGCGGAATGAAAGAGGCGGACTACGAACGGATCACTTATGGATTTACCCTGCCGATCGCGGAGACGCTGAGCAGGATCAATTCGGGAATGACATTCATTTATGTTTCGGGAGCGGGGACAGATAGCTCGGAGCAGGGACGCGCCATGTGGGCACGCGTAAAAGGGCGGACCGAAAATGTGCTCCTGCGTCTGCCGTTGAAGGCTTACATGTTTCGCCCTGGGCTGATTGAGCCGCTGGATGGGGTCAAGTCAAAGACCGCGGCATATTGGGTTCTCTACACGCTTGGCAGGCCGCTGCTGCCCGGGTTGCGGTGGGCGTTTCCGAATCACGTATTGTCAACGCGGGATATTGGGCAGGCAATGTTAGCCGTAGCCAAGCATGGGTATGACAAACGGATACTTGAGACCAGGGATATTCGGGCTGTGATTGAAAGATAAAGAAGTCGCTGGCATGTTAGAGTGGGAATCCACGGAGGATAGAGCGAGATGGCGGCGGGTATTCATATCCCGGGGAATGACGAGACGATCGACCTGCAGCAGCAGGTGGCGCGCTTGCAGGCGCTGCTCGAGGCTAGCCGGCAGGTCCACTCGACCATTCACGAAGAAGAGGTTCTTGAGCAGGTGCTGCGGATCGTAGTGCGGGAACTGGAGATGGCAGGGGCTGCGTTTCCGGGGACTGGGATGGCCTATGGGGACGAGATCATTCCGGACGAAAGCGGGGCGGCGGGCGCCACCGGTCCCGCGCTGGCCCATTATCCGCTAACCGACCGCGACGGCAATGTGATGGCTGAGCTCATGGTGGCAGCGCCGGAGGGACGTGAGCTGACCCTCTATGAGGCGGACTTCATCGAGGGCCTTGTGCTGCAGGCGGCTGTGGCTCTGGAAAATGCGCGAAATCACAAGCGCAATGTCGAATTTGCGCGAGTGCAGCAGGACCTGGACGCGGCGCGGCTGATTCAGCGCTCGCTGCTTCCGCAGCAGCTGCCTTCTATCGCCGGGTACACGATGAGCTTCCGCTCGGTCACATGCTACGAGGTGGGCGGCGATTACCTTGATCTGGTGGAACAGCCGGATGGAAGCCTGCTGATTGCAGTGGCGGACGTGGCAGGCAAAGGGCTGGCCTCGGCGATTATGGCCACCAGCTTCCGCTCCGCATTCCGCGCGATGGCTGTGACTGGGATACCTCTGGACCAACTGGCGACGAGAATGAATCAGCATCACTATCAGGAGGGAGAAGAGGCGCGGCGGAGATATGTGACCGCTATTTTTGTGAGACTGCATCCTGAGGCCGGACAAATCGAAGTCGTCAATGCGGGACATAATCCCGGCTTTCTGGTTGCTCCCGGCGCCGAGCCACATCAGTTCAATGCCGCCGGAACGCCCCTGGGCCTGCTGCCGGGGATGCAATATTCCATTGAGCGGCACAGTTTCAAGCCAGGGACGAGGCTGCTGTTTTACACCGACGGGCTAACCGAAGTGTTCCGGGGAGATGAAGAATATGGCCCCGAACGGCTGCTGGAAGAATTTTCTAAGTGCCCAGCGGTGAAGGCCGATGGTATTCTCGATGCATTGTGGGGAGCCATCGAGGAGTTCTCCGAGGGCGGCCCGCAGGGGGACGACATGACCGCACTGACGCTTTGCCGGGGAATCGGCGAGATGGAGATGCCGGCGTGAGCGAGTTGAAGACCACCACCGTGGAAGTGCGGCTGCCTTCGCGAATGGGATTCGAGAAGGTGGCGATGAGCACGGCCGCGTCAGTGGCCAAGCTCATGGGCTTCCGCGAAGATCGCGTTGAGGACCTGAAGACGGCTGTGGCCGAAGCGTGCATCAACGCCATCGAGCACGGTAACCGGCTGAACGAGAAGCTGAGCGTGGGGGTGGTGCTTTCAGCGGGCGAGGATTCGCTGGAAGTGAAGGTGATCGACGACGGCAAGGGCATGAGCAAGCAGCCGGCCAAGCCGGACATTGACCGCAAGATGCACGGCGAGGAAGATCCGCGCGGCATGGGCATGTTCCTGATCCAGGCGCTGGTCGACGAAGCGGAGTGGGTAGCAGGGTCAAATGGCAAGAGCAGTTATGTCCGGCTGATGATCCGGCTGGATAAGGAAGCGGAATAGCTACTTTGAATAACCAGGAATAGGGAGAACATCGATCGTGCAAAGCGAAACCAAGGCCCACGTTGACCAGGTCACTTCCCCCGCCGGACACCCGGTAACGGTTCTGCGCTTTGAGGGCGACATTGCCAGCACTTCTAAAGACGCAGTGCTGGGAACCTACCAGGCGCTGCCTAAAGACACAGCCAAGCTGATTCTGCTTGATTTTACCAAGGTGGATTACATCAACTCGAGCGGCATCGCGCTGGTGATTCAACTTTTGATTGAGGCCAAAACTTCCGGCCAGAAAGTCGCCGCTTTCGGGTTGTCGGCGCACTTCGTCAAAGTGTTCACTATGGTCGGCATTACCAAGTACGCAGGACTGTTTCCGGATCAGGCGGCGGCGCTGGCGGCGCTTTAATAGCTGTCCGATCATTTTCCGCCGCAAACACAAGCCGCGAAGCCCGCGGATGTGGCGTGATCGAGGCTGCATACATAGCCTTGCCAAAGCGGCCCCGGCAGCGACCTCGTTTCGCCCTTGTAGAAATAATGCTGGTAGGCCTGGCTCTCCGCGCCTGCACCTTCGCTGTCCGCATGGAAACGCCCGACCAGATCGTCGAGAGCCTTCGGCGTGAAGCTGGTCTCGTGATAGGTTTCGTCGAAGTCGTATTCTTTGGTCCATGTGGTTTCTATACCGGTTTTGTTGGATGCGACATAGACCGTATAGTCGGCTAGCGTGGCCGAAGCCGGGACTGCCTTGCCTACGACGAACGACGGCGTATTGCCATCGACCGGCGTGACTGAGGCGACTACCTTCACCGGAATTCCAGATTCCTTTGTCCCCAGCAAATGCAGCTCGTCAGTGTGCGTATGCCCGAAGATTGCCAGGCGCACCACATCCGCATGGCTAGTCAGCGTGGACTCCAACGCGTCGGACGACAAAAACATTTCGGCGCCCCCGCCCATACACATCGCAAGCCCCTTTGCCAGCGAGCCCTTCAAATCCGCCTCAGGCGGAACGTGTCCCAGCACCCATACGCGCTCGCCGCGCAGCCGAGCGCGCTCCAGTTCTTTCGTCAACCAGGCCATCTGCTCCTGCGCGCCTTGCTGATTCTTGTCGTCGGCTTCGCAAGTGGCAAACTTCGACATCATGTAAATGTCGTCCAGCACCAGCAGGCGCGTCTTTTCCATGGGAGCTGCCATGGTGACAGCGTAATACCCTGCCGCCTCATACGTATCCAGCGCCTGCTTTCGCTCCGGCTCGCTGATCCCAACCAGGCCATCGATCGCGGCCTGGGCAGTTGCGCGCAGGTACGCATCGTGCACGTCCAGGCGATTGTGGTTGCATCGCGAATCATTGTTGCCGAGCGCAAGATACACCGGGATTCCCGCGAACACAGACTCCACCTGCTTCATGACAAACACGGTGGTCTTCTCCGCGAACTCTGCGGACTCGGACTCGTCGTCGATGGCGGCCTGGGGCAGTTTCATCGCCGCGCGGTAGCGGCAGTCCAGGTTATGCACGAGCAGGTCTCCGCTCACCGTGACAAACTTCGCATCCGGCGCATCAGCCTTGGCCGCGCGCAAGCTGCTGTTGAATAGCGCGTACGGTGTATCGACTCCTCGCTTACCGCCACAGGCACTTTGGACGGCTGCAAAATCCGCCGCTTGCGCGGGTGAAGCGGGGGAACCAAGAATCGACTCCCACTGATCCACCGGGGCCTTCACCAACAACGGCACTTTTGCCGGATCGTGAAATGGATCGAGGTGCAGGTCACTTAGCATCACAAACGGCGCAGTTACCGAGTGCGAAGCGGCCTTAGGCTGAGCCAATGCCGGCAAGTGAAAAATCCCCGTCAGCAGCAAAGAAACAAACACATACCAAGAACCGCCGCGCATCCTGCCATGAATGCTCATCGATACTCCAATCATTGTCATCTTACCTAATCAGCCGCTGCGTCTTGGCGAAGGGACGGGGCACGGACACGGCAAACGCATCTGAAATGTTTCGGCAAACGGGGGAAAGAACCAGGGGTCTTTCGCAGTTCTTGTTTTTGGAGAAAGCAAGGCATTCATTCGCCTGACCAGAGTCGGGGCGAAGGCATTCGCTTTTAGGCGCGGGCCTACCGCGATTTTCATCGCGCACCGTCCGGCACCCTTGCGCTCGGTGGATCGCGTAGTGGCGCTGCACCACGGCCGAGTAGGAGAGAGCAGGGCACTCAGACAGAGCTGATGGCCCGTGGCGGCTTGTATGCATCAGTTCTATGTTGGTCGAGTTCGCCCGCGCAGGCGGTCTGCTGTAAAGTAACGACATGATTGCCTTCTGCCAGCCAGTTCCCACTGGGATCGATCTGCCTCCTCGCGTCCGGGGCTACCTCGATGCCATTGCTCAGGCATGCAGCCGAGACGGCCGGGGATTGGTGTCTATCGTCCTGTTCGGCAGCGCGGCCAAGGGGGGCTTCGCTAGGCAGGGGTCAGACGTGGACTTAATCGTCGTCCTCCCGGATGGCGCCTCGCGGGAGGAGCGCTCGCGAGCGTACGACGATGTTTGCCGTCTGGAAATCGAACATGGCTTCAAGGAGCCGACTGGGCCTCGCAACTCGCTGCAGGCCTTCGCCGGACGCACGGGCAATGATCTCTCCTTCTTCGTCTGCACGCGGAGCGATCTGCTGTCCGGCGACGTGGCTCGGGTGTTCGACCTGACGACGGCGGAGGCGCTCTTTGTCGATCGCATCGTGTTAGCCAACGTCATCGCCTCCTCGAAGACGGCGTGGGGTGAGGATTTGCGGCCCCTCTTGAGGCCGCCGCACGTGCGCCGGCTGGATGTCTTTAAGGCAGGTTTTAACTTCACCTGCCAGCTGCTGTTGAGCCTGGCGGCGTACAGGCTGCTGCCGGACGCGACCCGGTACGCCATGGGTACCCTCAAGCGCTCACTGCACAGCTGCTACTTCTGCTACCACCGGAAGACGACTGCCTTAGATGAGGAGGTGGCTTTCTTCCAGCAGAGGCTGGGAGAAAGTCAGGCGCTGAAGCTGCTGTTGGATCTGCGCGGGCAATACCGCAAGTCGTTTGGCTTTGTGCTGCGCTGCCTTCCGGCGCTGCTGCGGCTGCACCTGCGCACGGCCCTGGACAACTCCTTCCCGCTCGAGGTGCTGCGGTAGGGAGTTTTCCTGCGCGGCTGAGCGGGCGCGTATCATGGCCGGTATGAACCTCGAAGCGATTCAATCGGCAATCACCGAGGCTGGCTTTGACGGCTGGCTGTTCTACGATCACCACCACCGCGACCCCATCGGCGGACGCATTCTGGGCCTGGATGAAAAGGCGCACATCACTCGCCGCTGGTACTACTATGTGCCCGCAAAGGGGGAGCCGCGCAAGCTCATTCACAGAATTGAACAAGGCCGCCTGGATTCGCTGCCAGGAGCCAAGGGTCAATACTCAAGCTGGCAGGAACTCGCGGCTGGGCTTGAGGCAATGCTCTTCGATGCGCGGCGCATCGCAATGCAGTATTCGCCCAACAACGCGATCATGTACGTCTCGATGGTGGATGCGGGCACGGTGGATTTTCTGCGCAGCCTGGGCAAGCAAATTGTGAGTTCGGCCGACCTGGTGAGCCAATTCGAGGCGGTTCTGAACGAGGAACAGATTGCCAGCCACGGCGTTGCACAGCAGGCCATCGACAAGATTGTCGCCGAGGGCTGGCAGGAGATTGCCCGCCGCTTAAGGCCGACCGGCGCCGGCACGGGCTGGCTGACAGAATTCGACCTTGTCGTCTGGCTGGGCGAGGCCATGCGCCGCGAGGGCCTGGTCTGGGAAAACGGGCCCAACGTCAGCGCCAACGCCAACAGCTCCGACTCGCATTATGAGCCAACGGCAGAAAAATCCGCGCCCATTGGCGAAGGCGATTTTTTGCTGATCGACATCTGGGGGCGAGTGGATAAGCCGGGCAGCATCTTCTACGACGTTACGTGGACGGGCGTGGTGGGACGCGAGCCCAGCGAGCGCGAGCAACTTGTTTTTGAGACTGTGCGGAACGCGCGCGACGCTGCCATTGCCAAAGTGGAGCAGGCGTTTGCGGAAGGTGGGACGATCTTCGGATGGGAGCCGGACGATGCTGCGCGCGCTGTCATCCGGGCCGCGGGCTTTGGCGAATTCTTCACCCATCGCACCGGCCACAGCATCGCGCAGGAGCTGCACGGCCCCGGCGCGCACCTTGACAATCTCGAATCCCACGACGAGCGCCGCATCCTGCCCAACACTTGCTTTTCAGTTGAGCCGGGCATTTATCTGCCGGAGTTTGGCGTGCGCAGCGAGGTGAACATGCTGACCGCGCCGGGCAACGCATGGGTGACAGGGGCGATTCAGCGTGAGCTGGTGAGAATTTGAAGAGCAAAGATTAGGGACCAGGAGCAATGTCTGAAATCGGCGCTGATGCCAAAACACCTGCTTGGGAATCTCACCTTGCATCTGGCGAGGGCGCTAGATCACAATCTGGAGATTGCCGAAGGCAATTCTGGTAACGGTTTCAGCGCTGGACAAGCTTATGACTAGAGACATCATTCGGACGCCTAACGCCCCATCTCCGCCGCCGACATACAGCCAGGCGGTGCGAGCGGCCGGTCTTGTGTTCGTCTCAGGCACGGGGCCGCACGATCCCAAAACCGGGAAGATTGTTGGAGATACAATCCAGGACCAGACCCGACAGTGCCTGGAGAATGTGTCTGCCATTCTTAAAGCTGCCGGCAGTTCCCTTGACCGAGTCGTGAGTGCGACAGTCATCCTTCTTGAAGAGACAGACTTTGCCGGAATGAATGAAGAGTGGGTTAAGTGGTTTCCGGCAAACCCACCTGCGCGGCAAGGTGCGAAGCTACCCGTTCGAATACCCGGCATGAGGGTCTCCATTGCGGCCATTGCCGAGGCTTAGACCTCCAACGCAGAATTCGAACACTACACGGTACCGGGAGGCCCGCCCCCGGTGCGGTATAGTCAAAAAAGAATGGCAACAACGCCGAACAGCACCGCTGCCCCAAAACAGGACTCGAAGCAAGGGTTCGTCTACCTTCCGCTGATCGCGGGCTGGCTGGTGCCAGGCGCGGGGCACTTCCTGGTGGGCAAGTGGGGCCGTGGGGCGTTGCTTGCAGGGTCAATCATCGGTATGTTCGTGGCGGGCATCGCCATGCAGGGAAAAATTTACTCCAGCACACACGAGATTCTGGATGTTCTCTGCCTCGCCGGTGACCTCGGCAACGGGCTTCTTTACCTTGTCAGCCGGGTCGCTGGGCTGGGCGTCGACCAGGTGCAGGTGACCACCGCCGATTATGGATCGCGGTTTATCGTGGTTGCTGGGCTGCTGAATGTAATTGCCGCCGTGGACGCACATAATCTTCGCACCGGGAGGAAGGCGTGACCCACTTCACGGCAGTCCTGCTCTTCGCTCTCTTCGCCTCCGTCGTCTTCGGCATTACCCAGCGCGAGACGCCCAAGCGGATGCTTCGCTACGGCGTTTACTGCTTTGTGCTGTTTGTCGGTTCGGCGATTGCGCTTAGCTGGGTGATGTTTTTGATCGCCAGGTAAAGACGGTCAATTGGGCTTCGCGGCTTCTTTCTCACAACGGAAGAATCGCAAGGAGCAGAATGTTGCTGGAATCTGATCCGGTCCCCTATTCCTATTCCCTGTTTTTTTTCAAACCCTACCTCAGCGCTGCCAGACAGCCGCATCAAACTTGTGCGCGCAGTTGTATCCCTCCGACAAGTAGAGATCGATGGCCTCGGTATTCGATTCCGTGACGGTGAGCGATATCTCTCTTGCTCCGTGCGCGCATGAAATGGACTGCGCACACGGAGAGCAGCTGGCGGGCAATGCCGAGGCGGCGGTAGTCGGGATGTACGCAAAGCTGCGTGATGTGGCCGCTCTGCGGGCTTACCCGCGAGCCAAGCACCAGCGCCACCAGGCTGGCGGCTTGCCTTCTGACCATGACATGCGACACCAGCGGGGAAAACACGCCGCAGCCGGAGTAACGGACGATGTTGTGAAGAAATCGCTGTGAGCCATTCACCGAGCGGTACTGGTCGTTGATGATGCTGTCGGGATGACCGCGATAGGCGTCGGAGATAAGCCGCCCGGCCGGCGACAGGTCCTCTTCGCGCCATGGCGCGCAGTTCGAAGTCGGCGGGCAGATCCATGCGCGGCGGATTCCAGCGTCCCTGCAATCGCTGCACCATGAAGAGACGGCGAAATACCTCGAAACCCGGCCTCGCGAAAAATGCTGCATGAGATCCCGAAGGGTGCAGCAGAACTGCGACTCGATGCGGTCAATCTGCGGCGAATTGAGCAGCGTCTCAAACAAATGCTTGAGCAGGGTCTGCTTCAATCTGGTGCGCGGAAGGCGCCTCTTCTGGGCCGAGGCCGGATGGCGCCGACAACTGCAAATCGGAGTGCCCGCTTTCACCAGTTCAGTGGGCGAGCTGGGCAGCGCAAACACGTCGCCAATCACGGCCTTCGTCTCTTCGTAGACGCAGAACGCATAGCCGGACACCTGGCCATCTTCAACGGCAGCGTAGCCGGGGAGCATATGGCTGTCGAGATACTGCATCAGCAGCTCGTGCCGAGGTCCGATAGTCCCAGTGCAGCCGCTGCTTCCACATTCGCCCTCGGCATCGAGCACAGGCCGGAGCACCGGCGCCGCGAAGTGCCGCAGGTCGAGAATTTCGATGGAAGCCGTCGATGCCATGCTTCTCTCCCCTGGGACCCAGCCCGGATGGTGCCGCCCATTCGCTGCATGGCTGAAGGCGCATCCCAGCTTGAGTTGGATGCCCGCCGGCAGTTATTGGGAACCTGAATTGCCGTGTTCTTGTAGGCTCAAGCCCTTCTGCACAGCCTGGAGCTCAATGGACCACAATCTATCCCTACTGGCAACTTTGACATGAGTTGTCGCCATCTGCAACCACAGGATTGGCTTAAGAGCCTGCCGGGTTACCGGCCGCCAACCAGATAGACAACCAGCCCCTGCTCCGGCCAGGTGAAGAGTTGCTCATAGTGGCGGCCTTCCAGGTACTCTTCAAGGTCAGACGGCGTATGCAGATCCACCCCTCGGCGGCCGTTGACCCGCGCAACCAGAACATGTTGCTCATCAGGCACACCAGCTTCCTCGTAGTTGACCACCTCACTGTTGCGATAGAACGAGAGGCCATATTCGGTGTCGCGGCGGACGCGAAAGACGGCAACAGTCTCATTGGCCGGCATTTTGTTGGCGATCTGGTCGGCAAGCGGGCGCGCGGAGTATGCGCCGTCAAGCACGTGAATCACGCGCTTGCTGGCGCTGATTTCGGGAATACCGAAGAACGGACCGACCCCGTATAGGAAGAAGACCAGGACCACCAGCACCGAGCAGGTCACCAGGCGCAGCCGAGCCACTCCGAAGCCCTTGACGACGATCACGATCAGCAACGCCGCGCCGAAGGCAGCAAGTAGCGCTGCTGCTTGCGCATGGACGGGGGGCATCGAGGCGCCGTGAACTACGAACCAGGGCAGCAGCAGCGCGAACATGGTCATGATGCCGCAAACCACCGCATGGCCGATCAGCTCCCAGCGGTTCAAACCAGCCTGGCGACGTCTGAAAAGATAGTCGCCGGTCAAAATGCCGATGGGCGGAATCGAGGGCAGAATGTAGCCCGGAAGCTTGGACTTCGAGAAGGAGAAGAAGACGATGGGAATGAGCGCCCAAAGCACCAGGAACTCCGGGAACGCGTCGCCGAAGCGGTTGGGGGCAGCCTTGCCGAGTCTGGCGTGACGAAGGCGCCATTCGGCCACCGAGGTGAGGATGCCATCGATCAGCGCGCGAACGGCGACGACGGTCCACGGCATCATGGCCAGGATGACGACAACCAGGTAGTACCAGAAGGGCTGGACGTGCTGATAGCGGTCAGTCGCAAAGCGCTCCAGGTTATGCTCGACGAAAAACTCGCGGAAAAAGGTAGGGTTCTGAAGCTGCACGGCGATAAACCAGGGCAGCACCATCGCGAAGTAAAGCGCTATGCCCGGCCACCATAACGAGCGGCGCAAAATCGACCACTCGCGGCGCAGAAACGCAAAGGCGACAATGATGCAGAGAGCCAGAAAAGGCGCCACCGGTCCCTTTGCAAGTGTGGCCAGGCCGGTGAAGAAGTAAATATCGTAAAGCCAGAACTTAGAATCGGTCTCATACCAGGCGTACCAGCCGAGCAGGCCGATGGCCAGCGGCGCCGCCATCTGCATATCAGTCGAGGCTCCACGGGAAAAACCGATGACCCCGGCACAGGCCACAGTGATGAGGGCCGCGTCCAGGTGCCCCCCGGGGCGGAACCTGCGCATATGCAGATAGATAAGGGCGATCATGATAAACGCGAAGGTTGTTGAGGGCAGCCGGGCGCTCCAATCGTGCACCCCGAACTCTTGAAAGAAGAGCATGGCCCGCCAATAGTAAAGGGCCGGCTTTTCCAACCACGGCAAGCCGTAAAGATAAGGGGTGACACAGGCTCTGAGCTTGTCTTTAAGAGTTGGCGCCGAGTCAACCCGGTCAAGCATCTCATGGGCGATCTGGGCGTAACGAGGCTCATCCGCGCCTACCAGCCCCATCCCATCGCCGCCCAGGTAAGGCGTAAGCCCATATGCGAGAAAGAAAACAGTGAAAAGAAGAAAAACAGTAACTTCGCAAACGGTGGCCCAGCTTGGGAGCCGCTTTTTGATGCGTTCGGGCAAATCAGGAGGGGGGGGTTCCAGGAGCTTTTCCACGGCCAGCGCTTCTCCAGTTCCAGTAATCCTTGGCGGCCCGGTGAATAGCGCCGCCAGAAGCAGGGAATTCGGCTTGGGTCAGAGCGCCTGGGGGATCGACCTGGCCGGTTAACACCCGCGCCGTACTCAGACGCGGAGACTGGGCATGAATTGCAACAGGGACAAGGCTAACAGATTCGAGCGGAATCTCAAGGGGGGTCGTCGTCCGTTTCCGAGCTATATCGGGAAAATGGCGTCCTTTCGGGGCCGGAGCCTATCCGTCAGGGGCCCCCGGCGTCGCCTGTTCCGCGTCCGGCTTCTCAACAGCGGCAATTTTCTGTCGCTTGCGGCTTCTGTCCATCAGCTCAACGATCCGTGCCTGGAATCGCCCCGACCGGTCGGCAAGAAATGTCAGTTCGGGAACATGCCGAACCCCCATCCGTTCTTTGATCTCATAGCGGATGTAGCCCTTTGCGGCGTCCAGACCGGCAATGGTTTCCACCTCGGCCTTCACAATGTCCTTAACTGCATTGTCGACAGCAATATAAACCCGTGCTGATTTGCCGCCGGGGTTCAGCGCAACCTCCGTCACATAGCAAAAGTTAATGCGCGGGTCCACGAGCTCGCCCTCGATCATGGCACCAATCTCCAAGCGGAGCGTCTCCGCCACCCGGTCCTGATGATGCTTCCGCCCTCTGCGTTCCGGCATGATCTTCGCTCCCTGAATGGCGTAAACCACTCAGCATAGCAGAGCCGTGGCCATCTATTAGCCTGAGGTCGCAAAGGCTGCGGAGACAATGGACCGATCAGGCCGGCTTTTGATCGGCGAGCTTCTTTTTCAAATACATTTTCGAGTCCGCTTCAGCTATCAACTCTTCCATGGTTTGACCCGGACACCATTCCGCAGTTCCAACGGAACCCTGAATGTCGATTGAGATCGGCTTCTTGCTTCCTTCTTGAATCGTGTATTTTCCGAATACCCATTGCTCGACCCGCTCAGTGTGAGCCTTTGCTGAGAACAGATTGCCCGCCAGGATGACGACAAACTCATCTCCGCCCCAACGGCCAACAAGCTCACCTGCCCGCGAGTTCTGCTTCAACTCCATCGCGAACTGCTTGAGCAATTCGTCGCCTGCGACATGGCCATAGCTGTCGTTGATTTGCTTGAAGCCATCGAGATCAATCATCGCGACACAGAACTCCTGGCCTTGTTCCATATTCCAATGGATTCGTTCCTCGATGCTACGGCGGTTGGCAAGGCCTGTAAGCTGGTCTTTCAGAGCCAGGTGCTCTGCCGATTTCAGCCTGACCTCGTAAGTTGAGACCTCAGCTTTTAACTGCGCGACCAGCTTGTGGTTATCCCTGGTCATCTGGTCGACACTGCTTTTGAGTTCGGCTGCGCGCTCCGTAATCGACTTGCGGATTTGGGCCAGATCCTGAAGGTCTGCAATCTTCGCGAGACGGCCACAGAGATCGGTGAACTTGTTCGAATAGCCTTCGTCGCGGCTTCCCACGGACTCGGCGGTCTTGGCCAGGACGATGAGGATTTCTTTCACTTCATCCGCCTGCGCTTTTAAGTACCCGGATGTGCGCGCGCCCCACTCGTGCAGCTGGACTTCGACCTGCTTCTCCGTGCTATTGATCAAATCCGTTGAGGGGTCGACCGCCAGCCGACGCTCAAGACCTTGTAAACTCGCCTCGAGATCCACGCCAAAACGGGCACAGGTTTGAACAGCAGCTTTGCCCATAGCCAGCAGCGCCGCGCGATAGCACTCGATTGCCGCGGCAGTGAGCCCATCGATTTCGGTTTCAGAGCTGTTTGAAATCGGATCATCCGAGTTCAGAAACTTCCCAAGAGATATCATTCCGGTGTCTACCTTTTAGGCATCGGCACATGATCGGCCTTGCGATTCTCGTTCGTGAGGCCAGGAAGCCCCCTTTTCGTCACAGCTTCAGGAAAGCCGGGACGAGAGTGTTTGAAACCTGCTTCCTGGGTCTGGGTTACTATCGGCACTTCTAGATTAAGTTTCTAATCAACGCAGCTTGCCAGCGAAGAAAGGATGAGCGTAGCTGCGATTGCAAGATGCGAACCCCGGGCCGAAAATCCGCGAGCCGGAAGGGATATTTAACCCACAAGCCCACAAATGAAATAAAAACAACGCCCGCGAGTTAACGCCGCGACGGCGGCACGTAGTGGAAACGCACTAAATAAATATTTTCGCCCTTGCCGTGCTTCGCTATCTTGAGCAGGTCAAGCACACCCAGAAAACCTGACTCCCGCGCCAGCGCTGGGGTGATATCCGGAAGCCCTATTGGCTCAATCGAATCGACCTCGATTTCGCCTTCGTCCATGCGGTAACGTCCGCCCACCTTTACGTGAGGGCGCATCCAGACGCGGACGCTGCACGTGATCTCCCCACGGCGAACTCCATCGCGAAGCCGCTTAGTAAAAACCATGCTGAGAGTCTACTCCAGCACAAACCAGATCAGGCGCCCGGATGGTCTCGTGACCGCGCTATCCCCGGGCGCCTGATCCCTTATATGTATTCGCTTACACCTTAGCGGCGTCCGCGGCCGCCTCCACCCCGGAATCCGGGCAGAGCATGTTCGCCACCGGCTTCGTGGCCGGCGTTGCCTATGTGGCCTTGTCCATCCCGCGCCTCATTGCCGTGGAAATGGTTAAACTGCGCTTCTCCGCGCCCCGGCAGCGGTCCATTGTAGCCATGATGAGGATCGAAGCGATTATCAACGTGCCCGTAAAAGCCGTGGTGACCGTGGAACCATGGGCCGGCGCCGATGAACACGCCGCCTACAAACCAGTCCGGACCATAGTATCCATAGGGTGCGCAGTCATACGGCGGATAGTCGAAGTAGCCATAGGGGCACACCGGAGCTACCCCGATGTCAACGCCAATCTGCGCTTGCGCAGTGGGTGTAAAGCACAACAGAACAGTTGCCAGAATTGAGAATGCAAGAGCTTTTCCGTAGGCCATAAATTCTCCTTGCCAGAATTAGACATAAAAAAGGATCATCAAGTTGTCTTCTTCGGCCTCAATTTTTTGGGGTTTGGCCAGCCGGTCGCCCGGTTCAGCTCTCGACGTAGTCCCAAAAGGCGTCGGTAAGTTCTGCGCCAAGTTCGTTGAGCATGCGGCGCGCGGCGCGTTCGACTTCTTCGATAAGGCCGTGCAGATAGTCGCGGGAGCGCGAGATGGCCACTATGCCGATTGTGGCCGACTGGTGCAGCACCGCCTCATCCAGCTCGGCGACAGAAATATTGAAGCTCTGCTTCAACTGATCTTTGAGCGAACGAACCACCTGACGCCGGTCCTTGAGGGACTGAGCGTGCTCAATGCGGATTTCGAGGGTCAGGTGGGCGACAGGCATGGCTGCATTCGTTTTACATTGTCAGTTTAAGCCGGGTTATGATTGTCGCGCGGATTTTTCACGAGGCATGAAATTTTTCCGTGGGCTCTGAATCGTCTCGTCGCGATCGACGACGAGCACTGCCAAACTGGTCTAGTCCGCGAACCGCGCGAGTTGTTCCGGGGCAGGCTTTGGGGTGACCAGGCTAACGACCACCATCGATATCACGGCCGCTGCAAGGGCGGGGAAGATGGCGTCGCGCGCGGCGAGAATGGGCGGGAAGAGGCGTCTCACAGCCTCAAAGTCCCAGACCAATGTAACGACCGTGCCGGAGGCGATGGCCGCCACTGCACCCCATGCCGTGACGCGCCTGGAGTAAAAGGCGGCGAGAACAACCGGAGTTAGAGCGGCGGAGTAAATGGTGTAGGCATAAAGCATCTTCTCAAGGATGCTCTGCGCGTAGATGGCTTGGTAGAGCGCCCAGCTGCCGAGCAGAACCACCGCCAGGCGCGAGAAGATGAGGATCTGCTTGTTCGAGGCTTTGGGCGCCATGTAGCGCACGAAGACGTCTTCGATGAGATTCGAGGCGGGCGAAAATAGATAGTTCGACGCAGTGGATATGACTTTAGCAAACACTGCGCCCAGCAGCACGGCGCCCATGAATGCAGGCAGGCCGTGACGCGCAGTGTAAGGGATGATCTCGTAGGGCTGCCGGGCTACTTCGCCGGTTGAATAAAGGGCCGAGCCGATGACGGCGATGGTGACGATCAGCGTCTCCAGAACTACTGTGCCCAGGATCCAGCCGACGACTGAGATGCGCGCATCTTTCTCGGACTTCGCCGAAAAGAATTTCTGGTACATCACCTGATTGCCGAGCATGAGCAGCAACGTAGGGATACTGTATTCGAGCGCGCGGATCAGAGTTAGATTGCCCAGTACCTGAAAGTGCGTTGCGGGCAGCACGGCGTGCAGGCCGGCCCATCCGCCTGCCTTGAAGAAGAGATAAGGGGTGGCGACGATGCAGATGACGGTCACAAGCGAACCGATGGCCACGTCCATGTAGGCCACGGAAGACATGCCAGCCAGAGCCGTGGTGACAATGACAAACGCTGCAATGAGCCAGGTACCCTTTTCCGGTGTCACGGAATCGGGAAAGATGAGGTGCAATACGTTGCCGCCGCCCTTGAACTGGTAACTGGTGATGCCGACGTAAGCAAACAGAATGGCGATTGTGCCCAGCACCCGCGCCGTCTGGTTGTAGCGGGCTTCAAGAAGGTCGGGTAGTGTGAATTGGGCGAACTTGCGGGCACGGGGAGCAATGAAGTAGATGAGCAGCAGTCCCAGCCAGCCGCCGGCAGGTAGCCAAAGCGCGGCAAATCCATTCCTGTAGGCGTTTTCGGCCCCGGCAAAAAGCGAGCCGGCGCCGATCCATGATGTGAGCAGGGTGAGCACCAGCACAAACGCAGGCAGAGACCGCCCCGCCACCAGGTAGTCGGCCTTGGTCTTGACCTGGGAGGTTCGATAAATGGCTACCGCCAGCAGGGCAACGACAATGACGATAAGAACAACTGCGTAGAGCTGCGACATTCGGAATGATCCTCAGCACCACCGGCGGGATTCCCAGAAGTGTACCGGATGACCTGGGTGTTTTGCGGATTTGTCACTTGTAATGCGATTGTTTGACCCTGCCAGGCAAGGTTGATAAACTGTAAATGCGGGGTGGAGCAGCCCGGTAGCTCGTTGGGCTCATAACCCAAAGGTCGCTGGTTCAAATCCAGCCCCCGCAACCAATAAATTATGTATTTTGAGAGACTTCCAAATTCAGGATTTGGAGGTCATTGTTTCTTGAGCAGTGAATGGTCCGGAGTCGAGAACACCTTCGAATTATGCGGCCGCTTTCTCAACATCATCTACCTATCCCATGCCAGCTTTTTGATTTGATTTCCATTCGATCTTGGACCGTTCAAGTCCAGCGTGAACGATTCCGGTTAGATCATCGGGCAAAGTTTCGCTCGGCAAGCAACTCTCTAGAGTACTCCGGCGTGAGTCGTAATAAAATTCCGATCAACCAACCTGGTTCGACCCGGAAAAGACCACCATGGCCTTAGTAGAAACCCGCATTGAGTCCAGAAAAGAATGGGTGGCGCCCGAACTGAAGAAGATCAAAATCGGCGTAACGACGGCACTGGGACCTGAGATCGCTAATGATCTTTATAGTGGAGCCTTTACGAGCTGAGAGCGTTCGCAGAATAAGCCTTCAGGCAGACATCGGCAATCACTGTAACCGTGCGGGTAATCTTGCGTAAATATATATATCGTGTCACGATATATATATGACAATGCTCTCAAAAGATTCACGGCCTGACGTGCTGCTCAGGAATCTGGCTGATTTTCGCTTCGAATTGCGGAGATTCCTCCAGTTCAGTGAATCCGCGGCGATGGAGGCCGGAGTACATCCGCACCAGCATCAGCTTCTTTTGCAAGTGGCGGGCGCTGCTGACGGGACCGCTGTGACTATCGCGTACGCTGCCGCTCGGCTTGGCTTGAAACACAACAGCACAGTTGAGCTTGTCGATCGGTCGGAGCGCGAAGCTCTGCTTGAACGAATTGCAGACCCAGACGATGGACGCCGGGCGATCTTGCGCCTCACGCGCAAAGGCAGGCGGGTGCTCGATGCGCTTTCAAGTGACCACGCTCGGGAATTGATAGAACTCGGGCCCCGCCTGGCGCGGGCGTTACAGCAAATCAGCCGCCACGCGCACAGCCCTTCCGGCGCGGGAATTCGATGAAGTCGCGGCCATCGGCGTTACGCGATTTCACTGTGGATAGCCGCGTTTGGCTTCTTACCGCTGTGGCGCTCATCATTGGCACGGGGGCGGCTGCTTTGGCCGTGCTGCTGCTAAAGGCGATCGCCCTCGCAACCAATGCGTTCTATTATGGTCGGCTCAGTTTGACTGCTGTTGCCCCTGCCGGTTCATCGTTCTCCCCTTGGATCATGCCGTTCATTCCCGTTGCCGGGGGGCTCCTAGTGGGCATCATGGCTTATTACGGGTCCGATAAAATTCGCGGCCACGGCATCCCTGAGGCGATCGAAGCGATTCTGCTAAGAGGGGCGCGCGTCGATCCGAAAGTAGCGCTGTTGAAGCCTATCTCTGCTGCCATTGCCATCGGTTCCGGCGGGCCATTCGGCGCGGAGGGACCGATCATCATGACTGGCGGGGCCTTCGGCTCGCTGGTAGCTCAGTGGCTCAAGCTTACCGACGCCGAACGCACAACGCTGCTGGTTGCGGGCGCGGGTGCAGGCATGTCCGCAACGTTTGCTGCGCCATTGGCCGCGATCCTGATGGCCGTGGAATTACTCCTCTTCGAATGGCGCCCGCGGTCGCTCGTGCCTGTTGCGGTGGCAAGTGTAACCGCAGGCGCGCTGCGGATAGGCTGGCTCGGATCAGGACCGCTGTTTCCCGTGAACCTCCATTTTGCGCCTCCCCTCGGCCTGACGTTGTTGATCGCTGCACCGCTGGGCATGCTGGTTGGTTGTGCCGCCGCTGGACTAAGCCGGTTGATGTATGGCTTCGAGGATGCCTTCGAGCACTTCTGCGGCCGGATTCGATTGCACTGGATGTGGTGGCCCGCGATTGGAGGAATCGGGATTGGAATCGGCGGCTTCTTCTTCCCGCGAGGACTGGGTGTTGGCTACGACAACATCGCGGAGCTATTGCGCGGGAACGCTCCGATCTCCTTCTTGATTGGTCTCCTGATCGCCAAGTCCTTGATGTGGGCATTTTCGCTCAGCTCGGGCACGTCCGGTGGCGTTCTGGCGCCGCTGCTCATGATTGGCGCCGCTATCGGAGAGACAGCCGCCAGGCTGGCGCATTTGCCTGGCGAGATGCAGGCTCTGTGGGCGCTGCTTGGAATGGGTGCGATGCTCTCGGGTGCACTGGGTGTTCCACTCACGGCCATTCTGTTCTCACTGGAGCTGACCCATGCACTGCCGGCATTGCTGCCACTGGCTCTTGCCTGCACCGCATCCTACCTCGTGACGACGCTGATTATGCCCCGCTCAATTCTCACCGAGAAGCTGAGCCGGCGTGGCTATCATCTGTCCCGCGAGTACGGAGTAGACCCGCTTGAGACGGTGAGCGTGGCGGAGGTGATGACCGGGGTCTCAGGGGCGGTCCCCGTGGCGGACACTGGAGCTATCCATATCATGTTGCCCGAGATTCTTGCCTACTCCGATGAAACTTGCCGGGCGGTTGCAGAAGAGATGGCGACAACCGGAGTAATGTCTATGCCGGTTGTCGATCGCGCAAATGGGCGAATATGCGGGAGCATCACCGCGCAGGAACTGCTGACGGGCCGTAAGCGCGCCGTGGAACGTGAATCAGAGCGGAATCGTTCTTTTCCGGTTCATTCGCGCAGCCGCAAATGATCGGTGCGGTGAGCTTAGCTATGCGGTGGCTACACACCATGACCTGGATGGGTGGCGGAAGGGGCCGCTGAGAAATAGTTTTCTGTGCAGATGCCGCTTGAGGTTTCGCGTAGGCAGTGAGCGTCTGAAAGCGTGGATCGCCGTGCAGAATCTTTAGATTCGGGTCTCCATCTCCAGATCAATCCACTTCGCCATCTCGGGACGCGGCCTACTGTTTCTTGAATTCCTTATCTGCGAATTCGATGAAATAGGGCCAATTGGGGGCAGGCGTGTGTCCATATTGGTGCTGGCGGAATGCAACGTCTCCTGAGTCGACGAGGGTTCCCATCGGCGGAAAGGTGCTAGTTCCAAGGCCCTTGGCGCCAAGCAAATCCCAGACGGGGCTGGCGGCAACAGCGGCAATGAACATTCCCTGCGCGTCTTGCCAGGCGTCGCCGGGAACATATTGCGGATCGGTAATCAAGGCGCCACCACCGATGAAGATGGGGCGCGGCGCCACCAGCGCAATAAATTCATGGCTGTCAACGGGCATCTCATTGGCGGAATGACCGACCGCCGCGTAGCGCAGGAAATTGCCTGCGAACCAGTGGAACTCCCCGGGCCCTGCAATGTTACCCATCGTCTCGCCATAGTTGCGGCGATAGAGATCGGCGCCGCCGGCCCCTGAAGACGAGATAAAGCCTATAGCGAAGCGGGGATCGTCAACCTCTGTCACCAGCGCCGCCTTGCCCCCGCGCGAATGGCCCATCACGCCGACCCGCTTGCCATCGACGTCAGGGTCCGACTGCAGGTAGTCGAGCAGCTTGCTATCGCCCCAGGCCCAGGCTCGCAACACGCCCCAGTCGTCCAGCTTGCGCGGCTGGCCCTTGTTCACCAGGCCAATGATGCCCTTGTCGAGGCCGGCGCCGTTGTCGGCTTGCACCTCACCCGAGTTGCGGCCGACAAAGCCCCAGCCATGCTCCAGCAGCAGCTTCGCGGAATCGGGCGCGTCCGGCGGCGAAGAGAGCATGTGCATCACCTGGCCTGGCACCGGCGTGGGGCGCGGAAAAGCTGGACGGGGGCGAACTGAACCACCGCCGATGATGACTGGCACCTTCGTGCCCTTGACGCTTGCCGGTGTGACGACGTCGGCATGGATGTCGATGTTAATCGCCGGGTAAGCCGAGTTATCGACATGACCGGTAACGTGCTTGACGATTGCGGGAACGCCCTGCACCGTGATCTGCTCGACGCTGTCCACATGCCACGTGACGCCGGGAATGTTCGCGGGATATTTGCCGTAAACATTCTCGTCAAACAGTGCCACAATCTCTTCGCGGCGTTTCTTCCACTGCGCGGGTGTCTTTACCTTGGTTCCGTTGTTGAAGGTCAGAACTTCTGGAAGCTTTGGATAAGGATTCGCTTTGGACTCATCGTAATTGGCATTGCCAGGCTTGCCGATGTCGTAGGCCGTCGCGGTGGGCTGCATTTCAGTGATGCCAAGCAGTCTGAGTTCACGATTGCGCTCGGCGTCGGAGGCGGCGACAATGGCGGCACGGTCAGCAGCAGAGGGAAAAGCAGGCGGCGGCGCTTGCTGGGTTTGCGCAGCCACGACGGCTGTGAGCGATATGCAGGCGCCTGAGGCGAGAAGAATCATTGCGAATTTGGATACCGTCCGGGACATTGTGCTTCCTCGCATGCTTGTTTGAGAATTGATTGAGCCGAATAAAACCGCGCGGAAAGAATGAGTTCAGACCGTCGCCTATGCATCGTTCTGGAGATACACTTCTCCAGACGCCGAGGCTGACTCTGATGTTTCAAAGTTTCTGCGGTAATGCGAACAAATCGCAGTCTCATCTAAACCGCAATCAGCAAGATGAAAGTAAGCTGCCGGCGCGATTGATGGATCATGGTGCGTCGAAGCCTAGAGCGAAACGCCGCGCTTCCACGGAATGAAATCGGTCTGCCCGCGCAGCTCAGCTTTCGTGAACCTGTTGCCGCTCGCTATTTCAATCGAAAGCTCGAGCAGGCTTTCGGCGCACTCGGCGATTGAGGTCTCTCCTCGCACCACGCCTCCCGCATCGAAGTCAAGAATGTCGTCCATGCGACCGGCCAAACTGGAGTTGCTCGAAATCTTGACGACGGGCGCAATGGGATTTCCCGTAGGCGTGCCCAGGCCAGTGGTAAACAGCACCAGGTTCGATCCCGCGCCTACTTGCGCCGTCACGCTCTCCACGTCGTTTCCCGGCGTGCATTGCAGGGTGAGTCCGGGCGTGGTCGCATATTGGGGAAAGTCGATGACACCGGTGATGGTCGAAACACCCCCTTTCCGCGCCGCGCCGGCTGACTTGATGGCGTCGGTGATCAGTCCGTCCGCGACGTTGCCTGGCGAGGGATTCATCTCGAAGCCCGATTGCACCGCTCTTGCGCGCGCCTGGTAAGTCTGCATCAGATCGCGGAAACGCTGCGCCAACTCATCCGTTCCGCAGCGATTAATCAGCTCCTGTTCAACGCCATGTAATTCGGGAAATTCGGAGAGAATTGTCTTGCCGCCGACACCAACCAGAATGTCAGAGACATACCCGACGGCGGGATTCGCAGAAATGCCGCTGAATCCGTCCGAGCCGCCGCACTGCAATCCTACCGTGAGAGCAGAGAGCGGCACGAACTCGCGCTCGCTGCGATTGGCCTCCACCAACCCGGCAAATGTCTGATCCAGAGCTCTGTCCATCAGCGCCGATTCGCGCCCCGACTTCTGTTGCTCGAAGACCAGCACCGGCTTGTGCAGCTCTGGATCGAGAGCACGTAACTCGTCCATCAAATTGCTCACTTGCGCATGCTGGCAGCCCAGGCTCAATACAGTAGCGCCGGCCACGTTGGGGTTGTGGATGTAACCGGCAAGCAGTCCGCAAAGCGCCTGCGCGTCTTGTCGCGTGCCGCCGCAACCGCCCTGGTGGGTAAGAAAGCGGATGCCGTCAAGGTTCCTGAAGACACGTTCAGCGCGCACATGCGCAGCAGTCTCCCGCCCAGTGTCTCCATTTGCCCGGTGCTCTATCAGCCGTCGCACATGCTCGCGATAACTGTTCTTGCCGCCGTAACCGAGCTCCTCTTCAAGCGCTTCTCTCATTCGATCGACGTTGCGATTCTCGCAGAATACGAGCGGCACCACCAGCCAGTAATTGCGCGTGCCCACCTGGCCATCCGCGCGGCGATAGCCCATGAATCCGCGTTCAGTCCAAGACGAAGCATCGGGCGCGGCAATCTTCGCCGGCTGGCGCAGAGCGGAATAATCTGCCGCTCGATGTCGGATGTTGCGTGTGGTCAGCAGGCCGCCGCGCTCGATGGTCTCAACTGCCTCAGCCACCACCATGCCGTAAAGATAGATCAAGTCGCCGGGCTTCAGGTCAGTAAGCGCCATCTTGTGCTTGGCGGAAATCGTTTGGGAAACGACGCACACATCAGAGGACGACGAGCCAAGCTGAACTACCGTTCCCGCTTCGAGAGTTACCAGGGCGACTACCGCATTATCGCGCTCGTCGAGTTTCAATACTGATTCCGGCATAAGGATACGTCTCTACGAAAATCAAGAGTAATTACAGTCGGTCCGTTCCAGCAAGAATACATCTTACGGTCGCGATCAGTTACCCTGCTCCAGCCCAGGCTCCGGGTGATTTAATCAGGCATGGCTTCAGATCCCCGGCCTCGCCCAACGCGCCGCATCGCGAGAATCCAAATCATCGCTGTTTCGTTTCTTTCGGTGGCAGGGATCATCAACTATATAGACCGCGGCTCCCTGGCAATCGCCAATACAACCATCCGGGCAGATCTCGGGTTTTCCGCTACGCGCATGGGGATCATGCTCTCGGCGTTTTCGCTGTCCTACGCCTTCTCTCAGCTCCCTGTAGGGATTCTTCTGGATCGATTCGGCGAACGCAGGGTCCTGGGTGCGGGGATGTTTCTTTGGTCTGTGACGCAGTCGGCAACGGGCCTGGTCAGAGGTTTTGTCTCCTTTGTCGCGACCAGAGTTGGCTTGGCCGCGGGTGAATCGCCATTTGTTGTCTCCGCGGTAAAGACAGTCAACGACTGGTTCGATGTTCGCGATCGCGCCACTCCGATGGGCATCGTGAACAGCGCTACAACTATGGGCCAGTCGATTGCTCCGCCGCTTCTCACGGTAATCATGCTGGCTCTCGGGTGGCGAGCCATGTTCATGCTTATTGGCATTCCCGGCTTAGTCCTGTCAGTTGCCTGGTATGCCTTTTATCGCGATCGAAGGGACGTTTCACTGGAGGTCAACGAAACGGTTTATTTCGCGGCATCGGGTCCGCCAGCCAATCTCTCACGCATTTCATTCGCGCAATGGCTGGGTCTCTTTCGTCTCCGCACTGTCTGGGGAATGATGCTCGGCTTTGGCGGCATTAATTACACAGTCTGGTTTTACATGTCCTGGATGCCGAATTACCTTGAAGCCGAACGTCACACGAGCGTTGCGGCGACTGGAACGATTGCTATCATTCCCTTTTTTTTCGGCGCCATCGGCATGTTCGTCAGCGGCGTAATTGCGGATTCTCTCATTCGCCGTGGAGTTGCACCGGTCAAGAGTCACAGAACCCTGGTGGTCACCGGGATGACATGCTCCGCCATTTCTACGTTGCTGGTGCCCTATATCCCCGGAGCAATTGGAGCTGCATGCGGCATCGGCATGGCGCTTTTCTTTACTTATCTCGCTGGAAACTCGTGCTGGTGCCTTGTGCATGTAATAGCACCTTCCGGAGTTGTCGCCTCTGTCGCGACCATCCAGAACTTCGGCAGCTTTGTCTGCGCCTCATTTGCACCTGTCATTACGGGTTGGCTGCTCGATCGCACACAGTCGTTCAACCTTCCTCTGGTCATCTGCTCTCTTGTTTCGATTCTTGGCGCGCTATCTTATATCTTTTTTGTGAAGCAGCCATTCCCTGTCGATGAGTCGCGCGCTTTAGGGGTGAAGCATTGAAACCGACCTTGAATGATCCGATCGGAGAAGAGGCCTCTGCTCGAGCCGAAGTCCGGCTGAAAGTGGATTTCTGGTATAAGAAACTCATTCAAATAGTTAACATGCGGGATTTATTCGCTGTAAGTTGAACAAAATAAATGGCGTCTTACTGTATGGCGGAGAGAGGGGGATTCGAACCCCCGGTAGAGCTTTTGACCCTACAACGGTTTAGCAAACCGCCGCCTTCAGCCACTCGGCCATCTCTCCGCTAGGTGGAACCTGCTCCTTGAACGCTTTCAGTGGATACATTCCCCGCATTCAGCGACCGAATTGAGAAGCCGCCTTTTTTGAGCGCCTGATGCGGCAAGGCATCCCAGGTTCACAGCATCCATGATTATATATGAATCTTGGTTGAAGCCCCGTTTGCCGCGCCGGAGGACGGTGCCCTAACTTCGAATCGACAGCGCGATTTTTTCGTTTGAGATTCCGATGACACGGGGCGATTGCGGTCGGCGATTTTCAGGTTTCACAAGCGAAAGTTGCATGCGCGGAAGCGAAACTTCCAGCCAGAGTCAGCGTCAATAACCTTGGAGGCTGTCAACGGGTACATTGTTGTTGCATGCTATCGTGCGCACGCTATACCCTGACAAAACCCCCTGTCGGAGGGCCTTATGAGGCGGTACTTCGGCGCCATTTCTCTGGTTCTATGCGTTCTTTGCAGTCTTCAAGTTGCCGGACAGACTAGGCGCGCGCTGCTCATCGGGATCAATACTTATCAGCCCGCGGGCACTAAGGCGACGCATCCGGCGGGCTGCGTTTACGGTCGCTGCGAACTCGGCGGGTTTGAGAATCTTGAAGGCTCTGTGAACGATGCGCAGGCGATGGCCGACCTGCTGACCAGTCCCAAGTTTGGCTTTCCCGCGGATAAAGTAGTGCTTCTCACCAATCCGGGACCACCGCGTCCGCGTCCCGGGCTGGTTGTTTTGCCGGCTGCGAATACAACTCGCGATGGAATTATTGCAGCCATGCAGAAATATCTTGTGGACCTGCCGCAAAAGGGCGACACGGTCGTGTTTTATGACGCCAGCCATGGTTCGCTGCGCATCAACAGTAAGGGGACAAAGCTTCAGGTTCTGGTCAACGACAAGCTGGTTCACGCTGACACCACGCTGGTTCCCGCCGACGCGTACAAAGGCGGCTACGACATTCGCGACCGGGAGATGACGCGCATCTTCAACGCTGCCCTTGATAAGGGTGTTCATCTGACGGTGATCTTCGACAGTTGCCACAGTGGCGGCGCAACGCGCGGTATCGGCCCCAGGTATCGAGAGCGCACGCTGGCATTCGATCCTCGCGACATTGCTGAGGCTCCCGAACTTCTTCCCAATGGGGAGCCGCGCCCCGCTCCAACCGAACGCGAAGAAAATCCTCTGCTGGTATTTTCTGCGGCACAGCAGGACCAGACGGCAAAGGAGTCTCCGCCTTCAGACACGATGACCGAACCTCACGGCGCTTTCACGGCGGCACTGGTTGAGGCTTTGCAGGTGCTCCCGGCCAGTGCGCCCGCTTCAGTCGTGTATCAGCGTGTGAAGGCTGTTCTCGAAGGCAATGGAGTTTCCGATCAGGAACCTGATCTTGATGCTTCGTCCGCGCGGCGTCAACAGCCACTTTTTGGTGGTCGGTCGGCAGACACCGGCAAAGTGCTGACCGCTGCGCTGAAGACGGACGAGGACGGCCTCGTATCACTGGATATTGGCCGCGTCTCCGGCGTCGGCCCCAACAGCGAGTTCACCTCGACGGCTGAAACTGGCGCAGGCAAAGGAATCGTTCTGCGCATCACCACCCTCGATGGCATAGCACGATCCACCGCCAAGGTTGTGAATCCTGCGGGGGCGAAGGTTGCTCCCGGCGAAATCTTCGAGTTGACAAAATTAGTTCCGGCGGAAACAGATCCTCTGCTCTTCTGGTTGTGGCCGTCGAACCTTTCTGAAGATGACATACTTGCCGCCGCAGCGCAGGTGAAAGCCGCCGGGGCAGTTTCTGTATTAGATCCCGCCGAGGAAACCTGGACAGACATCTTGAGTTGGGACGGCGTTAGTTGGGTGATTCAACACGCAACAGCCAGTACGTCTACTTCTGCGCAGTCTGCGGCCACCATCAATCTTGATAAGAAGCCGGACGCTCCAATCCGCCTGGGAGCAAAGCTGACGGCGGATACATTGAAACAGAATATTCGCCCCGGCGCGAAACTCTGGGTCAATTTGCCTGCGCCAAGAGAGCTGGCCGCCAAGCTGGCGCTGCACGAGAGCGACAGCGAAGTGAAGAGCGCCGGCAATCTTGCCAGCGCCGATTATGCCTTGACAAGCGTCTTGACCGAGGATGGTCCCGCTTATGCGTGGTTCCACAAGAGCGAGCTTGACGCCGGACCGCGTGCTGGCCCGGCCAATGATCACAGTGCCGGTTGCTCGGCGACTTCGCCCTATCCGGTGCGCACGGATTGGACAGCGCTCTCTGGCGCTGCGCAGATCGAACAAGTAAGCAGCAAGTTGAATGACTATGCGCTGCGCCTGGGCAAAGTGCACGGCTGGATCAATCTTTCAGACAGCGCCAACAGCGAGGCGGCGGCAAGTTATTACAAACTGATCATGGTTCGCGCTTCTGACGAAACGGTGCTGTCCCCGGACCAGCCCGCTCATCAAGGCGACCGAATGAAGATGGCTTTGCAGTCAAGTGACCCAGTCACCGACCCGCGTTGGGTCTACGTTCTCGACATCGACTGTCACGGCAAAGGCACACTGCTCTATCCCATCAACTATTCTGAGAACCAGTTTCCAAACGCCGGCGTAACCGGGACAAAGTTCGTTCTGCCCCACTCGCTCACTTTGCGCATTGGTCCACCTTACGGCGTGGACACAATGATATTACTGAGCACGGCCCAACCATTGCCAGATCCTTCCGCGTTAAGCTTTGATGGAGTTGCTACGCGTGGGGCGCGCGGAACGGATACACCTTTGCAAAAGCTGCTGACCAACACCAGTAGCGGTTCTCGAGGCTTTTCTGAACCGGTACCAACCAACTGGGGCATCGATTTGACAAGAATAAAAAGCATTCCACCCCCGGCAACAAAGTAAGTCACAATACTGAAAAGCGACGGACGTCTTTGTTAGCCCATCCGGATTGCGCGTTTTATTTCAAGTAGGCAGAATTGCAGCGAGAGCGGATAATTGGGTGAAACGGAAGGCGCGAAGTTTAGGGTCCGCGAGGAGAACATGAATCTGGCGCGAATTAAGCGACGCATTACATGCCTGAGCTTGGCGACTCTTTCCATAACATGGGCCGGAGCACAGGATTTTGGCACGGCAAAGCAGAAGGTGACTCTCGAGCGCAAGCTTCCCGCTCTCGTGCATTTACCCGGCAAATCATTCCGGGTGAAGGCTACTGCGCATGCCGGCGCGAGCGACGTCGCGCAGGATTTGCAAGCGCTTCTGGAAACTGAGTTGCTGAAGGACGATCCTGAGTTGACGTCGGATGAGAGAAGTCCATCGGCGGTAATTACATGCCAGATCATTTCGTATTCGCATCCTCCGCCGACGGTGAGCACAAAGCCTGGCTTAGCCGTCAGCATGAACGCAGCAATGAATCAAACGTACAAGCGCGTAACGGGTTCGATCAGCGTGGCCTTCCAGGCGAAAACAGCTGGTGGCCAGGTGCTTGGTTCCGACGACGTGACCGCGAAATACGACGAGGAGTTCGATGGTTTTGGAAATTCGGCGTCGGGGGGGGTGAAGGGCGCCGTGACCACCACATGGAAGCGAATTGTCGGCGGCACGAGCAGCGAAGCTCTCGATCCGCCCACCGATGCGGAGCTTCAATCGCTGCTGTTGGCGGATGTGGTGCGGCAGATTGCGCAGCACATTGTGAATACGCAGGAGCCCGTTGAAGTGTTTCTCGCTCAGAAAAAGGGCGCGTTGGACGCTGGCGACAAGCTGGCGCTGGCGGGATTATGGCAGCGAGCCCAGGAGACGTTTGAGACTGCGCCGCAACTTCCTAAAAGGGAGGACGATGCCTATCGGCTCTACAACATTGGCGTGGCCTACGAGGCGCTTGCCTACCAGGCTGACGATGAGCCGACAGCAATGAAGTATCTGGATGAGGCGGCCATCAATTACGGCAAGGCTATTGATGCTAAGCCGACGGAGAAGTATTTTCTACTGCCCCAGAAGCGCATCGAAACAGCGATCGCGCATTACAAGAAGCTTGAGGACCAGGCGAGTCAGAGAACCGTTCCAACGACGAAAGCGCGGGCTCATAAGCCCGTGGCAAAGTGAACGGCTTGTGGCCAAACCGGAAGTTGTCTTTGGTGCTGCTGCCCGTTGTTGCGAGTATCTCTACCTGTGCCTGGGGACAGGCAGAGCGCTGCGGCGCCGGCAAGGACCTTGTGGTTCAGGCCCTCGAGCGCGTTACTCCGCAAAGCGATAATAGTGCGTTTGAAGATGCGCTGCAGTTGCTGAAGCACGCCGTTTCGGCTTGCGGGGAACTCGGCGATGCGTGGTACTACAGGAGCCTCGTGGAGCAGCATCTGGGCCACGACTCTCTTGCCAGGTACGCCATGGACAAGGCCCGCTTCAACGGTTCTGAGGCGTTACAGCAGGGGCTGAATCCATTTGTGCTGGCTACGCCTGTCGGGCGCGGGATCGCGACAGAGGGCGATGCGACAAGGACGCCGGACACGCCCGCAGAGGCGCCTGGGCCTGTGGAGCAAAAATGGGCGTTGGTCATCGGCATTGGCCGATTCATCGACAAGAGCGTTCCGCATTTGAACTACACAACCGCCGATGCAACAGCAATTGCGACACAACTGAAGGGATCCCGGCATCGGCCAGTTTCCCGCGGCCAATGTTCACGTGCTCACTGACGAGCAGGCGACTACGAAGAACATCAAAGAAGAGCTGAACTGGATTGCACGCCGTGCGCAGCCGAACGATCTGGTACTGATTTACGTCGCGACCCACGGAACTCCGCGCACGCTCGATACCGCTGGCGGAGCGAACTATCTGGTCACATACGATACCGAAGTCTATAGCGGGGGCAAATTCGACGAGGACGCAATGTTCGCCACCGCATATCCCATGGTGGAGTTGGCCAACGCGGTCGCAACGCGCATGAAAGCGCTGCGCACAGCGGTGATTCTTGACACCTGTTACAGCGGCGGTTCGATGAAGAATGAATCGCCGCTGATGAGCCCGACAACACCGAATGCCGGACTCGCAAACACATCGCCGTCGCAACAGATGCTGGCGCGAATGAGCCAGGGCACGGGGCGCATTGTGATGGCGGCCAGCCAGGTGAATGAAGAGTCTCTTGAGAGCGACGAACTTCGCCATGGATACTTCACGTATTACCTGCTGCAAACGTTGAAGAGCGACAAAGGGATCGCTCCGCTGAGCCAGGTGTATTCCCAGGTTGCGCAAGCGGTGTCACAGCGTGTTTCAGCATCAGGATTGCATCAGCACCCAGTGATGAGCCGGAGCTCTGAAGACGCGGATTTCGCACTGCGCGCAGGCGGCGTCGAGACGAAGAAAAACTTGAAGTGAAGACGACGCAACGCCCTTCCGCAAGGGTAGAAAATGATTTCTGCGAAAACAATTCGCGTTGCGGCCTGCCTGAGCTTCGGACTGCTGACGGGGACGAGTTCGGCCGGGGCGCAAAGCCTGTCGCTGAACGATCAGATCAAAGACCACGAGCAAAAGCTTGCGGACGCGCACGCAAAAAAAGACATGAAAAGCGCGGCGGTCGAGCTGACTGCGCTCGGCGAGTTCTATCGTGAAGCGGGCAACACGGACAAGGCGCTCGACGACTACAACCAGGCGCTCACCATTGAGCACAGCGGTGGCAGCCGCGGCTATGAGGCGCTGACGAAGGACTATATCGGCAGAATTTATGCGGATCTCGGCCAGGAAGACAAGGCACTGGACTTGTTCAACCAGGCGCTGCCCGTGATGAGGGAGACAGGCAACCGCCGGGGCGAAGAGCTGACTCTTTGGAACATCGGCCGCGCCTATTCCAATTTGGCGCAAGAGGACAAGGCGCTGGATTTCCTGAATCAGGCGCTGACGATCTCGCGTGAGATCAGCGCAATCAACGGCCAGGCCGGTGCACTCGACGCCATCGGAAAAGTCTATAGCGATATGAGCCGGGGACCCGAATCGATCGACCATCTCAACCAGGCTCTGGCTCTGTGGCGCCAGGAGGGGAACCGCGCGGGCGAGGCGCTGACGCAATGGAACATCGGACGCACGTATGCCGATATGGGACAGAAACAGAAGTCGTTCGAGGCCTACAATCAGGCGCTCGCGATCTGGCGCGAAGTGGGCAATCGCCAGGGCGAGGCGAGTACGCTGAATTATCTCGGTCGAGTCTATTCCGATTTGGGAGAGAAGCAGACGGCGCTTGATTACTACAATCAGGGATTGCCATTTGGCGAGAAGTAGGCAACCGGAACGGCGAGGCTCTGGACTTGAACGATATCGGCCAGGCGCACGCCGATCTTGGGCCAATCACAGCAGTCGCTCGATTTCTACAACCAGGCATTGCCTATTTGGCGAGAAGTGGGAAATCGTCGCGGCGAAGCGATGACCCTGATTTTACACAGCGAAGGCCTATCTCGACCTGGGCCAGGCCGACAAATCGCTCGATATCAGCTTCGCTTCACTCCCTGTTTGGCAGAGATGAAAGAGACGCGCGGCGAAGCCATGGCTGTTGGTCTATCGGCACGGCCTATGCGCAACTCGGGCAGCCACAGACGGCGTTTCCGTACTCGCTCGCTTCCTTAGAAATGGCAAAGTCCGCAGGCGATCCGGACATGCAGGGCGCGATTGACACCGGCGATGATGGTCGGATTTCAAAAACAGCACCGGCCTGAAGAGGCAATCTTTTTCGGCTTGGATGCGGTTAACAGCTATCAGCAGATTCGCAAGAATATCTCCGGGCTGGATAAAGATCTCCAGGCAGGCTTTGCGCAATCGAAGGCATCGACCTATCGAATCCTGGCCGAACTCCTGGTCGAGACCGGCAGGCTCGGCGAAGCTGAACAAGTACTCGATCTGCTAAAGGAACAGGAGTTGAAAGACGTAGTGCGCGGCGCCGCTCCCGATGCCGCAGCGAAAGTCGAACCTCTGAAGCTTAGCGACGTGCAACAGAAAGCGCAAAACGATTTGGACGCGCAGCAGCAAAAGGTGATTGCTCTCGAGGAGCTAAGCCTTCAGTACGCCACTCTCCAGGCCAGGCCGTCGCGCACACCCGCGGAAGACATTCAACTGAAGAAGCTCAACGCAAATCTCATGCAGGGAATCACCGAGGTTCTCGCTTACTTTAATGCGACCATCTTTCCTGAGCTCGAAGGAAAGCCCGGCGCACCCAAAGGAAATCAACTTCAGGCCGGCGGGGACTCACGGCAAAGCTATTTGCAAAACACGCTGAAGCAGCTGGGACCGAGAGTCATGGGCATTCGCATTTTGATGGGACAAGATCATGCCTATGCGATTGTGGTCACTGCCACGGCGCGAAAAAAGTTTGAGTTAAACGCTACGCCAGTCGAGCTGCGCGCCAAAGTGTTTGAAGTGCTTGAAAATCTGGCCGCGCGCACCACAGATCCAAAGCCGCTTCTTGGTCAGTTGTACACAATGGTCGTGACTCCCGTTGAAGGTGAGTTGAAAACCATTGAAACTTCTGGCACCGCAACGGGCCGGCGTCCCAACGCTGCTTTGGTCTTTAGACGATGCGTTGCGCTACCTGCCGATGGCCGCACTCTATGACGGTCGCCATTACATGCTCGAGCGCTTCAATAACGTCCTGTTCACTCCGGAGAGCTACGGCCACATGACTGATGTGCCAATGACAGGCGGAAGCATTCCCAGCGTGCTGGCGATGGGCTTGTCAAAAAGTTACGGAGGCCTGCCCGCGCTGCCCGGCGTATTGCCGGAGCTGGATGCAGTGGTACATGACCCAGCCGTGGCTGAATCTCATGGCCCGATGGAGGGAAAGTTGCTGCCCAACGATCAATTCACGCTTGCCGCCATGAAGGCTGAGCTTGGCGCCGGCAAGAGTTTTCCCGTGATACATATTGCGAGCCATTTTGTGGAGGAAACAGGCAGCGGCAACGAACCATTTCTGCTGATGGGCGGAGAAGACGCCGGCGACCCGAAGGGTTATGAGTGGAATCTCTCCGAGATGGAACACTCTGCGATCGTGTTTCACGGAACGCGCCTGCTGACTCTTTCCGCATGCAGCACTGCGAAGGACTACAAGAACAGGAACGGCACCGAGATGGATAGTTTGGGAATGATCGCGCAGCAAAAAGATGCGGAAGCCGTTCTAGCCTCGCTGTGGGATGTGAACGACGCCAGCACCAGCAAATTGATGAGCGATTTCTATAGCCGCTGGGTCAAGAATCCCGCGGCGGGCAAGGCAGAGGCGCTGCGCCAGGCGCAGTTGGCGCTGCTGCACGGCCCAGACGCTGCCACAAGGAATGCAGCCAAACAGCGCGGCCCGCAGCTCGAGCAGGAAGAAACGGCGACGGCCAAGGAGTCGAAATACTCGCATCCTTTCTTCTGGGCGCCGTTCGTTCTCATCGGAAACTATCAGTAGACAGCTGGTCGCTTCGGTCTTCATCGGCACAGAGACTGTGCGCCGGTGTATGCTTCTTCTGCGCAAAGGAACAAAAATCGCGATGAGGATTCTGAAGATGAGGCCGCTGGTTTTCGCTACATTCTTGAGCATTGTTTTTAATGCTTCCCTTGCTTTCGCAGCTCCACCGCCTCTTGCAAATGGGCCAGCGATGATTCGCGTCCTTCTCCTCGATGGGCAGAGCGCCGGACCGTATCACAACTGGAAACTAACCACTCCCGTTCTGAAAGCCGAGCTTGAAGAGACCGGCCTGTTTCAAGTCACGGTGCTCACCGCGCCGCCATCGGATGGTGACTTCAGCAACTTCAAGCCGAAGCTGAGTGACTATCAGGTGGTTGTTTCGAACTACGACGCACCCGGCTGGCCCGAAGATCTACGTACGCAATTCGAGCAATTCATTAGCAATGGCGGCGGCCTTGTTGTTGTGCATGCGGCCGATAATTCTTTTCCTGACTGGCCGGCCTATAACTTGATGATCGGAATCGGCGGCTGGAGGAATCGCAATGAAACCGCTGGGCCCATGTGGTACATCAGCGATGGCAAGCTGGTTTCCGATCCGAGTCCTGGATCGGCCGGTGAGCATGGGGCTCGTCTTCCCTATCAGGTTGTAACCCGGCAGCCCGATCATCCCATCATGAAAGGCTTGCCACCCGTGTGGATGCACGCTGCCGATGAGCTTTATGGCAAGCTTCGCGGCCCGGGCAAGAATATGACCGTGCTGGCAACCGCCCACTCCGACCCTAAGAACAGAGGCACGGATCATGACGAGCCTATGGTGATGGTGCTGAGTTATGGCAAGGGAAGAATCTTTCACACAACCATGGGCCACGATGTATCTGCATTGAGCTGCGTTGGCCTGATGACCTTGTTTCAACGCGGAACGGAGTGGGCCGCGACGGGACGCGTTACCCAGAAAGTGCCGTCCGGCTTTCCCACCGCAAACACGGTGAGCTTTCGTGCGGATATTGCTTCCATGGACCCGGCTTACTTGAACGGAGCCTCACCGCTGGTCCGCGAGCTGCCGACTTCCGATCGGGCTCACCCTGTTCCAGTGCATTCGATTCCGCCTGGAAATTGACGATCCACGCTGCTGACCAACAGATGCCGCCAGGTCCGGAGCAACAGGGCGAATCGATGCGATTGAATGGTGGGCCTGGAGGGATTCGAACCCCCAACCAAGGGATTATGAGTCCCCTGCTCTAACCGTTGAGCTACAGGCCCTTCAAGAACTTGCGGCTGACTTCCTTACAAGAGTAGCGGTGGCTGCCGGTTCGGGTCGAATGCGGCGAAATTGAAAGATTGTTTCAGGCGCTCAAAAGCCAGCTTCATCGCCACCCAATTCCCCAAGCCTAGTAAGCATTGTATGGCGTTGAGAGTGCATCACAAAATCGATAACGGAATGGGCCACCGCTTTCATTCTGTCCTGGAAGCGCGAGCGTTCCGGTGCGGACGATTGATGCATGCTTCGCGACATCACCCTGCAGGAATCTTTGGGCATCCCCCGCTTCGGGCCGGGAAAACCAACGTACTTCGGTCCCCACATTATTCTTTAGCCATTTCTCGGCACTTTGGAAATCATCGTGAGTCGATTAGATTTTCGCTGCATTTGTCACCGCGATAGGGTATGTTGTTTTGTATAAGAAATACTGATTTCAACCGTAGGTGAGATGGTCTGACTTCTCCTGGTACAAACGTGCCCAGGGAGCAATCATGTTTTCGCACTTCTTTATAAGCGCTTCTCCCTTCATAAGCGCTTCTTCTCCATGTATTTTTGGCGGACGGCACCAGATCCCGCAGTATATTCTTCTCCCGGGATCGGTACCCGTTTGCCAGCCGAGTCAACCTTAAATGCAGCGGTTGTCAGTTGAATCTCCCGCGGCTTTCGACGGAGTTATTATGGATCGCGCAGCTAGATTTGTGGCTTTTGCCAGTCTGCTGGTTTGTTGCTTGCTTACCCCTCAAGGGGTGGGCCACGCTCAGGTATCGAACACGAACACGTGGTCCTCGGCGGGGCAAATGACCCAGGCCCGCACGGGCGCGGCCGCTGTTCTGCTTACCAACGGGCGTGTCTGATTACCGGCGGCACCGACAGCAGCGGAGTTCCGTTAGCCACGGCCGAAATATATAACCCTGCGACCGGAGGCCTTCACGGCTGTTCCGGCGATGAATGTACCCAGGGCAAATCATGCTGCCATCGTTCTGAGAACCGGTGACGTTCTCGTGACGGGCGGTTTGACCACTGGCGGAGGCTACAGCGATTCGGCGGAAATTTTTAGCGTCAACACTCAGCAATGGACACTTCTGCAACTCGTCCATCGGTATGGGCCTTGAAGGCCAGCCCATGGCGCAAGCTATCGGATGGCAACATCCTGATTGCCGGTGGCACCAGCACGGCCAAAGTGGTCGGCTCCATCGTTCTCTACAACTTCAGCGGCTCAGACTTTCACGCCCATTGCCTCGCTGCTGACGCCGCGTACCAACGCAGTAGCAGCAGCCACGCCGGATGGCCGGGTTCTTATTGCGGGCGGCACCGACATTAACGGTGCAGTACTGGCCTCGACTGAAATCTTTACCTACAACACGATTACGCACACCGGAACTGTATCGGCCGGCCCCACCATGTCGTCTCCTCGCGTGGGCGCTACGGCAACCAGCACCTATGACGGTGTGGCCGTTATTGGCGGCAACAATGGGAAAAATGATCTTGGAACGGCTGAGATCTTCAGCCAGTGGACCAACACCTTCGAAGTTGTGAGCGGCGGCATACCGCGCAGCCACCACTTTGCCGCGCTGCTGCCCAAGAACGGCAGCATTCTGGTCATGGGCGGCACCGGCGGAACAGCAGTGGACCTTGCTGCAGCCATGGGCAAACAACAAGGCCGGAGCCTTTTTTGCGGTCTCCCCTTCACTCCTCAACCTGGATGGCGGCTTTGCCTCTCCGGCCGGTCTGGGTTCGCTACTGGCTGCCGGAGGCACTGGCAGCAGCGCCAGCGCGGCTGAACTCTATGCGTTCCCAACCATCTCCACCGACAGGGCTGAGTACCCGCCCGGCACGCCGGTGTTGATGAGCGGCGCAGGCTTTGAACCCTTTGAAGATGTCACTCTGCATATTCACGAATGGGTCAAGCAAACCACTGAGGACGATCCGGATGGCTCGGCGACCGCCGATTCATTCGGCAATTTCAGTTATGACAAATATGCCCCGGACTCGAATGACGTGGGCGCAAGATACCATCTGACGGCCGTCGGCCTGAGTTCCGGCTACCAGGCCCAGACCATATTCGGGGATAGCATTAACGGCATAAGTTTCACAAACGCTCCTCTCGATCAGCCGGCCGGCCCCGGAACAATCAATGCCAACGCCTGCGGCGAGATAACTTTGTCTGTGACCCAAACCGGCGGAACCTATGGCACGATCTACCTTTATGACAGCGATACGGGTGGGATCAGTGGCGGGTTTTACGCGACCCAGGGAGCTTGCACAAGCAACGGTAGCACCATCACTTCCATATCCGCGGCAACCATCAGTGCGAATCCGACCGATGTCACCTTTTGGTACCAAAACCCCACGGCAGGCACTTATTCGGTGTACGCAGATTCGGCCAGCGGCATTCCCTTAGTTCAGTGTCTCCTCGGTGCGGTTTGCTCTAACCAAACTGAGTTTATTTTCGCGGCCCCGACAAAACTTTCGTTCTCGGTGCAGCCAGGTGGTGGCGGCCCTGGCGCAGTGTGGTTGCAGCAGCCTGCTGTGGTTGTTCAAGATAAGAACGGTAACACGGTGACGAGCAGCTCAGCGCCCATCACTTTGGCGATTACAACGACGCCCCCCGGTGCTGCGACCGGCGGCACGTTGGCGGGATGCACAACTGCTGTGACTGCAATCTCCGGCGCAGCCTCGTTTTCGGGCTGTTCCATTACCCCAGCTAACACCGCCTGCTACTACCTGTCGGCCTCTTCGCCAGGCCTTACCAGCGCCACCAGCTCTTGCTTTTTTATCGCGGACGCGGCAAGCGCCCCTCCCTCCACGGTGACCGCCAGTCCCCCTCCTGTCGCAGCCAACGGCACGGCGACTTATACGGTCACGGTGACGCTGGAGGATTCAAGCAGCGTTGCTTTGGGCGGCAAGTCGGTAACACTCACAGCAGGCAGCGGCAATGCAACAATCTCGGGTAACGGCTTCGGCACCTCGAATGGGTCCGGTGTCGCGACCTTTACGGTGACCGACACGATCGCACAGTCGGTGACTCTCACGGCGACCGATACCACCGACGGCGTCGTAATTGGATCTGTCACAGTGACTTTCACCGCCGGCGCGGTCAGCGCCGGCAAATCGACGGTGACTGCCAGTCCGACTTCTGTCCTGGCAAATGGGGTCGCAACTTCGACGATCACCGTGACGCTGACGGATGCACAGGGCAATCCTGTGTCGGGTAAGACGGTGACGCTGGCACAGACTGGCGCTTCAGTAATCTCAGCGGCCAGCGGTCCTTCGAATTCGCTCGGAGTCGTGACCTTTACGGTGACTGACAACACAGCACAGACAGTGACATACACGGCTACCGACTTTACTGACACACTTGCACTCACAACGAAGCCTGCGGTGGTATTCGGGTCCACCGCGCCCGCTCTGGCCTTTACCACGGCTCCTCCAAGTTCGGCGGCTGACGGCTCCACGTTCCAGGTAGCAGCAGCCACGAGCAACACCCCAGCGGACACCGGTGCGATTACCTGGGGCGTCACCGGCGGCTGCTCCATTGCCCTGGTCTCCGGAGTGGAGACCGTAACGATGACAAGTGGCACGACGTCCTGCGTGGTAACGGCAACCGTCGCGGCTGAAACTACTCCGAATACTTACGCCAAGGCCTCGATCTCCGCCACCGTGACTGCTACCCCGGCGTCAACCGGGTCGATGAACGTGACGGTAACCTGCTCGAACGTTGTCTATACGGGCCAGCCGCAGACGCCGTGCACAGCGGTAGTGACACTTGTGGGCGAATCGCCCGAATCGCTGACAGTGGTCTACACGCCCCAAAACACCAATGTGGGCACGGTGACGGCCACTGCAAGCTTCGGTGGCGATGCGAATAATTCCCCGGCCACCAACTCGACGACCTTCCAGATCACGCAGGCGCCGTCGACGGTGACGGTGAGCTGCCCGGCAAGCGTTGAATATGTTTATACCGGCTCGGCGCAACTGCCATGTACGGCGACGGTCACGGGCGCGGGCGGATTAAACCAGCCCCTGACGCCGAACTACACGAACAACATCAACGCCGGCACGGCGACGGCCAGCGCCAGCTACAGCGATTCCAATCACTCGACGGGCAGCGGTTCGTCAACCTTCACCATTGCGCCTGCAACTTCGACAGTGACGGTAAGCTGCAGCCCAGGAAGCTTTCCCTACACAGGCTCGCCGCTCACGCCATGCACGGCGACAGCGACGGGCGCAGGCGGACTGAATCAGTCGCTGACCTTGAGCATAACCTACACGAACAACACCAACGCTGGCAGCCTGGCGACGGCCAGTGTCGGCTACAACGGCGGTCCGAACGGCGACTATACGGTGAGCAACGGCTCGGGGACCTTCACCATCACGCAGGCATCGTCGGCGACGGTGACGATAACCTGCCCGCCGAGCGTTTTCTATAACGGCGGGCCGCAGACGCCTTGCACGGCGTCGATTACGCCGGTGGGCGAAGCGAAGCAGTCGCTGGCTGTGGTCTACACGCCACAAAACACCAATATCGGCACGGTGACGGCAACAGCCACCTACCCGGGCGATACGGACAATGCGCCTGCCAGCAATTCGTCAGGCTTCACCATCAACGTAGCGCCGATAATGGCGACTGCGGGTGGCTTCACCGGCTTTTATAACAGCACAGCGGAAACGATCTCGCCTTGTGTCGTGACGGGGATCTACACAGGCGGCCTGACCTGCACGAACAGTGTCACTTCAGTGGGACCGGGGATAGGCTCGGGAACGGTAACGCCTACGGTCAACGGCAGCGGGCAATCGAACTTCGCCATCACCTCGGTTAACGGCTCGTGGACTATTTCGCCAGCGCCGGTGACGGCGACGGCGGGCAGCTTCACTGGCGTTTATAACGGCTCAACGGGAGTGCCTTCGGCCTGCGTCGTGATCGGCACCTACACGGGCACCCTGAGCTGCACGGACAATCCAACTACGGTGGGACCTGCAGCAGGCACGGGAACGATAACGCCGACGGTGAGCGGCGACACGCTGACGAACTACGCCATCACCTCGGTCAACGGGTCGTATACCATTTCGCCGGCACAGCCGACAGTATCGGTAGTTTGCAGCCCAACGAGCGTTGTCTATAACGGCGCGGCGCAGACGCCTTGCACAGCGTCGGTGACCGGCGTAAACGGCCTGAACCAGGTGCTGACGCCGACCTACACGAACAACATCGCCGTGGGCACGGCGACGGCCACTGGCACCTACACCGCTACCACAAATTATTCTGCGGCAACCAACTCGGCGAATTTCGCGATTACGGCCGCGGCGGTAACGGCGACGGCAGGCAGCCTCAACAGCTCTTATAGCGGGTCGGCGCAATCGCCTTCGGCCTGCGTTGTGTCGGGCACATACACGGGCACACTGACCTGCACAGACAATCCATCTTCGGTGGGACCGACGTAGGCTCGGGAACGGTAACGCCAACAGTGAGCGGCAGCGCACAGGCGAACTTCACTGTCACCCCGGTCAACGGCTCCTGGAGCTATTACGCAGGCATCGACGTTATAAACCTGGTCTGCCCGCCGAGTGTTACCTTTACGGGCTCGGCGCTTACTCCATGCACGGCGACGGTGACGGGGCCGGGTGGGTTGAGCCAGACGCTGACCGTAACTTACTTGAACAACACCGCCGTGGGGCAGGCGACGGCCAGCGCCAGCTACGCGGGCACTACGAATTATTTTGGGGCCGGCACCTCGACGAACTTCACCATCACACAGGGAACTGGGATCGCGACAACGACGACGGTGACCTGCCCGCCGAGCCGTTGTCTATAACGGCACGGCGCAGACGCCTTGCACGGCGACGGTGACGGGCGCGGGCGGACTGAGCCAGTCGCTGACGGTCACCTATACGAACAACACCAACGCGGGCACGGCGACGGCCAACGCAGGCTTCGCTGGCGATTCGACTTATGCGGGGAGCAGCGGCACGGCGAACTTCACCGTCAGCCCAGCTCCGGTAACGGCAACGGCGGGCAGCCTCAACAGCCCATTTAACGGATCGACGCAATCGCCTTCGGCCTGCGCTGTGACAGGCGCATTCACCGGAACGCTGACCTGCACTGACACTCCGGCTTCGGTGGGACCGGCGGTAGGGTCGGGAACGGTAACGCCAATGGTGAGCGGCGGCACGCTGCAAACTTCAACATCACCGCGGTCAACGGCGCGTGGGCATCACGGCGGCGACGCTGACATCGACAACGACGACGGTGACCTGCCCGGCAAGCGTTGTCTACAGCGGCTCGGCGCAGTCGCCATGCACAGCGACAGTGACCGGCTCGGGCGGACTGAACCAGGCTCTGGCCGTGACCTACACGAACAACACAAACGCGGGAACGGCCACAGCCAGCGCCAGCTACGCCGGCAATGCAAGTCATGCCACGAGCAGCAACTCGGCCAACTTCACCATCAGCCAGGCGCCGGTAACGGCGACGGCGGGAAGCCTCAATGCCGCTGCTAACGGATCGGCGCAATCGCCTTCGGCTTGCGTTGTATCCGGCGCATACACCGGCAGCCTGAGCTGCACGGATAATCCATCTTCGGTGGGACCAGCCGTAGGCTCGGGAACGGTAACGCCAACGGTGAGCGGCAGCGGGCAAGGGAACTTCGCCATCACCTTGGTCAACGGCTCGTGGACTATTACTGCGGGGTCGCTGACATCGACGGTGACAACAGTAAGTTGCCCGGCCAGCGTCGTCTATGACGGCTCAGCGCAGTCGCCATGCACGGCCACGGTAACGGGTTCGGGCGGTCTGAACCAGTCAGTGACAGTGACCTACACAAGCAACACCAACGTGGGCAGTGTGACGGCCACCGCCAGCTACGCGGGCACTTCGACGTATGCGGCGAGCAGCAACGCGGCCAGCTTCAACATCAGCCAGGCGCCGGTAACGGCGACGGCGGGCAGCCTTAATGCTGTCTTTAACGGGTCCGCGCAATCGCCTTCGGCTTGCGTTGTGTCCGGCGCATACACTGGCGGCCTGACCTGCACGGATAATCCTGCTTCAGTGGGACCTGCGGCGGGCACGGGAACAGTAACGCCAACGGTGAACGGCAGCGGGCAAGCGAACTTCGCCATCACCTCGGTCAACGGCTCGTGGACTATTACCACCGGGACAGGGACTGTGTCGCCGACGACCACGACAGTAAGCTGCCCGGCGAGCGTTGTTTATACAGGCTCGGCGCTGACGCCTTGCACGGCGACGGTGACGGGCGCAGGCGGACTGAGCCAGTCGCTGACCGTGACCTACACAAGCAACACTAACGCTGGCACTGCGACGGCCAGCGCCAGCTACCCAGGCGATGCGAATTACGCAGCCAGCAGCAACTCCGCCAACTTCACCATCACGCAGGAAGGAACTTCGACAACACTGAAAGCAAATAGTTCCTCCGTCGGTCCAGGACAACCCGTTACGCTGACAGCTCAGGTAACTCCCGCGACTTCAGGCACGCCAACGGGTACGGTTGCCTTCTACGATGGAAGC
This sequence comes from uncultured Acidobacteriaceae bacterium, assembly GCA_963752215.1. Lineage (GTDB taxonomy): Bacteria > Acidobacteriota > Terriglobia > Terriglobales > Acidobacteriaceae > Telmatobacter. Next base: position 141,391 of record CAVVXR010000001.1, on the reverse strand, counting down.
TCTCTATTGGGCACTCAGCCATTGACCTCGGGAACGGCGACATTAACCACATCGCTACTCACTAACGGAGTGATCAACACACTGAACGCGGTATACAGCGGTGACACCAACTTTACCGGCAGCCAGTCCTCCACCACAGTAAGCGTGGGTGTGCTGGACTTTACCCTGGTTGTCACAGGGCCAGCCAGTGCTACGGTGTACCCGGGAGGTGTTGCGACTTATCAAGTGATTGCGAGCCCGCTTAATGGCAGCTATCCGGGAACGGTAAGCTTTACGTCAAGCGGCTTGCCGACGGGTGCAACGATCGCATTCAACCCGCCCACAATTGCAGCCAACGGCGGTCAGCAAACTGTAACGATTACCATTAACACTCCTGCGGTGGCGAAGCAAGAATCTCCGTCAATCGGACGCAGGCTGGCTCCGTTGACCTTAGCTTTGCTCTTATTCCCGTTGCTTGGCGTGGGAAGATTGCGGCGGCAGGGACGCCGGCTCAGCAGGCTGGCTTCTTTACTGCTGCTGCTCGGTTGCACTCTGGCAGGGGCCTTAATGACTGGATGCAGCTCTCCCGGGTCGGGCTTCTTTACGCAGGCTGTGCAGAGCTACACCATAGACGTCACTGCGACGAGTGGAAATGTGCAACACACCGCTGCGGTGACGCTGGTGGTTGAATAGCCTCATGAGGAGAAAGACGATGCGTACCTACCTTCTTAGCAGCTTGCTCCTGGTGGGAGCTACGATGACCGCTCCACTCGCGGCGCAGGTTGCACCAGCGGCCGATTCGCACGGTTTTCATTTGAACGTTGCTGCCACTTACAGCCCCTCACGATTCAGCCAACTGAACGGCAATAGCTTTTGGGTTCAGGGGGGTAGTGTTCAGGTACAGGCCAGGTTGGGAGATCACCTGGGAGTCGTGGCGGATGCGAGAGGTCTACACACTTCTGACATCAATTCTTCAGGGGTGGGGCTGGACTTGATTACCGCCACCATTGGCCCTCGCTATACGTTGCCGTTAGCACAAGGCAGGTTCGCGATTTTCGGACAGGGGCTGGTAGGCGAGGCGATAGCATTCGATGGAGTTTTCCCTCATGCTCCCGCCAAGGTGACAACAAACGCAAACAGTCTCGCCGTGATCGCAGGCGGAGGCCTGGAAATGAGGCTTTCCCGTCGATTCACAGTGCGCGCCGTTGAGGCTAACTGGATGCGTACTCAGCTGCCAAACGACGCTGACAATTCCCAGAACGCTCTCCTTTTGGGCGCAGGATTTGTCTATCACTTCCGGTGAGATTCCACTCGCTGGTTGTCACATTTGGCGGAGTGCTCTATGAGCCGTCATGGTCGAAGCACTTTTGCTGTATCAAAGTGGAATAAATTATTGAATGCAATCCAACTAAATACAACGGAGCCATCGCTTGCAACGAGCAATCGTCTTCCGCTGGCTACTCTCTGAGCTGATCTTTATTCCTTCAGAGGGAGAAAATCACGTTCACTGTGGTCTGCACCGAAATTGGTTGGTTGTCGAGCATGTACGGTCTATAGCGCCAGTTACGCACTGCCGACAAAGCAGCCTGCCGCAGCATCGCCGGACCGCTTATAACTTGCACATCGTCTATGGTTCCGGTCTTCGAAATGATGGCCTGCAGCACTACTGTGCCAGAAACACGCGCCGTCTTGGCGATCGGAGGATAAATCGGCGTCGTCTTTTGAACCAGCAAACCGACCGCGACGCCGGCTGAAACGTTCACCATTTTTGGAGGATCAACCTTGGTCTTCGGCCGGCCTCCGTTGAAGATGTTTCCGGTGGCGCTGTTACCGCCGCCGTTGAGGTTTTCCATCCCTGTTGCGCCGAAGCCCGCTGGGGGTGGTGTATCCGTGGCCTGCACCCTTTTTATGTCTTGCGAAATCCGCGTAGGTGCGGTCAGTTGGCTGCTCATCATCTCAGACTGCACCTGAGGCGCGGCTTGGGCGTCAGAGTCAGTGCCTTGCGCGTCAGGCGCTTGCGAATCATCGGAGGCCACCTGCGCGGGAACGAGCGGCTGCGATGCGGACGGCTTCTGGCTCGACGCAGTCGTTGCCGGCCTGGTGTGTGCAACCGGCTCCGCCAGCATCGCGCCATGTTGCTTGGTCGTGGCAGCCTTGCCCGTCAACCTGGGATAGACCAGGGCAATGAGGCCTGCGAGAAGCAGAACCGAGACGACGCTGACAGCCGCCCAAATCATCTTGTTCGTGGGCTTGCTGATGACGCTGCTCCATTTGCTCGGCGCGCTCCAGGGGTTTAGTTCCTCAGGGTCCACGTATTTTGGCCGGAACGTCTGGAGAAAGGCTTCGGCTTCAGCGAATGCTGCAGCCGGCGTAAGCGAGGGCGAATCATTTGGCCACTCGACGGCCGGCTCTCTGACTGGTTGCGCGCTTACACGTTGAGCGAGAGGTTCAGGTGGCACCCTGGGAGCGGGGATCTCCTTGAAATCGCTGGAGCCGCTACTGGGCGTTCCCGAGGGATCTTCGCCATCCCATCCGCTGAAGTCCGCCGGAAGCGTTTCAGGCGTGGTTGGAACTATGTCTGTTGGAGATGCCATTGGCCATCCTCCCCTTTCTCATAGGTCGCACCTTTGTAGGTCCGTGTTTCCCGATTGCTCTTCAGCGCGGAAGTGCCGCGGCCATGGATCGCCGCCGGCTCTGCATCCGCAAGATCCATGTAATTATTGGCAGCGTCGTCACGCGGAATCGGCGCATAAGTGGCCGGTGAAGCCGGCGAACTGAGGTTTGGCGAACTATCAACTACCAGCGTCGCTATGGCCTGTGCCGTTAAGTATCTCTCAATGTCGGTTGGAATGAACGTTACCGAGAGTGTGTGCCTTCCGATCGGAAGCACATCACCCGCGTCGGGAATATAGATGAACGTTCCTGGAACCGATGCCTTGGCATTGAGTTGCGCGGAGCTCAATGAAGTGCCGTACGAAATCGGAGCGGGATCGGACCACGTAATTGCAGCTGGCGCTGTCGTTGTCACTTCCAGCGGCACGCTGAGCTGGGCCGGGTTATAGTTCGTTGCGTCCCTCGGTGTAAAGGTCACTGAAAGCGTTTGCCAACCAGCCGGAAGAGCCTCACCGGCCGCAGGCTCGTAGACGAAGGTTCCCGGAACCGAAGCCGTTGCATTCAGCTGAGCGGCATCCAGCCGAGTCCCCTCATGAATCGATGCAGGCGTTGCCCACGTAACGGCAGGCACCGCCTTTTCCACCACGAGCGAAACAGAGGCCTGTGCCGGAGCATAATTCTCAGAGTCTGCAGGCGTGAAGATGACAGACGGAGTGTGCGTGCCCGCGGCTAGCATTGACCCTTCAGCCGGAATGTAGGCGAATGTGCCTTGAACCGATGACCTTGCATTAAGCTGATCCGGGCTAAGTCTGGTGCCGTAGGTTATCGGAGCGGGCTGCGGCCAATCCAGATCAGGCGTGGCGGCCACCACGATCAGCGAGACCTTAGCCTGTGCCGTTGTATAGCCCGCGGTGTCGGTCGGCGTGAAAGTGACTGAGAGCGAATGACGCCCAGCAGAGAGAACTTCCCCTGCCGCGGGATTGTATGTGAATGTTCCTGGAACAGAAGCCGTGGCATTGAGCTGAGTTTCGTTGAGCGCGATGCCGCGTGTGATAGGAGCTGGCGTCGGCCACGCAAGCGTCGGGGTTGCGGAGGCAACAGTAAGCTGAACATCGGCCTTTGCCGGGTTATAACCCACGGGGTCCGCCGGCGTGAACTCAACCGAGAGCGTGTGTTGGCCCGCTGGAAGAACCTCCCCGGCGGGAGGACTGTAAACGTAGGTTCCAACCACCGAGGACTGAGCGTTGAGTTGAGCTTTGCCCAGCGCCGTTCCGCTCGGAATGACACGCGGCACAGACCAGTTGATTGTCGGCGTTGCCTTGTTGACAGTGATCGATGTCGCCGCCTGCGCGGGAGCACCGTTCGCGGAATCCTCCGGCGTGAACGTTACCCACAGCGTGTGTGTTCCCACGGGAAGCACGTATCCTGGACTGGGCATGTAGACGAAAGTTCCCGGGACCGGCGCCTCTGCGTTGAGCTGAGATCTGGTTAGGGGTGTACCGTAGTCAATTGACCCGGGTGTCACCCATGTAACAGCCGAATTCGCTCCGGAGATGGCTGCTGGCGCGTGCTCGCTGGTTGCGCCCTTCTCCGGAACATTTCTATTGAGAACCTTAGTGCCGAATCCGGTTCTCCTTTCCGGCGCAGAAGGCAAGCCGCAAACCGACCGAGCCATCTGCCGAAACAAGCGAGAGGTGGGCGTATCCGCATCCGCCTCAGAAGAAGCTGAGCCCTGCAATTGGCGAGCAGAAGAGTAATCGTCAGGAATCTTCCACCGGGCCGGCATGGTCAGAGCTTTGGCGATGTGCTCTTCAGTGACTCCTAGGGAATGAGGATCGTATCTGTTGATGACGACTTCAAGTTTCTTGCTGTCTTCACTGAAGAACTGACTGATCAGGCGATTTGAATTGCGCAGTTCAGAAATGCCAGCCTGTGTGACCAGAAAAATCGTGTCTGCGTCCTTGACCAGAGCGCTGCCCATCAGGTCGAGTCTCGATCCCAAATCGACGACTACGTTTTCGAAAGTGCGCCGCGCGATCGTCAGCAGTTTGTCGATGCCATCCGGAGATGCCTGCACCTTGGGCACCTTACTGGGAGCCGCAAGAACGGATAGTCCCGAGCAATGCGTAACCAGGAGCCTGGAAAGAAAGGTCGCATCCAGCCGACCGGCATCAAGAAGCGCGTTATCTGTCGAGTATTCCGCTACGAGACCGAGGTTGAGCGCTGCGTCTCCCATGGGAAGGCCCAGATCGATCAACAATGTACTCTGGCTCGACTCCTGTGCCAGCGCGACCGCTAAATTGCAGGCAACGGTCGTAACGCCGGAGCCGCCCTTGGCCCCGAGAAGCACCAGCGTCCTGCCGCCGGTTTTCTTGTCTGGGTGGGTTGAAGAGTGCAGCACGCGCGCCGCTCGGCCCAGAGCTTCAGGCACGGTGGCTTCTTCAAAAGGTAGAGTAAGGAATTCGCGAGCGCCGGCACGCATGCAGCGGACAACCATGTCCCGATCGGCCCTTTCCGAATAGACCATGACCGTCGCCGAGTGCTGTGAGCAGATGGCTTCAACCAGTTTGATTGCGTACTCAGGACTGCTATCGAGATCGATGAGAATGACGTCGTGGTACTGCTCCAGGAGCCTGGGCACATCGTCGAGCGCGGGTGGATAGGAAGTGAACTCGCGGACCTCGGCGCGTGGGCATTCGGCAAGGGCGCTGGCTACGTCCCTTCGCCGTTCGTTGTCGGGACCGATGAGTGCGATCGACAATTTGTCGGCGCTATGAGGATCGGAGTTCCGGGAATCGTTGTAACGGGAGGAGAATGAGTTCACAGACGCTTCGCCTCCTGTTGATCTCGAGTCTTCGTTACGGTTCACAAGAGACTGATAAGTTGTACGCGAGTTCGACATTGCCTACGCTCCGATCCTCCACGGCAAATTGAGTAAATCAGTCTTCCAACGGCGATGGCCGGAGTGTTGGGAGTCTTCACTTCAGTTGATTGTCGAGCGCCCGTCAGATCTAGAAACGGCGGGTACATGGACTCGCGAACGTCGCCACTAAAAAACAGCGAGAGCTGCCCACCGAGTTGATAGGTGGACACTTATGCTCCTTCTCCCTGCAAGCAGGGATGATGAGTTCTTAGAGCGACTGCCAAACCGAACATTTATAAGACCTTTGACAGTCATACATCCACTCAAATGGATGGGGCTTCAACCTCCAGAAATCGCAGAAACGCCCTGCTCATGTCCATAACACCTTGGTGGTATGACTGTCCGGAAAGAACACAGGAAACACGAATTCTGTCGGCGCTGATTGTGTCTGAAAATCGAACAGAGGGGTATAGAGTCGCCGCTCTGCGAAAATAGAGAAATATGCTTTCGCTGCAAAATGCCGGCAAGCGGTTTGGGCCGCGCGTGCTCTTCCTTGAGGCCAACTGGCTGATCCGATCGAAGGAGAAGACCGCGCTGGTGGGCGCCAACGGCACCGGCAAATCCACGCTGATGAAGGTGCTGGCGGGTCTGGAGATGCTGGACTACGGCGGCCTGCAGCAGACCCGCGGCATGAGCATCGGCTATCTGCCCCAGGAAGGGCTTGCGCTTGCCGGGCGCAGCGTCTTTGAGGAATGCCTTTCAGTCTTCGACGAGTTGCGCGAGATGGAAAAGGAGATCGAGCGACTAGCCGGACAATTGACAATTCTCGATCACGCCAGTCCTGAATATGAGGCCGCTGCGGAGCGCTTCTCCATGTTGCAGGAGCGTTTTCATGCGCTGGATGGCTACGCGCTCGATGCGCAGGTAGGCGGCGTGCTCACCGGCCTGGGCTTCAGCAAGCAAGACTGGGCGCGCCAGACCGATGAGTTCAGCGGCGGCTGGCAGATGCGCATTGCGCTGGCAAAACTGCTGCTGGCCAAGCCGAATCTGTTGCTACTGGACGAGCCTACGAATCACCTTGACCTTGAAACTCGTAACTGGCTGGAAGATTATCTCCACAATTATCCCTTCGGCTACATTCTTATCTCGCATGATCGCTATTTTCTCGATGTAACGATTGACCGCACGGTGGAGATATGGAACAAGCGGCTCAATATCTATCAGGGAAATTACACCAAGTATCTAAGCCAGAAAGATGAGCGGCGCACCCAGTTAGAGGCCGCTTACCGCAATCAGCGCATCCAGATCGAGCATCTTGAAGCCTTCATCAACCGCTTTCGCGCCCAGGCGACCAAGGCCAAACAAGTTCAATCGCGCATCAAGGAACTGGAAAAGATCGAGCGCATTGAGATTCCTGAAGACGAGCCGATCATTCACTTTAAGTTTCCCCAGCCGCCGCCATCGGGACGCACGGTGGTGGAAGCCGAGGGTCTCTTGAAAAGCTATGGCGTCAAGCAGGTGCTCGACCGGCGTCAACTTCACAATCGAGCGCGGCGACCGCGTGGCCCTGGTCGGCGTCAACGGCGCGGGTAAATCCACGCTCATCCGCCTGCTCACCGGCGATGAAGCGCCCACCGCCGGCTCAGTGCGGCTCGGCCACAATGTTGTCAGTGAATATTTCGCGCAGGATCAGTACAAAGTGCTCAACGGCGAATCGCGCATGTTGGACGACATCAGCCGCGCGGCACTTAAAGTGCCGGAGCAGGCGCTGCGTTCGCTGCTGGGCTGTTTTCTCTTCAGCGGCGACGATGTCTTCAAGCCGCTCGGCGTGCTCTCCGGCGGCGAGCGCAATCGTTACGCGCTGGCGCGCATTCTTGTTTCGCCGTCAAATTTTCTGTTGCTAGACGAACCCACCAATCACCTCGACATGCGCGCCAAGGATGTGCTGCTTGAGGCGCATCGCAGCTTTCTCCGGCACCGTGGTCTTCGTCTCGCATGACCGCTATTTCATTGATCGGCTAGCTACGCGCGTGCTTGAAGTGGAAGGCGGCACGGTAACCAGTCACGAAGGCAATTACGAAGACTATCTCCGGCGCAAAGAAGCTTTGGCTGCCGGCCCTCGGACAGGATAGTCACTTTGAGCGGAGCGAAGAACTTGCGGTTCGAGATGTGAATCAATCGGCGGCTGATTCCGGCCCGACCACCAAAACCTTTCCCGGTCCCGCAGATTCTTCAGCCAAGGATCGCCCCCGCCGCCTGAATCCCATCAAGCAAAAGCAGATGGAAGAGCGCTGCGCATTTCTCGAAGAAGAAACCCCGCGCATCGAAGCTGCCATCGCGCACACCGAGGAGCAATTGGGCACCTACGTCTCTGCCTCGGAGACTGCCCGGCTCACCGCCCTGGCCGAAGACCTCCGTAACCAGTTGGCCTCACTAACCGCCGAGTGGGAAGAACCTGATGATGCAGTTGGACGGCCAGGCGGCGCTCTCCTGAGACGATCCTTATCTGCGGTCGTGCATAATCAAAATACGATGGCCTTATTGTGGAATCCCGAGAGCTGGTCGCAGCGGCTGGCGGAGTTGGAAGCGCAAACCGGCGACCTGAAAGAAGCTCCGCTGCGACGCGATGTGCGTTCGCTGGGCATGTTGCTTGGCGAGGTGTTGCGCGAGCAGGCCGGCGATGATTTGTTTGCTCACGTTGAAGCGCTGCGGCAGGGCACCATTCGCCGCCGCGACGCCGAAGCGCGCGGCAGCGATGAAGAGGCCGCACGCCACGCAGCCATTGCGCTCGAGCTGGTGCATTCGCTGCCCGTCGAGCGCGCCATTCTGCTTACGCGCGCCTTCGCTTTTTATTTTGAACTCATCAACCTGGCTGAGACCAATCATCGCAAGCGCCGCCGGATTGCGTTGCGCCTCAGCGGCAAAGCCGGCCGTCAGCGCGGTTCGTTGGCTGGGACACTGTCCGAGATGCGCCGCGTGGGCATCAGCGCGGACGAGGCTCTGGATTGGCTGAACCGCGTGCTCATCATGCCCGTGTTTACCGCGCACCCGACTGAGGTGGCGCGCCGGTCTGTCATGTTCAAGCGCCGGCGCATCGGCGACTTTCTGGCCACGCTCGATCGCATCCCCATCCCCGAGCAGGATCTGGCGCGACCTGGAGCAACTGGTGCTGGCAGAGATCACGAGCCTATGGCAAACCGATGAGGTACGATCGCGCCGGCCGACGGTTTACGACGAAATCAAGATGGGACTCGACTACTACGACGTCTCCATCTTTGAGACTCTGCCCAGCCTTTACCGCGAAATCTCCGAAGCGCTGCATGCTTCTTACGGCCTCGATATCGAACCGCTTGCGCTGCCCCAGGTGCTTCGCTTCGGCTCCTGGATCGGCGGCGATCGCGACGGAAATCCTTTTGTGACGCCCGAGGTCACGCGCGACTCCATTCAACTTGGCGCGCGGCCACCTGCTGCTCTATTACCAGCGGCAATTGCAGGAGATCATCGACCTGCTTACCACCAGCGCGCAGCAGCGCGCGGTCAGCGATGCGCTGCTTGCGCGCCTTGAAGCCTACGTTGCGCAGGTGCATACGCCCGAGGCGCAGGTTTTCGGCGAGCAATACGAATTCGAGTACTATCGCCGCTTCGTCATCTGCCTCAAGGCGCGTGTGCAACGGACTCTGGAAACGGCGGAGAGCGTCGAGGCTCAACTGGCGCATCGTTGCCGGTCACCTCCTACACGCTGGCCCAGGGACAGGAAAAACTGGCCCAGGTGCTGCCGGCTTATTGCTCGGTCGAGGAGTTCCTTGACGATCTGGAATCTCTGCGCGCCTCACTCGCCGCCAACAGCGGATTGCGCATCGCGCGCACGCTCATCGATCCGCTGATCTTGCAGGTGCGCACCTTCGGGCTGCATCTGCACACGCTCGACATTCGCCAGCACGCGCGCGTTCATGCCACGGCATTGCAGGAAGCCATCGCGGACACCATGGCGCATTCGCTGCCCAGCGGCCTTTCGGCTGAAACCGCCAGCGTGCTTGAGACCTTCCGCGTGGTCGCCGAAGTCAAGACCGGCTGCTCACCGGAAGCGATTCGCCAATACGTGATCAGCGGCGCGGCGACGGTTGAAGATGTGCTGGCTGTCGTGCGGCTCGCGCGGCTGGGCGGCGTGAAGGTCGAAGGCTCAGGCCGAGATCCGGGACTCATGCCCGTGCCGCTTTTCGAATCCATTGAAGACCTGCGCAACGCTCCGGCCGTTTGCCGCGAACTTTGGAGCCGGCCGGATTATCGCAAGCTGATGGCTACGTGGGACAACTGGCAGGAAGTCATGCTCGGCTACTCCGATTCCAACAAAGATGGCGGCATGTTGACCACCACCTGGGAGATTTTCCGCGCCCATCGCGATCTGCATGTCGTCGCGCGCGAGGCCGGCGTCAAGCTGCGCCTATTCCACGGCCGCGGCGGCACAGTCGGCCGCGGCGGCGGACCCACGCATCGCGCCATCTTCGCTCAACCCATGGACTCGTTCGATGGCCAGTTGCGCATCACCGAGCAGGGCGAGGTGCTCAACTTCAAATATGCCGACGAAGTGCTGGCCGAGCGCAATCTCGAACTCATGATCGCGGCCTCGCTTGACGCCCTGGCGCGCCCCAACGCGCGCGACCCCGAGGGTCACTTCACCGGCGTACTCAAGCCGGAGTGGGAGGCCGCGCTCAACGAGCTTTCGGATCTTTCGCTACGGCTTCTACCGCAAGCACATTCTTGAAGACCCTGACGTGCTCACCTATTTCGAGCAATCCACGCCCGTGGGTGAATTGGAGAACGCCAAAATCGGCTCGCGTCCTTCGCGCCGCAAGGCCTCGCCCAAGCTTCACGACCTGCGCGCCATTCCATGGGTCTTCGGCTGGACGCAGTCGCGGCTGCTGGTCCCCGCCTGGTTCGGCGTCGGCTTTGCGCTTGGAAGCAGTATCTCAGCCCAGCCAGGATCGCTGGAACTGCTTGCAAACCATGGCTCGCGAGTTTCCGCTCTTCATCGACCTGCTGCGCAATGTGGAGATGGCGCTGGGCAAAGTGGACCTGGCCACTGCGCGGCTTTACTCTTCGCTGGTTGAAGACGCGAAGCTCCGCGAACGCATCTACGACCTGTTTGAAGCGGAGTTTCATCGCACTGTTCGCGCCCTGCTGGCGATCCTGCGGCAGACTGAACTGCTGGAGACGAACCAGGTGCTGGCCCACTCCATCAGCTGCGCAATCCCTATGTCGACCCCATGCATTTGATTCAGGTGGACATGCTGCGCCGCAAGCGCCACGGCGAAGACACGCCGGAAGTGAATCGCGCCATCGCCGCAACCATCAGCGGCATCTCCGCCGGCCTGCGGAATACCGGCTGACGCTATGCGCCGGCGCAGCTCTTCGGAAGTTCCCCTTGCCATATCCCGCGCTTCGGGTCTAGGCTGTTTTCATGCGTCGATGTCGCTAACACCGTCCTGGTGCCAGCTCCGATGCGGACGTGCGCCTCAATCGCGCGCACTTTCTTCCGCATGACAGATCCATCGCACCCAAAACCCTTTCAAATTTGAATCCTGGGCCTGTTGGCCCCGGAAAGAGGAGATCATCATGGCGCGCATTGCCGCGGATGTAACTGAACTGATTGGCCGCACCCCGCTGGTGCGGCTGAATCGCGTGGCGGCTGGCCTGCCGGCTACCGTTGTGGCCAAGCTGGAGAGCCAGAACCCCGTCTCCAGCGTCAAAGACCGCATCGGCTTTGCGCATGATCGATGCCGCTGAAAAGGCCGGCAAAATCAAGCCCGGCGAGACCGTGCTCATCGAGCCCACCAGCGGCAACACCGGCATCGCGCTGGCCTTTGTCGCCGCGGTCAAGGGCTACCGGCTCATCCTCACCATGCCGGAGACCATGAGCCTGGAGCGCCGCACGTGCTGCTGGCCTTTGGCGCGGAAATCGTGCTGACCCCCGGCCCCAACGGCATGAAGGGCGCGATCGCCAAGGCCAACGAGATCCTGGCCAAGACTCCCAACGGCTACATCCTCCAGCAGTTCGACAACCCCGCCAACCCCGCCATTCACTACGCCACCACCGGCCCCGAGATCTGGAACGACACCGACGGCAAGGTGGACATTCTCATCTCCGGCGTGGGCACCGGCGGCACCATCACCGGCGTGGCCAAGTACATCAAGCCGCGCAAGCCGGAGTTCAAGGCCATTGCCGTCGAGCCGACGGACAGCCCGGTACTCTCCGGCGGCAAGCCCGGCCCGCACAAGATTCAGGGCATCGGCGCAGGCTTTGTGCCCGGCGTGCTCGACACCAGCCTGATCGACGAGATCATCCAGGTCACCAACGACGAGTCCATCGCGGCGGCGCGCCGGCTGCCGCTTGAGGAAGGCCTGTTTGTCGGCATCTCTTCCGGCGCGGCCGTGGCCGCGGCGCTGAAAGTGGCCGCGCGGCCTGAGAACGCAGGCAAGCTGATCGTGGTTGTTCTGCCCGGCTTCGGCGAGCGCTATCTGTCCAGCGTCCTCTTTGAGTCGCTGCGCCAGCAGGCCCTGGCTCTGCCCACCGAAGCGATTAGCGGTACCGGCGTAGCAGGCAGGGACAAGTTGGGAATGGGTTCGGGACTGGTCAAGGCCCCGCACCTGTGCTGGTGAATTCTACCGATCATCTCTCATCCTTAGTCTCATCCCTGTCCCATGTCCCTGTTCGCCCGCATCCGCGAAGACATCGACTCCATCATGGAGCGCGACCCGGCTGCGCGTTCGCGGCTTGAGGTTCTCTCTGCTATCCCGGCCTTTGGGCAGTCTGGATTCACCGCATCTCGCATTCGGCTCTGGCGGCGCAATCTGCGTCTGCCCGCCCGCATTCTCTCGCAGATCGCCCGCTTCTATACCGGCGTCGACATCCATCCCGGCGCGCTGCTGGGCGGCGGCTCTTCATCGATCACGCCACGGGCGTCGTCATCGGCGAAACCGCCATCGTGGGCAGCGACGTAACCATTTATCAGGGCGTCACGCTGGGCGGAACCGGCAAAGGCCACGGCAAACGCCACCCCACCGTCTGCGACGGCGTCTTCATCGGCAACAACGCCAACGTGCTGGGCAACATCACAGTCGGCGAAAACTCCCGCGTCGGCGCGGGCTCCGTCGTGCTCTCCGACGTTCCGCCCAACTCGACGGTCGTCGGCGTTCCGGCGCACATCGTCTATCGCAACGGCCAGCGCGTGCTCATTACCGATCCGCACGACGTCAAGGACCCGCTCTCCGACGCGTTGATCGCGCTTTCGGCCCGCGTTGAAGAGCTCGAAAAGCGCCTCGGCGGGAACAACGCAATCCGCCGAGCCCTTCGCCGCTGAAGAAGCCGAGCGCGAAGCCTACCGCCAAGAACTGGAACAGCTGCGCGAGTACGTCTCCATGGGCGAAGGCATCTGAGACCGCGGCCCACTTCCCGGTGCTACAGTGGTTTCGTTCCCACTTTCTAACTGGGGCTCGCTCTTGTTGGATTTCCGTTCGCTCCTCGTGGCTTTTCTCGCTCTGCCCGTTGCCACCCATGCGGCCGCGCGCATTCAGGCTGCACCCGTGCCGGTGGAGATGCGCTCTACTGCTTTCACCGTCACCGTGAATGGCCAAACCGTTGACGTAGCACACGCCGCAACCAGCTACGACTTCGTCAGCTTCGACTTAACCGGTCCCGTCGACGTTGCCATCACCGCTGCTGAAGCAGGCTTTTGGGATCATGGCGTCGATATTCAGCCCTGGCGCCTCGGCTTGCGGCCCACAAGGCAAGGCCAGACAATCCGCTTCCGGTTAGAAGGTCCGGCCAAGCTTTCCATCTCGCGGCCTGGAGACTTCCTCAATTACTCCCACATGCTTTTCCTCTTTGCCGGCACGCCGCCACCGTCATTGCCGCGCGATCCAAATGTCCACGCCTGGAAAGCGGGCGTCTATCACCAGAGCCTGAATCCCAAGAGCGGCGAGACGTTTTACCTCGCCCCCGGCTCTTATTTCTTCGGCAGCCTGAATCTTTGGAACGTGCACGACGTGAAGATCCTGGGCCGTGGCACCATCGTCTATGAGGGTTCTCAAGACCCGAACACCGATGAAGGCTGGATGCAGAAACCCGATTGGCATTGCATCGGCGCGCTTGAAGCTCACAATGTTGAGATTGACGGCCTCACCTGTATTATCCGGGCGCGGACATGGTCGATACAGATGAAAGACTCCACGGGATTCACCTTCGACGACCTGCGCGTGATCGGCGGCAATTCCGCCAACGCCAATCAGGATGGAATGGACTGGCTGGGAGGCGGCGACGCTATAGTTCGCAACTCCTTCTTGCGCTCCTCCGACGACGTTTTTGCGATGGAGGGCAACTGGGATGGCTACACCGACGCGGACATGCTTCGTCCCGGGCATGATGTCCAGAACATCCTCATCGAGCACAGCGAATTGTCAACCAGCATCTCCAACATCGTTCGCAGTGGCTGGCCGCGCAAGATCTTCAACTCGCGCAACTTTACCCTGCGCGATTCGGATATTCTGCATGGCGGAATCGGCGCATGTGGGCAAACGTTTGCTCTGCTCGGCTTCTGGGGCGCAAATAATGCGCGGGGCGATCATTCTAACTACACGTTTGAGAATCTGATCCTCGATGACTGGTACTCGCTCGTCCAGTTGGAGCAGGAGCAGCCCGGCCTGCATGGCTTCACCTTCCGCAATATCTGGGCGCTCGACCAGCCGCCGCTGGCCAGCTCTTCCATGATTGGCGACGTAACCGATGTGACCTTCGACAACGTGAAGTACGGCCAGACGCGCGCGGCCAACGACGCGGAGCTTCCTTTAGTGGTTTCCGGCGGCGCACAGCAGGCGAACTTTACTCCCAGCCACAACCCGGTCGCTGCATTCACCATCGATCCCCCGGTCTTCGCACCCAGGCAGAAAGTCGAATTTACAGCGCAGGCGTCTCCAGGTGCGCATTACACCTGGCTCTTCGGCGACGGAACCGAGGCCACTGGTCGCAGCGTGACTCATCGTTTCCCAGACGCCGACGGCACCGAACTCGACGGCGCAAATGGAGGCGGCCGCTTCAGGGTTCTGCTTCACGTTGAGGATCGCCAGGGCAAGCAGGACTGGGCCGGACAGGGTGTGGTTGCCGTAGCCAGTTGGCACGACGCCGTGAATGCGGCCAATCCGACGTTGCCCGGGCTCACCTGGCAAATCTATCCCGGAGACTGGACCGAACTGCCCAACCTGGCCGCCGAGCACGCGGTCTTCAACGGCGAGTCGCCCAACCTCTTCGCGGAACCGCAAGGATTCACGCGCTACGCCGCTGCCTGGGACGGACTGATCGACATTCCCGCCGATGGCGGATACACCTTTCATCTGCTCGACCGCGACGGAGCACGCCTGGTGATCGACGGCATTGAGCTGGCGAAAACCGGCCCTCCATTCGCGCAGGTCTGCGGCTCACCCGGCAACGCAATGCGCTACGAGCAAGGCTCCCTGGGCCTGCGCGCCGGCAAGCATACATTTCATCTCGAAGGTTTGCACTCGGTGAGTCAGGACTCGCCCCGGTTGCTTTGGGAAGGCCCAGCGATCGGACTCACAGACGTGCCACCGGCGGCATACAGCCACCTGCGGCAGGATGCGGTCACTCGCTAATACAGTGTCAAAGAAAGTCCTGCTTCCGAGATTGAATGAAGAAGGCTCCGCCAAGAAACAGCGCGATCAGCGCAAACTCGATAGCCAGCGAGATTGTCGCCGCCGGACTCCATTGAATGGTGGTGCTCCACGCACCGTTCGCGCCCCACATGCCGGCGCGGATTCCGGGAATGTGAGCGACGATAAAACCGACGAGACTGATTGCCACGTTTCCGGTGACCATGGCGGCGATCGACCAGCCCTTGGACTCGGTGACAAGGGCAACCGCGATCAACAGGCAATTGCTCACGAGGATCTCGAATGCCATGATCACGGTGAATGCAAACAGGCCATGGATGACCGGAGCGGCAAGAATCAAGCAAAGGCTTGCTGCGACGATAGCCAGCCAGAACGGAACGAAGATGAGCAGAGCGCCGAGAATCTTGGACGTGGTGTACTCAAGATAGGAGATGGGCAGGCTCATCAAAAACGGAAGCGTCTGATTCTCCCGCTCTCCGAGCACGTTATTCATCACCGTCATGCCGCTGATCATGGCCAGGATTGTGACAAGAAGAATGAGGCCGATGGTGAACCCGGCCTGGCCGCCGAAGATCACGATGGCGAGCGACAGGGCGCCGCCAGCCAAAGACAACAGAATTGTTATACGCTGAAAATACCAATCCTTCAAAATCAGACTCTTGACCATTGAGTAGTTCATGCAGTGAGCCGCTCCCTTCTGCTATGCACATTGGCGACAAAGATTTCTTCGAGGGTCATCGTATCGACGGCCTGGACAGTCGCGCCCATGTCATTGCAGACCGAGACCATGGCCGGCTCGAAACGATTAGTGGTGAGAACGGGCAGGCGGCTGCTTCCGCCCACTTCCACAACGCCGGGCAGGCGCGGAACCACCCCATCTGGGGGAAGCTGGAGCCGCAAACGCCGCCAGCGGTCGAGAAACACCTCTTTGTCGTCGGAGTCGATGATCCGGCCCCGGTCAATAAACGTGATCTGATCTGAAATCTGCTCCACATCCTGCGTGTTATGCGAGGAGAAGAGAATTGTCCGGTCCTCATCGGCAAGCACAGCCATCAATTCAGCGAGTATTTCCGTGCGGGCAACCGGATCGAGCCCGGTAGTTGGCTCGTCGAGAACCAACAGGCGCGGACGTCTGGCGAGCGCAAGCAACAATGCCGCTTTCACGCGCTGCCCGTGGGAAAGACCTTTGATCTTCTGTTGCGGGTTCAGGTCGAAGCGCCGCAGCATACTCTCCGCGTAGCCCTGGTCCCAGCGGGGGTAGATTGGCCGCAGGAAGTCCATGTGCCACGCAAGCGTCGCCGGACCATACAGCCGCATATCTTCCGACACGAAACCGATATCGAGCTTGGCCGCCGCCTGATCTGCGGGCATCGGGTGGCCGAGCACACGCACCGTGCCATGGTCCTGGTGAACGAGCCCCATCAGGATGCGGATAGTCGTGGACTTCCCCGCTCCGTTGGCCCCGATGAAACCCATGATGCTTCCCGTGGGCAGTTCAAGGTGGACGTCTTCGAGAGAAAAGTGGGGATACCTCTTGCCCACCCCATCAAAATAAACGGAAAGATTACTCATACAATCTCCTTTGCAAGTCGGGCCTCGTTCAGCCGGTTCGAGGCTTCCCTCGTGCGCTCTGCAATCTCTTCGCCGCTCAGGCCGAGCAAATCGCCGAGACGCGCTACCTGTTCAAGGCGTTCCGACAATTCCGCGTCATAAAGCCGAGGGCTCAGGTTGGAATTGGGGGCAACAATCGATCCCTTGCCCTGTTGGGTCAGAATCACTCCCTCGCGCTCGAGTTCAAGGTACGCGCGCTTGACCGTTATTACGCTTACACGCAACGCCACGGCAAGCTGGCGAATGGAAGGAATCTCGACCCCTGGGGCCCACTCCCCTACGGCCACCCGCTGCTTCACCTGCTCCATGATCTGCAGGTACATCGGCCGGCCATCGGATTGCGAAATGACGATGTCACTGTGCATGTCAGTATACTGAGTATACACAGTAATCTCACCAAGTCAAGAAGTATTTTGGGGGTGAAGGTTCTGCGCAATCTTGTATGGTCACTTTTCTATTTAGGGAGTTGATTCTCATCCCAGCCGCCGCCGAGGGAGCGGACGAGGGCCACGCTGGATACGAACTTGCGAGTTTGTAGGTCGATCGCCGTCCGTTGATTCTGTAGCAGAGTGGCTTCTGCGGTAAGCACTTCAAGATAGCTGGTGACGCCGCCCTTGTAGCGCTTGTTGGAGAGATCCAACGAGTGCTGCGCGGAGTCAACCGCCCTCTGCTCGACGTCCGATTCCTGCTCCAGAATTCTCAGGCCGGAGAGCTGGTCTTCCACATCGTTGAAGGCCTGGAAGACGGTATTTCTATAGCCGGCGACCTGAGCTTCGTAGGTATGGCGGGCCTGGTCGGTCAGTGCGTGGCGCTGCCCGGCATCGAAGAGCAGTTGAGTGGCCTGCGCGCCCAGGGTCCACAGAGCGCTGGGTCCCTGAATCCAGGTGCCGGGATGGGTGCTTTCAAAGCCGCCCTCCGCGCCCAGGCTGATGGTGGGATAAAAGGCGCTGACGGCAATGCCGATCTGCGCGTTGGCGGCGGCGGCGCGGCGTTCGGCGGCGGCGATATCGGGCCGGCGCTCGAGCAGTTGCGAAGGCACGCCGACCGGAACTTTGGGCAGCGTGAGTTGTTGAGACTGGCCTGATGCTGCGTTAAGAGAAGAACCAACGGCGACGGCGGAATGCTGAACTCGGGGAGTTTGTAATTGGCGATCGTGCCAATGGCGTGCTCATACTGCGCGCGAGCCACGCCCATATCCACCAGTTGCGCGCGCACTGTCTCAAGTTGGGTCTTGCCTGCGCCACATCGACACCCGTACCCACACCGCCATTGAACCGGCGCTGGGTCAAGTCGAGCTGCTTCTGCAGGTCGGCGACTGTCACGTTCAACAGTTTGATCTCCGAGTCCAGCCCACGCAGCTGGAAGTAGTCTGTGGCCATCTCGGCGTGAAGGGTCAGGTCGACATTCGCCATATCGGCGGCGCTGGCCTGCGCGTTTTCATGGGCCTGCTCGACGGTGCGGCGGATGCGGCCCCAGAAGTCCGGCTCCCAGCTTGCCTGCGCCGCAATCTCGAAGTCGTTGTAATTGGGATTGTCTGCTTTGTTGAAGAGCGGCTGGTTCTGCTGAATTCTTTTGCGGGAGATGGAAGGCCCCGCGGAAAGCGTGGGTAAAGAGCGGCGCGGGCCACGTTCACCTGGTCCTGCGCAGCCAGATAGGTCTCTAGCGCCTGGCGCAATCCCTGGTTGTTGGTCGCGATGCGCTCTTCGAGTTGGTTGAGCTGCGGGTCCTGGTAGATCTCCCACCACTTGCCGCGCAACATGCCGTCAGATGGCTTGGCCGGCTGCCACCCGCCGCCGGCGGGATTGGGCGGAGGGATCAACGAGCAGTGGACGCGCCGCCTCCTTGTAAGACCGCGGGCGCCTATAGCCGGGCCGCTTGTAGTTCGGGCCCAACGGGCTTGCAGCCAGTCAGCAGTCCGAGAGCGAGCAGCGCGGCAATTGATCCGCCGCGGCGGACATTGCCGTCATTCGCACGGGTTGGGCGAAGCACCCGCATTGCTATTTGCCTCCCGCATTGTCGGTTCGCTGCCGGGGCTCGACGACAGTCACCTTTTCGCCGTCGATGAGCGAGTCGGGCGGGTCCTGGATGACCTGTCGCCGGCGTTGAGGCCGGTGACGATCTGCACGGTGGCGCCATCGTCCTCGCCGATGACCACGGGAACCAAATGCGCGCTGTCTGCCGTTCACCACCGTGCCAACGCGCATGCCTTCGCGGCGGAAGATCAGCGCGGCAGCCGGCACGATGAATGTTGGGCCGGCGGTCGGCGTCTTGAAGTGAACCTGGGCAAGCGAGCCCGGCAGCAGCTCGCCGGCGCGATTGTCCACGTCGATCTCAACCAGCAGCGTGCGGCTCGCGGGATCGATGGCGTCGGCGGTGCGCACCAGCGTTCCCTGGTAGATCTTGCCGGGGTGCTCGGCAAAAGTCAGATCGATCTTCATGCCCCGCTTCACACTCTGCGAGTAGATCTGCGGCAGGTTGGTGTAGACGCGCAGGGTTTGGATGGCCTGCATGTGAAAGAGCTCTTTGCGCCGCGCCCTGCATCGATCAACTGGCCGGTGTCGACGGTGCGCGCTGTGACGACTCCATCAAAGGGCGCGTAGACTTTTTCAAAGGATTGCAGCTCCGTAACGCGCTGCACATTGGCCTGCGCGGAGTTGACGGCCGCGGCAGTAGCCGCGGCCTGGTTCACAAACGTATCCGTGTCCTGCTGCGAAACGGCGTCTGATCTTTACCAGATCCGTGTAGCGGTCCGCCTGGATGCGGGCATTGTTGGCGGTGGCCTGCGCGGTGTGCCAGGTCGGCCTCGGCCTGGGCAAGCTGCTGGTCGAGTTCCGGTGTGGAGATCTCGGCCAGCAGCGCGCCTTTTTTCACCTGTGCGCCGATGTCGAAGTACCAGCGGGTCAGGTAGCCTGATGTGCGCGCGTAGATGGGCGAATCCGTGTAGGCGGTTACGTTGCCGGGCAGCACAAAGCTGTCGATGGGCGCACCCGGCTTGGGGGCAGCGACAATCACCGTGGGCGCAGCCAGTTCGTTGGTGCGCTCGGCCAGAACCGTGTCGGCGTGCAGTGCGGCGCAGAATGCCGAGACCGCCAAGCACCAGCGGCCACGATGAAGACAGCATGACCACGCCGACAACAGCCGGCGCGGCGAGATCGGCTTCTGGTCCGGCGCGCTGTTCCGATCGTGTGCGTGCTGCGGGCTGGACTGGGCGGTTGGATTCGTTGGGTCATAGGAAGCTACTCCGAAATCTCGTCAAACTCGTCGATGGTTCCGGCCCGTGTTGCGCCATGTGCCGCCCTGCGGCGGCGCTCAATGCCAGCCGTGGACGACGTGAAAAGAATGCGGGCACAAAGAAGAGCGTAGCCACGGTGGCCAGCAGCAGTCCGCCGATCACGGCGCGGCCCAGCGGGGCGTTCTGCTCGCCGCCGTCGCCCAGGCCGAGCGACATGGGCATCATGCCGATGATCATGGCCAGTGCGGTCATCAGGACGGGGCGCAGGCGGACAAAGCCGGCATTGAGCGCGGCGCGGCGCGCATCGCCCACCAGGATCTCCAACTGCTCGCGGGCAAAAGTCACCACCAGAATGGAGTTGGACGTGGCCACGCCCATGCACATGATGGCGCCGGTGAGCGCCGGCACACTGAGCCGCGTTTGGTGAGAAACAGAAACCAGACGATGCCCGCCAGCGCCGCCGGCAGCGCGGAAATGATCAGGAACGGGATCAAGCCATGACTGGAAGTTGACCACGATCAGCAGGTAGACCAGCAGGATGGAAAACGCCAGCCCGCCAAGCAGGCCGATGTACGACTTGTGCATGGTCTCGCTCTGGCCGCGCAGGATGAAGTGCGAGCCGCGGGGCAGATCCTTCTCATTGCCGGGCGATGATTTTTTCCATGGCGCGCGTCACGGTGCCCAGATCGGTTCCGTCCACGTTGGCGTAGATATCGAGCACCGGCTGCACGTTGTAGTGGCTCACCGTGCCCAATTCCGTGCCCGGCGCGATGGTGGCCAGATTGCCCAGCACTTCGACCTGCGGGAACGCCAGTGGCTGACGCGGGCGACGATCCGCTGGCTGCCGCTGCGTCAACCTGCTGCAGTCGCAGCGGCGCTGGTGACGGGCAAGCTATTGAGCGCAGCCAGCGAGTCCATGTTGTATTGCGGGGCCTGAATGGCCACGTTGTAAGTGACTCCGTTGCTGGGATCGAGATAAAAATTGGGCGTGGTCTGGAAGCTGCCGCTCAAGGCCACCAGCAGGCTCTGCGCCACGTTCTGCTGCGTCAGGCCGATGGCCTGGGCGCGGGTGCGGTCAACATTCACCGTCATGTTAGGATGATCGAATGGCTGCTGAATGCGCGCATCGGCTGCGCCGGGAACATAGCGAACCTCATCGAGCATCCGCTCGGCCAGCGCCCGGTTGTCATTCAGATTAGGGCCGACGATCTGGATATCGATGGGCGCCGACAGGCCGAAGTTCAGAATCTGCGTGACGATGTCTACCGGCAGCACATAAAACGTGACGCCGGGATACTGGCGGTTGAGCACGGTGCGCAGGTTCTCAACATATTCCGCTGTCGGATGGTGATCCTTGGTCAACTGCACCTGGATGTCGGCGTCGGCCGGACCGATGGGCGCTGAAGTGGAATAGGAGAGATTCAAGCCAGAGTAGGGCAGGCCGATGTTATCGACGATAGTCACAACTTCTTTGGCCGGAATCTGCTCGCGGATGGTGTTGTCGATGTGGTCGCAGAGCGCGGCCGTCTCTTCGATGCGCGTGCCGGTGCGGGCACGCACATGAATCTTGAACTGGCCGGCGTCCACTGAGGGAAAGAAATCCTGTCCAAGAGACGGCGTAAGAAGCCCCACGGAAGCGACGGCGAAAACGAGAAGAGAATGAGAAAGACTGCTGCGTGGTCCACGCACAGAGTGAGCACGCGCAGGTAGCCATTGCGCAATTTTTCAAAGCCGGACTCGAATGCCGCTTGAAAGCGAACCAAGGGATTGCGGCTGGCCTGCTTTCTGGCAGCCTGCGCGTCGTCATGCTCCTGAAGCAGGTATTTGGCCATTGTCGGCACTACTGTGCGCGAGAGCAGGTAGCTGGCCAGCATGGCAAATACCACGGCTTCGGCCAGGGGCACAAACAAGTAGCGCGACACGCCGCTCAGAAAGAACATAGGCACAAAGACAATGCAGATGGCCAGGGTGGAAACCAGGGCCGGCGTTGCAATCTGCGCGGCTCCGTCGAGAATGGCCTGCTCGATCTCCTTGCCCGATTCCAGATTGCGGTTGATGTTTTCGATTTCGACTGTCGCGTCATCCACCAGGATGCCGACGGCCAGCGCCAGGCCGCCCAGCGTCATGATGTTGATGGTCTCGCGCAGCGCGTAGAGCATGATCACCGAGCAGAGAATGGAGAGCGGGATGGACACCGCGATAATGATCGTCGAACGCCAACTGCCCAGGAAAATGAGGATCATAACGGCGGTGAGGCAAGCGGCGATGATTGCCTCGCGAATGACGCCGTCGATGGCGCTGCGCACAAAGATCGATTGGTCGGAGAGCGAGTTGATGCGCACTTCGGGCGGCAACTGGCCCATAATGCCGTCAAGCTTTTCGTGAACGCCCTTGATGATGTCGAGCGTTGAAGAAGAGCCGGTCTTCATGATGCTCATCAGGATGGCGCGATGGCCATCCACGCGGACGATGTTGGTTTGCGGAGGGCTGCCGTCGCGCACATGGGCCACATCGCGGATGTAGATCATAGCGCCGTTCACTGATTTGATGGGCAGGTTGTTCAGGTCGCCGACCACCGACGGCGCTGAGTTGCTCTCGATCGCGTATTCAAAGCGGTCGATCTTCATTGTGCCACCAGGCACAATCAGGTTTTGCGCGGATACCGCATTGACCACGTCTACAGGAGAAATCCCTTTCGCCTGCAGGGCGTGCAGGTCCAGGTCCACTTGAATCTGGCGCTGTTTGCCGCCGTAGGGGTAAGGCGTTTGCGCGCCTTCCACCGTGGCCAACTGAGTGCGGATCGTGTTCTGGCCCAGATCGAACAACTGCTGCTCGTTGAGGTCGCGTCCAGACACTCCCAACTGCAGCACAGGCACGCTGGAGGCATTGTATTGGATAACGAAAGGCGGTGTGGCTCCTGGCGGCAGGCTGCGCAACTGCGCATTGTTGACCGCGCCGATCTCGGCTACGGCGCTGCCAATGTTCACCTGCGGCTGAAAGAAGATCTTGATGACCGCGATGCCGTTGAGCGACTGCGACTCGATGTGCTCAATATCGCTGACCGCGGTGGTCATGCCCCGCTCGCTGTTGAAGATTACGCGGTTTGCCATCTCCTGCGCAGAGAGTCCTGTATAGTTCCAGACCACCGTCACGACGGGAATATCGATGTTCGGGAAAATATCGGTCGGCATCGACATGATGCTGAAAGCGCCGAGGATCAGGATCAAGAACGCAAATACGGCGAAGGTGTAAGGCCGCCGCAGCGCAAGCCGGACAATCCACATCATAAGGCTGGTACTCGCTCCTGAGCCGGGCTGCTTATCGAAGTGCCGCGTGGGACCGGATCGCCCTGGGAGGGCTCAGGAATGCTTGGGTCCGGTCTCGTTGGCTTTCGCCCCGCTCATCGGTATCCTGGGCCAGACGGAGAGCCCGCCCAAGCCCGATCCAACATGCAGTTGAAAATACAATGGTAATTGAAGTTACAGCCTAACGCGCAAGACCGAACAATAACCGATTTCCGCCTTAGTATAAGACGCTCGAAAAGGGGGAAAAGACTCAATTCCTGGGGTCCAGGATTCCAATCTAGTGACCGCTCCCGCAGGTCTTGATTCCTGGCCTGCCGATAAATCAGGCGACGAAGGCAGTGTGGGCAGAAAGAACTGCTCCAGTTGCGGAATACGAATAAAAAGCAGAAGACCCATTACCAGCGCGGTGGCGATGAAGGACGCCATCAACACAGGCTCGCGATAAAGCTTTTCCGGGTTCTGTACGGCGCTTTCGGCCCTGAATGCAAGCTTCAGATAGATCGCCATAGTCAATGCAACCAAGGGAAATCCAAGGATCAGTTCCATTCGGTAACGAATGATGAATGCGCCCAGAAACAACATGCCCGCAGAGGCATAGAACATGACCGAAATCAGCAGGGATTCCGGCGAGTAATTCTTGAACGATGCGCGATAGGCGCTGGCGACGCCGCGGTCTTTGATCTCAGAGAGTTCGCTAAAACGCTTGAGCGCCATGAAGTAGCATCCGATCATCCAGTAAGCAATCAGCAGCGAGACCGGCGGAATCAACACGCTGGTGACGGCGTACCAACCGAGCAACATCCGCAACGGGTTATTGATGGATTCGCTCAGAACATCGAGATAGGCAACATCTTTGGTGCGGACGGGAGGGATATTATACAGGGTGCCCATGATCCAGAGCGCGATCAAAGTCAGCGTAAACATTCTTGAAATCGAGAGCCCGATCGCGACGCCGGCAAACATCATCAGCAGCCATTGCGCATAGGCCAAAGGCAAACTCACAAGGCCCCGCGCCGCCGGACGGTTGCGCTTCACCGGATGCTGACGATCGAACTGCGCGTCAAGCACTTCGTTGATGACATAGTTGCTGCACGCCACCAGCGTAATTGAAATGAGGGCAGGCAGCAGCCTGTAAATCAACTGCAAATTCAACAAGCCAGGACTAACGCTGAGCGGAACAACGACGCCGGGAAGAACAAAGATATTTTTGATCGAATGGTCGAGTCGCGCGATGGATAGATGCGCCCGCAGCCGCTCAAAGGCCGGCGCCCTCGCATAGGCAATTTCTGACATGGGAAGTCACTCCAATCGTTCAACAGGTAGTCGCTCAATTGGGGTAAGAGAATTTCCGCGTCCTTGATTTTTCAGGAGCAATCGCAGCCAAGTGAACTAATGCCCGGTACGCGCACTCATCTAACTTTGGCTGCTAAATAGACGACTGACATGTATCTCATCCGGCGCGCTTGATGAATACAAGAGTAAGCCCATGCTTCCAGTCCACGAAGCGTCAAATCGCGCCAATTTGGATCAACTAATGCCGTGATTGTGCAGAGGAGCTAAACGTCGTTCAACCGGAGCGGCTACTCCCTTTCCCTGTAATTGGTTTGTGCATTGTCTGGCGACACTGCGGCCCATGCGCAGACAGTCCGGGGCGCGACAATCATTGCACTTCAATACAGCAGGGTGGTAGCTTAACTAAGCTTGGTGGTGGCAGGTGACGGACAGTTCTTACGTTGAATTCCCCTCGTCGGCTGTCCACAGCCGTTAACCTCAACGGAGGCCCCCATTCAGCGGTGTCTCCGGTTGGAGTTTCGGGGATTCCATGGCTTTATCCGCATTCATGAGGCAAGCAAGGTTGCTGCGCAGATTTCCTCTGAAAGCCATCTCGTTCGCTCTGCTGGGCCTGCCCTGGTACGCGCCGTCTGCCATGGCTAAGCAGCCGCCCCTGATTGCCATTGAAATCTACGATTCGCCTTCGGGAGCCGCCTATGTGCAGCTTTCCGATGTGCTCATCAATGGCAAAACTGAGCTCCGCGATTGCACTCCTTTTCAAAATGCGGCGATTGATAAATCAACCTATAACAAATTGCAAAAGATAGTCCTTGCACCCGGTGCGGTTTTGGAGCGCGACGAAGACGGCGCATTGCGCTATCGAGCGGCCAGCGGCCAGACTCTGTGCGCGGCGCCTGATGCAGTGAAATATGAGCGCGACGCGGCTTATTCGCTCTCCGATCTTGCGGACCGGGCCATCTTGACGGGAACTCTGTTGGGTTCGGCCAGCGGCCCTGAAGGTGCAACCTCATTCCAGAAGGGTGTGAAACTTGTGTTTATTGCCGCGCCCGACGAGCAACTCGCCGAGTTCTTGCGCGCTCAGAGGGCTGCCGGCATGCCCGATTGGTTAAGCTATATTGCCAAATATCCAAACTCACCTCATATCCAGGACGCAAAGATTGCGCTCGCGTTGCTCTATGTAGAAGCTGGCGAGGCATCTTTAAGCAATTATGACAAGTCCGCGGATGCCGGATCGCCATTCTATGGCGACCTGAAGAATGCCAAGACTCAGGCAGACAATGCGAAGGCCTTCGATCCCGACCTGGCATCGGCAACGAATCTGGCTGGAGAAATTCGCGTCCGGCTTACTTCGATCACCGAGAGGGCTCGTGTCCAATTGCAGGCCTATCAGGTCGCTTTGCGGTCTCACACAGCCGGCTATGTTCATCTTCGGAATGCGAAATTGCTCAGTGACGGAATACATGGAATCGATCCAACACTTCCGGCGGGCCTCACTCTGCAAGTGGATGTTACGCAGGCCGTCAGCTCATTCGATCGTACGATGCGCATCGCGGAATCTTCGGTTGTGGCCAGACAGATGGACCAGGCCATTGACGCCGTTGCCCCGTTGCGCCAATTCGCAGCAGAAGAACCGCGCGTTCAAGCGGTGATTGATGCGGCTTACGGCTACTATCTTCAACTGGGCAAGCAGTTCGCAGCAGCCGCGGATTGGGAAAACGCAGTAAAACAGTTCTTGAAGGCGGCAAAAACCAAAGATACAAAGGAGGCGCGGGACTCACTGAAGGAGGCGCAAAGCCAGTTAGCAATCAGCGAGGATAAAGCCGTGGCTGCCAAGTCACAGGAAGCCAGCAGGAATTACGAGAATCAGAACGATCTTATCGACGCATTTGAAACACTGGACAACTTATCCGCAGCGCAAAAGGCGTTGGTCGCCGGTGACATTGCCAGGCTTCAGAGCAGTTACATTCAGACCGCGGTGAAGGCTGCCAGCGATCAGCAAACTGCCCATCTCCCTATTCGCGGGCTTGGCGACGAGATCGGAATCGAAAAGGCATACGCGTGGCTGAATCGTGCGCGCGAACTTACAAAGGATGACTCCTACGCCACCACGCTCGGTACTCTCGGCGATGACTTGAGCGCATACTTTGTCGAGCAGGCCAAGCACTATCTTGACAAGCCATCCGGCTCTGGCACCGAGTTGGGCTGGATTTACCTTGAAAAAGCTTTGCATTACAAGCCTTCAAATCAGGATGCGCACGATGCCGAGTTAGCTGTCGCTCCGGCTCACGCCATGCATTCGAAGATATCTATCCGCGTTCAATTTCGCGATCAGACATCGCCGCCAAATACCGGTTTCATCAACCAGCTTGAAGACTCGATCATTACTGGCCTCGAAGCATCGAAGCTTCAAGTGAAAGCGGTGCGCATCGGGGAAACTACGGGCGGAGTTGAACCGGATTTCCAACTGGATGGAAGCCTGCTTGAACATCAAATCACCGAAACTCCAGACATAGAATCGCGGGAGTCGAATTATCTTGCCGGAACCCACGACGTTACAAACGATGCGTGGAGCAAGGCCAATCGGGACTATGAGGCTGCGGCACGCCAGCTGCAAACCGATCAGTCCGCGCTTGAAGGCGCCGAAGCGAAAGGGAGCAAGCGCGATATCAAGGAACTGGACGCAAAGATAATCGCGGACCAGAAGCAGGTATCGACTGCGCAGGCTCTTGCCGACTCGTTGCCTAAAACTGCGACCCAGGATGTGATTCGCCCCTATCGGTACACGCGCAGGACCATCGATATCAATAACAGTATCAGGCTTCAATTTCGAATCGGCGACACTCTGAGCGGGCAGATGAGCGAGGCGATCGTCGTCGAGAAACAGGATTCGCGGCAAGTCGTGTTACTCGAGAATGTGAAGCCGGAGGATGCTGACGGCGTCAAGATGAGCGGGACGACTCCGAACACATCTGAGATGCAGAGAGCGCTTGAAAATGATGCCCGAAATGAGCTGAACGAACAGGTGCTGCTAAAGGTGCGGGAGTGGCCCCAGAAGATCTACGACGGTGCTAAGTCGCAAGAGCAGCAGATGAACGTGGACGGCGCGGGCGAATATTATCTGCGCTATCTAGGCTGCACTCCAGACGATGGTTCAGGCGAACGACAGCACGCGAAAGAGTTTCTCGATCAGAAGTTCAATCTTCGGCCAGTTTCGGGCGCCACCAATTAAACCACTTCCGCCACCGACCGCTACGTTGAAGATTCACTCCTGTCTTGCCTAAACCCATATTCCAATCGCTGTGAAGACCAACGGCATCCGCAGTGCGCCTATAATTCTCACATGTGTGCATGTCTGGTCAGGGCGCTTCCGTTCACTCTCGCGTTCACGGGCTTGTTGCACGGCGGCAATGCAATCGGGCAGCAGCCGGCCGCGCCGGTGGCGTCAGCCGGACAGGAGGTAAAGCAAAGAACGGAAGTAGTGCTTGCCACCATTCTTCAGTCCGGGTCCACCAACAGCCGTGCTTTCAGAGTGGCGATCCACAATGACGGCAGCGCGACCGTCGAATTCGAGGATGCAAGCTCCAATTCCAGCGGCGATTCAGCCCAACAGTTTCCGCACGGAACGATCGATGTTGTAACGTTGAGCCGCCTGCTCACCGATATAGGCGATGTAAGCAGAATCCAGACCGGAGGTTGCGCAAAATCGGCTTCCTTTGGAACCCGCACCCAGATCAGCTATGCCGGCAAAGCCAGCGGAGATCTGCAGTGCATCCTGCACGAATCCCTCGGCGGCGATCAAGTGTTGCTCCATTCATCCGAAGACCTGGGTCGGTTCGTGCAGGGCGTTTTGGGTCAACTGAAGATCGATAGCCGGCGCATCGGTTCGAGCCAGTAGATATTGATGCCTGCGCACTCAATCGAAGAAGAAAAGTGGCGACCAGGGGGGGATTGAACCTCCGACACCGGCCTTTCAGGGCGCTAATGGACTGTACTCACAAATACTTACAAGACTTTGCGGGATGCCTGAGTACGAGGAAATGCGGGTAACACTGTGGGCTGTGCAGGAGGCGCCTCGCCCGCCGTGCCTCAACACCCCGGCCCATGTATTCTGTTGCGCATGAGGAATCAGTCAAAAAAACTACCTATGTCGAATTCTCCGGAATCCATTACACCCTCCGGCGTCAACCGCCGCGATTTTATAAAAGCTACTTCTCTGGCCGCTGGCGCTCTTGCATTCGGTGTACCAACACTTTTGCGCGGCCAAAATCTAAACAGTAAGTTGAACATCGCCTGCATCGGAATAGGTGGCAAAGGGCGGAGCGACTCAGATGCCTGTGCCAGTGAAAACATTGTCGCGCTCTGCGACGTGGATTCGGCTTCAGAATCTTACGTGGCCCAGATGCAAAAATATCCGAGCGCGAAGCCTTACAAAGATTTCCGCCAGATGCTGGATCAAATGGGCAGCCAGATTGATGCCGTCACCATTTCGACTCCGGATCATTTACACGCGATCGTGGCGTCGGCGGCGATGCACATGCACAAGGCCGTTTTTTGCCAGAAACCATTGACCCAGACGGTCTATGAAGCGCGCTATCTGCGAAAAATGGCTGAAGAGAAGAAAATCGTCACGCAGATGGGCAATCAGGGCAGCGCTGCGCCGGGTTTGCGCCGCGCGGTCGAGACGATTCAAGACGGGCTCATCGGCCAAGTACATCAAGTTCATGTCTGGACGAACCGTCCGGTCTGGCCGCAGGGCATGGATCGTCCGGCGGGGCAAGACCCGATTCCTGACACACTAGATTGGGACAAGTGGATTGGGCCGGCGCCGATGCGGCCGTTTAAGAGCCATCGTGATGCAAATGAGCAAGGGGATGTCTACCTTCCATTTGTCTGGCGCGGATGGCAGGATTTCGGCACCGGCGCGCTCGGCGACATGGCGTGCCACACGGTCAATATGCCGTTCCGCGCCTTGAACCTTGGCTACCCGACGGAAATTGAAGCGATGCCTTTCGGCCAAATGAACAAGGAATCTTATCCCGTCGGCTCCAAAATTCGCTTTCAATTTCCCGAACGCAAGACTTCCATCTCCGTCGCTCAGCCTCATCTATTCCACCATCACAGAAAGATCGAGCAGGATGCGCTTACACTCTGGTGGTATGATGGCGGCCAGCCCGACCCGGCAGCCCGCGGCGGCCATGACCTCAGCAACAAGCCGCCCATTGAAGTCACTGCCGACATCATCGCGCTGCGCGGTGACCTTCCCGACAGCGGTTGTCTGCTGATTGGCGACAGGGGCTCGGTCTTTTCACCGGACGATTACGGAACGAGCTTTTTTGTGAAGCTGAACGACGACCAGAAATTTATCCATTACCTCAAGCACCCCGCGATGGCGCAATTTGACGAACGCATCCCGCGCAACCCTCATGGAAAAGACAATAATTTAAGCCATACGCTGGAATGGCTCACTGCAGTCAGGGAGAACAAACCGGAACTCTGCTACTCGCGTTTTGAGATCGCCTCGCGCCTCACCGAAATCATGCTGCTCGGCTGCGTGTCATTGCGTGTGGGCCAGAAAATCGAGTGGGACGGCCCGAAGATGATTGCAAAGAATTGTCCCCAGGCCGCGCCATTCATCAAACGTGAAAACCGTTCCGGCTGGGTGCTTTCCTGATTCAAACATGAAAACCGGACAGAACCCCAATTTTGGGATAACTTCCGGGTTGCGGGTGATTCAGTCGTTATCGCGCGGGAAGGCAAATCCCAAAGGCGGGTTCGTTAATTCCGCATTCGAGGCCATCTATCGTCGTAGGCTACCGACATAGTGAGTTGCATGGAATGAGGGGACGAGAAATGAGCAAGGTATTTCTTCACGTCGGCTGCGGCGGAGCGAGAAAAGAAAACACTACAGCGACCTTCGCCGGTCCTGATTGGAAGGAACTGCGCCTCGACATCGATCCCGCAGCGAAGCCTGATTTCATTGGCAGCATCACTGATATGAAGATGGTTGAAACCGAGAGTGTCGACGCAGTTTTTTCTTCTCACAACATTGAACATTTGTACGCGCACGAGGTTCCCCAAGCCATCCACGAATTCCTCCGTTCATTGAAGCCTGATGGATTCGCTGTCATAACCTGTCCTGATCTGCAATCGGTTGCGGCGCTCATCGCAACTGACAAGCTAACCGAAACGGCGTACCTGTCTCCTGCCGGACCAATTGCGCCAATCGACATGGTGTTTGGCCATCGGCCTTCTTTGGCAGCGGGAAACTTATACATGGCACACAAGTGCGGGTTTACCAAGAAGGTTTTGGGCGCAACGCTACTTCAAGGCGGCTTTCGCCACACGGTAACATCGGATCGCGGGGCGCCATATTTCGATTTGTGGGCAGTAGCGACCAAGGGCTCAATTGACGAACAGAGCCTCAGGGAGTTGGCGGGACGGCATTTCCCCGCGTCGGCAACGTCCGGTTAGGCCACGAAAGCAATCGAAACACAGAGGCAGACTAGTTTGACCGAAATGTGATGCCTCTCAAAAAGCAGACACGCCAAATGCCGACTGATACACGAGCTTCGCGAACCCGGACGGGCGCTCAAAGGAATATGCTGGCGGCGTTTTTCACCCCATCTACGTGTGTTGTGCAGAAGAATTCACGTGTGAACTGCGGGTGAGCATATTTCTCTAATTTATTGCGAACTAGATTAGAAAGTGGTGGCCAGAGACGGGATTGAACCGCCGACGGCTGGGCTTTTCAGGGCCGCGGACTACACCACTGAGCTGCGCTCAGCCCGAGCGCGGAAGCAAATCGAATCGAAGAAGAAAAGTGGTGGCCAGAGACGGGATTGAACCGCCGACGCCGGCCTTTTCAGGGCCGCGAACCACACCGCTGAACCGCGCTCAGCCCGAGCGCGGAAGCAAA
Organism: uncultured Acidobacteriaceae bacterium; assembly: GCA_963752215.1. Classification (GTDB taxonomy): domain Bacteria; phylum Acidobacteriota; class Terriglobia; order Terriglobales; family Acidobacteriaceae; genus Telmatobacter. Next base: position 109,898 of record CAVVXR010000001.1, on the reverse strand, counting down.
TCGAATCGAAGAAGAAAAGTGGTGGCCAGAGACGGGATTGAACCGCCGACGCCGGCCTTTTCAGGGCCGCGGACCACACCGCTGAACCGCGCTCAACCGAGCACGGCAGCAAACTGAATCGAATAGGAAAAGTGGTGGCCAGAGACGGGATTGAACCGCCGACGGCTGGGCTTTTCAGGGCCGCGGACCACACCACTGAGCTGCGCTCAGCCCGAGCGCGGAAGCAAATCGAATCGAAGAAGAAAAGTGGTGGCCAGAGACGGGATTGAACCGCCGACGCCGGCCTTTTCAGGGCCGCGCTCTACCACTGAGCTATCTGGCCTCAGTGCAAACTTCGGTTGCATCTCTACGCGTGGAATCCGGGCGAAGCCGGAAAAGGCGGGAAAGTCCACGTACAGTGCGCTGCAACAACTCGTTAAGTATACCAACTCCCATTCCTCACGCCAAACTCGCCGGGCAATCTCTCCCAACACGGCCATCTCCTGCTCTACACTGGAATGCAATCATGCGCCGCCTTGCCAACCTTCTCGCCTGCCTCATCCTCTTCTGCCTCAGCTTGCTCCAGGGCGCCCTCGCCGCTCATTTCCAGAGTCGGAAACCCGCGCCTCGCGCGCCTTTCAGTCTACGGAGATTCAGGGTCCACTGGCGTTGCACGCGTTCCTGGCGCAATTTCCCAAAGGCGCCGACCTGCACGTCCACCTTTCAGGCGCGGTCTATGCGGAGACATTTATCCGCGACGCGGCCGAGGACGGCCTGTGCGTCGACCCGGCAGCGCTCAAATTTGTCGCGCCGCCTTGCAAGGCCAAACTGGTTCCGGCAACTCAACTCTCGGGAAACATGACTCCGCGCCAACCAGGATCTCTACGACCGGCTCATCGACGCTTTCTCCTTGCGCAGCTTTGTCCCCACCTCCGCTTTCAGTGGGCACGACCAGTTCTTCTCCACCTTTGCGCGCTTTTCGGGTCTCAATAAGCAGCACATTGGCGAGTGGGTCGACGAGGTCGCCAGCCGCTCCGCCGCGCAGAACCAGCAGTATCTTGAGCTGATGGAGACGCCGCCCTTCGGCCACGCCGCAACCATTGCCCACCAGATTGGCTGGAAGCCCGACCCCTCCCCGGCGGACTTTGGCAAGTTGCGCCAGGCGCTGCTCGACCACGGCCTGCGCGACGAAGTGGCCGCCGACCGTGAGGATGTCAGCTCCGCCGAAGCTCAGCGCCGCCAGATCGAGCACTGCGGAACCGCACAGGCCTCGCCCGCCTGCCAGGTCGAGATCCGCTATATCTACCAGATTCTGCGCGCTTTCCCGCCGGAGCAGGTCTTCGCGCAGACGCTGCTGGGCTTTGAAACCATTCAGGCAACCATGGACGCCCATGAGCCCGGCTTCGTCGGCATCAACTTCGTCCAGCCCGAGGATGGCTTCGTCTCCATGCGCGACTACACATTGCAAATGAAGATGCTCGATTATCTCCACTCCATCTATCCCAAGGTGCACATCAGCCTCCACGCCGGTGAACTGGCTCCCGGCCTGGTTCCGCCCGAGGGCTTGCGCTTCCACATCCGGCAGGCGGTCGAGCTCGGACACGCTGAGCGCATCGGCCATGGAGTCGACGTGATGTACGAAGACGACACCCCAGGCCTGCTCAAGGAGCTGGCGCAAAAGCACGTGATGATCGAGATCAACCTCAGCTCCAATGAAGGCATTCTCGGCATCGAGGGCGACGACCATCCGTTCCCGCTTTATCGCGCCGCTCACGTCCCGGTCGCGCTATCCACTGACGATGAAGGCGTTAGCCGCATCGAGATCACCCACGAATACGTCCGCGCCGCTCTCGACTACCACCTGACCTATCACGATCTAAAGCAAATTGCGCGCACCGGCCTGGAACATAGCTTCCTTCCCGGCGAAAGCCTTTGGGCTGCGCCGGACGTCTTCACCAACCCCGCCGCCCCCTGCAAGAGCGAGACTCTCGGCCAGGACAACCCCAGCGCTGGCTGCAAAGCCTTCCTCGACAACAGCGAAAAGGCCACCGCCCAATGGGAACTCGAACGGCGTTTCAGGGTCTTTGAAGCCAGGTTCTGACTCCCGGCGGCTGCTCGTCCTCCTCCACTCCAATATCTCGATGCCGGAATTCCCGTCTAAACTATCTGGTGGCCTGATCGAACCGTAAGTCCCTGAATAGGGGAAAACTCCAGGCTCGGGGACTGGTTGTGGGACTGATCGGAAATCAAGCCAAACTGTGCGGCAATTTGATTGGTTCGTGGCCGCAGACCGCGCGTTCTCGCCTGCTGCCATCCTGCCTTCCGCAAATCGGCCGGTTGATGGTGCTTCTGGCGCTAGCCGCAAGTGCCGCCCCCAGTTCCGGATGGTCCCAGCAGGTGTTGTCTCAGCAGGCGGGCACGGCTGCGCAGGGCAGCATTCATGGAACCGTAGTTGGCCGAGACGGCGCGGTTCTTGAGGGCGCGAATATCTCGCTGTCTCTCACTGACTCCGATGACCAGCCGGCCAAATCGATTCAATCCGGCAGCAATGGCCAATTCAGTTTCGCTGGCGTCCCTCCCGGTGGATTCAAACTTACTGTCTCCTGCAACGGGTTCGTGACCCAGATCGCATCCGGCGTTCTGCACGCAGGCGAAAGTCTCGAAGAGCCTGCAATCGTATTGCTCTTGGCTTCCACCGCAAGTGAAGTGCGGGTCACCGCATCGCAGGCGGAGATTGCGCAGGAGCAGCTCAAGGTGGAGGAGACTCAGCGCATTTTCGGCGTGATTCCTAACTACTACATCAGCTATGCCCCCAATCCGGTTCCGCTCACGAGTAAACAGAAGTTCGAACTCGCATGGAAGACTTCAATAGACCCCGTGTCGTTCCTGTCTGCCGGAGCTTCTGCTGGAATTCAGCAATCTCAAAACACTTTTAGCGGATATGGCCAGGGAGCTGCCGGTTATGGCAAACGATTCGGGGCAAACTTTGCCAACAACTCCATCGGCAACTTCATAGGCGCCGCCATGTTGACATCCGTTTTCAAGCAGGATCCACGCTACTTCTATAAAGGCACGGGGACGACCAAATCGCGGATTCTGTATGCAATTGCCGCTTCGGTCATCTGCAAGGGCGACAACGGTCATTGGCAGCCGGCTTATGCCGCCATTCTGGGTGGTCTTGCGGCGGGCGGCATCTCAAACCTTTATTACCCCGCAAGCGACCGCATCGGCGTAAAGCTCACTTTTGAGAATGCGCTGATCGGCACCGCCGGCAGCGCAGCACAGAATATATTTCAGGAATTCTTCGTTCGCAGGCTAACCCCGAAGCTGTCTAATCATGGGCCGTCGAAACCGTAGAACCAAAAGGAAGGCGCTTCTTGACATCGGCTGATCGGCCGAATCTGATTTCCTGGGCTTGCAGTCTTCCAGGCGTTGGCTCTTCCGTCATAGACTTTTCCCATGGACAATGAGCGCATTCGCGAGATCTGCCTGGCCCTCCCGAACGTTGTGGAGACGGTCAATTGGGGCCATCACCTGGTTTATTGGGCTGGCGACCGCGACATCGGCGGCAAGATGTTCGCCATGACCGACCTCGACGGCACCGGAACAGGCGTACTGTGGTTTCACTGCGGCGCGGAGCGCTTCCACGAGCTGCTTGAGACGGAGGGAATCATCGCCTCGCCCTACCTGGCCAAGGCGCATTGGGTCACCATGGAGCGCTGGGACACGCTCAAGCCGCGCCAGGTAGAAGACGAGCTGCGCCGCGCCCGCGACCTGATCTTCGAAAAACTCCCCAAGCGAGTGAAAGCCGTTCTGGCACTGCCGGAGAAAGAGCGAGCCAAAGCAATCCGCGAGCGGAAGAAGGTGGTAGCGGCGCGAGCGAAGGCAAAGAAAGGCTGATTATCCCGGGCCTCAGAAGCGAGACCCGGGGGATGGGAACTGCTTCCATGACGGAGCCGTATCATCTTATAGAGGCTCCAAAGCCATGGCGAAGTTTCTCTTGTGGTGCATTCTTCTCGTATTGTGCTGGCCGCTGGCGCTGCTTGCGCTGGTTCTTTATCCCATAGTCTGGCTGCTCCTGCTGCCGTTTCGCGTGGTTGGAATCGCGGTCGGCGGCGTGTTGGAACTGGTCAGAGCGATTATCTTTCTGCCAGTGCGCGTTCTGCGAACCGTTTAAGCCTTTCCAAATCCGCAACCCTGCGCGCTTGCGGCTGAGCGGTTCCCTGCGGTAGCTTGAGCCCTGTGGCCCAATGTCGGAGTCGATTGCCCGAATCCAGCGCCACAGCGTTGGGCTCGTAAGCACGTCCAATGGGCAGGGAGCAAATTGATGCGCAGAATTTTGCCGGTGGCCGTGGCTTTACTGATGCTTGCCATCGCGCCCGTAGCCTGGGCGCAGACCGCGGACGAATCGGGCGACAAAAATGCAAAGCAGGCGCGCGCGGCGCTCGACGCCATGGTGAAGGCCATGGGCGGCGACGCCTGGCTGAACATGAAGAACATGATGCGCCAGGGCCACGTAGCCGGGTTTGACCACGGCCAACCCGAAGAGGGCACTACGGACTACTGGGAGTACCATTCCTGGCCCGACAGCGACAGGATCGAGTTCACCAAGCACCGCGACGTGGTGCAGTTTTATCTTGGCCGCCAGGGTTGGGAGGTCACCTACCGGGGCAAAAAGGCGCTGCCCCAGGAGCAGGTGGATGATTTTCTGCGCCGCCGCGACCACTCCATCGAGACCGTAGTCAAGACCTGGCTCAAAGATCCAAATACCATTCTGGTTTACGAAGGTCAGCGGCTGGCGGAGCGGCATCTGGCCGATCAGGTCACTCTAATTTCGTCACAGAATGAGTCCGTCACCATTCTCATGGACACGCAGACTCACCTGCCCCTGCGACGGACTTTCGAGTGGCGCGACCCGGTATTTAAAGACAAGAATCTCGACGCCGAGGAGTACGACGACTACCACACATTTGACGGAATTCCCACCGCTTTCACCATTACCCGGTTCAAGAACGAGGACATTATCCGGCAATATTTTATTGCCCATGTGACTTATAACCAGGACTTGCCGGCCGACTTCTGGAGCGTTGACGCAGCCGCCCAGCGCATCAAGAAATAGAAGCTCCCGTTTGCCCTGTTAGATAACGTCCGAGTCCAGGCACGATGCTAAGAACATTCCAGGCGCAAGCTTGTTTATAATCCAGACGAGCGCAAAGCGGCCACGCCCACGCGCGCTTTGGAGCCAGAGAATGACGTTTGATATCCAGGCGATCCTGGGTCTACTTCCCCACCGCTACCCGTTTCTGTTGATCGACCGGATCGTCGAGTTTGAGCCCACCAAGCGGCTTGTGGCAATCAAGAATGTCACGATCAACGAGCCTTTTTTTCAGGGACACTTTCCCGGCTACCCCATCATGCCCGGCGTGCTTGTTGTAGAGGCAATGGCCCAGGCCGGCGCCGTCATCATGTTGGCCGAGATCGAAGACCGTGACAAGAAACTGGTGGTCTTCACCGGCATTGAGCGGGCCAAGTTTCGCCGCCCGGTGACGCCCGGCGACCAGTTGCGCATTGAGGTGAACGTGCTCTCGTTGAGAACCCGCGTGGGCCGCATCGAGGGCAACGCCTATGTGGATGGCAAGCTGGCCTGTGAGGCGACGCTTACCTGCCAGGTTGTTCCCAGAAGTCGGGAACCGCAGGCAAACCCAGAGCCTGCAAATGAAGCGGTGGACCCCGGAGTGAGCATTCATCCCAGCGCGATTGTCTCGCCCGGAGCGGTTGTTCCGGAATCATGCAGCGTAGGCCCATTTTGTACCATCGGACCGGATGTCGTTCTCGGCGAAAGCTGCACCCTCATCTCGCATGTGGTGCTCGATGGCCGCACCCGCATCGGCGCGCGCAATATTTTTTATCCGTTCTGCTCCGATCGGCGTGCCGCCTCAGGATTTGAAGTATGGCGGCGAGCCGACTGAGACTGTCCTCGGCGACGGCAATACCATCCGCGAGAGCGTAACCATCAGCCGCGGTACGGTAGGCGGCGGCGGCATCACCCGCATCGGCTCCAATTGCCTCTTGATGACCTGCGTGCATATCGGCCACGACAGCCAGGTGGGCAGCCACTGCATCCTGGCCAACGCTGCCACGCTTGCCGGCCATGTCATCATTGAGGACTATGTGACCCTGGGGGCTTTCTGCCCGGTGCACCAGCACTGCATCGTGGGTCAATATGCCTTCGTCGGCGGCGGCACCATCGTGACGCAGGACGTGCTGCCGTTTCTCGAAGACCTCGTCGCGGCGGGAGAACAAGGCTTTCGGCGCGAACAGCGTCGGGCTTGGAGCGGCAGGGATTCAGCCCGGAGCGGATCAAGGCGCTGCAAAAGGCCTTCCGGCTGCTGCTGATGTCAAAGCTGAACACCACGCAGGCTCTTGAGAAGATGCGCGAGCTGGAAGGCGAGGACGTGGCGATTCTTGTCGAACTTCCTCGAGCGCAGTCATCGCGGGGTCATCAAGTAGCCATGAAACTCGGCCTCATCGCCGGCAATGGTCGTTTTCCGTTTCTGCTGCTGGACGCGGCGCGGGCGCAGGGGCTCACCGTGGTCGTTGCGGCCATTCGCGAAGAGACCGATCCGGAGATCAACCATCGCGCGCCGCGGATGACGGGCATCACCCGTCAACTGGCTTTCGCTCGGCGAGTTGTCGCGGCTCATCGAGGTCTTCCACAAAGAAGGCGTCGCAGACCGCCGTGATGGCCGGGCAGGTGAAGCACAAGCAGATTTTTTCCAGCATCCGGCCTGACTGGCGACTGGCCAAGCTGCTGCTGAACCTGCGCACGCGGAATACTGACATGCTGCTGGGCGCGGTGGCCAAGGTGCTGGGCGACGAAGGCATTGAACTGATCAGCTCCACCGCGTTTCTTGAGCCGCTGCTGGCGCAGGAGGGCGTGCTTACTCGAACGCGCGCCTGACGAGGAGGAGCGCAAGAACATCGAGTACGGCCTGGGGGTGGCGCGGGCCGTGGCCGGTTTCGACATCGGCCAGACGGTGGTGGTGGCCGCGCAGGCCTGCGTCGCGTCGAAGCCATGGAAGGCACGGACTGCGGCCATCGAGCGCGCCGGACGCGCTGATGCAGTTCGCTCGATGACGAACGCTTCCACACTTGAGCGCCGTCTGACCGTCGTCAAAGTGGCCAAGCCCAATCAGGACATGCGCTTCGATGTGCCCGGTCATCGGCATGCGACACATTGAGACCATGATCCGCGCCGGCGCAAGCTGCCTTTCTGTCGAGGCAGGCCGCACGCTCCTCTTCGACCGCGACACGCTGCTGGAGCGCGCCGCCAAGGCAGGAATTGCCATTGTGGCCACTCCGCGCTGATACTGTTCACACTGAGGTTCGGGAAGTTTTTAGGAGTCTCGAGCAGTCCGTCTTCCGTCCAATAACTGGAGGTATCCTCGTGAGAAGAACAATTATTTTCGGTCTAGCCGCAGTCTTGGTGGCCGCAGTTGCATTAGTCACCGTTCACGCCGACGATCAGCCCATGCCATCCCTCGGGCAGGTCGCGCCCGGTTTCACCCTTCCTTCGCAAGACGGCTCCCAGATCTCGCTGGACAGCTTTCGCGGAAAATGGGTGGTGCTCTACTTCTATCCCAAGGACATGACCAAGGGATGCACGATCGAAGCCCACAACTTCCAGCGCGACCAGGCCAAGTTCGACGCCGATAACGCCGTGATTCTGGGCGTAAGCGTCGACACGCCCGACAGCCACAAGGAATTCTGCACCAAGGAAGGCCTGACCTTCCGCCTGCTCGCCGACCCCGAACACAAGGTCGTGGATGCATACGGCTCGCTGGGCCACTTTGGCCCTATGACTATCGCCAACCGCAACACTTTCCTCATCGACCCTCACGGGAAGATCGTGAAGGAGTGGACCAAGGTTGACCCATCGGTCCATTCCGAAGAGGTACTGGCCGCTATCGCCGATCTCAAGAAATAAGGCATTGAAAGGATCAACCGCATGCGGCCCCGGAGACGGGGCCGTTGCTTTTAGGATTGAAAAAGCAATCACCGCCCCGGCGTGTGGAGGAACCCATGACCACGAATCTTGCCCAGCATTTTCGCGCGGAACTCGACGAAATTCACGCCGCGATCGTTGCGCTTCCGCCGCAGTTTGCCGACACTCCCTGGCGGGATGGCGGATGGACCCGCAAGCAGATCATTGGACACCTGCTCGATTCAGCCACCAATAACCGGCAGCGGTTTGTACGTGCGTCTGAAGAAGGCAGCCATGCCGGACCGCAGTATGGGCAGGACGAATGGGTAGCCGCTCATGGCTATGCGCGCCAGCCCTGGGAGACTCTGCTGCTCTGGTGGGAAGTGGAGCACGAGATTCTAGCTGCGGTGGTCGACAACATACCCGAGGAGCGGCTGGGAACAAGCTATACAGTCGGCGACGACGCGCCGGTCACATTGCGGTTCCTCATCGAGGACTATACCGTGCATCAGCGCTGGCACCTTGCCCAGCTCACTGCTCCCGTGGGGCAAACGTAGGCAATTTGCTGAGCTCCGGACGCAGAATAGCCCGGTCCGAGACCGGGCTATTCTGCTTACCTTAAATTGGTGGTTGCGATCTTACTTCTTTGCTTTCTTCTTTGCTGCCTTCCTGGATGGCTTCTTCCTGGCGGCGGCCCTTTTCGCTGGAGCCTTCTTGGCAACTGCTCTCTTCGCGGCTTTCTTTGCTGCCTTTTTAGCCGGCGCTTTCTTTGCTGCCTTCCTGGCAACTGACTTCTTGGCCCCCTTCTTAGCGGGCGCTTTCTTGACCGCTTTCTTAGCCGCCTTCTTGGCGGGTGCTTTCTTTGCCGATTTCTTGGCGGCCTTCTTCTTAGCGACAGCTTTCTTGGCGGCCTTCCTGGGAACCACTTTCTTCGCTGCCTTCTTCACTACCTTCTTGGCGGCCTTTTTAGCGGGCTTCTTAGCGGGCTTCTTCTTGGCAGCGGCTTTCTTCGCTGCTTTCTTAGCCGGAGCCTTGGCGCCTGTCTTGCCACCAACCGAGCCGGTGGTATCGGGGGGAGCTACGTCACCAGACTTGGCGGCGGGCTTCTTCTTCGCCGCCTTTTTCGGGGCCGGCTTCGCTGCGGGTTCTTCAAAGACTATGACCAGAGTCTCTTCAGCAGCCGGCTCATCGTCATCTGAAGAGGTCAACACGCTGGAGGTCTCGAACTCTTCATCTTCCTCGCCGGTTTCAAAGTCTTCGTGGTTTGGATCCAGTTCGACCGGCTCCCCATCAGGGTCGCCGTCACTCATCGCATACATCCGGAGAATTTCGTCCATCCTAGTGCCTCCAGCGGCTCCCGCTGCCGTTGTCTTGGCTGCTCTCTGCACGCAACGGCTGTAGCTGTTCCGCTTGCGGAATTTATTGTACAGATAGCTTGCACGCAAACACCAGCAAAACACAAGTAGGTAATCATCTATCTTGCGTGTTTTTATTTTTTCGTTGCGGACTTTCGCTTCCTTGAAGATTTTTGCGCCTGCTCTCGCCTGGTGCTCGCAGCCCCGTTAGCCGGCTTTGCCCGGTGCGTCGCCGATGATTGGGTGGAAGCTCGTGCCGGGCTCGCGGCATGAGCCTTTGCTGCGGTCCCAGCGCTGGCCGCGCGGCGATGACCGCGTGAGGCGTGCGATACGATTACGGGCTCGGCCACGTGCAGCCGGCGGCCCGGCTCAACCTTGATGCCGGTTATGCCGTTCCAGCGGCGCAACTGGCTCAGCGAAACGCCAAACCGATCGGCGACGGTCACCAGCGTTTCACCACGGCGCACAGTGTAGAGTGCAACGCGCGCGGGCGTAGCTGCCGGCGCTTGCGGAACCACCAGTCCTTCCACCCCCTGAAGGCTGTCATTCAAGCGCAGTTGGTTTGCTCCGGCCAGCTCCGCAATCGAAATGTTATGCTCGCGCGCCACTGAGGCAAGCGTATCTTCAGCCGCGACGTGATGATACCGCCAGGCGTTCCGTTTGGCCTCGGGGATGGCCGCAATGCGCTGGGTAAAAAGCGTGGCCGTGCCGGCCGGCAGATGCAGATCGAAAGATGCCTCCGGCGGGGTTTCCATGCCAAGCACGCTCGGGTTCAGTGCCTCCACCTCATCGACGGGCGCGCCCACAATGTCCGATACCAGGCGCAGGTCCACCGAGTAGTTGATGGTCACTGTGTCAGTCAGGACGGGCGGGTCAAGCGTGATGTCGTCGAATCCGTATTGATGAGGATTGTTGGCGATAATGATCGCCGCAAGAATCTCCGGCACGTAATTTTTCGTTTCCACCGGCAGGTTATTTCGCTTGTAAAGTTCCCAGAAGTCCGCGTACCCGGTCTTTTGCACTGCATGCTGAATATTGCCGGCGCCCCAGTCGTACGCAGCCATCGAGAGATACCAATCGCCCAACTGGGCGTAGATGAACTTCATGTATCGGGCATAGGCGCGTGTCGACTTTTCCGGATCGAACCGCTCGTCTACATAGGCATTGCGCGTTAGCCCGTAATTACCGACTGGCATGAATTGCCACATGCCGCCGGCCCTGCCCTCGGACCTGGTTCTAGGACCTATGGCCCTGGGCTGAAAGCCCGACTCGGCCACGGCCAGGTAGATCAGATCCTGCGGCACACCCTCTTCCGCCAAGACTCGCTGAATCATTGCCTTGTAACGGCCAGCCCGCTGAAATGAGTGCAGCAGCGTGGCGTGGCCTCTCTGCGTGTTGGCAAAGAAGTTAATGTACGAAGCTACATAATCGTTCACGACCAGCGGCAGGTCCGACTTGGTGGTTGCCAGGTCTGTCCTGGCCTTGGCTACCAGGTTGGGATCGACCACGAAGGTCACATCGCTCGCAACCTCGGCTGGCGACGGCTCAACCTTGGGCACAAACCCGTTGCCCTGCTTCAGCGCCTCCATCTCCAACCCGTTGACCAGGTCGACGATGCGGTCGAACTCCTCCTGCAGGCGGGAATTGCTCTTGATGTCGATCCCGCTGGTGAGCATCAGATCGACCGCGCGATCGAATTCAATTTTGGCCTCAACCAGATTCCCTTTGCGGTAATCGGTCTCTCCAAAAGCGTAGGCCTGCTCCACCTGCTGGATCAGCAAGCGGACCTTCTGCTCCTCACGTGTGAGAGGCGGCGGCACGGTCGGGGCGGCTTGAACAGGCTGCGCTGCGAGTGCGGGCGCGGTGGCTTGCGGCTTGTCTCCCTGGCGGCTGGCCACGGGTTGTGAGGGGACGCATCCCGCCAGCATAAGCGCCAGCAGGGTCAGCCCTGAAATACGAAAACGATAGCGAAACCTATTCGGACCTTTGCGCATGAGAAGTTGCAGGTGCCTTATCCCGATAACAGCCCCGCCGATGCTCGGTCGGGTCCTGATGCCGATGATAAGCTATGCCATGGGGGTCCGCTGCGGCGGACGCACTGAAACGGCGCGATTGCCCCCTTCAGCCAACCCCCGCATGGACGCCCGCTTCCTTCGCAATTTCGCCATCATCGCCCACATCGACCACGGAAAGTCGACGCTGAGCGACCGTCTGCTGGAATTCACAGGCTCGGTGACGGGCCGCGAGATGCAGGCCCAGATTCTTGACGACATGGACCTGGAGCGGGAGCGGGGCATCACCATCAAGGCCCATGCCGTGCGCATGATGTACAAGGCGCAACGACGGCAACACCTACCAGCTCAATCTGATCGACACGCCCGGGCCATGTGGACTTCAGCTACGAGGTTTCGCGGTCGCTGGCTTCCTGCGAAGGCGCGCTGCTGGTGGTGGACGCCAGCCAGGGCGTGGAGGCGCAGACGCTGGCCAATGCTTACCTGGCCATCAATCACGGTCTTGAAATCATCCCGGTCATCAACAAAATCGATCTGCCCTCGGCCGACATCGTGCGCACGCAGGAAGCCATTGAGAAGGCCGTTGGGCTCGACGCGACCGACGCTATCCCAGTGAGCGCAAAGACCGGCCAGGGCGTGGCTGAAGTGCTTGAGGCCATCGTGCATCGGCTGCCGCCGCCGACCGGCGATCCCGACGCTCCGCTGCAGGCGCTGATCTTCGACTCATGGTTCGACGCTTATCGCGGCGTGATCGTGCTGGTTCGCGTGATGCAAGGCACCATGCGCAAGGGCCAGCGCATTCGGCTGATGTCGAACTCGAAGTCGTTCGAAGTCGAATCGATGGGCGTGCTGATGCCCAAGCCTGTCGAGATTGGCCAGCTAACCGCCGGCGAGGTGGGATTTTTTGCGGCCACTATCAAAAATGTAGGCGACACCAAAATCGGCGACACCGTAACCGACGACGCGCGCCCGGCTGCCGCCCAGTTGCCCGGATTTGAAGACATCAAGCCGATGGTCTTTGCCGGCCTCTATACCGTGGACTCGCATGAACACACGCTGCTGCGCGATGCTCTGGAGAAGCTGCGCCTCAATGACTCATCGTTCTTCTTCGAGCCGGAAAGCTCGGTCGCGCTGGGCTTCGGATTTCGCTGCGGCTTTCTCGGCCTGCTGCACATGGAGATTATTCAGGAGCGGCTGGAACGCGAGTACGAACTCGATCTGATTACCACCGCGCCCGGCGTGCGCTACCACATCACGCTCACCGACGGCAGTCGTGATCGAGGTCGACAATCCTTCGCGCTGGCCCGAGCCGACCAACATCGACAAGATCCTGGAGCCGGTGATCACCGCGAAAATTCTCACCAACGAAGAATATGTTGGCGGTATTCTCAAGCTGGTTGAAGAGAAGCGCGGCAAGCAGGTGAACTTCGAGTATGTAACGCCCACACGCGTGATGCTCACTTACGAGCTGCCGTTGAACGAGATCGTGCTCGACTTCTACGATCGCCTCAAATCGATCTCGCGCGGTTATGCGTCGCTCGATTATCAGCTCGCCGGCGAATGGGAGTCGCCGATGGTGAAGCTCGACATTCTGGTCTCCGGCGAACCCGTCGACGCGCTCTCCATCATCGTCCATCGCGACTTTGCCTACGAGCGCGGACGCGCGCTGGTCTCAAAGATGCGCGAGCTGATTCCACGGCAGCAATTCGAAGTTGCAATTCAGGCAGCCATCGGCGCCAAAATCATCTCCCGTGAAACCGTGGCCGCGCTGCGCAAGAACGTGTTGGCCAAGTGCTACGGTGGCGATATCAGCCGAAAACGCAAATTATTGGAGAAGCAAAAAGAAGGCAAGAAGCGCATGAAGCGGATTGGAAAGGTCGATATTCCGCAGGAGGCTTTTCTGGCAGTTTTGCGGGTAGGGGAGGACCAGCAAAAGTAGCCAAAGCGCTGCTTGTGCCGGGATACCAAAGTAACAGGACGTTCATCGAAGTTGTGGAAAGCTCAGAATTCGGCGTTCGAGATTGCTCACCCGACCGTCTGCCTGAAACCTGCTTTATGTCCCATGGTTTCTATCTGAAAAATAAGAGCTTAGGCCTTTTATCAGAAACGAATCGGATTTGACAAGTGGAAAAGACTGGATTTTTTTGGACCCCTGGGGGAAGTAATCCACAATTTTTTCCACAGAAGTATGGGCGTCAATTTGCATGAAAATTATCAGATTGGGAGGCCGGCTCGTCTCGGCCGTTTAACTATCTCAAATTCAATCACAAAGGCCCCGCTGGGCGGGCCGTTTGTGATGGTTGCAACCCACCTCTAGTTAGCTGGCGCAGGCTTCGCGGGTTGGGAGCCGGTCTTGGGAGCGGCCGCAGCCGGTTGAGTCGCTGGAGCGGGAATTCCCGACTTGACGTTGTACGCACCGATGACGGCCTTGGTGATGTCTGTTGTTGGGGCGGTTGCAACCAGCACAATTCCGTCCTGCTGGCTCTCGTCGAGAACCAGAGTGAAGCCCTGCTTCTGAGCGTAAGTTACAAGGACGTCATAGACCTTTGTAGCCAGGCCGGAGATCATCTCCTGCATCGCGCCCTGAAAGTCGTTGCGGGCATCATCGGTGTCGCGGTCAAATACTTTCTTTTTGTCGTCGATGCTCTTGGCAATGCTGGCGCGCTCGGCCTCGCTGAGGGCGGCGTTTTGCGTTTGCAATTTCTTGGTCAGAGCATCCAGCTCGTCGCTCATGCTTTTGAGCTGTTGTCGTTTGGGATCGAACTTTTTCTCGATCTCGGCAAAGTTTCGCTGACCTTCGTTGGTTTGAGCAACCGCCACCTGGAAAGCAATCACCGCAATTTTTGCCGTGCCGACAGTCTGAGTCTTGGCAGCCGAAGCTGTGGAAGCCGGCGAAGTTTGTGCGGCTGCGCTCAGGCCAGAGCCTAATGCCAGCGTAACGGCTAGTGCAAACGAGTGCTTCATTTGAATGGACTACTCCTTCGCGGTTCCGGTAAAGCAGTTTCGCGCTTGTACGCGAAACTGCCCTCAGAGGCTTTGAGCCTGGCGGTCAATCTTAGTGCGTGGTTGTCGCGGGAGCCTTGGGTGCCGGCCTCGGCGCTGCTGCCGCCGGCTGCGCCGGAGGAGCCGGAACGCCCGACTTCAGGTTGTACGCATCGATGACTGCCTTGGTGATGTCTGTATTGTCGCTGGCATAGAGCACGATTGGAGCCTGCTGCTGGCTTTGCGAACGATCGAGCACCAAGGTGAAGCCTTGCAGTTGTGAATAGGCTGTAAGGACATCGAAAACCTTGGTGGCAACGCCGTTATACGTTTCCTGCATTTCGCCCTGAAGATCGTTCTGGGCGTCTTCCTGGAAGCGCTGCGCCTGCTTCTTCTTGTCGTCGATGGTCTTGGCGCGGCTGGCCTGCTCGGCTGGGCTGAGTTTGTCGCCCTGCGCCTGCAATGCCTTCTCCAGCGTGTCAATCTCGTCGGCCATGCCCTTGAGTTGATCGCGCTTCGGCTCGTACTTCTTCTGCAGGTCGGCCATGTTGCGCTGGAATTCGTTGGTTTGGCCAACTGCTGCCTGAAATTCAATAACGGCAACCTTAGCTGGGCCGGCCGGCGCGGCAGGCGCGGACGGTGTTTGAGCGGCGGCGCTCAGGACAAGGCCTGAGGCCAGCGTAAAAATAACTGCAAACGAACGCATCATGTGAGGGTTTAACTCCTTCGGAATTCCTGTATGCCCGTCCGCGTTTCAGCGCGAATCCGGACCGTGCCTCCTGAGAAACCTTGCCGTCCTTCTTTGCGGAACTGCGCTCCGTTTGCGGGGCAGAAACCGAGAAGAGGCGTGCGGAGACGTCAACAGGAACTCACTGGATTATAGGTGCGCCGGGTGGGAGCGTCAAACCCGCAAAGCGTGAAATTCCAGCGGCAGTCAACGTCAGCCGCAGTTCAGAACGTGGTTGAAACTGTCAACCGGAATGTCTTTCGCGGTTCCCTGAACAGATAACGCGATCCGTAAGCATCTTGTGCCTCCTGGAAGGTGTAGTCGCCGGCGCCTCCGGGAGGGAACATATCGCGGGTGATTAACTCGGCCGTGCAGCTCCCTTTGTTGCCTCCGATAATGACGGTATTGCAGTAAGGGGTCTCATACAGCCGCAGCGGGTTATATGCGTAATACAGCCGGAAAGGCGCATTGATGATCGGCATGATCACTGAGATCTCGGCGCCGGTGGACATGCGCGGAACAAAATTGGTTCCTGCGATGGGCCGGATGTTTGGCTGGAAGCCGACCTGCGAGCCAGGAATGCCGCCCTGGCAGGCGCCGTTGTTATAAACCGGGCAGCCATAAAGCGGCGCGGTCAGAGTCGCAAACCCCTCCGGACTCTGCTTCAACTGACCCTTGTTCAGAGCTGTGTCAATGCCAAAATCGTCAAAGAGCGAGAAGGTCACCGGACCGGCGATGGGTATGCGATATTCAGCGTTAGAGACCAGGCTCGTGTCGCCGCCGATCGAGGCTACGCCGTACACGGGCAAGGGCACCTGGATGCATTGATTGTCCTGCGGATTGGTTGGATCGCGCGGCACGCATTGACCGTCCGGGTTGGTGAGCTGCACATTGACGCGGTTGGGAACGTAGCCGTACGGTGTTGCTCCGCGAATATCGAAACCGCGCAGCTCACCCTCGCCGCCGCCGAATATGCGGTTGTTGGGCGGGGCCACATCGCCGCCCCAGCCCTGCACATAGCCGATCTGCGCGCGCACGCCAAGTACGTTGCGCCCGGCCGCCGATGGCAGCAAGAAGTGCATCGACATGAACTTCTTATACGCCACAAAGTCGCTTGTGTAGCGAACGTTGCCGCCAATACCGGCTATCTGCGCCACCACCGACAACTCCTTGCCTGTTCGCGGCCGCAATGGGTTGTTGATGGTGTTGTAGGTATAGGTAAACGATGCGTTGCTGTTCACGATTCCGGCCAGCGCATTGGTTCCCTGAATACCCGACCGGAAGCTGATGGTCTGAAAGAAAGTCTGAGACGCGGTGCTGAAGGCCGTAATCGTTGCCTTGGTCAGCGAATAGGTCATACCAACGCGCTGAAACGCATGCCGCCTTAGCGGATAGCTGATTGAGATATTGATACCCTTAGAAGCCTGATTGTAATTCTGCGTCAACGACTGCTGCGCCGCAGACAGGTTGACGGACTCTCCCGTCGTAGCCTGGTATTGCTTGGCGGCGTTGAAGTCCTGCTTCGTATTAAAGACCTGGAAGCCGACATTCATCGGACGATTGCGAATGTAAGGCTGTGAGAAGCCGAAGAGGAACTGGCGCTGCACATTGCCCAGGTTGCCCTGCACGCTCATGGTCTCGCCCAGTCCCAGGAAGTTGTTGGTCTGGTAATTCACGCCCAGGAACGCGCCGGAAAGCCCGCTTACGCCGCCGTTCAAGCTGATCGAGTTCTTGCCCTTCTCTTTCACCTTCAGCAGCAGAGCGACTGTGCCATTCTCAGAATCCTGAGTGGCTGTAGAATCCTGGTCCACCCTGAGCGGATCAAAGTACTCCAGCTGATTAAGCCGCAGTAAACTGTACTCCCATAGCTGGGAGTTGTAGACCGATCCTTCGTCGAGCATCAGCTCGCGTCGAATAACGCGGTCGCGGGTTATGGTATTGCCCTCGAATTCGATGCGGGAGACGTAAAAAGGCTTTCCCTCGTCGATATCGATGTCCAGCGAAACAGTCTTCTTTGCTTCGTCAAAGACCGGCTTGGGGATGGCGCCGAAGTTGATGAAGCCCAGCTGGCCGTAGGATTTCTTCAGATTCTCAAGACCTTTGCTAATCGCCGTGGCGTTGAACCAATCCCCGTCTTTGACGGCAAACGTGCCGCGCAGCGCCCTCACATTCTGCACTGCTTTGTTCCCGGTGAACGTGATTGTCCCGAGCCGGTAGCGCGCGCCTTCTTCAACGGGCATCAGGATGTCGATCCGCTTGCCCTTGTTAGGCCGGAAGGTAAACCAGTTCAGTCCGCCTTCGTCCCTGATCTGCGTCTTCGGCTCTTCAACCGCGGCGGCGTAGTAGCCCTTGTCGCGATAGGCCTGGCGCACCCGCTCCGTATCCTCTTCGAGCTTCGAGGCGTCAAAGGTCTGCGCAAACAGATCTTCAAAGATGATCGAGTACGGAATGCCGATCGGCTTCAGGTTCTTCATCGACCGGCGCAGTTCCAAACTGCTGATGTGCTGGTTCCCGGTGAACTTGATGTTGCCCACCTTTACCGTCGGACCTTCCTTGATATTGAAGTTAATCTGCACCGAGGCGGGAGGGATCGTCTTGACTTCGGTCTTGATGGTGGCGAACT
Organism: uncultured Acidobacteriaceae bacterium; assembly: GCA_963752215.1. Taxonomy (GTDB): domain Bacteria; phylum Acidobacteriota; class Terriglobia; order Terriglobales; family Acidobacteriaceae; genus Telmatobacter. The sequence goes on along the minus strand of CAVVXR010000001.1, from coordinate 92,236 downwards.
GGTGCCCGTGCTCCGCAAGCAACTCCTTGATGACAGTCTCCGCCTGCTTCACCTTTGTTGGGTCATACTGGCTTTCAACAGAAAATCCGACCTTTTCTTTCTTGAAACGGTCCAGAATGTCCGACTGCGAGATGGCGTTCAGCCCCTTGTAGTTGATTTCGCGGATGGTCGGCTTCTCACGCACGAATATGTTTAGAATGATGCCTTTCTCCGAGTCCTCGCGCTCAATGCGAAGATCTTCGAAGTATCCCGTATTCCAGAGCGAGTTGAAGTCGCGCTCAATTGAAATTGGGTCGTACAGTTCGCCGACGTGCGTAAACAGGCGAGCGAGAATCGTCTCCTTGGGTATCCGCCGGTTGCCGATGACTCGAATCTGATCGATGGTCAGCGACTGCTGGGCCATGGCTCTTCCACCGCTGAGCGCCATAGCGAGCAGCAACAGCATGCCAGTCAGCAGATTGATTCCAACCCTGCTGCTCATCCTGCGCAAATTGCGGGAGATTAAAAAGGGCATTGTCTTCACCGGGCTCGAGCCATTCGGCGTGCGAAAGTACTTGTGCGTTCCAAAATTCGCCATCAGGTTCGGCTTCACGGGAAGAATATCGACACCCTCACTGCTGAAAAATCTGATCCTGCCTCGAGGAAAGTCCAATTATATTGGACCGCACCCACCCCGCCCAAACCGCCTGATTGCCAATTAACTTGGTAAACGCGGCATTCGCTCAATTCCCCAGCGGACACGACCTGGTCCCAGTCTCATCCGGCGCTGTCGCCCTCGCCATTCCCACTCCGGTCATAAAATGAATGCCGAAGCCCACTCAAGGTCGAAACGTGGCCGGGGACTGAGGATGTTCAGGACCCAGACCTCAGTCTACCGGAACTGAACGGGTTGGACCGCCCTTGAATCTCCGTCGTATCCCGAAGCATCCCTCTTAGACGCAGACCTGGTTCACTTGGCATCCGCGGCGCATGGGAGGTTTTCAGAAAAGTGGAGGAGTCTATTTATGATTTTTGGGCTCCGCTTCTCAACGCCGGCCCGGAGGCGGAGATGGTAAGCCTGGCGGAGTTCCGGGGAAAGGTCCTGCTCATTGTCAACACAGCCAGCAAATGCGGCTTTACTGCACAGTATGCCGGCCTTGAAGCGCTTTATAGAGCCCACAAGGAACGCGGATTTGAAGTGCTGGGTTTTCCCTGCAATCAGTTCGGAGCCCAGGAGCCGGGGACGGATGCCGAGATCACCGCATTCTGCGAAGAGAACTATAACGTAAGCTTTCCGCTCTTTGCCAAAATCAACGTAAACGGCGCTCATGCGCACCCGCTGTACCGTTTCCTGAAGCGGAGCAAGCCGGGAATCCTGGGAATATTCGGAGCCGACGCGATCCGGTGGAACTTCACCAAGTTTCTTGTCGACCGTAAGGGAGTTGTGGTGGGGCGATTCGGTTCCTCCACCACTCCCGTGACGCTGGCGGCGACTGTCGAGAAGCTGCTGGATCGCGAATAGAGATTGGCGCAGAATGTGGCGTCAATTACTGAGGCGCGATGGCTGGAGACGAAGTGCGACCATCTGAGAAGAAACAGCCAGATCAGTGCCATGATGCCTATCCAGAAGAGCATTCGAGGCAGCAGACGCCAATTCCCTTTAGATTGGCCGTCATCGGCCGTTTCCATTTCTCGGTTCGATGGGCGCGGCCAAAAAGTAAACGTAAACCAGCATCGCCACGCCGATGAAGCCCGGAATGAGCCCGCACATAGCCCCCTTCGAGCCGGCTAGCGGAGCCAGAAAAGCAATCAGCCCAATCCCCACGCCGATGCAGATTACGCCGCCGATCTTTAGACCCTCGCGAATTTTGATCAGAGTCATCCTGTTCTCTTCGCGCAGCAATTCAATCGTGGCTTTCGCACCGTCGCTTGAGGCCTCCGCAACCCGCCGGATGGTCTCCGCCTTGTAAAACGCCTCGCGCTCTTTCTGCCGGCTCCCGATAAATGTGACCACCGGTATGAACACTGCGAACATGGCTACCGATGCGACAGATAGAAACAGCCATAAGCCCATTCCGCCCAATATCCGGGGCGCCGAACAGAAACATTGTCAGATGTGTCATAGAATCCTCCTTAACCATTTGCAGGGTTTTTCTCCCTTGCGTCTGGTGGGACTGGAAGCGGTGAGAACCGGTTGCATTTTGTTGGGAATCGATCCTTAAGAACAAAATGCAACCGGGCGGGCGGGTTCGTTGTCTCACCGCACGGAGAGTGTCTGTGTTCACAGAAAGTCCCAGCAGCGCAGCCCCGGAGAACACGGCGCTCAGCACCCCGGCTCAAGACCTGGCCGACGTGGAGCGGGTGATCGCGGGCGAGGTGCAGGCGTTCGAAGGGATTGTGCGGCGATGGCAAGGTCCGCTGGTAAACATGGCCTGGCGCTATTGCCGCGACCGCGGACGGGCCGAGGAGCTGGCGCAGGACGCATTCATCCGCGCATGGCGGGGTTTGAGCGGATGGCGGCGGGAGGGTAGTTTTTCGACGTGGCTGTTTGCGTTGGCAGCCAATGTCTTCCGGTCGGAACTGAAACGGTTTCCAGCCGTTGACGTGCGGCTGGATGAGATTGCAGAACCCGGCCGCCCCGCTGGACAACACGCCTCACTGGCTCAGCAATTGAGTTCTGAGACAGTAAGGAGGGCGGTACTGGCGCTTCCGGTTCGCTATCGCGAGCCGGTTGTCCTGTTTTATTTTCATGAGATGGATGTTGCCGCGGCGGCGAGAACCATGCGCTTGCCTGAGGGAACAATCAAGGCGCGGCTCGCACGAGCGCGGGCGCTGTTGCGAAGACGGTTTCCGGGATTGGAGGCCGAGCAGGAATCCAACTTCGGCGGCAAAGATCCGCCGCGGAGGACGGCCAGGATGGCGAGCCCGGAATTTACTCAGAGTGAGATTATTCATGACGCGGGAAAGGAGGTTTGAAGATGGACTCTAAGAGGAAGGAAAACAATGCGACGGACTTGTGCGGAACTTATGAGAGCTGGATGGATGAGATTCTGGCGACCGAAGAAGAGCTTGTGCCGTCTTCGGGCTTCCTGCTGGCAGTGATGGATCGAGTGCGTGACGAGGCTGTAGCGCCACAGCCGATTCCTTTTCCATGGAAGCGGGCTTTGCCGGGATTTGTACTTGCTGCCGGGGTCTTCGGATGGGCCGGAGTGGAGCTGGTGCGGGCCGTAGCGCCAGCGATGAAGGAGGGTTTGCCGGCCACCCCGCATTTGCCGGCGGGTCTGGTGCAGCCAATGGAGCAGGCTGGATGGGTGGCGCTGGCGCTGGGTATCTCACTGCTTTCGTGGCTGCTCTCGCGGAGGCTCGCCGGGCGGTCGGGGCTGTTCTGATCTTGGAATCGCCACAAGTTTGTCTTGCATGCACCAATCAGCTCTGACTGACAGTCCAATCCTCAGTCTTAAGCCCATCGACGTACGAAAATGCACTGTCGTGCGTCACCAGCGTCAATCCCAGAGACAGTGCATGCGCGGCGATCATGAGATCGGCTGTGCTTAGAGTCCGCCCCTTGCCCTTCAGCAATTCTCTGGTATCGGCGTACGATTGCGCCGCGCTCGAATCCCAAGGCAGGCTTGATACATCCGAAAGAAAGTCCTCCACGCCAACACGAATGCGGAGGCTCCCAGAGCGGCTCGTGACCCAAAACCTGAGTTCCGCCTCAGTTACCGCGGACACTGCAAACAGACTCGCCGGAATGCGGATGATGCGTTTCCGGACCGCCGGATAGTTTCCTCTCACGAAGTAGCTGACGATATTCGTATCGAGCAAATAGACGTGAGGCATTTAAAAGAAATCCCGCTCCACGGGAGGCGTCTGATCGCGCTCCAGAACGTCATCGTCCGGGGAACCCAACGCATCCCAAATCGCAAATCGCTGCTCCCAAGTATCCTCCTTCGTTTTCGCCCGCGGTTCCGACAACACAACCTCACCCGTCACTCGATCGCGGCGAACGGCTACCTCAGTCCCCTCGAACCGAAACTCCTTAGGTAGCCGCACAGCCTGGCTGCGCCCATTCTTGAACAGCTTGGCCAACTTTGTCTCAGGCTGAGACGAGGGCACGTTTTCGATTTGTGGCTTGGCGGAAGTGTTTGTCGCACTCATTGCAGCCCTCCCCAGCATGGTCTATACCACAGTATATACCATTTTGCTTCAGAAATTTACCAGAGACCGGTCCGCAAACTTCATCCCAAAGCGCCGCAGCTTTTCAAGCGTCACCGCCGCCTGTCCTGAATCAATCGCCTCGGCTCCCAGTCCAACCCCCTCTTTCAGGTCGACCGAGAGCCCAGCCGCTACCAGCGCCGCTGCCGCATTCAGCAGCACAATCTCCCGCCGTGCGCCGGGTATACCGGTAACCACGTCATAGAGCAGGCGCGCGTTCGTCTCCACATCCCCGCCGGCGAACTGATCCAACGTGACTCGTGTCAACCCAGCCATCTCCGGCGTAACGCGCGCGGCTTTCAATGCCGGCGTGCCGCCCTCTTCCGGCTCTTCTACCCGCGCCACCACCGATTCTCCCGTGGTAGTCAGCTCGTCGATTCCGTCTGTCCCATGCACGACAAACGCCCGTCTCGACCCCAGAGCCGCCAGCGTCCGCGCCACCAGCAGCACGCGGCTCGGCGCGAGCACGCCGATCACCTGAGCTCGCGCTCCGGCCGGGTTCGAAAGCGGGCCGCATAAGTTAAAAATCGTTCGGAAACCCAGCGCCCGGCGCAACGGCCCCACCGCCTTCATAGCCGGGTGATAGAGCGGCGCAAACAGGAACATGAATCCGGTTTCGCGCAGGCATTCGGCAGCCAACTCCGGCCCCAGCGTGACGGGCACGCCCAGCGCCTCCAGCACATCCGCCGATCCGGCCAGCGAGGTCACCGCACGGTTGCCGTGCTTGGCGACCTTGGCTCCGGCAGCCGCGGCCACCAGCGCTGCTCCGGTAGAAATGTTGAAGGTCAACGGGCCGCCCCCGCCGGTGCCGCATGTGTCCACCAGCTGGTCTCGCTCTTCCTGAGTCAGGGGAACCGGCGTCATGTGCTTGCGCATTGTCTCTACGAATCCGGCCAGCTCCGGCGCCTGCTCGCCGCGCGTCGCCATCACAGTAAGCAGCGCCGCGGTTTCCACCTCCGGCACCCCGCCGGCAAGAATCTCTTCCAGCACGGCGGCTGCCTGCTCGCGGGTCAGTGCCGTGCCGTCCTCGGCCAGCGGCTTCAAGAGCTCTTTCAATAAAGCCATATCGTTCCATGATAGCTGCGTATTTCAAAAAGCAGGTGACTGTAACTCTCTCGCATTCTGAAAGGACTGCACCGCCCTTGTTTGCCCCCTCTTTGGTCAGCAAGATACTATTTGGGTACCGCTGGCACGGTTTTGCGGGCTCGGAATCAGCCGTGCCCCTCCATCAAACTCCCAACCACAGCGGACGCAGGGCGGTCCCAAAAAACATGAAGATTCACGAGTATCAGGCGAAAGAAATCCTGGCCAAATACGGTGTTGCCGTGCCCAGGGGCGAAGTGGCCAACACCTTGGAAGAAGCCACGACTGTAGCCAGCAAGCTCTTTGCCGAGGGTGCAAACGGCGTTGTGGTCAAGGCGCAGATTCATGCTGGAGGCCGCGGCAAAGGCGGCGGCGTAAAAGTGGCCCGAACCCGCGAAGACGCCGAATTGCATGCCAAGAACATCCTCGGCATGCAGCTCATCACGCACCAGACCGGCCCTCAGGCCAGAAGGTACAGCGCCTGCTCATTGAAGAGACCGCGGCCATCGACCGCGAGCTTTATCTCGGCATCGTGCTTGATCGCGCCACAGGCAAGCTGGTCTTCATGGCCTCGCAGGCCGGCGGAATGGAGATTGAAGAAGTGGCCGCCAAAACGCCCGAAGCCATCTTCAAAGAGACCATCGATCCGGCGGTCGGTTTCGGCGCATGGCAGGCGCGCAAGCTGGCCTTCGCTCTCGGACTCAAGCCCACGCAGATCAACGCACGCCGTCGCCTTTTTGCAGAGCCTCTACAAAGCGTTCATCGACACAGACGCTTCGCTGATCGAGATCAATCCCTTCATCACCACCAAGGACGACAAGCTTTTCGCGCTCGACGCGAAAATCACCTTCGACGACAACGCGCTCTTTCGCCATCCCGACATCAAGGCCCTGCGCGACACGGCCGAAGAAGACCCGCTTGAAGTCGAGGCCAGCAAATACGCGCTGAACTACATCAAGCTCGATGGCTCCATTGCCTGCATGGTCAATGGCGCGGGCCTGGCCATGGCCACGATGGACATCATTCAATACGCCGGAGGCAGCCCAGCTAATTTCCTCGACGTGGGCGGCGGCGCAACGCAGGAACAGATTGAGCACGCATTCGAGATTCTGCTCTCCGACGACAAATGTGAAGGCCATCTTCATCAACATCTTCGGCGGCATCCTGCGCGTCGACCGGCTGGCCACCGGCGTCGTGGCAGCCGCGCGCAATTTGAACGTGAAGGTGCCGATTGTGCTGCGGCTTGAAGGCACAAACGTAGAAGAAGGCCGGAAGATTCTGAAGGAGTCGGGCTTGAATTTCCAGGTCGGCGCAACGATGAAAGAAGCGGCAGATTTGGTTGTCAAGGCCGCGGCAGAAGGTGGGGGCATAAGATGGCAGTCCTGGTCGATAAAAACACGCGGCTCATCGTGCAGGGAATCACGGGCAAAGAAGGAACCTTCCACGCCAAAGGCGCTGCCGAATACGGCACTAAGGTTGTTGGTGGCGTGACTCCAGGCAAGGGCGGAACGACGCACGAAGGCTGGCCTGTCTTCAACACCGTGGCCGATGCCGTCGAGAAGACCGGCGCCAACGCGACGGTAATCTTTGTGCCTCCGCCATTTGCCGCCGATGCCATTCTCGAAGCCGAAGATGCGGGCGTTCCGCTCATCGTCGCCATCACCGAAGGCATTCCCACGCTCGACATGGTCAAGGTGTGGGCCAAGCTCAAGCATTCGAAATCGCGCCTCATCGGCCCCAACTGCCCCGGCGTCATTTCGCCCGGCAAAGCCAAGATCGGCATCATGCCCGCGCGCATTCACAAAGAGGGCTCGGTCGGCATCGTCTCCCGCTCCGGCACGCTGACTTATGAAGCCGTACATCAGCTCACGCAACGCGGCATCGGCCAATCGACAGCCATTGGCATCGGCGGCGATCCCATCATCGGCACCACGCACATCGACGCGCTGCGCCTGCTCAACGACGACCCGGAGACCGAAGCCATCATCATGATCGGCGAGATCGGCGGCTCGGCTGAAGAAGCAGCAGCCGAGTTCGTCAAGCATCTACGTCAAGAAGCCGGTCGTCGGCTTCATCGCCGGCCAGACCGCGCCTCCCGGCCGCCGCATGGGCCACGCCGGAGCGATCATCAGTGGCGGGCAGGGCACCGCGGCCGACAAGATGAAGGCCATGACCGAAGCGGGCATTCACGTCGTCGTCAGCCCGCCGAGATCGGCGCAACGCTCGCGCGGGTCATCGGCAAAGGCTAGCTTTTAGCTTTTAGCTGTTAGCCTCAATACCCCGAGATTCATGTCGATGCGAGAGCTATGGATCGGCGTCGTGGAAGTTCTGACAGAGCCCAGCATCGGGGATGGCGACACACGCGCGTTCACGAACGTCGTGACGTGGGCATCAACTGCCTCCGAATATGTCGATTCCGTTTCTGCAGTATTCGCCGAATACGGATGGACTGTCTTGGGCGTCGAAAACGAACGGCCTATGGCGAGCGAGACCGGTCTTAACGAAGAAATAACTGAGATTATCGAACGCGCAAGACTGAATCCGAAAGCCTGCATTTTCGCGACGTTCCATTACTATCCATCCAAGCCCGCTTGACCCACGAAGAACAAGCTAACAGCTAAAAGCTAATAGCTGCCTTTCACCACACCCGGCAAGGCTTCGCCGCAACCATCGGGGCCGTCTTCTTGCAACTGAAGCTCTTGGCAAACTCCGGCAGATCCGTCAGCACCGTATTCGTCCTGTACTCGTCCGGCGCATGCGGATCGCCCTCCGCCTGGCTGCGCAACTGCTCGGGCCGCGTCTGCGTGCACCATTGCTGCGCATACGCAATCCAGAAGCGCTGATCCGGCGTGTAGCCATCCGTCTTCGCGTTCATGTCAAGGTGCGCGGCCTCCGCCTTGTCCATCCATGCCAGCCACGCAAGCCACAGCCCGCCCAGGTCAGCCAGGTTTTCGCCCAGTGTGAGCTTGCCATTCAAATGAACGCCCGGCACAGCCTCGATCGCGTCGTACTGCTTCACCATGCACTCCGCGCGGTCATTGAATGCTTGCACGTCTTCCTTCGTCCACCAGTCCTTCAGGTTGCCGTTCTTGTCGAACTGACGGCCTTGATCGTCAAATCCGTGCGTCAACTCGTGGCCAATGGTCGAACCCATGTCGCCGTAATTAACCGCATCGTCTTCCTTGCCGCTGAAGAACGGCGGCTGCAGGTAGCCGGCAGGAAAGTTGACGTTGTTCATCTGCGGATCGTAGTAAGCATCCACGGTCGGCGGCGTCATCTGCCACTCGTTCTTGTCCACCGGCTGGCCAATTTTGGCAAGGTCGCGCGCAAATTCAAACCGCCGCGCGCGCATTTCGTTGCCCAGCGAATCGCCGCGCACAATGGCCAGAGTAGAATAATCGCGCCACTTATCCGGATAGCCAACCTTGTTCATTACCGCATGAAGCTTTTCCTTAGCTTTCGCCTTGGTCGCCGCGCTCATCCAGTCCAATCCATCGATGTCTTGATCCATTGCCTGCTCGATGGCCAGCGTCATCTCCAGCGTGTGCTGCTTCTCCTCCGGTGGAAAATACTTGGCTACATACGCCTGCCCCAGCGCTTCGCCGAGTTCGAAATCCACGCGGCTGGTGCAGCGCTTCCAACGATCCTGCTGTTTCTCCGCGCCATTTAGAACGTTCGCATAAAAATTCCAGTTCTCATGATCGAAGCTCTCCGGCATATCTGTACCCGCATAGGCGTGGATCAGGTGCCAGCGCAGATACGCCGTGATTTGATCGATCGGGGTGTCAGCGACCAGCCTGTTGAACTCCGCAAAGAACTTCGGCTCCGTGTCGTTGATCTTGCCTGCCGCGGGGGCGTGCGCCGCGGTTAGGTATTGGCGCAAAGAAAAATGCGACAGCTCTCTTGAGAACTTCGCCGTATCCGTCGGATGGTTCAAATTCTGCGGGTCGCGCTGTTCGGTGATAGTGAGTGAAGCTTTGGCAAGCCGTGTCTCAATAGCCAGCACTGTCTCCGCATCCTTCGCAGCCTGCGTCTCTGGCTCGCCCGCCAGCATCAGCATCCTCTTCACATGGGTTACGTACTGCTGACGCTGCTCCACGCTTTTCGCATCGGTGCGCGTGTAGTAGTCGCGCTCAGGTAAGCCCAATCCGCCCGAACTATACGAGGTAATCACCGCGCTGGAGTCGTCGTAGTCCTGACTCGAGCCCATGCCAAAGAACGCATTCACGCCAATCGATTGCAGATGCCCAACCAGCGCCGGCAACTCCGTCGCCCTGGTCACTGCGGCAATTCTATCCAGCTCCGGCTCGAGCGGGGCCAGCCCTGATTTGTCAATCGTGGCCGTATCCATGCAACTCGCGTATTCGTCGCCAATTTTCTGGTCGTTTGGCGATCGAGTGGGCTCGGGCACGGCCGCTGCTTGCAAAATCTCTTTCAGATGCAGCCGATTCAGCTCTTCCAGTTCAGTGAATCGTCCGTATGCCACCTGGTCGGCAGGCAGCGGATTGCGCTGGAACCAGCCATTGCAACTGTAGCGATAAAAGTTCTCGCAGGGGTCAACAGTCTTATCGACCAGCGACGGATCAAAGACCCGCAGCCCCGGTGTTTCAGGCACCTCGGCGGGAATAACCCCGGGCGGCGCAGTTGCAGGCGTTGCCTGCCCTAAGGCGAGGACGCCCCCCGCAATTCGAAGAGCGGCGATTGCGATTGAACATCGAAGAAATAACGAATAGCCCAACATGCCGAAACTCTATCAGAATTCCGGTAATGAGGGCAGTTGTATCCGTCAGACATTACAATGAAATTGAAGGCGCATTTTCTTCAAGGAGCACATCCAGTGGCGCAACGCACTTTTAGTATCGTTAAGCCTGACGCGGTCCGCAGCGGTTTCACCGGGGCAATTCTCGCCGAGATCGACAGGGCCGGATTCCGAATCGTGGCCATCAAGAAGGCAGCCATTTCCAAGGCTCAAGCCGAGGGCTTTTATGCCGTGCACAAAGAGAAGCCATTCTTCGCTCCGCTCACTGAATTCATGGCATCCGGCCCGCTCTTCTTGATGGTATTGGAAAAGGAGAATGCCATTGCCGACCTGCGCAAGCTGATGGGCGCCACCAATCCAGCCAACGCCGAGCCGGGAACTATCCGCAAGAAGTTTGCCGCTTCTCTCCAGGAGAACGCCATTCATGGGTCGGATGCAGAGGACACCGCCGCCTTTGAAATTGGTTACTGGTTCGCCGGCTACGAGCTGATTTAATGTCGAATGGATTTGGAGGGGACCTTTCGCTGGCGCCGCTCCTCAGCCAGCAAAGAGATCGTCAATTTTCTGCCGTAGCGCCGTCATCTCCTGCTTCAGTTCAACAGTGATTGCCTCCAACTGCGCAACGCGCTCGACGAGCCCAGAATCCACGCCCGAATCCACACCTGGGACCAGGCCGCCCTCACGCCGCAAAGACGAATTCTCCAGCGCAATCGCCGACTCTACATTTCCTGAAAGCAAGTGCGAATACCGGGACTCTTTCGTTCCCGGTTGTCGCGGCAACACGGCCGCCAGCGCCGGCTCGCGCTCCATCAGTTTTTGAAGCCCTGCCAGCACGTCGCCGATCTCTTCGAAGCGATGCAGCCGTTCCGTGCGTCCGCGCAATTCGCCTGGCGTTTGCCGCCCGCGCAGCAGCAGCACGCACAGCAACGCCGTCTCAGCGCGACTGAAGTTGAAGGCCTCGCCCAGCCAGTGCTCGTATTTCGCCACGCGCCCATCGGCGGCACGCGCCCGCCCAGCCAGCTTCAAATCTTCCAGCCCATGCAAGGCCTGGCGCACGTCCTCTTCATCAAGGTCCATCACCGGCTCGCGGTTTGACCGCTGGTTGCACGCGTTCACGATTGCATTCATCGACAGCGGATAGTAGTCCGGAGTTGTCACTTCCTTTTCAATCAGAGCGCCCAGAACGCGGGCTTCGGAAGCGGTCAACACAATTGGTTCAGTCGGGATGGGGTCAGTTTGGATCGGATCTGTCGAAGGCATACGTCTATTCTCACACCACAAGAGCCGGATGCCCCATCCATTCCGCGTGGTTTGTGGGATGGGTGGGAAGCAAGAAAACAAGCCCGGCCATCAACCGCTTCGCGGAGTCACTTCTTGTCGGACGCTTCTTTTTCCTTCGGCCCAAGAAGAAATTGGACGCCCATATATGCAATCCAATCCGGCTCGCTGTTCTGCCGCGTTACCGCCTGAATGCCGCGCCCGGCCATGAAGAGCAGACGCACGTGTCCATCGCGATCAAGCGTCTGCCGTCCGCCCACATCCAGCGTCAATTCGCGCTGTCTTGGCGCGCCGCCGATCTGGTTGATGTCCTGCAGATCGTAGATTTCGCCATAAAGCTCAAACCGGTCGTTGAATTCGTGCCCGGCGATCAACCCGCGACCCCAGCGGCTGGGAATCAGCTGATTGCCGAACCAGTGTCCCACTTCGCCGTCAAAGGCAATCGGGCCCAACTGCGCCGTGAACTCTACCGGCAGGTAGTACTGCGGCCCATTCTCCACGATTCCGCGGCGAACTGCACTGGTTGGGTTGTTGATAGAGACCTGGGGATAAGTTCCCAGCGAAAAATCCAAGTTCTGGTCGGACTTCGGTTCGCCGGCCTTGTGGTGTTCGTATGGACGCCATTTCACGCCCAACAGACTCTCACCCAGTCCAGCACGCGTGGTGTTGTTCTGGTCCGTCGCCACGGCCATCGGCAACTCGTACTTCAGTTGAATTCGGTCACCCCAGCCGTAGTTCATGTCGATATCCGGGGTCTGGTAGCTGGCGTGTGCCGGGTTATGATCCGCGATCCAGCCGAAGTTGATCTCCCAATGGTGATTGCCGGGCGTGCCGGGATCGTCGGTAATAAATGGTGGCCCGCCCTGCGCATGAGCCAGACTTGCTCCTGCCGCCACCATCATAAATAGAACCAGATGAAGCAATTTGCGCATTCGAATAATCGCGGATCTCTTTAGAACTAGACGCACAAAGGCTGGAAATTGTCTTCGATTAACTTAGCATCCGTCGGTGTCCGTCGAGTTACGCCCGATCCAACTCTGCAAACATCTCACTCAGAACGATGCGAATCTGCGTCTCAGGCACGATGAGTTCGCCTGCCTGGACCTCTACGAGTCCGGCGGAAGTATATGTATAGAACAGACGTGGCCCAGGGTCGATGATCCAGATATTCTCGATTCCGAAAGTGCGATACTGCGCAGCCTTTTCCCGCATAGCGCGCAGTGTATCTTCCGGCGAAAGTATCTCGATGGCAATCAATGGCGGATGCTTGAGGTAGCGCTCGAATGATTCCCCAGTTCGCACAACGAGAACATCCGGTACGCGAAAATTCGTGGCCGCAATCTGAGTGCGAAGCTCGGGATAAACCTCGACACCCCATTCCGCCCGCTTCAACATGAAAAGAAAGGTGAAATACCGCTGGATGATGGAGTGTTCTTTCTCGCCCCAGTTGCGCTCCTCAATCCGCCCGTCCACATACTCGCGGTCAGGGCTCCAACTGGTCGAGAGATATTCCCGCACGGTCCTGAGTTCTTCGGAGGTGGGCAGAGTCGCCATGCCGCTATTATCGCGCCAATTCGTCTGCCCCGCCACCGGAATCGTCTTCGTCATCCTCTGCGCCGGATAAACGTCCCCGTCTGTAGCTCGTGCGTTGCCTGCCGCAGCTCAGCCTGCGTGTTCATCACGATCGGACCGTACCACGCGACCGGCTCCTCCAGCGGCTTGCCTGAAACCAGCAGGAAGCGTATGCCCTCAGGCCCAGCCTGCACCACGATTTCGTCGCCGCGATCGAACAAAACGAGCGAATGGTTTTTCGCATCGTAAACCGGCTTCGCGTTTGGATCCAGGCCAGACTCGGTTAGTACGGCCTGCGGGTTCGACGCGTCTCGGAAGGTTCCCGCGCCTGCGAACACATAAGCAAAAGCATTGCGTGTAGTCTCCACCTGGATGCGCTTGCGCGCATTCGGCGGCACCGAAATATCCACGTAGTGCGGATCGGCAGCCACGCCCTCTACCGGCCCGCGCTTGCCCCAGAACTCGCCGCAGATGATGCGAGCCCTGGTTCCGTCATCCTCCGTCACCTCGGGAATGGCGGCCGAAGGAATGTCCTGATAGCGCGGATCGGTCATCTTCAGCGCCGCAGGCAGGTTGGCCCACAACTGGAAGCCGTGCATACGCCCCTGCGCGTCGCCTTTGGGCATTTCCTGATGCAGAATTCCGCTGCCCGCGGTCATCCACTGCACATCGCCGGCGGTCATGCGGCCTTTGTTCCCCAGGCTGTCGCCGTGCGCTACCTCGCCGGCCAGCACATAGGTAATCGTCTCAATGCCGCGGTGCGGATGCCACGGAAATCCGGCAATATAATCGGCCGGATTTTCGTTGCGAAAATCATCAAGCAACAGGAACGGATCGAACTCTTTCGTCTTTCCAAAGCCAAAAGCGCGTTGCAATTTCACGCCGGCGCCTTCAAGTGTGGGCGTTGTTTCAAGAATCTGCTTCACCGGACGAAGCGACATGGTTTACCTCCTCTGCTTACACTGAATTAGATGCGCTGGGATGATATTCGTTGCAACAAGTAATTCGGCCGGCAACTCCGTCGAGCGCCGGCCCCGAGTTTAAAATCTGGATTCCTGCCGACTGACGCCCGGTACCTCAAGCCTTGATGAACTGCACATCGAGGGTGATGGTTACTTCCTCGCCCACCAGCACCCCGCCTGTCTCAAGCGCCGCATTCCAGCTCAGCCCGAAGTCCTTCCGGTTGATCTTGGTAGAAGCGGAAAGCCCAATGCGCAGGTTGCCCCAGGGGTCCTTGCCAGGCTCGCTCAACTCTTCTACAGCAAAGCGACGCTCTTTGTCACGCCATGCAACGTCAGGTCGCCGGTCACCGCGAAATCGCCTCCGCCAACAGGCTCAACTTTGGTGGACTTGAAGGTCAGTGCAGGGAACTGTTCGGCATCGAAGAAGTCCGCGCTCTTCAGGTGTCCATCGCGTTGCACATCGGAGGTGTTAAGCGTCGTAACGTCAATTGAGGCTTCAACACTCGAGCGGGCTGGGTCGGCCTCATCCAGCTTCAGTACGCCCGAGAGGCCGCTGAACTTGCCTTTCACGTTTGAAATCATCATGTGCTTCACCTTGAACTCGGCGTGTGAATGCGCGGGGTCGAGGTTCCAGGTGGTTAAGGTCGCGGGTGTTGCAGAGAAACTACTCATAGTTGTTGCTCCTTTCATTTGGTTGGATGCGGCATCATGATGTTCGTTGCAACAAGTATTTCGCCCGCTCCACCCGCGTTTCCATTCGCGCCGACCTTCGAGCTGACTGCCAATATAAAATGTGCCTGAAGTGGAGAGTTGAATCAGGGATGGAACGAGTCTTCTTTTGCCGAATACCCCTGGTCTCGGGTTTGAGATCCTGGTTTAGACAATATATCTTGCGGACGATCGCCCCAGCGGCGCTGCTTACCATCACCATCGGCGCCTCCGCCCAAACCGCCGATCAGGCCTGGCTGCGATACAGCGGCTTGAATGGCCAGAGCGCCGTTCCCCTCAACGTGCGCGCTCTCGGTGCTGGCGTCGTTGAGCAATCGGCCGCTCTCGAACTCAAGCGCGGCATCGATGGCCTTGCTGCCGGAGCTGTTCCAGTTGAAAGTAAGGTGGCGAAAGGCCAAATTGTCGTCGGCACTTTGCAGGAAGTGCGCACCTCGTTCCCCACCCTGCCAATCCCTACCGATCTCGGACCTGACGGCTATTGGCTTTACTCAACCGGTAATTTTGACAAGGCAGACCTTATCGTAGCCGGTGGCGACGAACGCGGTGCTCTCTACGGCGCGTTCGCGCTGCTTCGCCTGATCGCCACAGATCAGAGCCTCGCAAATCTGAATCTCCGCGATCACCCGGCTATGTCCATCCGCTGGGTCGATGAGTGGGACAACCCGGACGGCTCAATCGAGCGAGGATACGCCGGACGGTCAATATTTTTTGAAGGCGGCAACGTCCGCGAGGACCTCGCCCCGGTCACTGAATACGCCCGCCTGCTAGCTTCGATCGGCATCAACGGCTGCAACGTGAACAACGTCAACGCCGCCCCGCAGTTGCTCGACTCCGCCCACATCAAGCAGCTCGCCCGCATCGCTGACGCCATGCGTCCCTGGGGCGTGCACCTGGCCATGAGCGTAGCCATCGCCAGCCCGCAATTGATCGGCGGTCTGCCGACATATGATCCGCTGGACCCCGCCGTCAAAGCGTGGTGGGCCGCGAAGGTCGGCGAGATTTACACCCTCATCCCTGACTTTGCCGGTTTCACCGTTAAAGCCGACTCCGAAGGTCAGCCCGGCCCCGCCAGCTACGGCCGCACCCCTGCCGACGCCGCCAACCTGCTTGCCAACGCGCTCCAGCCGCACGACGGTGTCGTTTTGTATCGCGCTTTCGTTTACAACCATCACGCCGACTGGCGCGACCCCAAGGCCGACCGCGCCCGCGCCGCATACGACATCTTCCACCCGCTCGACGGCAGCTTCGCGCCCAACGTCATTGTCCAAACTAAAGAAGGCCCCATAGACTTCCAGGCGCGCGAGCCGGTTTCGCCTCTTTTTGCCGGCCTGGAACATACCAGCCAGGCCATGGAAGTGCAGATTACACAGGAGTACACCGGCCAGCAGCGCCATCTCGTCTATCTCGCCCCCATGTGGAAGCAGGTTCTCGATTTCGATCTGCGCGCCAAGAATGAACCTTCGCCGGTGAGCGAAATCCTTGAGGGCGAAACGTTTCATCAGCCGCTGGGTGGTATGGTTGGCGTGGCCGGCGTGGGACGCACCGCGTGGCTTGGCTCTCCACTGGCCATGGTCAACCTCTATTCCTTCGGCCGTCTGGCATGGAACCCCGAGCTAACCCCGGATGAGATTGCAGCCGAGTGGACCAAGCAATCCATTAGCGCCGATCCGGCAGTGGTGCAAACCGTGGTCGAAATGCTCATGCAGTCTTGGCCCGCTTATGAGAATTACACCGGACCGCTGGGCACGCAGACCCTCACCGACATCACCGGCAGCCACTACGGCCCCAATATCGAATCCAGCGAGAACAACGGATGGGGCCAGTGGCACCGGGATGACCACATGGGCATCGGCATGGATCGCACCGTCGCCACCGGTACAGGCTACATTGGCCAGTACCCGCCGGAAGTGGCAAGGCTCTACGAATCGCTATTGACGTGTCCCGACGAGCTGCTGCTCTTCTTCCACCACGTCCCGTACACCTACAAACTTCACGACGGCAAGACTGTGATCCAGTACATCTACGACAGCCATTATGAAGGCGCTGAGCAAGCCTCGGATCTTGGAAATGAATGGGCCACGCTCAAAGGCCGCATAGACGACAAGCTTTATGAAGATGTCCGCGCCCGCCTCGAATACCAGGCCGGTCACGCCATAGTGTGGCGCGACGCCATCGTGCAGTACTTCCTCAAGCAGAGCGGCATTCCGGACGAGCAAGGGCGCGCCGGCCATTATCCCGGGCGTCTTGAGGCCGAAGATGCACACCTCATTGGCTACCATGTCATCGATGTCACTCCATGGGAAGATGCTTCCGGCGGCAAAGCGGTGATATGCGGCGAGCTTCCTCCCATTCCCGCTCGCCTCGGCCCCACCAACGCCGCGCCGCTGGCCAGCTCTGCCGAAATTCCTCCTCACGAACCATGTTCCGCAGAATGGACCTACGCCGGCCCGGCTGGCCGCTACAACATCGCCGTCCAGTATTTCGATTTGCCCGGCGGCGTCGCGAAATTCGCGCTTACCGTGAACAACCACCCCGCAGCCACATGGTTAGCCGATGCGAAGCTTCCATCCTGGCGTCCCAACGGCGACAACTCTACCCGCTACACGGTCCATAGCGTAGACCTGAAACCTGGCGACATTCTGCGCGTAGAAGGTACCCCCGACAGCCACGATCCGGCTGCGCTCGACTACATTGAAATTGCGTTGGGACACTAGACCGGAATCATGGTTCTGCTAAGCTGGCTACCATGAAAAACCCGGTCCTGATCGTGATCGATATGTTGAATGACTACCTGGACCGATGGGAACCGGAGCAAAGGCGACGCCTCGTTCGGGCGACTAACGAATTGATCCGCATCATGCGGGATCTTTCGCTTCCCGTCCTCTGGATCAGGCAGGAGTTAGAGCCGGATTTGCGCGATGCATTTCTGGAGATGAGGGCCAAAGGAATTCAAATCACGATCAAAGGGACGCCCGGCTGCCAAATCGTTTCCGAATTGGCTGTCGGACCGACGGACACAGTTCTCGTGAAGAAACGCTATAGCGCGTTTTTCGGAACCGCTCTCGATGAAACGTTGGCCCAGCTAAAGCCGGACGCAATCATTCTTGCCGGCATCAATACACACGCTTGTATTCGCACAACGGCCATTGACGCCTACCAGCGAGACTGGCCCGTTGTGTTGGCATCGGAGTGCATCGATTCCTATGATCGAGAGCATCACGAAGTCTCTTTGAAATATATGAAAGACAAAATCGCTCGAGTGATGAGCAATCAAGAGATCGAGGCTGAGCTTACCGCTGGCTGGCCTCGCCCGCCTGCACGCGCCGATTGAACTCTTCCGACTTCCCGCGCGGCACCGTTAGCGGTTTCCACGACTCATGATTCAGATGCCTGGCCAACAGCACGATCTGCCCGCAGTGATAGCTGTAATGCGCCACCTGCCGATTGATAGCCTGCATTACTGAGTGCGCTTCGCCGCGAATGGTCACTGTCCGCGTCATGTCTTGATCAGTGAGCGAGTCAAGCGTGTTGAGCAGGTAGCCCCAGCCTTGTTCCCACATCATCATCAACGCCGCGCGCGTCTCCGGCGGGCCAAAAAATTCTGCGTCCCGATTACGATCCGGCTTCTCTCCATCGCTGGCCAGGAAATCGGTCCACCGCGAACGCATGTTGCCAGCAAGGTGCTTTACGACGATTGCGATCGAGTTCGATTCTTCGTCGATCGATACGAAAAGCTGCTCATCCGCCAACTGCGCCATCGCTCGCTCAGCCAGCTCTTTGTAATAGCGAAACACCGCGATCGAGTCCGCGAGGTACGAGTTGGTAAGTTGCAGAGGCATCTTTCCTATTCCCTGCTCCCTGTTCCCTGCACTTTCCCCACTTCTACCAGCGTGGAATAAAACGTAGCCCCCGCACCGATGTCAGTGAGTCGCTCGCTGGTCAGTGCGTTCACGTTCCCACCGCCAGGAGACAGCTTCGCCCAATCCATCTGCCCGGCGACGACGCCGACCGGCAGGCTCGCGTTGATCAGCGCCGTCAGCGTGATTTCGCCGCGATCGTTCCAGATCCGCACCGCTTCGCCCTCGGCAATTCCGCGTGCCTCAGCGTCCGCCGGATGCATCTCCAGCCGCTGACTCTTGCGCGCTTCCATTTTCCTGTGCCCGTCCAGGTTGGCGAACGTCGAGTTCATGTAGTTGTCAGCCTTGCGGCCCAAAAACTCCAGTGGAAAGCGCTTCGCCAACTCTCCAAAACGCGATTCCGTAGGAGGCTTGAAATCCGGCAGTGGATCGAGCCCTTGCGCCCGGAGTGTCTCGGAATAAAACTCGACCTTGCCCGACGGCGTCGATAGCCTGCCCGAGATATAAGGCTGGAACGGCGCAGTCTCCGGCGCAAGGTGGAAGCCGAGCGGAATGTGTCCCTGCTTTTTTAATTCCTCTAACGTGATGTGCTCCATCCCCGCATTCCCTGAATATCCATCTGCCTGCCCGTTCCCCTGCCCATCGGCCCCAATCCTGAGCGCCTGCTTGATCAGCGCTTCCGGCGTATCGCGAAAACACTCCTCTTCAAACCCCATTCGCTCGGCCAGATTGCTGAACAGCCAAACATTCGATCGCGCCTCGCCCGGCGGCTCAATGGCCTGCTGAGAAAGCTGCACAAAGTAGTGCCCGTACGCTCCCTGAACGTCAGTATGCTCAAGAAACGTTGTCGCCGGCAGAATGTAGTCCGCGTAGTCCGTTGTATCTGTAAAAAACAATTCGTGCACAACGGTAAACAGATCTTCGCGCGCCATTCCACGCCGCACCGCGTTCTGGTTCGGCGCCACAGCGCCCGGATTCGAGTTGTAAACAAACAGCGCATGCACATCCGGCCCGTCGCCGGCGCGTTCGCCTGACTCAGTCAGGGCCTCACCCAGCGCCGACATATTCACCACCCGCGCCAGCCGTCCCAGCGGTGAAGCGAGCGCCAGATCCGGCCGTTCCACAGCCTTCTTGTCCCACTCGAATGCTCCCGAGGTTGAAAGCTGTCCGCCCCCGCCGCGATGCTTCCACGCGCCTGTCAGCGCCGGCAGCATGGCAATCGCGCGCACGGCATTCCCGCCAAATTCCGCCCGCTGCACTCCGTAGTTCAAGCGCAGCACCGTCGGCTGGGTAGTCGCATACTCGCGCGCTAATTGCTCAATCTCACTCGCCGTCATTCCCGTCCATGCAGCTACACGTTCCGGCGTGTACTCTCGCGCCCGCTCGGCAAGCTGCGCAAACCCATGCGTCATTTCGTCAATGTAGGCGCGGTCCTCACGACCCTCGTTCAGGATTACGTGCATCATCCCCAGCGCCAGCGCCGCGTCCGTTCCTGGGCGAATCGCGATGTGCCAGTCAGCCAGCGCTGCTGTTCGCGTTTTGTAAGGATCAATCACAATCAGGCGCGCTCCGCTGCGCCGCGCATTCTCAACCATCGGCCACAGGTGAACATTGTTGCCGTGAATATTTGCGCCCCACGCCAGCACCAGCTTGGCCAGCCGGAAGTCCTCTGTTGGCGTACCCAGCTTTTTGCCGTAGACCAACTTCCAGGCTTCGCCGCCCGCCTCACTGCAAATAGTCCGGTCCAGTTGGCTCGCGCCCAGCCTGTGAAAAAATCTCCGGTCCATCGACCCGAATCCCAGCACGCCAATGGTGCCCGCGTAGCTGTACGGCAAAATCGACTCAGGACCAAACTCCTCCGCTGTGTGTTTCAGCCGCTCCGCGATCGCGTCGAGCGCATCGTCCCAACTCACGCGCTCGAAAGCTTCATGCTCGTGCCCGCGTTGCAGCGGCCCTTTTGCCACGCCCGGCTTGCGCTTCAATGGGAAAAGAATCCGGTCCGGCGCGTACACGCGATCAAGATACTTTGCCACCTTGCCGCATAGAAATCCTTGAGTTATCGGATGCGCCGGATCGCCCGCAACCTTCACGGCGCGGCCCTCTTCGTTCACCGTAACCAGCACCCCGCAAGAGTCAGGGCAGTCGTGCGAACACACCGTATGCACAACGCGAAATGGAGATGCGGACATGCTCACATTGTAAGCCGAGATTCGCATCGACTCAGGCAGTAGAAGGTGCGATCTCGACATTGAAGCTGTGCCCCATCGGCGTACCAACGGGGTCGGCAGCGCTCTCGCAATGAGTGGGCTACAGGCATGAGCTCCCGTGTAAACTACTCTCGCCATGAGTTGCATCTTTTGCAAGATCGCTGACGGAAGCATTCCTTCCACCGCCGTTTATTCCGACGACTTGGCCTACGCCTTCGCCGACTTGAATCCGCAGGCGCCCGTCCACATCCTCATCATTCCGCGCGAGCACATCGCCTCCATGGCCGACGTCGATCAAGCCAAGAGCACGCTGCTCGGCCACCTGCACTGTGTTGCCGCGGAGATTGCACGGAGCAAGCAGCTCGGCAAGGGCTACCGCATTGTCGTAAATACCGGCCCCGACGGCGGCCAGACCGTGGACCATCTCCACCTGCATCTGCTCGGTGGCCGTCACATGACCTGGCCCCCGGGATAAAGCTCGCTCACGAAGGTCTCCGGTTCCAAAACATGAAGGCGTCCGCTGCTCCGGACGCCTTCTTCATTTCACATTTGTGCCAGGTTCTCACACCGGCTGCGGATAGTAATCTTCTTCCTCTTCTGTCCCGTAGCGGCGCAGCAGATTCGGCAGGCTCTGCGAAAAAGCCGACCGCGGCATCACTGTATCGCATCCGGCCTCGATCGCTTTCAACTTCAAGTCACCCTGCAGATGATTGAGAAACCCGATGATCGATGTGGCTTTTTTCAGCTTAGCCTTGAACTTCGGAATCAGGCTGATGGGCTTAGCGTTGAGGTTGTTCAAATCAAACACGAGCAGCTTGGGGCGCTCTTCGTCCGGCACGTCGGTCAGCTTCGCAATCGATTCCTTGTCGCCACCCTTGATGAACTCAACCTTCACGCCCAGTTTGCGCGCCGTCTCCTGAATCTTGGCCAGGAAAAACAGATCCTCAATGAAGCAGTAGATGCGGGTTGGCGCATCTTCGCGGACAGCCACCGGTGTCGAAAGCTGATAGACGTCCTGGTAATGGCCGTTGCTGGTCGTTGGAATGGTAGAAGCGGGACCGTCGGAAATGTTGCCGTTCACGGCGCGATAGCTGTGGTCCATGGGACCCACAAACTCTCTTGGCCCGCGCTGTTTTGCTTTGCGCTTGCCTTGCCCGCTCCCCTGCCCATTACCGGGTGAATAGCCGACGTTGTTGCCGGGCTGTGCGGGCGCAGCCGAACCCTTCTGGAAGAACTTTTTCTTCTTCCGCCCCTGGCTCTGCTGCGGCCTTCCTTGCCGTGGCTGGTTGCCAGGCTGAGGCTGACTGCTCTCGCGTAAAGGCGGCGCGGTCTTCAGTTCAGCGGGCTGGCCATTGCTGGCTTGAAGCTGAGGTTGCGCCTGAGGTGCGCCCGTCTGGCTGGATTTGTTCTTGCGGCGGCGCCTGCGGCGCCGATGCCCTTGCGACTGCCCTTGGCCATTGGCCGGAGCTTGCCCCAGATCGGTCTGAGGCTGCGTCGATTCTGTCGTCATGCGTGTACTTCCTGGCACTTTGCAATCTGATGCATTGCGCTTCCGGTGATTTTGAGCTTCCTGATTTATTGCGCCTTTGATCTATTGTGCTTTCTGGCTCTGTGCGCCTTCTGATCCGTTTGCGCCGCTGAGCCCAGTCAATTCCGACTCCAACTTGAGAAGCGGACGCTGAGCCTCAATCTTGCCTGCCGTTAGTCCAGTCTTGGACGGAGGTTGCTACGGCCGGCGATCCAATCGTTCGAGAACTTCGAGCAATTTGCAGGGGAGCGGGATTCAGAACGCAATTTATCACGATGACCTGGAGCCTTGTCGCTCTGCACACAGAAATTTAAGGAACCGTTCACACAAGTTCCGTCCTGTTGTTGGACCCTTTTATGGGGCTCCCTGTCGAGCCTCTTGCGAGGATCGCTATGGAGCAACTCGTGCTTTCCCCTGGGTAGTGCCCTTCCTATCGGGAACATTCGCCTCATGCAGCCTGTTAGGGATTGACCATTGGCCCGGATGCGGCGAAACTTCCTTACTCGGCGGCGAGCTTGCTCTACCCGCATCGGGTGGCACGCATCAGCCGCTTGATAGGCAAATCTGATACTACAGTGATCTGGGACGGCTGGCAAGTTTACTTTAGTGGTACCCACAGCAAACGCATCTCAATTCTTTTGCGAATGCAATTGGCTTTCGATTGAGTTCAGACGGGCCGGGTTCCCAATTCCTGAGCCCAAAGCAGAAAACGCCGCTCCAAACGGAGTGGCGTTTTTGCTGTCCTGCGCTGGTCACTGGCCTCCCAAATCATGCGGTGGACGATGGCTTTTTCCACCGTACCTACTGCAGACTGTCCCAGCCGGTCATTCCCTTTTTTAAGGGCCGCTTTGTTTGCGGATGCTCTTGCTGGGCGTCTGCTTTATTTGGGCTGGCCGGACATTCTCCAGCAGCCGGTACATCACTGGCACTTTAGTTGTAGCAATTCGGTCGCCGTTCGCAGTCGGTTTTTATTTCAATCACTTAAGAGATCCGCGATCCCGCACATGTCTGCATTTCAGAAGGTTGATTAGGCTTCAATTCTAAAAACCATAGAAATCCGCCTAGCGCTGGCAGTTTGGACAGTAGTGGGTTCCGCGTCCGGCAACCAGAACCCTCTTGATTGGAGTCCTGCATTGCAGGCAAGGCAGGCCGGTTCTCAAGTAGACGCAATGTTCCAGCTGAAAAAATCCTCGCACCCCATCTGCATCCACATAGTCCGAGACCGACGAACCGCCCAACTGAATTGCGTGCCGCAGAACCTCGCGCAGACTGAGCCGCAGCCGTTCAAGTTCCGCCCTGGTTAACCGTCCCGCCCTCCTGCCGGGCCTGATCCCGGCTCGAAACAGGCTCTCATCCGCGTAGATGTTTCCCACCCCTGCCAACAGCGTCTGGTTCAGAAGTGCGGCTTTGATTGAAAGCTTCCGGCCCCGAAACAGCGCGGCGAAATCGTCCTCATCAATCGTCAACGGCTCCGCGCCTGGTGCGCCGAATCCCGCGCCGCCGCGCAGATCGCGAAACTCGAGACGCCCAAACCGTCGCGGGTCAACAAAGCGCAACTCACGCCCGCTGGCCAGGCTCAAGCGGGCGTGAGTATGAGCAGCCACTGGACCGTCCGGCGTTGTGACGAGCAACCTGCCCGTCATTCCCAGATGCACAATCCACTGCGCCTCCGGCTTGCTTTGTTGCTCGCCCAATCGGGCGTGCCCTATCGTTCCCGTACCTTTCGAAGGTTGGGATGCCACGCTCCCTAACTCAACAACAATATGTTTTCCCTTTCTATGCACGCCCACAATAACGCGCCCTTCAAGCCCCTCGGCCTGGCGTTCCGGCGGTGTTTTGAAAGGTTGCGGAAACCCACTGAACCAAGCCTGCACGATGCGGTCGCCGCGAACGCGCTCGTGAACGCCGCGCGCAATCGTTTCAACCTCAGGCAATTCCGGCATCGTTCTATTGTAGGGAATGATTCAGTTAGACGGTTAGTGGCCGAAGGCGTCGGTAGTGTCTCAGTTTGAATCGGAAGTCAGATCATACTACTTATAAGGCAAATTGAGATTATAGACAGCGCGGAGTCCTGCAAGCATAAAGAGACACGCCGCTAGGGCGGTTGACAACGTAACTCCCAGGTCGGCCTTGATATGAAGTTCCACAAAGAAAGCAACCAAAAACAGTACTTGAAGAAAGAAACACAGCACTATGCGTAACCTTTGAGGATCAAGAGCTTTCATCTCATCTCCTTCTCAATTTGCCAGCGCCGCGATTTCCTCGTAGCTCCAGACGTGATCGGACAATCCAGCGGCCATTGCCGGCGTAATCCTTAGCGTCTTGTGAATCCGAGGATTTCAAACTGAGACACTACCAAGGCGTCTTTAGGTTTTAGCTATGACTCTCCGCTAGCACTGTGATTATTTGTGATCGCCGGGATCGCGAACTTTGCTGGCCTCGAAGCTCACAATCTTCCAGTTGCCCTGCGCGTCGCGCACGTAGACGCGAGTATAGCGGTAGTCTCCGGAGATGTCCCCATCAGGAGTCGTTCCCTTTACCTCGGCCTGCGACGTCACGAGCGCCGTCTTACCGTAGAAGCGCACTTTTCTGTCGAAGACATCGAGTGTAGTGAAGTGCATCCGCCCGGAGCGAAGATTCGCCAATGCCTGATCCCTGGTCTGCAATGTGCCGTAAGCAGTAATCGCCATATAGTCGTCCGCCAGCAAGGTACCCATTGCGGTGGAGTCCTGTCTCAGAATTGCAACGCGCCAAGCTTCTTCCAGATGATCGATTTCGTGCCGGATCTCGTGTTTCTGCCCCTTCGGCAAATCGGGACGCGGTAGATTTGAACCTGCCTGAAGCGGGCGCGCGTTCACCGTAAGCAGTAGCAGGGGAACAAGCATCAACCCAGGAACAGGCGCTTGACTGTCAGGATTGACGGGTTGGTAGAAGAACCGGTCATTGGCGTATCGGATAGTAGCCCCGAATAGGCGCAACGGTCAATCGCTTTCGATTTGAGGATTTCGCTTCATCAATCGAAGGTGATCGAGACCGGGGCTCCAAGGTAACTCCCAGGGATTAGACGTCGGACGCTTGCGAATCGAGAGCAATCAGGTTCTCCACGCTTCGCTCCCGCATCTTCTGGTAGAGTCCACCCACTGCGTGCTTCTTGAAGTGCTCTGACTCCCGATGCGCCGCCAGCGCCTTCTGATCCCGATACTGCTCATAGATCAGCACCGTGTCAGGGTCTCCTCAACCTGGTGCGGAATATAGCTTACGCATCCCGGTTCCTTGCGCGAGGCGTCGCAAGCAAACGCAGAGTCTCCGCCACATCGGCGCGATCTTCCTGAAGGAAATTTAGACGAACAATAAAACTAACCATAATTTGGTTTCTCTCTTGCCTGAGACGAGCCCTCAGGACTTTACTCGAACCGTTGGCGATTCCCAGCCGTCTAGCTCAAGTTTATCCGTGAACTGCTTGTGAATTTCTCCAGTGCCTCTGCAAATTCCGGCAACACCATCGTCTGGTCCCGGTCCGGCCCGTCGACACCATCCCGATCCGCGCTCCGCTCTCCCGCTCCTGAAAGCGCAAATACTCCTGCGCCGCCATGGGCAGTTTCTCAAATTCCGTGATTCCCTCGGTCGATTCCTGCCAGCCCTTCAGGGTTGTATAGACGGGCTTGATCTGCTCCAGTCCATCCACATCCGCCGGAATCTCGTCCGTCACCTTGCCGCCGATCTCGTAGCCCACGCAGATCGGAATCTCCGCCAGCGTGTCCAGCACGTCCAGCTTGGTAATCACCAGCCACTCCGCGCCATTCACCTGGTTTGAGTAGCGCAGCAGCGGAATATCCAGCCATCCGCAGCGCCGTGGCCGCCCGTTACCGCCCCATATTCGTTGCCCGCGCGCCCGCAGTTCCTCGCCCGCAGCATCGTGAATCTCGGTCGGAAACGGCCCTCCGCCAACGCGCGTCACATACGCCTTGGTCACTGAGATCACCGTGCCGATCGCCGTCGGACCCACGCCAGTTCCCGTCGCCGCTCCGCCCGCCGTAGCTGACGAAGAAGTCACAAACGGATAAGTCCCATGGTCGATGTCCAGCATCGTCCCCTGCGCGCCCTCGAACATTACGCTGCCGCCCTCAGCCAGAATCTTGTTCAAGCAGGCGCCCGGTGTCCGCGACAAACGGCCGCACCTGCTCTGCCGCCGCCGCGTATTCGTCAAACATCTTCTCCGGGTCCAGAGGCGCAGTGGCGGCGCCAAACAGCGCCCGCACAATGGCGTTCTTTTCCGCGCAGGCTGCCTCAATGTGCGTCTTCAAAAGCTCTGGCCGCAGCAGGTCCACCACGCGCAACCCGCTGCGCGCCATTTTGTCCTCGTAGGCCGGGCCAATCCCTCGGCTCGTGGTCCCAATCTTCTGCCGTCCCGGCGCGCTCTCCGCCGCCAGCTCGATCATCCGGTGGTACGGCAAAATCACCTGCGCCCGGTTGGAAACAAAAAGCTGCTCGTCCACGGCCACGCCCAGCTCGCGCAGCTTGGCAACTTCTTTCAGAAACGCGATCGGGTCAAGCACGACGCCATTGCCGATAATGCCCTTGCATCCAGGCCGCAGCACTCCGCAGGGAATCAGTTGCAGCACAAACCTCTGCCCGCCGATAATCACCGTGTGCCCGGCGTTATGCCCGCCCGCGTAGCGCGCCACGGCGGCAAATCGCTCGCTCAGCACGTCCACAATTTTTCCCTTGCCCTCGTCGCCCCACTGGGCGCCCAGCACTACAGCCGTCTTAGCTCGCATGTCGTCCCGATTCTGGTGTGAGTTTTTAAATTTTCATCAAGAAGTTAGATTGGCCATCCTGAGCGAAGCGTTCTTCGGCAGAGTCGAAAGATCAGGAGTTCTATCCCCCGCTTTAAGCGAAGACAACCTGAAGCCGCACCATCTCAGATCATAAACCCTGGCGCATTCCAGACCCTGCCCGCGCAAACGTATACGGCCCCTCCGGCACCAGCACAACCCGCGAGCTGGCAGGCAATCCATCGAGCGTAGCCGCCACAGCCTCTTCCAATGTGCTGTACGCCCATGCACCCAGAAACCCAAGCTGGCTCCGGGTAACCCCCGGCGTAAAGAAGAACAGATCGAACTTCTCGCCCACCAGCGCCAGCTTTTCCAGTTGCCACTGATCTACCTCAACAGCCGATTCTCGAATCTCCTCGAGAAAGCTTCCGAAATCCCGCAGCCCCGCAAGCCGCCGCGCAAACTCCGCCGACCCCACACCCTCAGAACATTGTGCAATCACGAGGATTCGCCCGCCCGGCTTGGCAATGTGCTGCGCTGCCGTGATTCCCTTCACCGTCTGATAAAAAGTCATATCCAGCGGATAGCCGGCCGCGCTGGTGATCACCACGTCCGCCGCTGCATCGAGCTGTTCAAGACTCGTCTGCTCCAGAAACGCAACTCCAGCCGCGTGCGCCTTCACTGGATCGCCCGCAAACACGCCGGAAATCGCTCGTTCCAGCGTCAGCGTGACATCGAGAATAAAGTCGTGGCGCGCAATCCGGGCGATCTCCAGCAGCTCCGCATGCAGAGGATTGTCGGCAATCGATCCCTCCGTCGCCAACGGCTCGCGCATAAATATGGGCGAATGAAGCACCTTGATGGTCTCCTGCGCAGCCAGCCCTGGAGCAACCAGCTTGCGTCCGCCGCTGAACCCCAGCATCAGGTGCTGCTCAATGAACCCGAGGGTGATATGCAGATCCGCCGCAATGAACCGCTCATCGATAAATACGGGCGTTCCTCGCGCGGTGGATCCCAACGCACGATGCTCAGCGAGCGCCCGCGCATCGTGATTGACGACGCGATACTTTCGCGGCAATCTCCAGCCCGACGATAGTTCCGATTTCGTCTTCCGTTGCGCCACGATGCAACCCGGTCGCAATCAGAATCGTGATCCCGTCACGCGGAATTCCGGCTTCTTCCAGCCTTCTTAGCAGCGGCGGCAGAGTTAGCCGGTTCGGCGCAGGCCGTGTAATATCACACACGGAAATCGCCGCTGTCTTTTTTCCCTTCGCCAGCGTGGCCAGCGGCTCGCAGCCTGATCGGATGATCGATCGCACGCTCAATCTCTGCCGCCCAGTCCGCGAGCGCATTCGCCGTGTGGCTTCTGAGCACCTGGCAGTCGAAGCCATCCGGCACCGAAACATCGATGCCGTCCTTGCCAAAAGAAAAGTGCGTCTTCATCGTCTTGTCCCCATCCGGCATCGTGCGACCTTAAGCCCGCCCAACCAGTTTAGATTGCGCCACACATACCTCGCGACTGGTATATTTTCTTCGGCGCGAATCCGCCTGAAAATTTAGCTGCTCACTCAGCGCGCCGAGGTACACACATGAACATGAACGAAAACTCAAGACGGTCGTTTTTGAAGCAGCTTGGCGCAGCCGGAGCCCTGGCCATCACCGCGGCCAACTCCGAAGCGTTGCCGTCATCCGCCGCCGCGCAAGCCCAGCCAACCTCTTCCCAGCCCACGCCCGCCGACGCAGCTCAGGCCGCAACCCGCGCCCAGCGCATGGACTGGTGGCACCAGGCTAAATTCGGCATGTTCATCCATTGGGGCCTCTACAGCATCATTGGCCAGCATGAGTGGGCCAAGGAGGTAGAAGGCATCCCCATCCCTCAATACGAGATGCTCGCCAAGCACTTCACGCCTAAGCCCAACGCTGCGCGCGAATGGGCAAAGCTTGCCAAGCGCGGCCGGCCAGAAGTACATGGTGATGACCACCAAGCATCACGAGGGCTTTTGCCATTGGGATACCAAGCTCACCGACTACTGCGCCCCCAAGCAAGGTCCCGGCCGCGACCTGGTCCGCGAGTTTGTCGATGCCGCCCGCGCCGAAGGCCTCCGCGTCGGCTTCTACTACTCGCTCATGGACTGGCACCACCCCGACGGCGCAATCTGCAAGACTGACGAAGCCGCGCGCAAGCGCTTCGTCGAGTACACCCACGGCCTCATCCGCGAGCTGATGACCAACTACGGCAAAATCGACGTGCTCTGGTACGACGTCGAGCTGGCCGCTGACCGCGGCCCAGTGGGAGTCCGAGCGCATGAACCAGATGGTCTTCGAGCTGCAGCCGGATATTATCGTCAACAACCGCAACGGCCTCGAGGGCGATTTCGCCACGCCGGAGCAGCGACATTACAGCCGCCGCCGAGGGCCGCGCCTGGGAAACCTGCATGACTCTCAATGATAGTTGGGGCTTTAACCGCTTTGACGACGCCTGGAAGACATCAAAAACAATCGTCGGCAATCTCGCCACCTGCGCCCGCGGCGGTGGCAATTATCTGCTCAACATCGGTCCCAAACCAGACGGTTCCGTTCCGGAAGAATCGGTCGCTGTTCTTGAAGCCGTCGGCCAGTGGCTCTCGACTAGCGGCAAAGCCATTTATGAAACCGAGCGCATCACCGCCGATTGGAACGTAAACGCAAACTATTCCCGCCGCGGCAACACACTCTACATCCATCAGCAGTTTTGGCCCGGCCACACACCCGCAGCGGAATGGCTCAGCTTCTTCCAGTCCGAAGCGGTCATCGCTATCGGCGGCCTCAAGCCCAAAGTCTTATCGGCGAAAATCCTCAAAACCGGCCAGCAAATCCCTTTCACGCAAGACGAATTCACCCTCCGTCTAACCGGCTTGCCGCTGCAGCCCCCTGATCAGCCTGCAACCGTAATTGAGGTTGCGTGCGACGGCGAACCCATCATCGACCACGAAGGGATGCGCTCGCTTTGGCCGAGGTACAAAGTGGGCATGAGCTAGCCGGCGCGCATGACAGTAGCCCTCACCACAGACCGGCTCCACCTCCGCCGCTGGCGCGAAACGGACCGCATCCCTTTTCAGGCCATCAACGGTGATCCGCGCGTCATGGAGTTCATGCCCGGCTTGCTCTTGCCGCAACAATCCGACGATCTCATCGCCCGCATCGAGCAGCATTTCGACCGCCACAGCTTCGGTCTCTACGCCGCAGAGCTGGTTGAAGACAGATCCCTCATCGGCTTTATCGGCCTCAATATCCCAAACTTTGACGCACCGTTCATGCCGGCAGTCGAAATCGGCTGGCGTCTTGCCGCCGATTGCTGGGGCCGCGGCCTGGCGACTGAGGGCGCGCGCGCCGTCGTTGATCAGGCCTTCAACACCCTTCAACTCAACAGCCTCGTCTCCTTCACCGTTCCCGAAAACCTGCGCTCCCGCCGCGTGATGGAAAAGCTCGGCATGACCAATGACCCCGCCGACGACTTCGACCACCCCAACCTGCCTCCAGGTCACAGATTGCGCCGCCACGTTCTATATCGCCTCCACGACTGAAGCGCCGCGTTTTGGGGCGGCACCCGAGTCGCGTTTACGGCCTTAGTCTTTAGACTCAGGCGCTGTTTCAGTCTGCACGTATAAGGGCATCTCGGCATCGCGGACGGACGCCGCCAGCCGCGGCTTGTCCATTTCCCTTTTCACGCTGGAGATGATTTCTTTTGCACGTTCTGTACGGCTCTTCTTTGTCATAACAAATCCTCTTCTCGAACGGTGAGTTTCATTGAAAGTCGTCTGGCCAATGCCGCAATGTGTGACTGCGCAGGCACGAGAACCGGTCCTTTCCAGAGGAACGGTGTTTGAACTTCGCCAATTGATCCCTGATTCCTGACCCGAAACTTTCTCCTCAATTGACTGCCGAATCGAAACCTGAATTCGCCGGCATCTTCAGCGCAACCATAATTTCCAGCAATGTGGCGGAGCTTCGAACTGTTCCCGAAAGGACAGATAGCGCCTCAGAGATCGACACATCTTGGCGAGCCAAAGCGGTGAGGCTGTCGCTCACCTTGTGGAGCTTTTTCGCTTCCTCCAGAATCTCGTTTGCGGGCATAGCCTTCGCAGCCTCACTGACATCTCAATGGAAGCTAAACCAGCCTATCCAACGACCGGACCGCCGCTTCCTAGCATCATTCTGCAAGCATCTTTCGCTGAGGTCTGTTCAGATTAGACCATTGCGTCAAAGGGCCGATCCGCCCATTTCGCTCTTTTTGCTGATTGGACCGAATTTTACAATGCATCCGGCCCGGCCCGGTGTATCAACACCGCATCCGCGATCAGCGCCGCCTCGACCGCTCCGCGCACATTGTGGACCCGCACGATCGACGCACCGTTATGAATGGCAGATGTCATCGCTGCAATGCTGGCCGTCTCGCGGTCCCCGACAGGCGCGACTCCCCGCCCGCGATTAGCCGTCAGGGTGTGCCCCAGGAACGATTTCCGGCTGACCCCCGCGAGCAGCGGCCGGCCCAACGAGAGCAGTTCATCCTGGCGAGCCAAAACAACATAATTTTCGCCAAACTTCTTCCCGAACCCGTAGCCGGGATCAAGCACAATGCACTCCGGCGGAATACCCGCCTGCGCAGCTGCTGCAACGCTGACCTCAAGCCCCGCGCGCACCATGGCCATCAATTCATCAGGTGTCAGTTGCTCCTGAGCCCGCCACTCCTCCGGCCGTCCACGCGTGTGCATCAGAACTACGCCGCATTTAAACTCGGCGCAGACGGATGCGATCACCGGATCCCAAAGAAATCCGCTCACATCGTTGACGATCTCCGCGCCCGCGGCAAGCGCTGCCCGCGCCGTCGCAGATTTATAGGTATCGACAGAAATGATCGCGTTCGGCCGCGCGGCGAGAATGAGTTCGAGTACTGGCAGCAGCCGAGCCTGTTCTTCATCGGCGCTCACGGCAGGCGCAAGCGAAGAGTCACCGCAGCCACCGGCGCGCGAACCCGGCCGCGTACTCTCCGCGCCCAGGTCGAGAATATCCGCGCCCTCATCCAGCAGTCTTAGCCCGTGCGCAACAGCTTTTTCCGGACTAAGAAAAAGTCCGCCGTCGCTGAAGGAATCCGGCGTAATGTTGACAACGCCCATGATGAGCGTACGAGTGCCCAGCTCTAAGATGCGCGTACCGAGTTGCCAGTCCGATTTCAAGCGAGAATTCACATTCACATCTTCCCATTCCGTCAAACGACAAGAGACGCCTTTAGCCCGCCTTCACCCTCGCGCTGATCATGTCCACAGCCCGCCGTGCGCTCAGCGCCGCGCCCTCCTGCCATCCAACAACATTGCTGATCGTGTCGCCGGCGAGATAGATCGGACCATCGGGCTCGATCACCACATCGTAGCCTTGAGGGCCGCCGCCGTAGTCCATGATCCACGATCCTTCGTTCCACTTCACATGCCGCCAGCCGCAATAGACGGGGTTCCTCAATTCCTTTCCGTGTCCCGGGTGCAGCTTTTCCATTGCCGCGCGCGAGGCAGCAAACTTTTCAGCAAGCGGCAGCCCGGCAAAGCCTGGAATCTCCCCCTCCTCCATCATGTAACCGGAGACGACGATCCCCGTAGGATGCATAATGCGCGAACTCGGATACCACACCGGGCTCAGCCCCTGTTCAAGGAACGACAGTCCGCCATAGATGTTGTAGTCCGTCTCCCAGAAGCGGCGGCTCTCCCAGGCAATTTTCAGCGCGCCACCCATGGTGCAGTCATCGATCACTTTCTTGAACGCCGGCGAAAGATCGCGGGGAATCCTTTTCAGCATGGAGAAAGGCAACGCGCAGATGCAATAAGCCGCCTCTAACTGCCCGGTTGCACCGGCATTTGTATAAGTGATCCTGACTCCCGTTGAAGTTTTTCGAATCTCAGTTACTTGCGAGTTATATTCGATAATAGGTCCCAGCGAGTTGGCGAATGCATACGGTATGCGGTCCATTCCGCCTACCGGCTGAAACATGGTTGCCTGCCACGGCCAGTCTTCTTCATATAACATCGCATCCCAGAAATTTCCATCGAGCAGGGTGCGCATATCGAGCGGCGTTTCATCCACCTCTATCTGCTTGCCCGCCCCTGGGGCTACCTTCATGCCGGCCCGGTCCGAGCCAATATATCCTCCCGATTTATCCAGCGGCCCGTAGATGGCGAGGAAATCTATCATGCGCTCTTTATCCTGCGCCGTAAGTTCAGAATCCAGCGCGCCTCGCCGGATGCACTTCGCCAGCAACTCCGACACATTGCCACGCGTATCGTTGATGGCTTTGCGCTGCGGCACTGGCTTACCGCCATTTGCCTTGTCGTTCTGCAGCAGCGTTGAGCGCGAAGTATTGATCTCCACTTCGAGCGGCACGCCCAACTCACGCACATAGTTCAGCATCGTCCAGTGCGTGCTCGGCAAACGCGCCGGTCCTAGATTCTGGTAGTTTCCCTCCTCCCATTGAATGGTCTGCACGGTTCCATCGACAAACTCAACCTGTGTCCCGTTGCGGCCTGTAAAGTTCCTTCCGCCCGGGCCGCGCGCGCGCCTCCAGCAGCACCACTTCATAGCCCAGCTTTTTCAGTTCATAGGCTGAGACGAGACCGCCGATTCCGCCGCCCAGAACAACTACTTTCACTCCTTTGCCAACACCGGCCTCGGCGTGGATCGGTTCCACCTGCGAGCCTTTCATGGGCATCAGTCCGAGAGCCTGCATGGTTGCGAAAGCAGCGTTGTAGCCGCCTGCCTGACCTACGCGGATCAGAAATTCGCGTCTCGAAATAGCCACGTACAAACACCTCACTCATGAAGATTGAAGATTCCCGACAGTAACGGGATCAAGGCCGAGGAAGGCAGAGCAATTGTCTCTGCCTCACGCTGGCCCGCGAAGAATCGGTTCTGCATCATGAACCCATTTTGCCTTGAGCTTTCCATCAATATATCCCGATATCCCGCCTGCACCCGCGATCCCTGTGCTGCTACACTCCGGGCATGAAGGTTTTCAGGACAATTCCGGTGCTTGTGTCGACTGCGATTTTGCTGCTTTCCGCCGGGCTCTTCGATCAGGCCGGCGCGCAAAGCGGAAGCAGGGCCGTTCAAAGATCCGGGGGGCATTCAACGGCGCGCCCGGCTTCCGCAAAAGGGGCATTATCTGACCGCATCAACGCGGTTCTGAGCGAGCCGGCTCTGAGCCACGCTGAGTTTGGCATTAGCGTTACCACGCTCGATGGGCAGCCGCTCTATGGGCTGAACGAAGGTCGGATGTTCATTCCGGCTTCAAACGCCAAGCTGCTCACGACCGCGGCAGCTTTCGCGCTGCTGCCAGTTGATTCGCTGCGCTGGACCACATACGCTGTCGCCGGCGGAGATGTGGACAGTGGCGGCGTGTTGCATGGCGACCTGATTTTGCTCGGCTCGGGCGATCCGACAATCAGTGCGCGCCCTTTTCCGTATCGATCCCCGGGAGCGAATTCGCCCGGGACAAATTCAGCGTCCGCGACTGAAACTGGAGCTGGAGAGCCGGCGCCAGGTTTGAAGGCGATGGACATCCTCGACCTCATGGCCGAAGAAGTAGAACAAGCTGGTGTACGAACCGTCGACGGCAACCTTGTGGGCGACGACAGCTTCTACCTCGACGAACCTTACGGTGTGGGCTGGGGATGGGACGATTTGCAGTGGGGCTACGGCGCGCCCATCTCCGCGCTGACATTCAACGAAAACGAAATGGAGTTGTCGATTACGGCTTCGCCGAATGCGCCCGCTCAGGCTGCGCCGGCTGAAAACACTTCCGGATTCGGAGCAACAGTCGGTGCGATTGGGACGGGAGTGACCGCTGCCGGAGCGACCGACGCCGAGTGGACGCCGAAGGTGGACTATTTCACTCTCGACAATTCAATGACCATCGTGCCACCCGGTCAACCGGCACATCCCGGAGTGGAACGGCGGCCAGGCTCAATGATGGTTCGGACGTGGGGCACCGCGCCTGCCGCGGGAATTCATGTTTCATTGTCGGTCGAGGATCCAGCGGAATTTGTCGCCGCGGCGTTCAAGGATGCGCTGATGAGACGCGGCGTTACCGTGACGGGCAGTACAACCTCGCGCCATAAGTACCCGATTGGAACCGGTGACTTTACCTCGGAGCGGGCGCAGCCGATTGCATTAACACGGTCGGAGCCGACCGTAATTGCGGCCCCGCTCGAAGGCCGTAGAGTACTTGCTACTCATGTCTCCGTGCCGATTGCAGAGGATGTCACAGTCATCAATAAAGTCAGCGAGAATCTGCACGCAGAGTTGTTGCTGCGGCTCATGGGAAAGGTTTATGGAGCTGACGGAAGCTTTGCACAGGGCACTCGCGTGGTTCGCCAGTTCCTGGTGGCAGCAGGCGTCGCAGACGGAGATTTCTTCTTTTACGATGGGTCGGGCATGAGCCCGGAAGACCGCATTGCGCCGCGGGCGATCACGCAGTTGCTCGCCTATGCTTCGCGCCAGGCGTGGGGGCCGGGTTGGCGAGACACGCTGCCCGTGGCGGGTGTAGACGGCACGCTGGCCGCGCACTTCAGAAATTCGCCCCTTAAGGGCAAGCTCTGGGCGAAGACTGGAACGCTGAATGAAGTGAATGCGCTCTCAGGATACTTAACCGCGGCCAGCGGCAAGACACTGGCGTTCTCGATTCTGGTGAACGGCCGCCGCCCGGGCAGCCAGGTCGAGGAGCAGGCCGTCGAGCGTATTGCAGAGGCCATCGCCGCCGCTGAGTGAACCTGTATCATCGAAGGCAAATGAGCGATCATTCCTTTGCCGCTTCTTTAGGGATTTTTTCCCTTGCATTCGGCATTGCTGCTGCGCTGGGCGGTTGCCGCTCATTGCCGCCGTCGAAACCTGAATCGCAATTCACGGTAGAAGAAGCGCGCGGCGCGCGGGTCTTCAGCCAGAAATGCGCCCGTTGCCATTACCCCACAACCACGCATTCACTGAATGGCCCTGGGCTGCAGGCACTGACCAGGATTAATGCCATGCCCTCCGGCGCGCCGCCCACCAACGAGCGCATCACTAACGTGATTCTGCATGGCCGCAACATGATGCCCGCAACGCAACTAACTGATGACCAGCTCAACGATTTGCTGGCCTATTTGCACACCCTATGACGGACGAGATTGACGACAGCCCGGATGGAACGGCGGGGGGCGAGAAAGACGCTGCCCAGACGCCGGCGCCTGTCCCCTTGTTTCAAAAAGGCCTGACGCCCTTGCCGGGATTGGTTGCCATCAGCCTCTACCTGCTGGTGCTGGCCGCGGTGATCGTTGTCGGAGTGGTGAGCGGCGCACATTATCCCCCGCTGTATTTGCTATTTTCTGCGGCATTTATTACGGCAAGCGGCGGCCTTCTGCTGCTGTTTCGCTGGGCATGGTCGCTGGCGCTGGCCGCTGTACTGCTACTGGCGGTCTACAACCTGTTGATCTTTTCGAACATGCATCAAGGCGCCGCGTGCGTCCAGGGACTGCTGAACCTGATCTTCTTCCTCTACCTGGTTCGTCCCGAGGTGCGCGAGCGGCTGCGATAACAGCCTGCCGCGTGGTCATGCTCCCGGTACAATAAGAGCGTGATGGAACTTGTCCAGATCTCGGCAGCGCGAACGGCTCCCACTCCCAAACCCGAGTGGCTCAAGGCGCGCGCCCCCGTTGGCGAGAACTACCACGACCTGAAGCGTCTGGCGCGGTCACTCGGCTTGCACACGGTCTGCGAGAGCGCGCAATGCCCCAACATCGGCGAGTGCTGGCACCACAAGACCGCGACCTTCATGATGCTGGGCAACCTCTGCACGCGCCGTTGCGGATTCTGCGCTGTGCCCAAAGGCCGTCCTGAGCCCATCGACTTTGACGAGCCGCGCCGTGTGGCCGAGGCCGTGGCCACGCTTGGTTTGCAACATGCCGTGATCACCAGCGTCAATCGCGACGACGACCTGCTCGGCGGCGCGCGCGCGTTCGCTCAAGTCATCGAGGAGATTCGCCGTCAGGCTCCGGGCTGCCGCGTCGAAGTGCTCATTCCCGACTTCCAGGGCAATCAGGAAGCAATCCGCATTGTCGTCGAGGCCCGGCCAGAGGTGCTCAACCACAACACGGAGTCGGTCCCGCGGCTTTATCGCGTCGTCCGCTCCGGCGCGCGCTACGAGCGATCTCTTGAGCTGTTGCGCTACTGCCAAAGAATCTGAGGCCCGGCAGGCATTACCAAGTCCGGCGTGATGGTGGGCCTCGGCGAAGAGACCAGTCGAACTGCTGCAAGTCTTCCGCGATCTGGCCGCCGTCCATTGCGACATCCTCACCATCGGCCAATATCTGCGTCCCTCGCGCGATCACCTGCCCATGGCGCGGCTTTACACGCCGCGCGAGTTTGCCGAGCTCAAGACCGAGGCGCTCAAGATGGGCTTCCGCCACGTGGAATCCGGCCCGCTGGTGCGGTCCAGTTATCACGCGCATGAGCAGGCCGCTCCATGAACGTCTTGGCCTGACTGGATTTATCGAAAGCCTGCCTCGCGTCCATGACGGATGGTTTGAATCACCACCGTGTCTCCGAGAAATCGGTACAGGACCACGTATCCGCTTTTTCCGAACGGAATAATCCACTCGCGGTATCCATCAGGCAGCCAAGGCACTGACGCGTGACGTAGAGATTCGGGCTTGCGCTAGCTGCGGCAGTATCTCGCGCGCCTGCCGATTCCGTTAGATAGGTTGTGGCATGGAGCGAGGACGAACCGATGGCAGTCTCCACAATGGCCGGCATTCCGGCACTCAAAGAACTCTACAGCGACCTGAAGCGGCGCATGGACCAGGCCGTGGCCACCTTCCAGGCCAACCTGGCCTCCACGCGCACCGGCCGCGCCAGCGTGCACATGCTTGACCAGGTGAAGGTGGACTACTACGGCACGCACACGCCGATCAACCAGATGGCGCAGGTTTCGACGCCCGAGGCGCAGCTCATCCTGATCTCTCCCTGGGACCCGACCATCATCAAGGAAATTGAAAAGGCCATGCAGGCCTCCGATCTCGGCTTCAATCCGCAGTCCGACGGCAAGGTGATTCGCGTTCCCGTTCCGCCCATGACCGAGGAGCGCCGCCGCGATGTCGTCAAGCATCTCAATCAAGTGTCCTCGAAGAGCACCGCACCGCAGTCCGCAATGTCCGCCGCGACGGCAACGATGCGCTGAAAAAGCTCGCCAAAGAAAAGAAGATCAGCGAAGACGAAGAGAAGCGCGCCCTGGAAGAAATCGCAGAAGATGACCGACGAAGAGATCCGCCGCATGGAAGAGCTGTCCCGCAAGAAAGAAGCCGAAGTGATGCAGGTGTGAGTAGATCGACAGCAATCAAAATTCCGCACGCCCTGCGTTGCCGAAAATTCCCAGCAATAGGCGCACAATAAGAACAGTTGCCGGCGGGTCAGGCGGCTGGCCTCAATCGGAAAAGCGGCCTCAAATAACATCTTGCTATTTTGGCTGTGAAACTGTGAGCCCGCAATTAAGCCGCGCGTCCTGAGCAACTTCTCAGCACCGAGTGCAGAAAACTCACAGAATCACAGAACATGGTGGTCTGGGATTTCAGGCAGATCGCTCCACATTAGTCAGGACATATTGGTCTAAGGGATATTCGGGTATATGGTTGTTTTCCATTACAAAAACCCCGCTCGTCCACAGATAGCATGGTGACGCACTGGCGACGACGATTAACTCATGGCCATCTACCGCACGTATGACCAAACCGGACTCCGCGGTCGTGTCCGACTCGTCGATGACCATCTTGAATACTTCGAAATTCGATTTAAAGCTCGCCGGAGCATTTGCGAATTGCGCGGCGTCCGTATGAGTCGATATCGGACTAAAGCTTAGAACTCCGACCTCTAATCTTTCTGCAATGTCATGCATTTCCGAGCAGATCTGCAATCCGGTACTGTCTGGGCGCCAAAGGGTTACGGCTTGCGGCCTGCCGACCGAGCCAAATCCCAATTCGATAGAAATCCTTTCAATTGGCTTACCGAGTTCGGCGGCCAAGGGAATCTGTCCCGTCCATGCAAATGGAAGATGGTTCATCAGTACTCCTCGGATTCTGCTCTCGACCCTCTCCTAGACTTTAAGATTGGAATGCGAGGCAGATTCATTCAAACATCTTATTTCTTCGCCCTCTTATAAAACGGCACCGGCACCTGTTTCGCCCTTACCGGATTCGCCCGGCACTGCACCAGCACATCTTCGCCACTCGCCGCGACGGCCGTGGGCACCAGCGCCATCGCGATGTTCGTTTTCAGAAATGGCGCAGGCGAGCCGGACGTAATTGTGCCGATCTGTTCGCCTTCTAAATCCAGCACCAAGTACCCATCGCGGCCGATGCCGCGATCGACCATCTCCAGACCCACGATCTTGCGCTTCGGACCGCCCGCGGCCTGCACGGCCAGCAAAGCTTCGCGTCCGATAAACTCTCCCTTGTCGAGCTTGAGCCAGCGGTCGAGCCCGCGCTTCAAACACGTTGATCTCCTCGGAGATTTCGTGGCCATAGAGGCTCATGCCGGCCTCGAGACGCAGCGTGTTGCGCGCGCCCAGACCGCAGGGGCGAATGCCGAACTCCTCGCCCGCTTCCAGCAGCGCGTTCCACATCTTCACCGTGGTCGCCTCATC
The DNA here is from genome assembly GCA_963752215.1 of uncultured Acidobacteriaceae bacterium. GTDB lineage: Bacteria > Acidobacteriota > Terriglobia > Terriglobales > Acidobacteriaceae > Telmatobacter. Next base: position 52,604 of record CAVVXR010000001.1, on the reverse strand, counting down.
GGCGGGCATGTAGACCTCGAAGCCGTCTTCGCCGGAGTAGCCGGTGCGCGCGATCATCACGTTGGGAATGCCCGCGACCGTGCCCCACGTGAACCAGTAATTCTTGATCGCTGCCAGATCGACCTTGGTCAGCTTTTGCAGCGTCTCCAGCGCGCGCGGCCCTTGCAGCGCAAGTTGCGAATAGTAGGCGGAATAGTCGCTGATGTGGATCGACGGGCCACGCGCCCACCTGCTGGCGAATCCAGGCATAATCCTTGTCCTTGGTACCGGCATTGACCACCAGCAGGTAGTCGTTGTCGCTGAGGCGGTGCACGAGAATGTCGTCGACGAATGTGCCCTCGGGCGTGAGCAGAGCGGAGTAGTGCGCCTGCCCATCCTTGAGGCGCGACGCATCGTTCATGGTGATGTGCTGGATAGCCGCGAGCGCGCCCGGCCCGCGAAACTGGATCTCGCCCATGTGGCTCACGTCGAACAGGCCCACGCCGGTGCGCACGGCAAGGTGCTCGGCAATCAGGCCGCCGCCTGGACACGGGTACTCGACCGGCATATCCCATCCGCCAAAGTCCACCATTTTGGCTTTGAGCGCGCGATGCGTGGCGTTGAGTGCGGTCTTCCTGAGCTGTGGGGCAATGAGCGGGGCTGGTCATGGCTGGTCCTCTTGGGTGGTTGAGCGGCGCGGCGATACTCTACTAACGATAGGGACTACGTTCCGGCGGGTCAAACGGTCACCCATCGTTTGCGGATCGAACGGGTCGGAGGAAGGGCCGGTGCGCGGCATGAATCACTTTCGCGGATTCCTGATGCTGGTGGCTGCGGGAATTGCCTTCTATCGCGGCTGGAAGATCCACTCCGGAAATTATGCGCTGATGGCTTACGTGCTGGGCGCGCTGGCCCTCGGGCTTGCGGTCTGGCACCTCACACGCTCTCTGCCACAACGGCGCATCTGAGGCTGCGCGCCGACCAAAGAAAGATGAACACGGAGAGTTCATTCGTCATGGCCAACCTCTACAACCGCATACAAGGGCGCAATGTGGAACGCCTTGCCGCGCTCAGCGACGGAATCTTTGCCGTGGCCATGACGCTGCTGGTGCTGGACCTGCACATTCCAACAGTTGCCCAGGTGCATGGCGAGCGCGAGTTGCTGGTAGCGCTGGGCGCGCTGGGGCCGCAGTGGCTGGCCTACGGGATGAGCTTCCTGACGTTGGGAATCTTCTGGGCCGGCCAGCAAACGCAGCTGAACCACATTGGCGAAGGCACGCGCGATCTGACCTGGATTCATCTGGGATTTCTGTTTGCCGTTACACTTTTGCCGCTGTCAACAAGACTGCTGACCGAGTTCATCACCTATCGCTCGGCGTTGCTGATCTATTGGCTCAACATTCTTGCCATGGGCGCAATGCTCTATTGGAGCTGGATGCACGCGGCTCATGCGGATCTGATCAAAGCCGACACGCCCGAAGAAGTGCGATCGAGCATCTGCAGGCGAATCCTGATCGCGCAATCGCTCTATGCGGGTGGTGCGGCGCTTTGCGTCATCAACACCTGGGTCAGTATTGGTGCAATCGTGCTGGTGCAATTGAATTACGCGATTGCGCCGCGGTTGTGGCAACCGAAGCTTCATAATCCCCGGCATCAGAAATCAAAATAAGGGACAACTTACAACGCAGTTCCGGGTCATTACCAATGCGACAGGTATGAATTTAAAACCGGCGCGGAGGTCTGTGATGATGGCTGCAAGTGCGTTGGCGCTAATTCGGTTTGGAGTAGTGCGCGGCGGCGGATTTGTTGTGACGCTTTTTGGGCTGGGAATTGTTGGAGCGCTGGTTTGGGCGCTGACCTGGCCTGACAACAAAGAATCGGCCAAGAACTGAAAATCGGCGCTTTACCTGCGCTGCGCGCGCCAGAATGAACTGACGCTCAGGTACAGAAAGACCAGCAGGAGCGGGACGGAGACAAGGAACTTCTGGTGATCCGGGCCCTGCGCGAAGCTGGCTCTGTACATCCAAATAGCCCGCGCAAAAACGATCACAAAAAGGAAGAAGAAGACGCCTGTGACTTCGAGCCAGACGATTCCGCCTACGCGTCCGAAGGGACGCAAGAACCCGCCTACGCCGCGCGCAACGTTTTTAGTTGCTTTTCCGGCAGCCTGACCAGCGGCGCGGCTCCCAGCTTGGATTTGCTCAGCGGCCTCGATGGAGGGCTGGCCCGCAGGGGCATTTACAGCGGCCTTTGCACTGGCGGCCACATGTTCACCTGCCACACGCCCGGCCACCCGCAGGCCGATGCCGAGCGCTCTCCCAATGGATTGAGGTTTCATTCCGTTATGATGGTAGCAGCGACGCTTGCCGACTCGGTTTTTTTTAGATTATTGCCGGTTGGCAGTTGCTCCCGGAAGGCGGCGGACGTAAGGTAAAGGAATCCTACTCCGCGACCGCGATTTGTCCGGGCCGGCCGCCGCTCCTGGAGGTACTCTTGACGTCTCGTGTGCGCGAACTAATTCAGCAACTTGGTGAGGCGATCCATGAGTCGGTGATCGAGAGTGAGCAGATCGCCGGAGTGGTGCAGGATATCCGCAAACACGGATTCGACGTGTTGCTGATGCTGGAGGCCACGATCGGCCTGAATGAGGTCACCGCCAAGAACTCCGATGAAGTCGTGGTTGGCGTTGGCCAGGGCGACGCCGAGGCCCCGTTCACGCCCAACGATCTCCATTTTCTGCGCTCCCTGCGCATCTCTGTAGAGGGCGAGGCAGAGAACGCCTCCGAGTCGGACACGGAGTAGCGTAGCCCGCTTCTCGAAATTGTCTTTGATTACAGCAACAAAAAACTCAGCTCTTCAGCGCCACACGAATATGCAGTTCCTTCAACTGCTGCTCGGTGACCGTCGTAGGTGCGTCTGCCATCAGGTCGATGGCCTTGGCTGTCTTGGGGAACGCGATCACTTCGCGCAGGCTGGGCGCGCCGGTGAGCAGCATGACGATTCGATCCAGACCCAGCGCGATGCCGCCGTGCGGGGGTGTGCCGTATTCAAGAGCGTCGAGAAAAAAGCCAAACCGTGCGCGAGCTTCTTCATCGCTGATCCCCAGCGACTGAAAGATCTGCTGCTGAATGTCTTTGCGATGAATACGGATTGAGCCTGAGCCGAGCTCCAGCCCGTTCATGGCCAGATCGTAGCAATTCGCTCGCACGCTGGCCGGATCGGTGAGCAGGTTGGCCATATCGTGTTCATGAGGCGCAGTGAATGGATGGTGCGCGGGCATCCACTTTCCGGCCGCAAGGTCATACTCGAACATCGGAAAGTCGACGATCCAGATGGGCTTGAATGCGGCCGATCCATCCAGCGGGTTTCCACTTTGCGGGTCGGCTTCCGCGACGGCTTTTTCTGTGACTGCGAAGGCCCTATGCCTCTCAGCATATTTCTTGGCCAGCTCGGTGCGGAAGTTGCCGGCGGCGGAGTAAACATTGATCTCGCGCTCAGAGAGGCGGCCTTCGAACTTGGTGTCGCTGGCCTTCACCGGATGAGCCGGGTCGCCGGCAACGATGATGACGAAGTCGGCTTCGGCCGCGCCGGCCAGTTCGCGCACCTTCACCGCAGCCTCGGGGAAACCCTTGGCGAGGCGCTTGAAATCGTCAATGAATTTTGCGCCCTTCTTCAGATCGAACATCGGATGGTTATCTTCGCGCTCCTTGCGGCTCAGCTCGCCAACATTGGGAATGCGGAGGCAACCACCGGCAGCGCGGGATCGATTTGCAGCGTAGCGAGCGCGTCGTCGGTAAACGCCGATCGAACATCGGTAAGCCCGGGCAGCCGCAGGTCGGGCTTGTCGCTGCCGAACTTACGCATCGAATCGTCGTAGGTGATGCGCAGAAAGGGTGTGGGCAGCGTTGACGCCGGCTGCGGCAAAACCAGCAGCCAGAAACTGCTCCACAACGCCGAAGACAGTTTCCTGGCGAGGGAAGCTCATCTCCAGATCTACCTGCGTGAATTCAAGCTGACGATCGGCGCGCAGGTCCTCATCGCGGAAGCAACGCGCGATCTGGAAATAGCGATCGAAGCCGGAGATCATGAGAATCTGCTTGAAGATTTGCGGCGATTGCGGAAGCGCGTAGAACTCGCCCGGATGCACGCGGCTGGGTACCAGAAAATCCCTCGCGCCCTCCGGCGTTGACTTGGTAAGAATGGGGGTTTCAATTTCGAGGAAACCCTGCTTGCTGAGGCTCTCGCGAATCGCCAGCGTGATGTCGTGACGCAAGCGGAAGTTGCGCTGCATCTCGGGGCGGCGCAAGTCCACGTAACGGTATTTGAGCCGGACTTCTTCGTTCTGAATCGCTTCTTCAGAGGGCGAGAACGGAGCCAGGCGCGTGTCATTCAAGCACGCAGCAACTGCGTTGCCTCGATCTCGATTTCGCCGGTTGGCATTTTTGGGTTGATGGCGTCTTGATCGCGCAGGCGCACCTTGCCCACAGCCGCCACCACATACTCGGGCCGCACCTGCTCGCCCTTCAGGTGACCGTCCGGCGTCAGCTCTTTGTCGAGCACAATCTGAGCGATGCCGGAGCGGTCGCGCAGGTCGAGAAAGATCAGGTTGCCGTGGTCGCGGCGCCGGTTCACCCAGCCCATCAGAACCACTTGCTGGCCGGCGTTGGCGGCGCGCAATTCGCCGCAGAGATGCGTCCGTTCGAGACTGCCTAGAAAATCGAGCACTACCTGTGTCCTTTACTCTGCTTGCCGGATTCGATGAGGAAGACGGCCAGCTCCGCGCGAGGAACTTTGGTCTGTATGCCGGTGGCGAAGGTCTTCACCGTCAGGATACCGGATTGAAGCTCATCTTCGCCCAGGATGACGATGCGGCGGGCGGTCTTGTCCGCTGCCTCGAACGATTTTTTGAGACGGAAACCGCCTTCGCCAAGCTCGATGCGCAGGCCGGCGCGGCGCAGTTCGCGGGCAAGGGACAGAGCGGCCGGGTTCAGTGTTTCCCCAATCGGCGCTATGAACGCATCCGCCAATTCCGGCGTTGCGGCCTCGAGCGCCTGCAGGGTCAGCACAAGCCGATCCTCGCCCATCGCAAATCCGATCCCCGGTGCTTTGGGACCGCCTATAGCCTCGCTCAGGCCGTCGTAGCGGCCGCCACCGAGCAAGGCGTTTTGCGCGCCCAGACCTCCGTGTGTGAACTCAAATGTAGTGCGGGTATAGTAGTCAAGTCCGCGCACCAGGCGGTGATTGCGGGTGTAAGGAACGCCGGCCGCATCGAGCGCCGCGGTGACCGCGGCAAAGTGAGTGCGCGAGGCGTCGTCGAGTGAATCGGCAATGACCGGCAGCGTTGCAATGATCGGCTGATCGCCTGGGACTTTGCAGTCGAGAACACGCAGCGGGTTGGTAACGGCGCGGCGCTGGCAGTCTTCACACATACGAGAAACTACCAAGTCCAGAGCGGTACGAAGTACCTCGTTGTAGCGGGCGCGGTCTGCTGCGGAGCCGACGGAGTTCAGCTCAAGTGTCCAGCCGGTGATGCCCAATTCGTCAAGTAACGTAGCCAGCATCTCCAGCACTTCAGCATCGCGCAGCGGGCTCTCGCTGCCTGCCGATGGCGGTCCAATCACCTCAGCGCCAATCTGCGAAAACTGCCGGTAGCGTCCCTTCTGCGGCCGCTCGCGGCGGAACTGAGGACCAATGTAGAAGAGCTTCTGCAACAGGCCAGTCTCGCCCAGCTTGTTTTCGATATAGGCGCGAACTACCCCGGCAGTGTTTTCGGGCCGCAGGGTGAGCGACTGCGAACTCTCGAAGAAGTTTCCCGGAACTTCTTCGATCACGACTGTTGGATCTGGGGTTTCCAGCTTGCGATTGACCCCTGTCGGGGTGACGATTCGAGCCCTTGTGATTCGAGCCCCTGTTGGGATATTTCGAAAATCTGAGCGTTGCTCCCGTCCAAGCGCAACGGCAGTCGCCATTGCGTTGATGGAGAATGTAGTTGCCTCCGGGGCAAAACAGACAAGTTCTAGCATTTGCGCTGTATTCCAATAGGCAAGGAGGTCAATAGGAGGTCCCAGCATCCCGGCGATTACAAGGTTTTCAACTGGAAAAAAGACATCGTCTGCGTGTGGTTTTTTGCGCCAAACATCGACCAGCTTTGCCTTATTGAATCGCTCGCCGTCGGACCAGGTGTACATTTCTTTCGAGACGATGTCGGTTTCTTCGCCGACTCCACGCGCAAAAAGTGCCGTGTCTTCAAAGACAGGCGTGCGAATCTCGCCAAAGTTGTAGCGGGCAAAGACGGCGCGCGCGGTCGTTTCGATACGGTTCCAGAGGGCCGTCTCCGGAGGCAACAAGTCGCGCGTGCCGCGAACGGCTTTCAGGGTGGTCATGACTTATACAGTCTAAATGTTCACTCATGATAGCCCGACAACTGATGCACAGGAGAGTAGTTGAATTAAGAGGATATCCAAGCCAGTAGCCTGCATCCTATCGTCACTAACCGCATCCAAACCGCATGGAATATCGACTGCTTGGAGGCTCCGGCCTCAAGGTTTCCGCGCTGAGTTTTGGCACCGGAACGTTTGGCGGGGCCAATGAGTTCTTCAAGGCATGGGGTAGCTCGGACGTTGCCGAAGCACAGCGGCTGCTGGATGTTTGCTTCGAGGCAGGTGTCAACCTGTTCGACACCGCCGACGTTTATTCCCAAGGCCGGTCAGAAGAGATATTAGGCAAGGCTCTTGAGGGCAGGCGCGATAAGGCGCTGATCTCCACCAAGGCGACCTTTCGTTTTGGCGATGGGCCGAACGATCTGGGCTCGTCTCGCTACCATCTGCGGCGCTCGCTTGAAGCCAGCTTGCGGCGGCTGGGCACGGACTATGTTGACATCTACCACTTGCACGGATTCGATGCGCTGACACCGATCGAAGAGGTACAGGACACTCTGAATAAGTTCGTGCGCGAAGGCAAGGTCCGTTACATTGCATGCTCGAATTTCTCCGGCTGGCACCTGATGAAGTCGCTGGCCATGGCCGATCGTTACGGCTGGACGCGCTACGTGGCGCATCAGGTCTACTACTCGCTGATTGGTCGCGAGTATGAGTGGGAGCTGATGCCGCTCGGCCTCGATCAAAAAGTCGGCGCGCTGGTGTGGAGCCCGCTGGGATGGGGCCGTCTGACAGGAAAGCTTCGCCGGGGCCAGCCCTTGCCGGAGGTGAGCCGCTTGCACAAGACGGCCGCGTTTGGTCCGCAGGTGTCAGATGAGCACCTTTTCGCAGTCGTAGACGCGCTGGATAAAGTCGCAACTGAGACGGGCAAAACAGTTCCGCAAGTGGCGCTGAACTGGTTGTTGCAGCGGCCCACGGTTTCGTCGTTGATTGTAGGCGCGCGAAATGAAGAGCAGTTGCGGCAGAATCTGGGAGCCGTGGGGTGGAATTTGACCGCCGAGCAAGTGGCCGCTTTGGATAAAGCCAGCCAACAGCCGGCCATTTATCCTTACTGGCACCAGCAGCAGTTTGCCGAGCGGAATCCGCCGCCAGTGCCTCTCTACAGCGAAAAGACGAGTAGCAGTCCTACCGATTGAGGGAATGCACTCGGCCGCGGCGTCAATCTTCCAATTCCTTATGATGTTTGCGATAGACATAGCGGCCCACAAGCCAGCCGACGGCGCTGCCGACCAGCACATCAGAGGGGAAGTGCTGACGCGCAAGTACGCGGGTCATGCTAAGTCCGGTGGCAAGGCCGTAAGCCGCGATCTGGGTCATCGGCCCGGGGTATTCAGAGGCAATCACGGCGGCAGACGACCACGCAACGATGCTGTGAGTTGAAGGGAACGAGGAGTCGAGTTTCACGCTGGTCTGGAAGAATTTTCCTTTGGCCCCATCAAGAGTGGGGCGCTCGCGCATGGTTGCCGCCTTCAGAACCTCATCGACAACCAGACTGTCGACCATCGCTTCGCCCGCCAGGATTCCGGTTTCAGTGGCGTGAGCGTCATGGTGAATGCTGCCCAGGCCGTAAACGATGACGGGGGCGGCGACGAATCCGCCGAGCAAGCCGGTTGAGGCAAGGCTGGCATCGTGGTTGAGGGATGCATTATCGAGCCTGGTCGAGGACATGACCTGGTGATCGGCGGTAATTGCAGCTGTGGTAGCCAAGCCGAGCGGGACCAGGTAGGCGAGGTCGCGGTCACGGATGCGTGCGGGGCTGGTCCAGATCGCAGCCTGATCTCTGAGAATGTGGATGGGCGTATTCAGCAGGGTTACGCGGTCCTTTTCGCCTGCCTGGGCGGGGTCAGAGGATTGGGGTAGTGGCCCATCGGGCAGAGAGGCCCAATCTGCATCTGAGAGCGGGTTGGGTCCGGCATTTGCTTGCCCTGCGGCCACAGCGCAGAGGGCAAGCGCCAGGACAGGAAGGAGGAGAACCCTGGCGCGGAGTTGCCGGAAAGTCAATCGGCCAAAAGTATGGAGCAAGATGCGATCCTGCATGATCAATCTCCCCTTTCCCAGCTTAGCGTGCAGCAGTGCACAGAAACAGTTCAGTGCGTGTTTCAAAACCAGCTCGCGGCAGCGAATGTTGCACCGTTCAAATGCATATTCTCGCGCTCTGCCTTAGTCGCGCAGTTCTTTCAAATAGATTTCTGTGTAGTCCAGATAGTTCTGGGCGTATTCGAGAATGAGCGCACGGTCGGCGTCGGAAAGTTCACGGCGCATCTTCGCGGGGACGCCGGCCCACAAGGTTCTGGGCGGAACAACGGTGTGCTCTGGCAGAACCGCGCCGGCTGCGATGATCGACCCCTCGCCGATCCGGCAGTCATTCAAAACCGTCACGCCCATGCCGATCAGAACCGCATCCTCAACCACGCAACCGTGAACCGTGGCATTGTGGCCAATGGTCACCCAGTCGCCGACCGTCACCGAATAAAGATTGCGCTGGCCGTGGAGGACGGCGCAGTCCTGAACGTTTGAGTTGGCGCCTACGCGGATGGAGTGGACGTCGCCGCGCAGGACGGCATTCATCCAGACCGACGAATGCTCCCCGAGCGTTACATCGCCGATAAGCTGCGCGGAGAGATCGACGTAGCAACTGGCGGGGATTTGTGGCAATCGGCCTTGGTAACTGCGGATCATGTTTCGAAGCCTCCAGGGAAAAGTCTAGACCATTGCCTTAATTCGCAGGAAAGCAAAGACCTTTCGGGCTCCAAATCGAAGGAAAGATGAAGGAAATCGGATGCTGGTTGACCGCGAACGCGCCATTGCCGGTATCATGGAAGAAGCCCCATGGCAGGTTTGGAGGTGGGATTCTTTGGCAGAGGTTCGTGTACAAGAAGGCGAGCCGCTCGAAAATGCTCTGCGCCGGTTTAAGCGGAAGGTACAGCAGGAGGACATTATCAAGGAAGTCAAGCGTCACTCCTACTACCTGAAGCCCGGCGAGAAGAAACGCGTTAAGGCAGCTTTAGCGCGCAAGCGGAATCGCAAGAAAGCTCGTAAAGAGGCAGATTGATTCAAAGCAGTTAATAGTACACTCCGCCCGGCGCCTTCCATTCAAAATGAGTGGAAGGCGCCAGATAGCTCAAACAAGCTCGGGGCGATCAGGTTCGATTGATTATTTGGTATTGCCGTTCTCTATTGCGTCCTATGTTCGATTTGTTCAAAGTCTCCCGGTTCGCCGGACCGACAAATGAATTGCCGCAGAACTTTTCGCGGCCCGGGCCCTCGTTGCAGTTAAGGAAAGAGAACAGGGAAACCGGGCTGGCACGCTTTTCTCAGGTCATGGCCGATTTCATTGCGTTTCCCTGCTTTGGGGAATCCGGTCATGGAGTTCGTCGACAGAGTCTTGAAGTGTAATGACTGCGGCGCCGAGTTTATTTTTACGGCTGGCGAGCAGTTATTTTTCCACGACAAACAGTTCACGAATGATCCCAAGCACTGTAAACAGTGCAAGGCTAAGCGTGCCCGCGGAGGCTCCAAGGTTCGCTCGGAGACGCGGACGACCTGTTCGGAGTGTGGAGCGGAGACGACCGTTCCGTTCAAGCCGACCCAGGGTAGACCAGTGCTTTGCAGGTCGTGCTTTCAGAAGCAGCAGTTGAACCCCAAGCCGGGGACGGAAACTACCTCAGAGCCAAACTGAACTAAAGCCAGACTCATGACTCCACACAAGCATTTCGTCAAGGGAAATGGCGGACGTCAGGGTGTCTTCTTAAGAGCGCGATGACCAATATCGCGGCGATAGTAGATGCCTTCAAAATGAATCTCCGCCATGCCCTGATAAGCGCGGGCCAAAGCCTCTTCAAGCGAGGGTGCAGCGGCGGCGGCGGCAAGAACGCGCCCGCCGGCCGTGACCAGTTGGCCACCGAAGCGCGCCGTCCCCGAGTGAAAAATCTGCACGCCTGGAACCTGAGCGGCTGAGCCGAGGCCGGAAATGGGAAAGCCGGTCTCATAGCTGCCCGGATAGCCTGCGGAGCTGGCCACCACGCAGGCCGATGCGCCGGGAGTCCACCGTAACTCGGTTTCCCCAAGACGGCCCTCAATCGCAGCTTCCAGAGCTTCCACCAGATCGCTATCCAGGCGAAGCAGGATGGCCTGGGTTTCGGGATCGCCAAAGCGGGCGTTGAACTCCAGAACCTGTGGCCCACGAGCGGTCATCATCAGGCCGATGTACAGCACGCCGACAAACGGCGTACCTTCTTCAGCCATTCCCCGCACCGTTGGCTCGGCGATGTGGTGCAGAATCCACTGCTGCATAGCTGGCTCCAGCAGCGTATCGGTGGAATAAACGCCCATGCCGCCGGTGTTTGGACCCGTATCGCCCTCGCCAATACACTTGTGGTCCTGCGCGGGCACAAGCGGAACCACATGCTTGCCGTCGGAGAGGCAGAGAAAGCTGATCTCGTCCCCTTCGAGGAACTCTTCTAGAACCACCTGTTGCGTTGCCTCGCCAAGCAGCTTGCCGCTGAACAGGCCGTGAGCGGTCTCAAGGGCAATCTGGCGCGAGGGGCAAATAATAACGCCTTTGCCGGCGGCCAGTCCGTCAGCCTTAACCACGATGGGCGGGCGAAAGATGTCGACCGATTTCTCCAACTCCGCCGCGGTAGTGCAGACGGCATAGTTGGCTGTGGGGATGTTGTGACGTTGCATAAACCGCTTGGCGAAACCCTTGCTTGTTTCCAGCATGGCCGCGGCCCGGCTGGGGCCAAAAACGCGCAGGCCGCGCCGCTGCAGCTCGTCTACAATGCCTAGCGACAAAGGCAGTTCAGGTCCAACAATGGTCAGGCCCGGCTGCTCAGCCTCGACAACGCGGACCATAGAATCAAGATCCTTCAAATCGACTGGAATGCAACGAGCGACCTGGGCGATGCCGCCATTGCCAGGAGCGCACACTACCTCTGTAACCCGATCACTACGCTTTACCGCCCAGGCCAGCGCGTGCTCGCGGCCTCCTGAACCAAGGATCAAGACTTTCATTGCCGCTCTTTTCTTTGTCGCCGGATGCTGAAAGGTTATCTGAGCAAACCAGGGTCGCGAAGTCAAACTGGGCCAAATGTCCATGAAGCGCAGAACCGCCGATCTCCTATACTTGTGCGTGGCGACTGGAAACACGATCACAGCCCATCCGAGGGGCGGAGCCATGGTGCAGACCCGCATTAAGCCGCATCTTCAGCAGGTTGCCGAGAAGGCGCGGCGAGTGGAGCAGACGCGTGTTTACCGGCGCAATCAGGTCTTCGGATTGCTGCTTGTGGCTGCAGCGATCCTGGCGTGGTGGCTCTTTCACACCAATCCGGCGTGGATCTTTCCGCCGGGGTGGTGGCGGCCGTGAGTCCTGCACACACGCCGAGTGGCGGCTACGCCGCAACTGATCCGTTGGCTGTGCTGCTACTCGGCCCCACAGGCAGCGGCAAGACGGCGCTTTCGCTGGAGCTTGCGCGAGCGGTTCGGCGGCGAAATTGTCAGTTGTGACTCGGTCGCCGTCTATCGCGGCATGAATCTGGGCACGGCTAAGCCCACGCCAGACGAGCGTGTACGTGTTCCGCACCATCTTATCGACGTGGCCGAACCGGACGAACCTTTTACCGCGGGCGAGTACAGCAGGCGTGCGCGGGCGGCGTTGCGGGAGATATCTGCGCGCGGCCGGCTACCAATTGTGACCGGCGGAACTGGCCTCTATCTGCGCGCTCTGACGGACGGGCTATTTGCCGGGCCGGAACGACAAAACAAGCTGCGGGCGCGGCTCAATAGGAGCCGCGAGCGACATGGAGAAACCTGGCTGCATCGAATCCTCGTTCGTCTTGACCCAGCTTCCGCCGCGCGGATTCACGCAAACGACACGCCCAAGCTGATTCGCGCAATCGAGGTTTGTATTACCGCGCGCAAGCCGCTTTCTCAGGCGCTGGGCCGCGATCCGCTCACCGGGTTTCGGCTGCTTCGGATCGGTCTGAACCCGCCGCGAAAAGCGCTCTACGATCATCTGGATCAACGTGCATCTGCGATGTTTGCGGCGGGCCTGATCGACGAGACGCGCGGTCTGCTTGCGCGCTTTGGTCCCGTGAAGGCGCTGGACTCACTCGGCTACCGCCAGGCGCTGGCTGTTCTTTCAGGCGCACTCAGCGAAGAGGCTGCGATCGCAGCCGCCCAGCAGGGCCATCGCAACTATGCCAAGCGGCAGATGACCTGGTTCCGTCGCGAGCCGGAGGTCCACTGGATCGAAGGCTTCGGCGACGGAACAGAAACCGTGCGAGCGGCTGCGGAACTGGTGCGGCAAAGCCTGTGAGCGTTGGTCCACGCGTGAGCAGGCAAATGCCTGCCATGAAACAGATGCAAATTGAGATGTCCGCGCATCCATTAGACTAAACAATGGAATATGGCGTTTGCGTGCTTTCGCGCGCATTGAAACGGAGTTCCCAGTGGCTGATATGACAGTGGCAGATTTAATTTATGACGTGGCGATTATCGGCGGCGGCCCCGCAGGATATACAGCGGCCATTCGCGGCGCGGAGTACGGACTGAAGGTTGCGCTGATCGACAACTCCGACAGGCTGGGCGGCACTTGCCTTCTCGTGGGCTGCATTCCCACCAAGGCGCTCTTGTTCAACGCCGAGATCTGGGAATACCTGAACAACGCGGCCGAGTTTGGTGTTGAAGGCATCGGGACGCCCACATTGAATTGGGCTACGGTGCTTAAGCGCAAGGATGCCATCGTCGCCAAACACGTCAAGGGCCTGGACTTTCTGATGCGGAAGCACAAGATCACCGTGATCAGAGGCTATGCACGGCTGACCGGCCCAGCCCAGGACGGAGTGCATACTGTGGACGTGACTGCCATGACATCTAGCGGCGGCACGGCAGGCGAAGTGAGTCAGGTGAAGGCGAAGAACGTAATCGTAGCAACTGGCTCAGCGGCAAAGATGCTGCCGGGCCTTCAGGCAGACAACTCCATCCTGACCAATATCGAGATTCTCCAGATGGAGCGGGTGCCGAAGTCGCTTGTGGTGATTGGCGCAGGGGCTGTAGGAGTAGAGTTTGGCTCGATGTTCCGCAGCTTTGGTACAGAGATCACGATTCTCGAGTTTCTTCCGCGCATAGCTCCAGCCGAGGACGAAGAGATTTCAAAAGAGCTGACGCGGCTGTTCAAGAAGCGCGGCATCGATGTGAACACCGGCGCAAAAGTGGAGAAGGTTGAGAAAACCGAAGCCGGCGTGAAAGTGACTTATACCGATTCCAACGGCAAGACGCAGGTAAAGGAAGCCGAAAAGGTGCTGGTGGCGGTGGGGCGCGCGGGGCTGACGGGCGACATCGGCATCGAGAAGACAAAGGTCGAGCTTGAGCGCGGGCTTGTGAAAGTCAACGAAGCACAGGAGACGGCGGAGCCGGGAGTTTTTGCCATCGGCGACATTGTTGCCGGGTTTCCGCAGCTGGCCCACGTAGGCTCGATGGGCGGAATGGTCGCTGTAGCGAAGATCGCGGGAAAGAAGTTCCGCCCGGTCCGGCGAGACCGCATCCCAGCCTGCACATATACCGAGCCGCAGATCGGATCTGTTGGCTTGACGGAGGCTCAGGCAAGGGAAAAAGGATATGAAGTGAAGGTGGGCAAGTTCCCATTCGCGGGCAACGCCAAGGCCACGATCATCGATAATCACGACGGGTTTGTGAAGATCGTCTCCGACGCGAAGTATGGCGAGATTCTCGGCGTCCACATCATCGGCCCGCAGGCCACGGAGCTGATCGCAGAGGCCGTCGCCGTGTTGGAGTTGGAAGGCACCGTAGAGCACATGATGTTCACCATCCACGCGCATCCCACGCTGGCGGAATCGATGCTGGACGCTTATGGCGCAGTGGAGGGGATGGCGATTAACGCGTGAGGCAGTCCCTGCCTTCTCTCCTTCGTACAGACGGCCCGATCGACTCGCTGCGCCACTTAAGCGTTTCGAGATTCTTGAGGTGGAAGCGAAAATCGCCCATTCTTGGATGTGGGATCAATCATCGATTCCCTTCATCACGTCCGGGAACCTGATTCTCAGTCTTTCTATATGGATTCTTACTCCGTCCGCCACAACGCCGCATCCAAATGCCCCTCGCAGAGACTGCAAAGTTCGAGAAAGGTTCAAGACATCCCCAGATGCTGCGAGCAAGACGGACTTTGCTTTCAACTGTGGATAGCCCAGATCATGGTCATTTGCCCAATCACGCAAAAGAGCAGCTTCTGACATCTTGCGCTTAATGGACGGAATGACAAAGTCGCAAATCAATCTATGCAAATACTCAAGCGTCTCTGCGGCGGTTTGCTCGTCTCGAACGGTCCACTGTTGGACTTTCGGCTCGTGTCCAAACTGTTCCGCGCGAGTGTTCCAAATGCACTTCCAATGAGCTGGAGGCTTGTGTGCCGGTTCATCGTCGAAAGCTAGAAGTCGCTTTGCTGTAACTGCCACGTTGACGTAAAAGGTCTTTTCGCCTGGTTGTGACCAGCGGCTCTTCTGAAGATTGATGATTGCCCAGCACTCGTGCGATTCCAGAACAAAATTCTGGCTCGATGAGCGGAAGCCATTTTGCTTAAGGACCGGCCTCAGCCCTTTAAGCACATACGAAAAGAATTTATCCGCGTCTTCCATTACTTACCCTCTCTGGGCCACGAATCGCAACCGCGAATTGTAGGGTAACTATCAGAGCTCCATCGACTGGCTGGCCACCAGTTCCTTAGCTTTAGCGATGAAATCGGCTAGCGGAATCGACCCCTGGTCGCCTTTGCCGCGGGTGCGGACGCTGACCGATTCGGCGGCTTCTTCCTTGTCGCCGAAGACGAGAATGTACGGCGTTTTCTGATTGGCGAAGTCGCGGATCTTGCCGTTCATTTTTTCGTTACGGTCGTCCACTTCAACGCGCAGGCCCGCAGCTTTAAGCTCCGCCTCGACCTTTTTAGCGTAGGCGTGATGGCGCTCGCTGATGGGGACGAGACCCACCTGCACAGGCGCAAGCCACAGCGGAAACGCGCCGGCATAATGCTCGATCAGCACGCCGAAGAATCGCTCTACCGATCCGAACAACGCGCGATGCACCATCACCGGTTGATGGCGCTCGCCGTCTTCGCCGACGTATTCAAGCTCGAATCGAGCGGGAAGAGTGAAGTCGAATTGGACCGTAGACAGTTGCCACAAGCGACCCAGGACATCGACGAGTTTCACGTCGATCTTGGGGCCGTAGAATGCGGCCTCACCGGGGATGGTTTTGTAGGCGATGCTCTTCCTGTCCAAGGCTCTCTTAAGTCCGCCCTCCGCAAGAGCCCAGTTTTCGTCGGAGCCAATATACTTCGCGCGATCGTTCGGATCCCACGTGGATAGTTCGACTTTGAATTCATTGAAGCCGAATGTCTTGAGCACCACTTCGGCAAATTCGATACAGGCTACGACTTCGTCTTCGATTTGGCCGGGGGTGCAGAAGATATGAGCATCATCCTGCGTGAACCCGCGGACGCGCAGCAGGCCGTGCATGGTGCCTGACCGCTCGTAGCGGTAGACGTTGCCCAGCTCGGCATACCGCTGGGGCAGGTCGCGGTAGCTTTTCGGCGAGTTCTTGTAGATGAGGACGTGGCCGGGGCAGTTCATCGGCTTCAGGCGATACTCGGCATCATCCAATTCCATCGGCGCGTACATGTTGGCGCCATAGTAGCCATCGTGGCCGCTGACCTTCCACAGTTCACGCTTCATGACGTGGGGAGTATTCACAAGCAGGTAGCCGCGGCGCAGACACTCCTCGCGCATCCAGTCTTCCATCACTTTGCGCACCATGGCGCCCTTGGGATGCCAGAAGACGAGACCCGGGCCTGCGAGTTCTTGAATGCTGAAAAGGTCAAGTTGCTTGCCGAGCAAACGATGGTCGCGCTTGGCCGCCTCTTCAAGCCGCGCAAAATGGGCGTCCAATTCTTTCTGCGAAAAAAATGCAGTCCCATACACGCGCTGCAGCTGCGGATTCTTTTCGTCGCCGAGCCAGTATGCACCGGCAAGCGAAAGAACCTTGAATGCCTTGACGCGGCCCGTTGAAGGCACATGCGGACCGCGGCAGAAGTCGACGAACTTGCCGTTGCGATAGAAGCTGACTTGAGAGCCGGGCTCGGTAAACTTGGTCACGAAGTGAGTCTTCATGAAGTCGCCGTCGCGCTCGAACTCCGCCAGCGCCTGCTCGCGCGGCTCATATTCGTGGACAAACTTTTCATCGCGCGCAACAACTTCAGCCATCCTTGCCTGGATGAGCTCAAGGTCCTCGGGCGTGAACGGTGTCTCTCGATAAAAGTCGTAAAAGAATCCGGCGTCGGTAGCCGGTCCGTGGCCGAGCTTGGTCTCAGGAAAGAGCTCAAGGACCGCAGTGGCCAGCACATGCGCAGCAGAGTGGCGCACCACTTTCAGCGCTTCCGGGTCTTTCTCGGTAATCAACTCAAGGCGAGTGTCTGCCGTGAGCGGCGTCGCCAGGTCCACCAGGCGAGGCGCGGCGGAGTCTTCGGCGGCATACATCGTTGCCTCAGCCGACTGGCCATCGGAATGAACACTTTCTTCCTCGGCGACAGTCAAAGGAGTCAGCCGGGCGACGACGGCGACCGCGGCGAGGCGCGGCGAAATCGAGTTGGCAATATCGAGAGGCGTCGTACCGGAAGGCACTTCGCGAATGGCCCCATCGGGCAGGTGTACAGCAATTGTCTGCGAGCTCATGGTGGATTGGAGTCCAATGGGGCCGCGAATCGAAGAGGCGGCCAACACATTTAGGATAAAAGGCGGACGGGCGTCCCGTCGAGCGGCTCACCGCGAGGACGGTTGACTGCATGGAGCGAGTACGGCCAGGCATAACGCATTGTCCAGACAATTTCAGCTCTCCGATTTCGCCCAATGAACAATGTTTTGACCGCTACATAGCGGGATCAATATCCGGAAAAATCGACGAGCCTCGGGTGCCAGTCAAGAATCACTAGCCGGGAAGGAAATGAGGCAGAGATGCGTTGGGGTTCGCTGCTGTTCTGGTTTGGACTTTGCTTTTCGGTCGCTGGAGTGAGCGGGCGCTGGACAGCAGCCGAGGTTCCGGGCTGGTACCGGACACTTGTAAGGCCGGTAATCGCGCCGCCCAATTGGGTCTTTGCCCCGGTTTGGACAACGCTCTATGCTCTCATGGCCCTCGCCGCCTGGCAGATTTGGGTGTCCGCGGCGTCGCCAATGCGCACCTGGGGACTGATTCTGTTTTTATCGCAGCTTGGATTGAATTTTGCCTGGTCGTGGATCTTCTTCAGGCTACACGCGATTGGGCCAGCGCTTGCGGAGGTCGTGCTCCTGTGGGCGGCAATTGGGGCGGCCACGCTGGTATTTGGGCGGGTGTCAACCGTTTCAGCCTGGCTGATGGCGCCCTACTGGGTGTGGGTGAGTTTTGCCGCGCTATTGAACGCGGCATTCTGGCGGTTGAACTGATGGCCCAGCCGCAGCATGCGCAGAAACAAACGAGGGCGTGGATGGCTGCCCGCCCTCGCTCGTGTTGCTATAGATTCTGCCGGAATCCAGCCTGGAGACTAGAGCGGCTGCACGTCGGCAGCTTGCCAGCCTTTGGGCCCCTTTACCACGTTGAACTGCACGGCTTGACCTTCTTGCAAACTCTTGAAACCACTTGAGTTGATCGCAGAGTAGTGCACGAATACATCTTCACCGTTCTGGCGCGAAATAAAGCCGAAGCCCTTCGCGTCATTAAACCACTTCACAGTACCTTGTTCCATTTTGTTCGTGTTTCCTGGATTGAATTGCGCTGGATGAATCGGAGCGACCACTGGCAGAATCTTGCTTGGTTTGGCGAGTGCTGCTGACGACCGGTTCTTGTCTAACGCTGCCGATAGTGTACCATTCCTCTGGAAATCGGGGGCAGAAATTATCGGAATCCGTCCCAACTCCTGATTCTTACCCTCGGAACCTATTGACCGATTTGGGGTTATAATCGCTTGTCCCAGTTCCGATCAAGTGGGAGGCGTAATGGTCCACGATCCGGTCCCCAGTTTACTTGCGCGCGCTACGGAGATACTTGAAGCGGAATTTGGTGCCTTGCCGGTCTTTGAAACGGCAGTAGACACTGACAAAATTGCCGGGATTCTTGAGGCAGCAGCGCACCGGCTCGGGGACAACTTCCCCTATTTCCATCCCCTCTACGCGGGACAGATGCTGAAGCCGCCGCATACGGTCGCGCGGGCGGCCTATGCGCTGGCCATGACGATCAATCCAAACAATCATGCGCGAGACGGTGGCCGGGCCAGCTCGCAAATGGAGATTGAAGCAGTTGCAGAGATTGCCGGGATGTTCGGCTGGACGGAGTTTCTAGGTCACCTGACTTCAAGTGGAACGATGGCCAACCTCGAAGCGTTGTGGGTGGCCGGACAGTCGACGGCGGGGCATCGAATCGTAGGGTCGGAGCAGGCGCACTATACTCACCAACGCATTTCCGCTGTACTCAAGCTGGACTATGCAGGCATCCCGGCGGATCGCCACGGCCGCATGGACCTCGAAGCGCTGGAAATCGAGCTGCGCAAAGGGGACGTGGGCACCGTGGTGGTCACGCTGGGCACGACGGCCGCGGGCGCAGTTGACCCTCTGGATCAGGTGCTCGCGCTGCGCAGTCGTTACGGTTTCAGGGTTCATGTGGACGGAGCTTACGGCGGCTATTTTCGGCTGATTCCAGAATCGCTGGACGAGCCGGCGCGAAGGGCTTTCGCGGCCATCTGCGATGCTGATTCGATTGTGATCGATCCGCATAAGCATGGCTTGCAGCCCTATGGGTGTGGCTGCGTCTTGTTTCGCGATCCGGCCGTAGGGCGCTTCTACAAACACGATTCGCCTTATACCTATTTCACTTCAAACCAATTGCACCTTGGCGAAATCAGCCTTGAATGTTCGCGGGCCGGAGCCGCGGCCGTGGCTTTGTGGGCCACGCAGCAGTTGTTGCCGTTGACGCCAGGCGGTGAGTTTGCGCAGGGACTTGCTCGCGGACGGGCTGCAGCGCTGGAGCTTTACCGCAGATTGCATCACGACGAACGCTTTCAGACTCCTGCGGCGGGCGCGCCCGAACTCGACATCGTTGTATGGATGCTGAGAGCTGAGACAAGGGAGCTGGCCTCAGAGCTTGCGCACCGGGCATTTGCAGCTTCCGCCGCGCGGGACTTGCATCTGGCCCTAGTAGAATTGCCATTGAGCATGGTTTCGTCCGGTAGACCTGAAAGCAAATCGCTTCGACACCGAGAAAGTTACCTGCCTGCGCTCGGTCCTGATGAAGCCGGAGCATGAAGCGTGGCTGGACAGCATCTGGGACCGATTGAGCGCAGCCTGCCAGAAATCTCTGGAGATTGAGAAGAATGCCGGAAGCAAGCGGGTTCAGGATCGAGGAGGAAGCCGTTCTTCTTCAGGCAGGGGACTGCTTCGCGACTATCCTGCCAAGGCTTGGCGGCAAAATTGCGTCGCTTCGAGTCGGAAGTTATGAGCTGCTGCAGGCTCCGCTCACTGCCTACGACTTGCGAACGCGGAGTATGCCCTTTGATGAGAGCGACGCCAGCGGCTGGGACGAGTGCCTGCCCTCGGTAGCTCCGTGCAAAGTTGAGATTGCGGCCGGCACGGCATCGATTCCCGATCACGGCGACCTGTGGCGAGTGGCGTGGCAGCCTGTGGCTAAAACCGATTACGCTGCCGGCGAATCTGCTGCAAATTCAGCCACGTTTCGCGGTGAATGCTTCTCTTTGCCACTAGTGCTGGAACGATCGGCCACACTGCGTGAAGCAGGGAAAGGCTGGCAATTGAGACTGAACTACACGGTCACTAATCTTGGCAGTGAGCCGACACCGTGGTCGTGGACAGCGCATCCTTTGTTTGCGATCGCACAGGGCGATCGCATCGTGCTGCCAGGCTCAATCCATACCTTGCGTCTGGAGGGCTCGGGCCGTGGCAGGCTGGGCAAGAGTGGCGACCAGATAAGCTGGCCCATTGCCACGCAGGCCTATGGCGCAAAGACTGAGCTGGACGTGGTGCAACGAGAGGGGTCCGCCTTTGCCGACAAGCTGTTTGCCGGTCCTTTAACTGCAAATGAAAGTTGGTGCAGGCTGGAGCGGGTCAGAATGGGTGTGCGCATCTAGGTAGGTTTTGATCCAGCGGCGACGCCCTATCTGGGGCTCTGGATCTGCTCCGGGGGCTGGCCGGAACGGCCGGGACCGAAACAGATGTGCGTTGCACTGGAACCATCGACAGCGCCCGTCGACTCGCTGGCCGTCACAGGGCCGTGGTCGCGCACGCTCGCGGCAGGTGAGTCTTATTCCTGGCCGATGGTTGTTGAAATTGAACTCGTAACGGGTATTGACCGACATGCATGATCCCGCAAGCTTTTCGATCCAGGCATCTGGCGCGCTTTGGGGCCGAGCCCGCAGTTTTTTCAGCGCCGGGCCGTGTCAACCTGATTGGCGAGCATACTGACTACGCCGAAGGCTTCGTAATGCCCGCGGCCATCAACTTCGCCACTCTGGCCGCGATCTCGCCGCGATCCGACGGCAAGATAGCAATTTATTCAGAGAATTATAGAGAAGAGAGAACCTTTGCTGCGGGAGATTTGCCGGCCAAAGCCAGCAAGCACTGGACTGACTACCCTCTCGGTGTGATGGCGATCCTGGCCGGAGAGGGGCATCGAGTTCCCGCATTCAACCTCAGCCTGTCGGGCGACATTCCTTTGGGGTCGGGCCTGTCCAGTTCGGCTTCGGTCGAGGTGGCAACGGCGCTCGCGGTCCTGTCGCAGATCGGAGCGAGTTATCCGGGCCCGATGCTGGCGCGGCTTTGTCAGCGTGCGGAAAACGAGTTTGTCGGCGCCAATTGCGGCATCATGGACCAGTTCATCTCGGCCAACGGAGCCAAAGATCATGCTCTGCTGCTCGATTGCCGAGATTTGAGTTTCAAGCTGGCGCCGATCCCCCCCAACGTGGCGCTGGTGATTGCCAACACTATGGTTAAGCATTCGGTGGCCGGAGGCGAATACTCCACTCGCCGCGCCGAGGTGGAAGCAGCCTGCGCCGTGATCGCCAGCCACCGTCCCGAAGTGCGATTCCTGCGCGATGCAACCGTGGACGACCTTGCCCGCTGGGGCACGGAGATGACACCGAATTCGCTCAAGCGAGCCAGGCACGTGATCACTGAGAATCTACGGACTGTTGCGGCCGCAGAAGCGCTGGAAAAGAGTAACCTGCACGAACTGGGTCGGCTCATGGCCGAGGCGCACGCGAGCTATAGCATTGACTTTGAAGGGAGTTGCGTGGAAGCCGACGCGATGGTGGCCCTTGCGCAGGATTTGCCGGGACTGATTGGCGCGCGACTGACGGGCGGCGGCTTTGGCGGCTGCACGATCAATTTGGTCGAGCAAAATGAGGTCGCGAACTTTGTGGATGCGCTGGCTGGCCGATACGCTCGCCAGGTGGGAATCGCGCCGGAGATTCATATATGCCATGCCTCAGGTGGCGCTCACCGCGCGATATAAGAGCATTCTTTATATAGGAGTTAACTATCGGTTATTGATGGGACAAAAGCGCACAGTCAAGGCATCCAAATTCGAGAAATAATTAACGTTCAACACGGAGTTCCCCGATAATGACGCCTGCCTTGATTGGCTCAAGGATCAGCGTTGGCCGTCCGGTTTGGTTCCTTGCGCCAAGTGCGGAGTTGAGCGCAAACATCACCGCGTTACGGGCCGTCCAGCTTACGCTTGCGACTATTGCGGGAGCATGATTTCACCGATGGCCGGGACGATCTTCGAGAAGTCGAGCACAGCCCTCCGCACTTGGTTCTACGCCATGTACCTGATGTCCGCTACCCGGTGCGGCATTTCAGCCAAACAGATTCAGCGCGAAACGGGAGTGACTTACAAAACGGCTTGGCGCATGTTTAAACAGATTCGCACCCTGATGTCGGAGGATGTCAGTCTGGAGGGCGAAGCGGTGGAGATGGACGAAACCTATGTGGGAGCCAAGCGTCGCAAAGGCTCAAAGCGTGGCCGTCCGGCTGCTCACGATGGTAAAAAGACGTGCGTGATCGGCGCTGTGGAGCGCGGCGGCAAGGTGATTGCCATCGCCTCAAATGCTGACCCGTTTTGGTAATCGTGTTCGGCCCATCGTTGCTTATGAATGACCCAAGTAGGTAATCACCTTCCAAATCTGTTCCTTGTTAAAATCAAATGGGTTTGCTTCCGATAAAGACTGGGCAGGACATGTTTTGCCCGGCTGGCTTTGCTTATTTTCAATTCCCTGGTCATCGCTTCGATGTAAGCGCCGCGGAGACGCAACAGAAATGGAACAGAAATCGTCCAAGCCGTTTTCCTATGAAACCTACCCCAGCGACGGAGTGGTGGCCTACTTCTCAATGGAAATCGCAATCAACCAGGGCATGCCCACTTACTCGGGCGGCCTGGGGGTCCTGGCGGGTGATACGCTGCGCTCTGCCGCTGACCTTGGCGTTCCTCTGGTTGCATTTTCGCTGGTTCATCGCAAGGGATATTTCCAGCAGCACCTGGACCTGAAGGGCGTGCAGACCGAGGAAGTTCAACAGTGGAACCCGGCGGACTTCTGCACCGAGGAACCGGCTCGGGTTACCGTCTCAGTGGAAGATCGCATCGTAACCGTTCGCTGTTGGCGCTACGATCTGACCGGCCGAGATGGTCACGTCGTGCCGATTTACTTGCTTGACACCGATGTCGAAGAGAATTCCGCGTGGGATCGCGGCCTGACCGACCACCTTTATGGCGGAGACACGAACTACCGGCTGCAGCAGGAGATCGTGCTGGGCATGGGCGGCGTGCGGATGGCCAGCGCGCTGAGCCACAGAGTAAACGTTCACCACATGAACGAGGGTCACGCGGCACTGTTGACCCTTGCGCTGATCGAGAGGCAGTTGGGCGGTGGACCTCTCGGCGCGCCGACTGAAGCTGATCTGGCCTTGGTGCGGCAGAAATGCGTATTCACCACGCATACGCCGGTTCCAGCCGGGCATGATCGCTTCTCGACTGAGCAAACGATTCGCATTCTCGGTAGCGACCGGACAGCGCGCCTGGAAAAGCTGGGTTGTCTTCGCGACGGCATGCTCAACATGACGCTGCTGGCTCTGAGATTTTCCCGCTATGCCAATGGCGTTGCTCTGCAACATGCAAAAGTCTCCCGCGCCATGTTTCCGGAGTTTGCAATCGACTCGATTACCAACGGTGTTCACGCGCCGACCTGGGTATCGGAGCCGTTCCAGAAGATGCTGGACGCGAACATTTCTTCATGGCGGCGGGATAATCTCTATCTGCGCAATTCAATCGACCTGCCGGAGAAGGAAATTCTCGCCGCGCACGCCAATGCCAAAGGAGAGTTGCTGGCCGAGATTGCCGCGCGAACCGGCCTGGTGCTCAAGCCGAATGTCCTTACACTGGGCTTCGCTCGCCGCGTAGCCACTTACAAGCGCGCCACGTTGCTCTTCACCGATCCGAACAGACTCCTGGAGATCGCCACTGCCGCCGGCGGATTGCAGATTATTTATGCCGGCAAAGCCCACCCGCAGGACGAGCCAGGGAAGGCTCTCATCCAGCAAGTCGTTGCTGATGCCGCCAATTTGTCAAACGACCTGCTGCGCATCGTTTATCTGGAAGACTACGATTGGGCCCTCGGCGCGCTGTTGACCGCCGGCGTGGACGTGTGGGTGAACACGCCCAAGCGGCCCTATGAAGCCTCAGGCACCAGCGGAATGAAGGCCGCGCTGAACGGCGTACCGAGCCTGTCAATTCTGGACGGATGGTGGATCGAGGGCTGCATCGAAGGCTTCACCGGCTGGGCCATTGAAGACGGCGCTGACGATGAGGAAGAGGCGGTTTCGCTTTACAAAAAGCTTGAGAGCGCAGTGGTACCTCTATACCTGCAAGCGCCGGAGAAGTGGGCCGGCCTCATGCGCACAACGCTCGGGTACAACGGCTCCTACTTCAACACCAATCGCATGGTGAAGCAATATGCCCGCAACGCCTACTATCCGGTGAAGCTGATTGAGCCTGCCAGGGTGGAAGAGGCGGCGTTCGCGGACTGAGAAAAGCAGCCTCTAGCTTTTAGCTTCCGGCTCCGTTCCTCGCTGTGCTGTCGCTTGCATGGGCGAATGCCGGCAAGCCTGAATCCCGAATCTCTTGCCTCAAACCGCGAACTCGGGGGCTAGCAGCTAGAAGTTAAAGGCTAGGAGCTGTCTCAGTCTCCCGCTGCGTGTTCCAGCTCCGGGCCGGTGCTGAATAGCTTTACCAGCCACTTCTTCAAGCGGTCGAAGAAGAGATAAACGACCGGCGTGGTGAAGAGAGTAAGCGCCTGCGAGACCAGCAGCCCGCCGACGATGGTGATGCCCAGCGGCCTGCGTAGCTCAGAGCCTATGCCCATGCCGATGGCCAGCGGAAGCCCGCCGAAAAGAGCTGCCATCGTGGTCATCATGATGGGGCGGAAGCGCAAGCAGACACGCCTGATAAATAGCTTCAACGGGCGGCAGGCCCTCTTCACGCTCGGCCTGCAGCGCAAAGTCGATCATCATGATGGCATTCTTCTTCACGATGCCGATGAGCAGAATGATCCCGATAAGGGCGATGATGCTCAAATCTGTTCCGGTGAGCAGCAGGGCGAGAATGGCGCCCACGCCGGCTGGAGGAAGCGTGGAAAGAATCGTCAGCGGATGGATCAGGCTCTCGTAAAGAATGCCGAGCACGATATAAACGGCGACCAGCGCCGCGAGAATCAGATAAGGCTCATTCTTGAGAGAGTCCTGGAAGGCCTGCGTGGTTCCCTGGAAAGTGGGATGAATGGCGGGCGGCATGCCCATCTCGCGCTGAGCCTTTTCCAGGGCGGTAACGGCATCGCCGAGGGCCACGTTGGGCGCCAGATTGAAGGTCAGCGTGACGGCAGGGATACTGGCCCTGGTGGTTGACCTGAAGAGAAGTGCGCTGCTGCTCAAATGAGCGATGGTCGAGAGCGGCACCATGGCGCCGCCCGTGGAAGGCGTGGGAGCAGTGGAAGCTGGAGCGGCGGTCACCGCAGTTCCAGCAATAGGCGAGGCTATAGCGGCAACCGTGGGTGTATTAGCCTGTGCGGGAGCAGCGGTTGTTGCCGCGGCGGCGACAGTGGCAGGCATCGCGGTTGTGGCGCCGGCAACATTGCTGGCCTTGATGAAGATTCCGTTTAGCGCGTCGGGGCTGAGCTGGTATCTGGGGTCGACTTCCATCACCACGAAGTACTGGTTGAGCGCGGTATACATGGTGGACACTTCGCGCTGGCCGAATGCGTCGTAGAGCACGCTGTCGATGGTGCGATGCGGTGATGCCGAGGCGCGAGGCGGTATCGCGATCAATGACCAGGTTCTCTGCAGTCCCTGGTTCTGCTGGTCGGTGGAGACGTCGGCCAGCTCAGGCATTTCTCTCATTCGGGCCTGTAGTTGCGGCGCCCAGGTATTCAGCTCGTTCAGGTTTTCGTCAGAGAGCGTGTACTGGTATTGCGCCGCGCTGCCGCGGCCGCCGATCTGAATGTCCTGCTGCGCCTGAAGGAAAAGCGTCGCGCCGGGTACGCTGGTTAGTTTGCTGCGCAAGCGGGCGACGACCTGGTCGGCTGATGACGCGGCCGGGACGCTGGTTGAGCGGCTTGAGCGCGACCAACATGTTGCCGACGTGTTGATGCTGCCGCCTCCGGGACCTGCGCCGCCGACAAATGCGGTAACCGACGGGACCGCCGGATCATCGAGAACCATCTGCGCCAGTGCATTCTGCTTGGCTTGCATGGCGGGAAAACTGATGTCCTGCGCGGCCAGGGTTCGGCCGCCCAGGCGGCCCGTGTCCTGCTGCGGAAAGAAGCCCTTGGGCACGATCATGAACAGGTAGACGTTCAGCGCTGCGGTGCCGAAAGCGACGCCGAGCATGAGCGACTGATGGCGCAGCACCCAGCGCAGCCCGGCGGTGTATTCGTTGTGGAGCCAGTGGAAGGCACCTTCGCTGGCGCGATAGATGGGGCCGTGGCGGCTCTCGTCGCGCGACTTGAGAAACTGCGCGCAGAGCATGGGCGTGGTGGTGAGCGAAACCAGCAGCGAGACGGCAATGGCCACCGAAAGCGTGACCGCAAACTCGCGGAACAGCTTGCCGACGATGCCGCCCATCAGCAGGATCGGAGTGAAAACCGCGATCAGCGAGGTGCTCATTGAGAGCACGGTGAATCCGATCTCGCGGGACCCCTTCATCGCCGCTTCGTAAGGGTTCATGCCCATTTCAAGATAGCGCGTGATGTTTTCGATGACTACGATGGCGTCGTCAACCACAAAGCCCGTGGAGATCGTCAGCGCCATCAGGGACAGGTTGTCGATGGTGTAGCCGACGCAGGTACATCACGCCGAAGGTGCCCACCAGCGAGAGCGGCACGGCGATCGAGGGAATGATGGTGGCCCAGACTTCGCGCAGGAAGAGGAAGACGACCAGCACGACCAGCAACACGCTGATGATGAGTGATATTTCTACGTCGTGCACGCTGGAGCGGATCGTGGTGGTGCGGTCGACGGCGACGGCGATGTTGATGGTGGGCGGTATGGCGGCCTGCAGGCGCGGCATTTCGGCCATCACGGCGTCTACGTGTCGAATGACGTTGGCGCCGGGAATTTTGAACACGACGAGCAGGATAGCGTCTTTGATTCGCGCCGGCGGCTGCCTCGGTTCGGATTGATGCCCGAGACGCCGGCGGTGTGAATGTCGGCCACGCTGTCGTACAACTGTGCCCAGGTCGCCAATGCGCACCGGAGCGCCGGTCTGCTGGTTATATCCGGCGATGATCGGCGCGTAGTCGTTGGCTTTGAATATCTGATCGTTGTCGGTGATCTGCCAGCGATTGTCCCCGTCCTGGACTGCGCCCTTGGGGCGGTTGGCGTTGGCGTTGGCCAGCGCGGTGCGCACCGCCTCAAGGCCCACGCCGTTGTTGCCCAGTTGCATGGGATTCAGTTCCACGCGCACTGCCGGGCTGGCGCTGCCGCAGACAAAGCACTGGCCCACGCCCTGGATCTGCGAAATCTTTTGCGCCAGGATCGAGTCGGCCATGTCGTACATCTGCGGTTTGGGCACCACATCCGACGTCAGTGTGAGAATCAGGATTGGCGCTTCGGCGGGGTTGGCCTTGCGGTAGCCGGGATTCTGCGGCAGGTACGAAGGCAACTGGCTGCGCGCCGCGTTGATGGCCGCCTGCACGTCGCGGGCTGCGGCGTCGATGTTGCGATTGATGTCGAATTGCAAAGTAACTGATGAAGAGCCCAGCGAACTGGACGAGGTCATCTGGTTGACGCCGGCGATGCGTCCGAACTGGCGCTCGAGCGGCGTTGCGACCGACGAGGCCATGGTCTCAGGGCTGGCGCCGGGCAAGCCGGCGCCTACGCCGATGACCGGGAAATCGACATCCGGCAGCGAAGCTACAGGCAGGAGGGAATAGGCTACCGAGCCGGCCAGCAGCAGGGCCAGCTAAGCAGCGAAGTGGCTACCGGGCGCTGGATGAAAGGTGCGGAAAGATGCATCGATCCTTTTCCTTAGTTTCCTCAGTCAGCCAGACGGCCCGTTCATGCGGGTATGCCGGCAGCGATTTCGTCGCGGCTTCAAGCGCCGCGCCAATCTGTCAAAGTAGAGATAGATCACAGGAACGGTGTAGAGCGTGAGCACCTGCGACAGAATCAATCCACCGACGATGGTGATGCCGAGCGGCATGCGCAACTCCGCGCCCACGCCGCCGCCAAGAGCCAGCGGCAACCCGCCGAGCATCGCGGCCATGGTGGTCATCAGGATCGGCCGGAAGCGCAACTGGCAAGCCTGGAAGATTGCAGCCTCGGCAGATTTGCCTTCGAGCCGCTCGGCTTGAAGAGCAAAGTCGATCATCATGATGGCGTTCTTCTGCACAATGCCGATGAGCAGAATGATTCCGATGAGCGCGATGACGCTGAAGTCTACACGAGTAATGAGCAGGGCAAGCAGCGCGCCGACGCCGGCCGAGGGCAGCGACGAGATGATAGTGATGGGATGAATGTAGCTCTCGTAGAGCACGCCCAAGCACGATGTAAACGGTAACCAGAGCAGCCAGAATCAGGAGCGGCTCGTTGGCCAGCGAGGTTTGGAATGCGGCCGCAGTTCCCTGGAAACTGGCGTTGATTGAAGCCGGCATCTGGATGCGCTGCTCAACGCGATTCACCGCCTTTACGGCGTCGCCAAGTGCCTTGCCCGGCGCCAGGTTGAAGCTTACAACCGTAGACGGGAACTGGCCCTGGTGGCCGATGGCCAGTTGCGCGGTTGACTGCTCCCAATGGGCGACCATGCTCAGCGGGACCTGCGTGCCGTTGCCGGATTTCACGTAAAGGTTGTTGAGCGTGGCGGGATCGGTCTGGAAGTTCTGCCCGACCTCCATCACCACGTGATACTGGTTGAGCTGGGTGAACATCGTCGAGACCTGGCGCTGACCGAAGGCATCGTAGAGCGTGTTGTCAACGTCGGCCATGGCGATGCCCAGCCGCGCAGCGGTGTCGCGGTCGATAACCAGCTTGGCGCCCAGGCCCTGGTCCTGCAGGTCGCTGGCCACATCGGTCACCGCATTTTCCTTGCTGAGCTCCTCAACCATCAGGCGCGTATATATTCGCCAGCTCGGCTTGGTCCGGATCTTCAAGCGAATACTGAAACTCCGTCCGGCTGACGCGATCTTCTACCGTCAGGTCCTGCAGCGGCTGGAGGAAAAGCTGGATGCCTTCGACGCTTGAAACTTTCGGCTGCATGCGGTGAATGACTTCTGTGGCGGAGATTTTGCGCACATCGAGCGGCTTGAGGTTGATCTGGATGCGGCCCGAGTTCAGCGTGGTGTTGGTTCCGTCAACGCCGATGAATGAGGAGATGTTATCGACGGCCGGATCCTCGAGCAGAATCTCCACGAGCTTCTGCTGCCGCTCCGCCATGCTGGCGAAGCTGACTGTCTGCGGCGCTTCTGAAATGCCCAGGATCACGCCCGTATCCTGCACCGGAAAAAAGCCTTTGGGAATCACAATGAAGAGAAGAATGGTGGCCACGAAAGTTGAAATGGTGACCATGCAACGTGGCGAAGCGATGGCGGAGAATGACTTGCAGGGTGCGCCCATAGCCAGGCGATGACCGCGTTGAACATTTTTTCCGACCAATGGTAGAAGCGCTGTCTGCTCGGACGCCGGCTTGTCGTCGCAGGATGCGCGAGCACATCATGGGCGTGAGCGTGAGCGAGACGAACGCTGAGACCAGGATGGTGACTGCGAGGGTGATGGCGAACTCGCGGAATAGGCGGCCCACTACATCGCTCATGAACAGCAGCGGAATGAGCACCGCGATCAGCGAAACGGTCAGCGACATGATGGTGAAGCCGATCTGTTCGCTGCCTTTGAGCGCGGCCAGCATCGGGCCGTCGCCTTCTTCGATGAAGCGCGAGATGTTCTCGATCATCACGATGGCGTCGTCCACCACAAAGCCGGTCGAAATGGTCAGCGCCATCAGCGTCAGGTTGTTCAGCGAGTAGCCGAGCAGGTACATCACGCCGAATGTGCCCACGATCGACAGCGGCACGGCGACGGATGGAATGATGGTTGCCGCCAGGTTGCGCAGGAAGAGGAAGATCACCATGACCACCAGGGCAATGGTGAGCATCAGCTCGAATTCCACGTCCTTGACCGAGGCGCGAATGGTGGTGGTGCGGTCAGTGAGAACCTTGACCTGGATCGCGGCCGGCAAGCTGGCTTGCAATTGCGGCAGCAGCTTCTTGAATCCGGTCGACGACGGCAATGATGTTGGCGCCCGGCTGGCGCTGGATGTTCACGATCACGGCCGGCTGGCGGTCCATCCACGCGGCCTGCTGCGAGTTCTCCGCGGCATCGACGATGGTCGCGACATCGGAGGCGCGAACGGCGGCGCCGTTGCGATAGGCAACGATCACCGGCTTGTAGTCGGCGCTGGTAACAAGCTGGTCGTTGGCGCCGATGGTGTACGACTGGCGATTGCCGTTCAGCGTGCCCTTGGCCTGGTCAACGTTGGCGGCGGCAACGGCGGTGCGCAGGTCCTCTAGGCTCAGGTTGTAGGCCGCCAGCTGCGCTGGATTGGCCTGGATGCGCACGGAAGGCTTTTGTCCGCCGGCAATCGAGACCAGGCCGACACCGGTGACCTGCGAGATCTTTCTGCGCCAGGTTGGTATCGGCCGCGTCTTCAATCTTGTCCAGCGGCAGAGAGTCTGAAGTCAGAGCGCCAGCGTCATGATCGGCGCGTCGGCGGGGTTCACCTTGCTGTAGATCGGCGGATTGGGCAGATCGGTGGGCAGAAAGCTGTTGCCGGCGTTGATGGCTGCCTGGACTTCCTGCTCGGCTACGTCGATGTTCTCGTCCAGATTGAATTCGAGCGTAATCACCGAGCCGCCGCCGGAACTCACTGAGGTCATCTGCTTCAGTCCCGGCATCTGGCCAAACTGCCGCTCCAGAGGCGCGGTAACCGAGGAGGCCATCACCTCCGGTCCGCCGCCGGGATAGAAGGTGAGTACCTGGATGATCGGGTAATCGACTTCGGGCAGCGCCGAGACGGGCAAGTTGCTGGTAGCCCACCACGCCGGCAAGCAGGATCGCCGCCATCAGCAGCGACGTGGCCACCGGGCGCAGAATAAATGGCCGGGAAGGACTGAGGCTCACGGCTGTGCCCTCTTATTAGGCTTACCGCCGGCCTGGTCGCCAAAAGGACCGCCGCCGTGTCCCGCTGCTTGCCCGAACCTTGGCCACCGCCCTGGCCAGCGCGCGAATGTGCAGTGGATGCCGTCACAGGCTGCCCTGGACGGAGCCGGTCCGCGCCATCGACCACTACGTTCTGTCCCTTTTCGAGGCCGCTATCCACAATGGTTACCTGCCCCTCAGCCAGGGCCACTTTTACAGGCTGAATTTTGGCAACGGGCGCGCCTTTTGCATCCGCATCGATCACCCAGACGAACGTTCCCTGCAACCCGGACTGGATGGCCGCGGAAGGCACCACGAGCGCATCGGGCCGGTTTTCAAGCACCAGGTGGATATTGACGAACTGGTTTGGAAACAGCGATGAGTCGCCGTTGTTGAAGACGGCCTTTAGCTTGTCGGTTCCCGTGGTGGTATCGATCTGATTGTCGGCGGTGA
Source organism: uncultured Acidobacteriaceae bacterium (assembly GCA_963752215.1). GTDB lineage: Bacteria > Acidobacteriota > Terriglobia > Terriglobales > Acidobacteriaceae > Telmatobacter. Next base: position 20,956 of record CAVVXR010000001.1, on the reverse strand, counting down.
GCAACACGCCGCTGGCAAGCTTTTTCAAGTCGTCGCGATCGTAGGCATCCACGGGCAAGCGATTTTCCGAACGCAGTTTTTGCAGCACTTCGGGAAGCAGATTCTCCGGCAAGGTGAAGTAGACCGAAATGGGCTGGAACTGGTTGATGATGACCAGGTTGGTGGTGTTGGCTGTGATGATATTGCCGGGGTCAACCAGGCGCAGGCCGATGCGGCCGTTGATCGGCGACTGGATCTGGCACCAATCGAGCTGCAGTTGGGCGGTTTCTATGGCCGCCTTGTCAGATTGAATGGCGCCTTCATATTGGCCCTGGCTCGCTTCGTCGGAGTCCAGGGTCTCCTTGGATACGACGCCGGCTTGATAAAGCGTCGTGTAGCGCCTGAACTCAGCCTGGGCGTCCTTAAGCAGTGCCTCGTCGTGCGCCAGCGCGCCTTTGGCCTGGTCCAAAGCGGCTTTGTAGGGCCTGGGGTCGATGACCATGATGGTCTGGCCTTGCCGCACCTCCTGGCCCTCGGTGAACTTGACCGGCTCCAGCTCGCCGTTGACCCGGGCTTTTACCGTGACGCTCATGTACGGAGTGACCGTGCCCAGGGCAGTGAGGAAAATCGGCATCGGCTGCTCTTGAACGGGAGTAACCTGCACGGGAACCGGCCGGCTCATCAATGCCGCAGCCTGGCTGACGCTGTTTGCCGCGGTCAGCTTCTGGTTCTGGTAGATCCGCCATGCCACAACTCCCAACCCGATCACCACCACCAGTCCCACGATGCGGAGCAAAACGCTGTGCCGGGTGGGGGGGCGTTGAGAATCACTGCTTGTGGGCAGGTGAGACTCTGAAAGGCCTTCTGTAGACATAATTTCTTTTCCCGTCGTATTCAATGGTATTGACGCCCAATATGGACCGAACGCGGCCCTCAAGGCAAAGGTAGTGTTCCCCTTAACGTTTAAATGGACGCTTCCGTTGCAGAGGAAGTTTCGCTCGCTCCCTAATGGTTCGGGGTCAAAACTTCCCAAAAAAATGCATTGGAACCTACGCCCTTGCCGGATGCAGTCCGCAATCATTGTATGCGAAACGGCCCGCCGCCTGACTCTGGTCCGTGAGACTACCGGCCATCGAAAATGCGCACCGCTGAAACGGGGAGATCGCTCAGGGCCGATGTGGCCCTGAGCTTTATACTCAAGCCACAGTATGGCTACGCACCTTGACAAAATTCTGGCCTCGACCCGGTCTGCCGTGGATGCCGAGAAGGCGCGTGTGCCGATGGCAGATTTGGTGCAGCTTGCAGCAATGCATCAGCCGCGCGGATGGGCGGCGGCTTTGCGGGTGCAGTCGACGGTTGGACCGGCGGTAATTGCTGAGATCAAGAAGGCTTCGCCTTCCAGGGGACTGATACGCGCAGATTTTGATGCCGCGTGGCTGGCTGGGCGGTACCAGGCGGGAGGTGCGGCTGCGCTTTCAGTGCTTACCGACGAACCGTATTTTCAGGGCAGCCTGCGTAACCTGGAATTGGCTTCAGCAGCGGTTTCTCTTCCCTGCCTGCGCAAAGACTTTATGGTGGACGAGTATCAATTGATTGAGGCTCGCGCCCACCGGGCCGATGCGATCCTGCTGATTGCCGCTGCGCTGACCGATGCTGAATTGGCGCGCCTGGCGCATGCGGCTCGGCAGTTCGAGCTGGATGTGCTGGTCGAGGTGCATACCGGTGAGGAGCTGGACCGGGTGCTGGACACGCTGGGTGAAAGCGGAGCGGACGCCATCGGTGTGAACAATCGCGATTTGAGAACCTTCGAAGTGAGGCTGGAGACTTCGCTGGAGTTAGTGCGACGCATCCCAGCCAACCTGGTTCGAGTGGCGGAGAGCGGCATTTCAACCGCGGAGGACATTGTCCGGCTGCGGGCTGCCGGATTCGACGCATTTCTGATCGGCGAAAGCCTGATGCGGCAGGCCGATCCTGGCGCGGCGCTAACGGAGTTGCTGGCTGGAGTGACTGCGACACTATGAGTATCTGGATCAAAATCTGCGGCAATACCTCGCTTGAGGATGCTCAACTGGCTGTGAATGCCGGCGCCGATGCTGTGGGATTTGTGTTTGCGCCGAGTCCGCGGCAGGTTACGGTGCCGGAGGTGGCATCCATTGTGACGCATCTGGCCTCGCCAATAGAGAAGATCGGCGTTTTTGTGGATGCTCCGTTGGAGGAGGTTTACGAAACGGTGAGGTTGTGCGGGTTGACTGGCGTGCAATTGCATTCGGCAGCTGGGCCTGATATGCCTGCGAGACTGCGCCAGCGCCTCGGACCTGATTTGAAAGTTCTGCGCGTGGTTCATTTTGATGCCGGTTCCCGGAAAAAATGGTCGCGGAGATTGAGCAGCATGACCGCGACCCGCACGTGGATGCGGTGCTTGTGGACTCCCGCACGGCCACGGCAGTTGGCGGCACGGGCCTCGCATTCGATTGGGCCGCGGCCCGCACCATCTTTTCCCCGGATGCTAAAGCCTGCAAACGCATTGTGGCCGGCGGATTGAATCCGGCTAATGTAGCCGAGGCGATCCTTACACTGCGGCCGTCGGGCGTGGATGTGGTTTCAGGCGTCGAGGCCGCGCCAGGCCGCAAGGATCCTGCCAAGCTGCGCGCATTTGTCGAGCGTGCGCGGGCGGCGGTGCGGGAACACCAATCAATCTCAAAATGATCCGATTTTAGTCAGCCATCCAGAGACGCGTCCGCCGTCATCGCGCAGTTGAGTGCGTTTGAAACGCGCTCTAGTACACTGGGGAGTTCCACATCTCTGAGGCAATCGTGTTGGAGGTTTTGCAAAATGGCATCGGTGATTCTTCCAGCGCTACCGTCGGAGTCGCGGCCGGGGCGCTTTGGCGTTTATGGCGGGCGGTATGTGCCCGAGACGCTGATGGCGGCGCTGGTGGAGTTGGAGCATGAGTACGACATCGCCAAAGACGACGCTGCGTTTCAGGCCGAGCTGGCTGGGCTGCTGAAGGATTATGCGGGACGGCCTACGCCGCTCTACTTTGCGAAGCGGCTGACCGAGCAACTGGGCGGGGCGAAGATTTATCTCAAGCGCGAAGACCTGCTGCACACCGGCGCGCACAAGATCAACAACGCGCTCGGGCAGGGCCTGCTGGCCAAACGCATGGGCAAGAAGCGCATCATCGCCGAGACCGGCGCGGGGCAGCATGGCGTCGCAACGGCAACCGTTTGCGCGCTGCTGGGCCTGGAGTGCGTGATCTACATGGGCGATGTGGACATGGAGCGCCAGGAGCTGAACGTGCTGCGCATGCGCCTGCTCGGCGCCGAGGTCCGCGGGGTCAGCGCGGGATCGAAGACGCTGAAAGACGCCATCAGCGAGGCCATGCGCGACTGGGTCACGAATGTGCGCACCACTTACTATCTGCTGGGCAGCGCGCTGGGGGCGCATCCTTATCCGACCATGGTGCGCGATTTTCATCGCTGCATCAGCCGCGAGATGAAGGAGCAGATTCTCGAAAAGGAAGGCCGGCTGCCTACGGCAGTCATCGCCTGCGTCGGCGGCGGGTCGAACGCCATTGGCGCGTTCTACGAATTCATTCCCGACAAGCAAGTCGGCTGATTGGCGTCGAAGCCGGCGGACGTGGGACCGCGCTGGGCGAGCATGCGGCGCGATTCGCAGGCGGCTCGCCGGGCGTGTTGCAGGGGACGTTTTCCTACGTGCTGCAGGATGACGAATGGACAGATTGCGCTGACGCATTCAGTCTCCGCGGGTCTCGATTATGCGTCGATTGGACCGGAGCACGCGGCGCTGCACGACTCGCGGGCGCGCGGAGTATGTCTCGCAGGACGATGCGGCGGCGCTGGACGCGGTGGTGAGGCTGGCGCGGACGGAAGGAATTTTGCCGGCGCTTGAAAGCGCGCATGCGGTGGCCGAGGCGCTGCGGCATTGCTCCCGCGATGGCGGCGCATGACATACTGGTGGTAAATCTTTCTGGACGCGGCGACAAGGATATGGGTATTCTGGCGCGCGAGTTGAAGCTTTAGCCATCTGCGACGAGGCAGACGCTCTAGAGAAGCTCGTATGGCGCTGGTACTTGGAAATTTGGATATTCATTGCTATGCCATTAGCTTTCAACACAAACCCGGACTGGTTGTTTATCTGACGGCGGGTGACCCCAGCCTTGAGGTCACGCGCGCGATTGCGCTTGCGGCCATTGACGCGGGCGCGGATGTGATTGAGCTGGGCGTACCGTTCAGCGATCCGCTGGCGGACGGGCCGGTGATTCAGCGGGCCAGCGAGCGCGCGGTTGCAACGGGGAACGCGGCTTAAGGACGTGCTGGCGCTGGCGGCGGAGATTCGCGCGGCGCGGCCGGCGGCGGGGCTGGTGATCTTTCACGTTATCTGAATCCGATTCTGCGCTACGGGCTGAACAAGTTTGCCGACGATGCAGCGGCGGCCGGCGCGGACGGCGTGCTGGTGATCGACCTGATTGTCGAAGAGGCGGGCGAGTACCTGGCCGAGATGGAGCGGGTGGCACTTGCGCCGATTTTTCTGGCCGCGCCCACCAGTCCCGACGAGCGGCTTGAGGCCATCGCGACGCACTCAAAGGGTTTTGTTTATGCCATCTCGCGCGTTGGCATCACCGGCACGCAGCAAAGCTTGCAGCCGATGCGGCAGCGCTGGTCGCGCGCATCAGGCGATGGACGCAGGCTGCCGGTAGCCGTGGGGTTCGGCATCTCGAATGCGGAACACGTCGCGCAGGTGGCGGAGTTCGCGGATGCCGCGGTGATCGGCAGCGCGATTGTCGAGTTGATTGAAAATTCGACTCCCGAAGACAGCGCCGGGCGCAGTGGCTCGATTTATCAAGGGCCTGCACCTGCCCGCCACGGCGGACAACGCTGGCCCGGTACAGACCCCAAGCGCGGCAACAACAGCCGCATGAATAAATTTCAACTCCTGCTGCTACGAAGTAACGGTCGCGCCGGGTTTTTCAAATTAGAAAGTCCGCGCGGCTCTGATGCGTAGCAGCGCACCACGAGGATGGAATGACGCTGGAAGAATTGCGAGATCAAATCGATGTTCTGGACCGCAACTTGTTGAGTTGCTGAGCGAGCGGGCACGCGCCGCACAGATGATCGGCCACCTGAAGGCTGCCACATCGCTGCCGGTGTATGAGCCGGAGCGCGAAAAGGTGATCTACGCCAACGTGCGCGCGGCCAACAAGGGTCCGCTGCCGGACATCGAACTGACGCATATCTACGAGCGCATCATCGACGTGATGCGGGCCCTGCAAAGGGACGAGTTGGCATCGGAAAGGAACGCCCAGGCCCAGAGCAGCGGGTCGGGCCACGGCACTGGCGCACAGACGTCCGAGACAGGGAACAAGCAATGATCGTAGCGATGCAGGAGAAAGCCACCGAAGAACAGATCGACGCAGTCATTGAAGCGATGGAGGAAGCGGGAGTCGATGTTCATCGGACCACCGGAGCGACGCAGACGATTTTGGCGGCGGTGGGATCGACCGCCAGTCTGGACCTGAGCAAGTTTGAAGTGTTTCCGGGCGTGCTTCATGTTCACCGCATCAGCGCGCCATACAAGCTGGCGGGGCGCGCATTTCGTCCCGAAGGCACGGTGGTTGAGTTTTCGAACGGAGCGAAGATCGGCGGCAGAACGGTCGCCATCATTGCCGGGCCGTGCGCCATTGAGAACCGCGAACAGATCTTCGCGATTGCCGAGTGCGTGAAAGGCGCGGGCGGCGAGTTTCTGCGCGGAGGCGCATTCAAGCCGCGCAGTTCGCCATACTCGTTTCAAGGGCTGGGCATTCCGGGGCTGCAACTGATGCATGAAGCTGCGCAGGCGCATGGCCTGATCACGGTGAGCGAGGTGATGGAGATTTCGCAGATCGAGCCGATGCTGCCCGTTGTCGATTGCTTCCAGGTGGGCGCGCGCAACATGCAGAACTTCAATCTGCTGCGCGAGCTAGGCCAGGTGCGCAAGCCGATTCTGCTGAAGCGCGGCATTGCGGCCACCATCGAGGAGCTGCTGCTGTCGAGCGAGTACATTTTGTCCGGCGGCAATTACGATGTGATTCTTTGCGAGCGCGGCATTCGGACTTACGAAACCGCGACGCGCAACACGATGGATATTGCGGCGATTCCAGTGGTGAAGAAGCTGTCGCATCTGCCCATCGTGGGCGATCCTTCGCACGGCACGGGGCGGCGCGATATGGTTCCGGCATTGGCCAAAGCCGCGGTGGCGGCGGGCGCGGACGCGATTCTGGTGGAGATTCATCCCAACGCCGACAAGGCTGCGTCAGATGCGGCGCAGACGCATGTTCCTGGATCAGTTTGAGAAGCTGGTGGGGGAGCTGAGGGTGATTGCGGCGGCGGTGGGGAGAAGGTTGTAGATTTGCAAGGCGACAGTTAACGTCAGGGAGTGTTCATATTCAAGCGTCGATCTCTCGGGGTGAAGCCCAGAATTCAGCGATGTGGCTTGAGCACGGCTAAGCCGTACCCTTCAATGAGGAATCCGCTTTTGGACGGAGCCAGAGGCACGACACGCATGATCGAACGCATCGCCATTCTCGGGCACGGGCCTGCTGGGCACATCGGCGGGGCTGGCGCTGCGCGCGGCGGGATTTCGCGGCTCCATTGCGGGATGGAATCGCAGCTCCGGAGCAGGCGTCAGACTGCGCTCACGATGGGAGCGATCGATCGGCTTGCGGCCGACCCATTGCAGGCAGCGCGGGAGAGCCAGGTGGTGCTGCTGGCCGTGCCCATTTACGCCACGCTCGACTTGGATGGAGAAGCTCTCCGGCGTGCTGGGTTGCCGATCATCTGGTCACCGATGTGGGCAGCACCAAGGCGGCAGATCACCGAGGCCGCGGGCCGGCTCTTCAACACGCCGGAGCGCGCGGCGTTTCTGCCCGGACATCCCATGGCGGGCAAAGAACGCGGCGGCGCGGCGCTGGGCGATGCGGACTTTTTCGCGGCGCGGTCTGGCTGTTTACCGACGATCCGAACTGCAAGCGGTCGGCGCATTCGACTGAGCTGGTCAAGAGTTGGCGGGAGTTGGTCGCTGCCATGGGGTCCAAGACTTTCGATTTGGACGCGGCGCGGCACGATGAGCTGGTGGCGTGGGTCAGCCATTTGCCGCAGTTTGTGGCCACGGCTCTGAGCGCGCTGTTGCAGCAGGAAGTGGGCGATGCGCCGGAATTGAAAGACGTGGGCGGGCGGGGGCTGCGCGAGATGACGCGTCTGGGCGCTAGCCCTTACTCAATGTGGCGTGACATTGCTCATACCAACACTGAGGCTATCGAGATCGCGCTGCACGCGCTGGAGCAGAGGCTGGCGCATCTGCGCGAAAACCTGCGCACGCCTGAGTTGCGCGATGAGTTTGAGCAGGCGAATCGGTTTCGACGAGACTAGCGGATTCAGGATTCAAACGAGAAGAGGCGCCATCTCACGCCGTTTTTTTCAAAGCCGGATGAAGGGACCGCGTTGCCCGTGAAGGCAGCGATAGCTTGCTCCCAGAACTGGTGCGCCGAGACATTTACCTGCATCACGCGAACTTCCCACTTTCCTGGAAATCTCCGCCATGCTTCATGCGCAATTCGGGTTCCCGCTCCGCATCTGCGGTATCCGCGAAGAATGAAAAACTCTGCCATGTCCCATGCGTCTTGATCGTCAGAGATCCTCGATCCTTTTCTCACCAAGGCGAATCCCGCAAACTTGTCATCAATGGCGATCAGAAACGGATGATGGGTTGACTCGCTCCAGTAGAGGTGTAGGTCTGGATAGCGAAATCCGCCATCTTCGCCGAGTTCTATCGGATAAAATTCGCTGAAGTCTTGCGCATACAACTCAAGCAGGTCTGCCAGAATCGATTGCTGTTCCAGCAATGCGGCGACGAGCTCGATCTTGACCGATGGGTCGATCACGGGCTTAGCCATGGTTTCCTGAAGAAGACCTACTCCGCTTGCTTGGCGGGTTCGGATGCTTCTTTGGCCGGGTCGAGCGAGTGAAAGCCTTCAGCCTTGGCGGCTTCCAGCAGTTGCGGCGAGGCCGAGACAAAGATAATCTCAGTGCCTTGAAACATCTCGCGGGAAACGAGGGCGGCGGCCAGTTGCAGCGTGTCTGGCCAGCGCAAAGTGCTTCGATCAAGCAGCTGGCGCGCGGCTTCAAGCACGGCCGGATTCAGCGGCTGCTGCACCATACGCGCGGCTTCAAGGCGGAGAATGTCCAGTGCGGCGGTGGCGTCTTCGGCTGAGATGCCTCCAGCCCGTTCGCGCCGGCGAACTGCGGCATAAACCTCCAGCGGCGTAGAGGCTGAGATGAGCTTGCGGTTATCTTCAACGGCTTCCATCAACCGGATCAGAGCATCGGTGCCCTGCTCCTGGACGAAGAGCTTTGCGAAAGCCGTTGACTCAAGAAAGTAGCAGCTCAAATGTTTCCCCGTTCCTCTTCAATTGCGTCAGCGATGGAGTCGCCATGCACTGCGACAGGATGGAAGCGCTGCGCCTCGTCGGGAATGCCGGCTTCGGCGCGGTTAAGGCGAATGGTAGTGGTCGGATACGCGGGCGTCTTGGGGTTGGCGATCTTGCTGGTGAGCACAACGCCGCGCTGAATGGCCTCAGCCAACACCGCCTGGCGCGACTCGGGATGCTGATTCCAGCGGAATGCCTTGCGCGGCAAGAACGAATCGCGAAACCATTTGAGAGCGATGAAGGCATGGCCTCCGCGTTCGGCCTCGGCCAGCGCTGCGCACAGCTCTTTCACGCGGGCGTCAAGGTCGGCCGGAATGACGGCCTCCTGGCCGTCGTCGTCTTCGTCGTCATAATCATGCACGGCAGCCGTCCGGGGTGATCGGGCTGCACGCGGGGCAGATTCGCCATCGCCGATGCGCTCGAAGTAGATGCGCACCTCATCTTCCTCGGGAGACCACGTATCTGCTGTCGCGTTGCGGCGCTTGCTGCGGCCATTTTCACCGCAAAGCTCGACAATAGCCTGGTATCCGGGCGGGGCCAGAAACCGAAATGCCCTGGCCAGGCTTGGATCGGCTGAAAACCCCATATCGTTGAGGGCTTCTTCAATGATCTCTTCCGCGTCGGGAATGCTCAGGTGGCTTAAATCTATGCTGCTCGATGCAGCTCTTGCAGTTTTCATTTTTTCTTCCCCTTATGCCGCGCTTCAGCCCTTTGGCCGCCGCATCGTTCCCGGAGAAATAAAGGCCTTGTTCCGGAGACCGGTAGCGTCGCAGACAGCAGGGAAAGTAGAGCAGCCTTAGTTCTAAAACTGGTCCCTCGCACTGGTGAGTCCCAGATCATTCCAGCGATGGGGCACGTGTTCTCGTCAATTAGCCACGGGGGCTTTGCTTATATGCATCAAGTAAATGCTGCCCGCGGCATTTTCCTAATCAATGTAAGGCGATCGTTACGGACGAGGCTCTTAAGCGCCAGGAGCCATCTACCACTTCTCTCTTATACCTTTACACGGATTTGAGAAAAACTCTAGCCAAACTTTCGGTGCAACGTTATACGTTTCCCAGTGTAACCGATATTTCGGCGCGGCGCTTACCGGTGCGAAAGTTATGCGAACCCAGCGACTTGGAGACAATAGGGACCTCCAAAGGCTCTTCTTCAGTCGATGCGGCGATCAGGCGCTGGATCATTCAAGACCTGTTCCCCCGGCGGGCTTCGTACAATAAACAATATGCGCCGTTGTCTGCAGCTGGTTCTGGTCTGGTCTCTGGCTTCAATCGGGCTCTATGCCGATGGCCCGGCTTTCGACCTTTCGGGACCAAAAGTCGACGTGCATGTGAAGCGCGGAGAGGTCACGCTGCCAATCAGCGAAGTCCCCAACCTGCTGGCCGGAGATCGGCTGTGGATTCATCCCGACCTTCCCGAAAGCCAGTCCACCCACTATGTTTTGATCGTCGCATTCCTGCGCGGAGCCACCAATCCTCCGCCACCGGAGTGGTTTACTCGCGTTGAGACCTGGAATCGCGAGGTGCGGAGCGAGGGCGTGTTTGTGACCGTTCCGGCGGAAGCGCAGCAGGCGTTGATGTTTCTTGCGCCGGAGACCGGCGGCGACTTCAGCACGCTGCGCGCCGCCGTGCGCGGACGGCCTGGAGCATTTGTGCGCGCCACGCAAGACTTGCAGGCTGCCAGCTGGGACCGAATGCGGCTGGAAACCTATCTGTCTGAGGTCAAAGTCACGTCACAATCCGACGCCGCGTTGCTGAAGACTCGAGCCGCGATGGCGGCGCGCAGCCTGGGCATCAAGCTGGACAAGGAGTGCTTCGACAAGCCGAGTGACCAGCAGGCTCCGTGCCTGACGGAACAGCCGGATGCGCTGGTGCTGGACGACGCCAACGCGCAATCGCTGGTGACGCAGCTAACCAGCGGATCGACTGCGGATCTGATGAACCAAATCAGCTATTCGAACCTGGCCGGAGGGGGCGCCTACAGCCCCTATATAGGCGCCATCGTAGACACTGCCAGAATTCTCGCATCATTGCATGTTGCGCACTTCCAGTACATTCCCGCGCTGGCTCTGCCCAAAATGGATGAGCTCAATCTGCGCTTGAATGTTCCTCCGTCGTTTCGCGATCCCAAGTCAGTCGTGGTGGTGGCGCTGCCGCCCGTCGGGCCCGGCAAGCCGCCGCCGCTGCATCCGGTGAATCCAGCGGAAAGCTTTTGCGCGGAGAAACCAGGCCTGGTGCTGCCCGCGGAGGGCGCTCCGATTGTGTTCTCGACCCAGCTGGCTTACGGGTTGTCGCTGCACATTGAAACGAAGAGCGGGCTCGTGGACCTGCCCGTAAAGGCCGATCCGTCAGCGGGCGGCCTGATACTTGAGAATCCCGCGCCGTCAATGGCCGAGGGCAATCTAACCGCCGTCTTGCGCGGCAAATGGGGTTTTGACAACTGGGAAGGCCCGCGTTTCCACTTGCGCGCGGTTCAGCCCGGCAAATGGACGCTGGCAGCGGGAGACCAATCCGCGCTGGTAGTGGGGCGCGAGGACACGCTGCATCTTGAAGGGGAAAGCTCGTTGTGTGTCGACCGGGTGGAGGAACAAATCGGCGACAGGCAGGTACCACTGGCCTGGAAATCTCCCAAACCTGAGATTCTGGAGGTGGCCGTACCCATGAAAGACGCAGCTCCGGGGCCGGTCACCCTGCAGGTTTTGCAGTTTGGTTTGAAGAAGCCCGACAGCCTGATTATGACGGCTTATGCCGAGGCCGCATCGCTCGATCGGCTGACGCTGAGTGCCGGAGACTCCGTGGCTATGCTTCGGGGCACTCGGCTCGACGAGGTGGAAAAGGCCAAAGTGGAGGAGATTAACCTGACTCCGTCCTTGTTAAGCCGGGTGAAGGATCTGGACGAACTGGCGATGAATGCCGATGGCGCGACTGCCGGCCTGGAGCCAGGAAAGCATTACACCGCCTCTGTGCAATTGCGGGACGGGCGGCAATTGAAGGCACCGGTTACGGTGGAATCTCCGCGCCCACGGATCACCCTGCTCAGCAAGGGCACGCAGGAAGTAGCGACAGAATCCCCATCACCGGTGCATCTGAACAGTCCGGACGACGTGCCTGTCGCGGGTCGTTTCGTCTTTTTCCTGCGCTCCGACGTGCCAGTGAAGTTTCCGCGCGACGAGAAGATTGAAGTGGCTGCGGACGACAGCAGCTTCCGCACCGAACTGTCGCTGGCCGATGGGAGTTTGATGCTCGAAGACGCGAAGACCGCGGTGGGAAATGTCGATCCGCTGGCCCGTTTTGGTTCCTCGGCATTTGGGCCGGTTGAAGCGCGAGCAATCTCGGCCCAGGGCGTCACCGGCGATTGGCTGCCTCTTGGAACCCTGGTGCGGCTGCCTGGATTCATGCAGCTGCACTGTCCGCACAATGTCGCCAAGCCCTGCACCTTGACCGGAACCAACCTCTTCCTGGCCATGTCGATCGCATCCACGAATGACTTTGAAAACGTAACGGACGTAGCGCCGGAATTTACCGGAACGCAGTTAAGCGTGCCTCATCCCATCAACGGCGTGCTCTATTTGAAGCTGCGCGACGATCCGTCAACGGTCCAGACGCTCACCATGCCAATTCTGCCGGCTTCTCCGGCTGGATCTCAGACCGCGCAGGCTACGCGGCAGGTTGCGGTGCAGGCTCGGGTTGCCGCCGCTGCACCCGATGCGGCGCCTGGGGCGGATACAAAGCCGTAGCGCGTTTGCGGCCAGCATGTCACCTAAAGCCGAACACCTTTTTTGAGCCTCGATCGTTCAATGACACAAGTACATTCACTAGCGCGCCCGACTTGGCTCGTACTGATCATTAGAGAAATGGAAAATAAATGTTTTGCATTGGAGCGCCGGTATCCCATATTGCAACTGGATTTCCGTTCAGGCACAGCAGAACAGCTCTGAGCAGAACGCGACATAACCTGTCCAAACATCTGGATATACTCCATCGTGTAAAGGCAGCTTCAGCCACTGAATTCAAGGTGGCCCGGGCCTTGCTCCTCGCTTGTTCTTCTTATCACTGAACCACAGTTCCCAAGATGAACAGCGCCATGCGAGTCCTGAATGGAGTTGCCCATGAGCAGCACTCAAGCTCACGTCGATAGTCCTGACTTGAGCGTCGCGATCCGGCCCGGAACTTCGCGTTTCGACATTCCCTCCAACTTGCTTGAGAACACCCGGAGACGGGCGATCCGCTATAAAAGGCTAATCTGCCTTGCAGCTCTCTTGCTGACGAATGTGGCCGCGCATACGCAAGCCGTCTTCTCCACTCCGCAAACTGTAGGCACAACGGCGGGCCAGCAAAATGTAATAGTGACAGCCCAAACCGGAGGAACGGTGGCCACCGTGCAGGTGTTGACGGCGGGCGTGCCCAATCTGGACTTCGTTGCCGGCAGCGGATTGCAAAACTGCGTCACGACCCTCGCCGTCGGCGCCACCTGCACGGAGTCAGTTACGTTTACTCCCACCGCGCCTGGCGTCCGTGCCGGCGCTGTCGTGCTTCTCGACGGCAGTAGCCATGTTCTGGGCACCGCGTTCTTATCCGGCACAGGATTGGGCGGACTGGGGATTCTGGTTTCCGGCAACATGCCCGACATCGCCGGCCAGGGCCGTCTCTTCAGCGGCCCGCTTGGCGATGGTGGTCCAGCCTTGCAGGCGTCGCTCGATCTGCCAGCGGGATTGGCCATCGACGGTGCGGCCAACCTGTACATCGCAGACAGCCTCCATTACCGGATCCGCGTAGTGAATGCCGGGACAACCATCATCAACACCTTCGCGGGCAACGGAACTCCAGGTTATACGGGAGATAACGGCCCGGCCGTCAACGCATCCTTGAACACTCCATCCGGCGTGGCTGTCGATGGCGCCGGCAATGTCTACATTGCGGACAGCGGTAACAACGTCGTTCGCAAGGTCACGGCCGCATCCGGCATCATCACCACGGTGGCAGGCAACGGCGCGCTGGGAAGCTCAACCAACGTCGGCGATGGCGGCCAGGCAACGGCGGCCAATCTGAACAATCCCCAGGGCGTAACCGTCGATATCGCTGGAAATCTCTTTATCGCCGACACCTCGCATCATCGCATTCGCAGAGTCGATGCAATCACAGGCATCATCACGACCGTTGCGGGTAACGGAACCGCAACTGGCTCGGGCGCAGGAGGATTCTCTGGAGATGGCGGGCAGGCAATAAGCGCCGAGCTCAATTACCCCTTTACAGTTGCCTTTGACATTGCCGGCAACATGTACATTCCCGATTCGGCCAACAACCGCATTCGCGAGGTGAGCACTTCGGGCATCATTTCAACCTTTGCGGGAACCGGGGCCGCGGCCTACACCGGCGACGGCGCGGCTGCGACTTCAGCAGCCTTGTGGACGCCAGAGGGCGTCATCCCCGATCCGGCCGGGAATGTTTATATTGCCGACACTCAGAATGCCGCCGTTCGCAGAGTCAACGCTCTGACCGGAGACATCGCGACGATCGCGGTAAACGGCGCCGGCGAGGACCTGTTTGGTGGAAACCTCGAGCAACTGATCATTTACGGGCCCATTGGGATGGGGATCGACGGCAGCGGCAACATCTACGTCGCGAATTACTACAATCAGGATGTCCAGCAGATCCAGAGCAACCTCGTCGTCCTTGATTTCAGGCTCACTCCCGTCCGCCAGGGAGAAGAATCCAGCCCGATCGTTCAGACCATTGAAAATGACGGCAACGCTCCATTCGACATCACCGCAATCACCCTCGGCACCAATGTCGCGCTTGATCCGGCGACCACAACTTGCGCCTTGAACCCACCATCAATGTCTGTCGATGAAGACTGCGAAGCCGGTGTGGTGTTTGCGCCCGCGAAGACACTGGTCATTCCGCCTCCCGCGACGCAGGCATCGATCATCGACAATATCGATGTCGTCGGCGTCACCGTCAACTCGCCGCTCGACATTCAGGTTTGGGGGGTTGCGACGGTCGTCAACGCCACCACCACGACGGTGGCATCCAGCCTGAATCCATCCGGATTCGGCCAGAGCGTCAGCTTCATCGCGACCGTAATCACGGGCACTGGAACCGGGGCGCTCACCGGCTCTGTCACTTTCTTCTACGATGGAACCGCCTTTCCAGGCTCGGCAGGATGTCCTAATCCTGTTGCCTTGACCGCACAGGGAACCGCAACATGCGCAATCACCGCACTGACCGTGGGAACGCATCAGATTACCGCGACCTACAACGACACGAGCAGCCCCCCGACCCATTTTCCCAGCACCTCAGCTCCCTTGACCCAAACCGTACTCGAAGCGACCGCGACCGCGCTCACTACGAGCGGAAGCCCATCGGCCGTCGGTCAAAGCGTGACCTTCACGGCAACTGTAACTTCCGCCGGCGGAAGCATCGCCCCCGATGGCAACGTCATTTTTTACGACGGCTCTGCAATCCTCGCCACTGCAACGCTCAACTCGGCCGGCGTGGCGACATACAGCACTTCGACTCTTGCGGCGGGCACGCACACCATCATTGCTTCTTTTGGCGGGGACCCGGCCAACAATATTCAACCCAGTCAGGGCACGCTCGATCAGGATGTTCAAGGCGGGTCCACGGTCATTGTCACGTCAAGCGCCAATCCCTCGAACTACGGTGTCGCGGTTACCTTCACCATTTCGATCCCAGAAACCCAATCCGTCAACGCGCAGGGAACGGTCACGATCTATGACGGTGGCATTCAGATTGGAGCCGTCCTACTGGGCGGAGGAGCCACCCCGCAGCTGGGAGGAACCGGCCAAGCCGCCTTTACCAGCTCCACGCTGGCAGTCGGCACGCACAGCATTACCGCAACATTCCCCGGAGACTCAACCTACGCTCCCGGCACATCGGCAGTGCTTACGCAGGTGGTAAATCAGGCGCAAACCGCAACCACTGTTGCTGCCGCTCCCAATCCAGCATTTGCGGGCGGCGCCATCCTCCTTACAGCTACGGTCAAGCTGACGCAGGGCGTGAATGTGCCGACAGGCACAGTCACATTCACAAGCGGGACGGTCGTTCTGGGCAGCGCTGCGGTCAGCGCAGCGGGAACGGCAGCCATTAACCTCACTCTCGGAGTCGGGAACTACTTAATCGTCGCCACATACTCAGGAGACGCGAACGATGCCGGCGGTGCATCTTCGCCGCTTTCTCTTGCTGTGCAGATTGCAACTACATCGACTGCGGTCACGGCCAGTCCCAGTCCTGCGGCCGTCGATTCACCGATCACCTTTACCGCCAGGGTCGCGGGGAACGGGGGCCTACCCACAGGCTCGGTCACATTTTTTGTCGATGGCGCATCCATCGCAACCGCGACCCTCGATGCCACGGGAACAGCTACGATAAGCAGCTCCAATCTCTCTGCCGGCACCCATTCAATCACAGCGAGTTATAGCGGAGATGTGGACGACATGCCGAGTTCTTCCCCGGCAATCAGCATTCTGGTAACGACCATCCCCACAGCAACGGCTTTGGGGGCGACATCTACCCCAGGCCCTAATTCGCAAGTGGTCCTGGTGGCCACCGTCATCGGCACCTTCGGGCCCACACCCACAGGCACGATCACTTTCTCGAGCGTTTCAGGAAGTGTATCGACAGTGATCGGCACAGCGACGCTTGATTCGAGTGGTCTGGCGACTCTCAATCCGAACCTGACTGCGGGCACCTTCACAATCGTCGCAGCTTATGGCGGCGATGCGCTGCACGCCCCTTCCACTTCGCTTCCGGTGAGTGTCCTCGGTACTCCGAGCAGCTTTACAATAGCCGTCAATCCCCCCGCAATCACTGTGGCAGTATCGCAGAACGCCACAGCCCTGCTGACGTTTACTTCCATCGGTGGATTCGCCGACACCCTTGGACTGGGCTGCGCGTCGCTTCCATCGGTCGTCACTTGCCATTTCTCAAGCCCCAGCGTAGTGCTGGCAGCCAACGGCACGCAGACCGCCCAGGTCACCATCGACACCAATAATCCGCTAAGCGGTGGCACCGTCGCCATGAATTCGCGTGGGCGCAACCGCGGCGCGAATCTGGCAGGCTTGTCCATTCTGTCTCTGCCCATCAGCGCATTCTTCGGCCTGATTCTATGGCGGTTCCGCAAGCGCCACGGGCCGGCCTTTACGGCCGCGATTCTTCTGCTGCTCTCCTCTGCCGCCATGCTGCTGAATGGCTGCTCCGGCTTCACTGAGGCCACCGCCGTGCCGGGTACCTATGTGATCCAGATCACCGCCACAGGGGTCAGCAGCGATGTCATCCACTATCAGAACGTGACGCTGACCATCACTCAATAGCGCGACTCGATGTCGTGCTTCGCAGGAGAAGGATGAAGACGGTTGCTGGATCATCGAAATCCCGGCGCTCTGAAACTCCGCGGTCCTCAGCGGTTGCCAATCCCTATGGAGCGGTCTTCGCTCAATGCTGTGTGGCCACGGATATTTCGGGCCGAACAAGACCACACGATCCATCCAAACCACGCTTTTTGCTGTCCTGCTCCTCGCGCACTGCTTCATAATCCCACGCGTCGCACTCTGCCAGGTCGTGCCGGCGGCCGATGCGGGCGGATGCAACCTGACAGTCGGCGCAACAGTCACCGGAGACTACCTGCAATACGGCGCACGGAAGTTGCTCGGCGTCGCCGCAATCGCCGACCTTGATACCAGGCGCCGCATCGGCATTGAAGGCGAAGCAAAATGGCTCGTCTTCCATCAGACAGCCAATGTCCATGCCACGACTTATCTGATTGGTCCCCGCTACCACATGACCTATGGAAGATTCCAGCCGTATATCAAAGGCCTTGTTGGCCTCGGTCAATTCAACTATCCGTATAACTATGGCACGGACAAAGACTTTGTGATTGAGCCAGGCGCGGGACTCGACTTCCGGGTTACGCGCAGAATTCGCATTCGAGTTGCCGATTTCGAGTACCAGTTCTGGCGCAATTCCACTACGGCACTTTGACTTCCTACGGCCTCAGCTCCGGCATCCGCGTCCGCATTTTCTGATCCTGCCCTTCAACATAGCCACCCCTGTTTCTTAACAGTCCGCATCTTCAGCCGGTCTACTGCCTGCATCGTCCTACTCGACAGTGGAGCGCAGAGCGCGCACTGGCAATAACTACCTTGGAGGGTCCGGCAGGTGAAAATCAACTCCGGCGTCATGATTCACCTTTGCCGTCGCAACCAGGTCCAGTTGATCCGTCGGGATATCCCTGTGATGCTGATCGCCAACATAGAGTGTCTTCGGGGTCAGAACGTAATTATGAATCTGCTCAGGAGGCCGACCGTCCTTGAAGATCAGAGTGACCGCCTCCTCGCTGTCAGGAATCGATGATTGATGCGGTAGGTCAGATGCAGACTGGTAGGGACCGGGGGGTTCCGGGGGCCCTTGATCATCTGGTTGGGCATCGTATGCCTCTGGTGGGTTAGCCGGCGGAGCTGAAGAATCATCGTAATCTAATGCGTCTGGATATCCAGTGAAATAGGGGCCTATCCCCGGTAACAGATAGGGAATTCTTGCACCCGGGTAAGGTCTTCGATAGCGCGAGGCGCCGGAATAGGGCTGGCGAGCGCTGGAATTGCCGGCGCCGCCTCTCTGCGGTCCGCGGACCAGAATGGAAGGTCTGCTGCCTGGATAGCCGGGAGAGCCTGCGAATCTACTGGGACTGAAGGCACCGCGGGACGCCTGGATAGTGTGACCGGAGAAGCTGCCGCGGGATGTAGCCCTTTGTGCGCAGGCCGGAATCGCTATCCCTACGACAATCAATGCGATTGCTGCGAGACGATTCATGAAGACATATTACGCCTGTTGTGCAAATCTCGCGAAGCATGCACACCCTCAAGCCGCACTCAAGAAACGGTCCGTCAAACCAGTGATTCAGAAACAGTGCAAGACTGGAAATGGGAACCCGAAAAAAAGCCTTTACCGTCGCAATTCCTGCTTCAAATTCGTTTCCTGTTAGTTGCTGAAAGAATTGGAGGCGCGGGCCGGGATCGAACCGGCGCATAAAGGTTTTGCAGTTTACCGAACGTCGCGTAAGTCGTTAAGAAAACAGGGCACTTCCTCTGGGCGAAGTCCCGAAAAACCGGCTTTTTAGCACCCATTTTTCGCTTAACGGCAGCTTAACGGCAGCTAGAATTCTGAGCTCTTCGTCGGCCCTTCTCGTCTCTGCCGGGTCGTACATGCTACCCCCCTTTCAGTCATCATCCCGGGTTAAAGTTCGGGACCGGATGACTCGAGGATTCTGAATCCGTTCCGATTTCCTGTCAAATTTCGACTTTAAGCTCCCTACGGGTGGAAGCCCGGCCTTTTCAGGGCCGCCTTCCAATTCGCTAAGCGGTTCAGAATCAGTCGAAGTTGTTGATGTTACTTGACTTGTATATCTGCGGTTGTTGTACCTTCTGGTGCTGAGTGGTATGTTCCGGTACCCAGGATGTGTCCGTATTGTGTCCGACCACAAACTCGTCCCGCGGAGCGGTCTGTACTGCGAATCGTCATTCACGGCGAGGGAACGATCTTACTCCCCAGCCCCCGCGGATGAGTCCGCCAGGGCAAATGGAAAAACTGTTCAACTACCTGCTTGCCGCAGTTTGCTGCCAAGCACCGTAAACGTCCAACGAGAATCGACCATATCATCGATCAAGAGGACCGGGGTCGGGCGAACCTGCCAGGCATCGACTTCAAAGACATTTTCCAAGTTCGACAATTGTCTGAGCCTATTTTGTTTCTTCAGGATTTGTGGCTTTGCGAAGACCTCTGCCGTTCCCTCGCAGAACGATCTGGAAGTGCCAACCTCTGCCGTCGCTCAACTACTATCGCGTCTTTTCTTCTCATTTTGGAATTACCCTCCTCCGCAGTCGGCGGATGAGGGTGCTGGCGATGGTGCAAAATGGCAAAAGCAAAGGACTTAATTGCCCCGCAGCATTCGTAGAATGGAATGAGAAGAGAGCATATCCCGACTAACGCTTGAACTCTGCCGTTTTCCTGATCAGGAACTACGGCCAGGAGGGGTAGCCGGGCTCAAATTAAGCATCAGTTCTCTGAGTTCTCGATCACCAACTTCATTCTGCATCGCTTTCAGTGTGAGTTCCTTCACGAATTCGTGCGGGTTCGGCTGCCCCAATGCGAATCGATAAAGCATCCGCTGCTTAAGAAGCAGCCGATACTTTGCTATGTCGCGGCTCTGCTCGATTAAGAAGAAATGCTTCTGTAATTTCATCTCTGGAATTACCCACCAGGGAACAATTCCGTTTGCTGTCCATTCGGAAGTGCGTTCGGCCTCTTCTTCTAAAGAATTCCATGGAAGCTCTGTGTGAAGCCCCGCTATCTTGGAACCATGCGTGCGAGCCAGCGCTCGTCGAACTCCGAGACCCAAGAATCGCTGTATTCGGCCTTCACGCTGCTCAAGATCGAGTGGTGTTCTACAGGGATCCCAATGCACGATGCGGTCGCACCAGACGTTAAAGTCAAGTCCTTCTTGGCCGACCGAAGTCGATGCAAGCAGGAAAGGTCGGAAGGGTGAATTGAAAGCCTTCAGCACTTCATCGGGACGCACCGCCTTGCCATCTTCAAAGCGCTCGGTACTGCCAAACGCAACCGCTGCGCGGCAAACAACGCGAATGCCGTCCTTTACCTTTGCACCAGAACCGCGTCTCCGGGCAATGTGAAAACCTGATGCACCGGCGACAATTGGAGCGCATCACGTAACTCTTCTGCAATCTTGTTGAGAGTCGCTTTGGGTTTCTTTGCCGAGTGCCATATATGTTCATCGAGGACGGCTTCGAGGCAGCCATCGCGGACTAGGTCACGCATCTGCTCGATTGCCCCGCGTTTCGCTGTTTTCTTAAGAAAAACGGGATCGTCTAGATACGTCCGAAGGGCCTTCCATGTGAGTTCAACCAGAGCCTGCTCTCGCAATACTCCGACGCATTGCTCCGTTGTATCCCCTAGATGCTGGTAACGGTGGTACGCGCGACCACACACGACCCCGGGGGCCTCCACCAACTCCCGCAAGCGTACGCAGTTCGCGGCGGCTGATGGAGTCCACATGGATTAAACGTGGCAGACCATCTCCAGTTATCTCGCTCCAGGCCCCTTGCATTCGTCGGCGCCGATCCAAGCCGAACTTGTATCATACTGCGCTTCGAGTGAGAGCAAAAGCGTCCATATATTTCTCCGCTGCCTGCGCTCCTTTTGCGTGCGGTCAACGACTGGGACTTTAAGACGAGAAGAAGAGGGCTCATGCTTCGTCGTGCCCGAAACGACGGCATCAAGCCCCTGCCCCAGATAAGGTTGGGGATTTTATATGATCGATGAGAAGAGGTGACGGATAAAACATTGAATACACCACACCCACCTGCACGAAGCCGCGCACCGCGCCGACTGCGTGAGTTCTCCGCCGAAAGACTCATCAACGAGGCGACTGCTCCGGCGTCGCCCGGAAGCGGCTGAAGAG